>CALAME010000090.1 GCA_937925675.1 uncultured Paenibacillaceae bacterium | reverse complement strand
ATCCCCTTCATCCAATCGAACGCAATTCCGGCAAGGAGTTCGGAAAACCGGTGACGATTGGAAATTAAGTAATGTCGTGGGAGGCAATCCAGCAAAAATCATTCGATCGATCGAAATTTGATTCATGGCGGATCACTCATTAGCGGCTGGTTGAAGTACAGCCTTCAGGCCAGCCGCTATTGAATTCAGCGATCTCGATCCACAAGAATCTCATATTTGAGTCGCATCAGTTCAATGGCTTTCTCGACTTCTTCATTGCTCTGGATATACACGGAAACCCAACTGGATTCAGGCAAAATGTGATGAGGCTGCGCCCGTCCTGTAGCGACGAGCTGGTCGCGAACCGGTTTTGGGAAGTTGAGGTCGACCAGATGATCTCCGTGCACATGCCCAATTTCTTTTCCTTTGTACAGATAGGCCGTTCCTCCAAAACGGTGAGGTTTCCGGGTGACTTCCGGCCAGGATAGCAACTGTTCGGCAATGGTCTGCCCTGCACTTTTGGTCACGTTGTATCTCCTCCTTTCGGCTGTCCCATTTTGAAGCGGGAACGGTAAAAGATTAGAATCATCACGTGCAGCGCCGCCAGCACGAGATAAATATTGCTGTACAAATGGCTGCTCGGATCAAAATGCAGCGGATTCCAGCTGATGGCAGCGTCCCATTCGACCGCGATCCCATACACACCAACGGCCATTCCTTGCGCGATAAAGTTCAGCATCGAAAACAAGCCCATCCCCACACCCACGTGTTCTTTGGACAACGTTTGGGAAATCGTGTTGGACATGGCAATGCCGATGAAGGACTGCCCGACATTACCGAAGATCAGAAACAGCGATATCCACAAGGGGGAAATGCCTGCAAAGCTCGACAGCAGGAGAAAACAGGTGATCAGGGACAGGGAAGCGATTTGAAAAAGAAACGCATTCCCTTTTAAATCGGCCAGTTTTCCTCCTTTTCTTCCCAAGAGAGAAGAAGTCAGCGCCGCGGGCACCATGGCAAATCCGATCCAGTCGGAACTGAGCGAGTAGACTTCCGCCAATAATTTCGGTGTGAGAAAAAACAGGGAAATGCCAATAGCATGGATGAGAAAAGCGAGCGTAAGTGCGAGCGAATACCATTTGTTCCGGAACAGTGAAGGCCGGATAAACGGTTGATTGGTGGTCCGGATCCGCACGATAAACAGAATAAGCGCGGCGAGACCGGCCAGAATCAACCCGCCGCTCCGGTTGGTGACGCCCATCAAAAGAAAAGCGACGGTAGCGGCAAGCAATCCTCCTCCCAGCCAATCCAATTTTTCAGGCGATCCGGTTGTCTCATCGTCCAGATACTTGCGGTAAAAGGGCAACATAAACAGGATGAGCAATGGGGGGACAAACAGCCAGCGCCAATGGGCGATGCTCACGATGAGTGCGGAAACGACAGGAGCCAGCGCTCCGCCCAGCGCAACGCCGATCGCGGTCATCGCGAGGGCTCTGCCTCTGCGCTCCTGTGCCACATACCGCTTCGGTATGATCATTGCCAACGCCGGAACACAGGCCGCTCCTACCGACTGCAAGCATCTTCCCGCCAGCGCGATCCAGTAGGAGGTTGAAAATAGCCCCACAAGCGAACCGATCGCAAACAAGGTCAGTCCGAATGTCAGCAAATTTTTCAGCCTGAATCGGTCAGCCAGCTTTCCGTATGTTACCGTTCCGAACGCATAGATGATCGTGTACCCGGAAGAGAGCCAACTGACCTGAGCAAAGGAAAGCTGAAACTCTTCGCTGATTTGCGGAAGAACGATGTTGAACATGAGTGCGGACATCGATGACATGGTGATGGTGAGCATCAGAAGGCGCATCAATTTCATAATATTCGGATTTTCCAGTGTGGCATCCATCAGAATGACACATCCTTTCCACAATTGTATGCAAGTACTTACTTGCAATATGCTGAAAAAAATTAGGGAGTAAGCCCCCTGACAAATACCGCTACGCTTTCTTCAATAAAATCGTCCAACGTCACGCCCGGTCCCGGATTCTCGCTCAATTTGCTCATAAAAGCGCCAAAATTCATCCACATGAAGGACAGGGCCAACAGATCGGACCGGGACTGCACAACCCGTCCCCGTTTCGCCATGGTGGTGAAGTAGTCGGTCAGCAACTGTTTGAGCTGTTGCGGATGCCGCATCGCTCGTTCATGCACCTTTTTCGGCAGGGCATGGCCTTCTCGGTGAGCGATGGCAAGCAGTTTGCGGTTCCGGTGCATCATGCTGTGGTAGGTCCTGCTGATTAACAACAGATCCGCATGCAAGTCCCCGCTCAACCGTTCCTTAAACAGCTTCGTCATTTCTTCGCCGTAATGAAAACGATCGAACGCCGCTTCCAAAAGTTTCTGCTTGCTGCCAAAATGGCGAAACAGCGTCACTTCGTTCACCCCGGCGCGGGCAGCGATTTCCTTGGTGGTTGTACCGTTGTATCCTTTTTCGGCCATGAGGTCGATCGCGGCGAGCAAAATTTTGTCACTGGTGCTATGTAGATGGCTCATGAACTTCCCCACCTTGAATGCAAGTACTTGCTTACATCCTACTTTATACCAATACCGATGCCATGTCAAGCAGCAACTGCCCATCATCTGTGTTCAAACTTTATCATGTGAAATGTTGTTGACACATCATACATTCCATGTATACAATGAATTTACATTTATCGTGTATAGATCTACCCGTGCAAGATTATACCTTCATATCATTCATAGCGTGCAATGATCATACATTCATACCGTGAAGGAGATCCCGGAGAATCACATGTGCAGCTTGTTGATGGTTTGGACAGCAAGCCTTCGCCATGTGATTTTTTTATGAAAAAACAAGAGGTGATCAGGATGGCTTCGTATATTCTGGCGATCGACCAAGGTACGACGAGCACGCGGGCGATTGTGTTCAACCGGGAAAGTGAAATGGTGCAGATGGCTCAGCAGGAATTCAAACAACATTTTCCGAAACCGGGCTGGGTGGAGCATGATGCGAATCAGATCTGGATTTCTACACTGGCTGTGATCTCCGAGGTGTTTTCCAAGTCGGACCTTCGTCCTGATGACATTGCAGCGATCGGCATTACGAACCAGCGCGAGACGACTGTCGTCTGGGACCGACACAGCGGTCAGCCGATCTACCATGCAATCGTCTGGCAGTCTCGCCAGACAGAGGACATCTGTGAACAGTTGCGCCGTGAAGGCCTGGAAGAGACATTTCGCGAAAAAACAGGTTTGTTATTGGATCCGTATTTTTCAGGGACAAAGGTGAAATGGATTCTTGATCATGTGCCGGGAGCGCGGGAGAAGGCAGCCCGTGGCGATCTCTTGTTTGGCACCATGGAAACATGGCTGATCTGGAAACTGACCGGTGGCAAGGTTCATGTAACCGATTACTCCAATGCGTCGCGTACCCTGATGTTCAATATTCATACTCTCGAATGGGATGAGGAGTTGCTCCGGATCTTGGGCGTTCCGCGTGCCATGTTGCCCGAAGTAAGGCCTTCATCAGACCTGTACGGTGTGACGGTACCGCATCATTTCTTCGGCAAGGAAGTGCCGATATGCGGTGCGGCCGGCGATCAGCAAGCCGCGTTGTTTGGTCAGGCTTGCTATCGCGAAGGTATGGTGAAAAATACGTATGGAACAGGCTGTTTTATGCTGATGAATACAGGCAAGAAGGCAATCCGTTCCCACAATGGACTGTTGACCACGATCGCATGGGGATTGGATTCCGGGGTTGAATATGCGCTCGAGGGCAGTATTTTTGTCACGGGTTCTGCTGTGCAGTGGTTACGCGATGGGCTGCGGATGATTGAAACGGCAGCGGAAAGCGAACAGCTTGCCCGCAAGGTGGAATCCACCGATGGGGTATATGTCGTACCCGCGTTTGTCGGCCTCGGCACACCGTATTGGGAAAGCGATGTGCGGGGCGCGGTGTTTGGTTTGACGCGGGGGACGGAAAGAGAGCATTTCGTACGTGCGGTGCTGGAGTCGATCGCCTATCAGACGAAAGATGTGCTCGATGTGATGCAGGAGGAAGCCGGCATCACCATACCGGCCTTGCGCGTGGACGGCGGTGCTGTGAGCAATAACTTTCTGATGCAATTTCAGAGCGATATTCTGAATCTGAAGGTCGAACGACCGCAAATCATTGAGACCACTGCACTTGGAGCCGCATATCTGGCGGGATTGCAGGTTGGATATTGGCAGGATCGAGACGAGATCGCCAAGCTTTGGAAAATCGATCGCACCTTTACGCCGCAAATGGATGAGCAACAAAGGATCAAACTTTACAGTGGATGGCAGAAGGCGGTGAAGGCGGCCATCGCGTTTCAGTAACAAAAAACGGTTAGATTTTGCAGAAAAAAGTCGAGCCGGTCCTGTTTACAATCCTCATCAAAGCCGATATAATTAGGGATGGAGTAAAAAGAATACGTTTTGTCTATAGGTGGAGTCTGTCAAAAACAGACTCCCTTTTTGCTTTTTTTAGCCGAAAGGAGGATGCAGCAGGGAAAAGCATGGAAATGAGTGATATGGTCACAATAGGTTTTATCTTGGTTACTAGGAGGTAACAACGGTGGTTCTTCAATTCATTTTGCAACTCGTGTTGGTCTTATTCGCAGTAAAATTGGCGGGTCATATCAGTGTTCGTCTGGGGCAACCTTCGGTATTGGGGAAAATTATCGTCGGTATTATCTTGGGGCCCGCTGTGTTGGGATGGGTGCAGGATACAGAAGTGCTGAATGTTTTTAGCCATATTGGGGTATTATTGTTGATGTTCCTGGCGGGTCTGGAAACGAATCTGAAGGACCTGAATGAAAATATGAAAGCCGCTGTACTGGTCGCAATTGGTGGTGTCATCTTCCCGATTTTATTGAGCTACGGGGTTGCTCAACTTTTCGATTTTACAACAGCAGAAGCGATCTTTATGGGATTGCTCCTGGCTGCCACCTCGGTGAGCATCTCGGTGCAAACGCTCAGAGAACTGGGCTGGCTTAATACGAAAGAAGGTTCAGCCCTTTTAGGAGCAGCGGTACTGGATGACATTATCGTCGTTATCCTCATCGCTGTTTCGATGGGCTTTTTTGGAGCCGATACCGGATTGGAAACGAATATAGGCTGGCTGTTAGGCAAAATGGTCATTTTCTTTATTCTTCTCTTTCTGGTTTCCAAATGGGTCGTGCCGCCGTTTATTAAACTGTTTTCCAAATTCCAGGTAACGCAGGTCGTATTGAGCGCAGGACTTATCATCGCCTTTGCTTTTGCGTATTTGGCCGAAGAGCTTGGGGTAGCCGGAATCATCGGTACGTTTTTTGCCGGACTGGCTATTGGACAGACCTCATTCAAAAAAGAAATCGAGGAGAAAGTGGAACCGATCGCCAATGGGATTTTTGTTCCGTTCTTCTTCGTCAGTATCGGACTGGCAGTGACCTTTGAAGGGATCGGCAATCAAATCGGATTTTTGGTTGTTTTCACCATCATCGCCATTTTGTCGAAGCTGCTTGGAAGTGGCTTGGGAGCTAAACTGTCCGGATTCAATACGCGATCTTCCATGGGAATTGGATCGGGAATGGTCTCTCGCGGCGAAGTCGCCCTGATTTTGGCGGCGATGGGCTTGCAAAGCGGATTGCTTCATCCCGGTTACTACACTTCGGCGATTATCGTCATTATTTTAACGACGGTAGTGACACCGCCGCTGTTGAAACTATTTTTTGGTGTCCGTGAAGAAAAAGAGGAAAAAGCTGATGAAGCCGGGCTCGCAGTATGAATTTTTATGAACGATGGCAAGGGAATCAGTTTACACCTTGCCCTTTTTTTGTGATATATATGGAGAAGCAGGGATGAAGAAGCTGAGGTGGGATCATGGAAAGGTTGGAAAAGGTCCGTGAAAAAATTAAAGCTTTGAGTGAATCAGAGGCCAAATCGATGCTCATGCTAATAGCAGCAAAGGTGAATATGGTTTCGACGGGAGATGGAAGCTTTACCCGTGAACGCTGCATCGAAGAAATCGAAAAGATGTTTCAGCAAATGCCTTTACCGGAGAATCGAAGCACATAGGATGATTTGAAAAAAAGATTGCAAAAAGAAAAAAGGTGTACTATAATTATCTTTAATTTAAGATATTTAATTTTAAGATAAAAATCGAGGTAACGTCAGATGAACAACCGAGAGCGATCATTAAAATTGTTCGTGGTTCTCTCCAAAGCATACAAAGTGTGTATGGAGCGGGCCGTGAAAGATATGAAGCGCAACGGATTATCTGCCACCGAGTTCAGTGTATTGGAATTGCTGTACCATAAAGGCAGAACGCCGCTTCAACCGATCGGCGATAAAATACTCATTACGAGCGGCAGCATTACGTATACGGTAGATAAGCTGGAGAAAAAGGGGCTGCTAAGGCGGGTGGATTGCCCAGAAGACCGGAGGGTCACATATGCGGAAATCACGGAAGAAGGAAAAAAGTTATTTGACCGCATATTCCCTTCGCACGCCGAAACGGTAGAAGCGTTGATGGGGGGTCTCACTCCGGAAGAAAAAGAAACGGCTATCCATTTGCTCAAAAAACTCGGTTATTATGCTAAAGATCTGTCCTTTTAGTTCTCTCGTTTTTTTTTCGAACAAAATCTTAAATTCAAGATGATTAAAATTAAAACAAATGGAGGAATGGAAACATGGAAGATTTCGGTTTGTTGATCGTTCGTCTGGTTGTCGGTTTGGTCTTTGCTGCACACGGTGCGCAAAAATTGTTTGGATGGTTTGGAGGGTACGGACCGAAAGGAACGGGCGGCTGGTTTGAATCGATCGGAATCAAGCCGGGTGTAGCCGCTGCGATAGCGATCGGGATCATTGAGTTTTTTGGCGGAATCCTGTTCGCGGCCGGACTGTTTACCGCCGTGGCCGCCATTCTGATGGCGATCGTCATGGTAGGAGCGGTTGTAAAGGTGCATTTTCAGCACGGATTTTGGAATACTTCTAACGGTTATGAATTTAACCTCGTGTTGATCGCTGTTTTGGTCGCCATTGCATTGACTGGTGCTGGAGCGTACTCGCTGGATGCGTTGCTCTATGGGTAATAGATGCGATGCTTTATGGCTGAAAAATGAGGAGTTGAACGATTGATGACACGTCAGACAGCAGGTATACATCACATCACCGCTTTTGCCGGAAATGCGCAAGCCAATGCCGATTTTTATGCCGGTATTCTCGGATTGAGGCTCGTTAAAAAAACGGTCAATTTTGACGCGCCAGAGGTGTATCATCTGTACTTCGGCAATGAAACGGGCAGTCCGGGAACATTGATGACCTTTTTCCCGTTTGACGGTGCCAGGAAAGGCCGTATTGGCAGCGGACAGGTGGGGTGGACGACGTTTGTGGTGCCGGAAGGAGCACTTCCTTTCTGGGAAGATCGGCTGCGTCGATTCTCGGTTCCTTTCATTCGCAGCCAACGTTTTGGCGAAACGTATATTCAATTTGCAGATGGGGACGGTTTGCAACTGGAGATCGTAGAACGCAAACAGGGGCCGGATAGTCAATGGTCTTTCGGCGGCATACCTGCGGACAAAGCGATCAAAGGCTTCGGCGGTGCTGTGCTATACAGCGCGGCTCCGGAAAGCACGATGAACACATTGGAACAGGTGATGGGGCTTAAACGGATCGGCGAGGACCAGGATTTGGTGCGGTTTCAGGCGCCAGGTGAACTCGGAAATATGATCGACGTGAAGACAGAGCCTGTAGCCAGAGGACATGGAGGCGCCGGTACGGTTCATCATATCGCCTGGCGTGCCAGCGATCATACCGATCAGGAGCGTTGGAGAGACTGGGTGCTTCACCATGGTTTTCATTCCACTCCCATCGTGGATCGCAAATATTTCACGTCCATTTACTTCAGGGAGACGGGCGGAATCTTGTTTGAAATCGCGACCGATCCTCCCGGTTTTATGCGTGATGAACCTTATGAATCGCTCGGCGAAAAGCTGATGTTGCCCGAATGGCTCGAGCCGCACCGGGAGCTCATAGAACAGGGATTGCCGCCTTTGACGATACGGAAAGGGGAGTCAGATCGAGCATGAAGCATATTTTTCAAAAAGGGAGCGATCCTGATGCCCCCACACTGCTGCTTTTGCATGGAACAGGAGGAACGGAATACGACCTGATTCCGCTCGGCGAACGGATTGATCCGACCGCATCGCTGCTCAGTGTAAGAGGAAATGTGCTAGAAAACGGGATGCCTCGCTTTTTCAGAAGATTGGCAGAAGGGGTATTTGATGAAGCGGATCTGGTTTACCGGACACAAGAACTTCATGATTTTATAGACAACGCGGCAAAAGAATACGCGTTTGCCAGGGAACGGGTCTTGGCTGTCGGTTATTCAAACGGAGCGAATATCGCTGGCAGCTTATTGTTCCATATTGCCCATTCTCTATGCGGGGCTATCCTCCATCATCCGATGGTACCAAGGCGCGGGATCACCTTGCCGGATCTGACGGGAATTCCGGTCTTTATCGGCGCCGGGCGCAATGATCCGATCTGTCCTGCAGAAGAAACGGAGGAACTGGCCCAGTTGTTGGAGAATGCGGGAGCTTCGGTTCACATTCACTGGGAAAACAGCGGACATCATCTGACGGGGACCGAAGTGGAAGCCGCAGCGGCCTGGTATAAAGAACATTTTCAACACGGGAAGGAATGAGAGATTTGATCGTGATCGATCCCGCAACGATATCCGATCGGGAAAATTACAAATTGCTGGTTGGAAGCGTCGCTCCCCGCCCGATTGCTCTCGTCGCTTCTCTTTCTATAAACGGGGTGATCAACGTCGCTCCATTCAGCTACTTTAACGTCGTGTCCAGTCAGCCGCCCATGCTTTCTGTTTCGGTCGGACGCAAGCAGGGCAACATGAAAGATACGGCCAGAAATATAAAGGATACCGGAGAGTTCGTAGTTCATATCGTGGACGAAACCAACGTTCACGCCGCCAATCTTGCCGCCCAAAGCTTGCCTCCCGATGTCAGCGAGGTAGAGGTGGCCGGTTTTACGCCGGTGGCGAGTGAAGCGATCTCTGTTCCGGGCATACGTGAGGCGAAGGTCCGTATGGAATGTGTGCTCGAGCGGATCATCCGTTTGGGAGAAACGGAAGGGGATCCGACATGCGATCTGATCATTGGCCGGGTCGTCCGCTTCCATATTGACGAGGATATTTACGAGCAAGGGAATATTCGTTCAGACAAGCTGAAGCCGGTTGGCCGCATGGGCGGCAGTCAATATACGACTTTGGGAAAAACCTTTATTCTCGAACGGCCTCAATAACGGCCACAATAAGGCTATAGTTCGAAATCGCTCATTTGCTCATAACAAAAGCCTGTCAATATATGCTGGACAGGCTTTTTTCATGGAGTGCAAAGCGAAAATTCAGGTTGACGGTTGATCGGCTTTCGTAGGGTGCACCGTGCCGAAAGGATGCTCCGGCGGCGCATATATGGAATACAATTTGAGCGGTCTGTTGCCGGTATTGATCAGGTTATGCCAAGTTCCGGCGGGGATGAAGATCGCGTAATTGTCATAAACGGGCATTTGAAAAGACAAACGATCCCGGCGATCTCCCATTTGCACCAGACCTTGCCCCTGTTCGATGCGTATAAACTGGTCGTGGTCCCGATGAACCTCCAGTCCGATCTCTTCGCCAACACCGATGTTCATCAAGGTCAGCTGCAAATATTTTCCGGTCCACAATGCGGTACGAAACGTCCGGTTTTGCAATGCGGCCTGCCTGATGTTGACCACATACGGTCTCCTTCCGTGGTCACGAAGCACGGGCATTTGAGGTTGGGGCATCCAGGAACCATACGACGAGCCATAAGACGAACCGTACGACGGCACGGCATTCCAATATCCGTATCCGTACGGGAAATAAGTGATCAATGGGTACACCCTCATTCTCCTTTCGTTTCTTTTTACTTCCCTCCTATTCTATGTATCTGCCCATACTCAGGTTCCTGCCCGCCTATAGGCCCCAAGAAATATATATTTAAATCTATTTCTATTAATGATAAACTAGATGAAGTGTAGCTTAAAAATGCGCCTTGGTCTCTGGAGGCGCTACAAAGCATGTTTAAAATGCAATTTTAAGCTAAAAGGACGGTTCATATGAAAAACAAACAAGCGAAAACAGATGTCATTTTGATCGGTGCCGGCATAATGAGTGCGACTTTGGGTGTGTTACTGAAGCAGCTGGTTCCGGAGTGGGAAATTACGGTATTTGAAAGAGGCGCCGGCGCAGCGGAAGAGAGCACCAATGAGTGGAACAACGCAGGTACCGGACATGCCTCCTTGTGTGAATTGAACTACACGGTGGAGCAGGCCGACGGATCGATCGATATTTCCAAAGCGATAAAGGTCAATGAAGAGTACCAGGTATCCAGACAGTTCTGGGCGTATCTTGTGAAGAGCGGATTGATTTCCAATCCTCGTGATTTTATCGCCCCGGTTCCTCATATGAGTTTTGTGCAAGGTGAGGACAATGTTCAATTTCTGAAAAAGCGGTATGAAGCGATGACGTCCCACCCACTGTTTCAGGGGATGGAATTTTCCGATGACCCGGATCAGCTGGCAGAGTGGATGCCGCTGATGATGGATGGCCGGACGGTAACCCAGCCGATCGCAGCGACGAGAATGAAGTCGGGTACCGACGTCAATTTCGGTGCTTTGACGCGGATGCTGTTTCAATATTTGCAAAAAGAAAACGTGGAAATTCGCTACAGGCATCATGTCGAGTCGATCAAACGGACGAGTGACAACGGCTGGGAGATGACCGTACGTGATCTCGAAAGCGGAAGTGTGTTAAGGCAACAGGCACGGTTCGTTTTTATCGGCGCCGGCGGCGGCAGTCTCCTGCTGCTGCAAAAATCGGGCATCCCCGAAGGAAAAGGAATCGGCGGCTTCCCCGTAAGTGGACTGTTCATGGTGTGTAAATCGGATGATGTCGCTAATCGCCATCATGCCAAGGTGTACGGCAAGGCTGCTGTAGGTGCTCCTCCGATGTCGGTTCCGCATCTGGATACGCGGTATATCGACGGGAAAAAGTTGCTTTTGTTCGGTCCGTTTGCCGGATTTTCGCCGAAATTTTTGAAGAACGGTTCCATGTTCGATCTGTTGAAGTCAGTCAAAATGCACAACATCATGACCCTTTTGGCAGCCGGGATCAAAAACATGGCGCTGACCCGATACTTAATCGGTCAGGTCATGCTCTCCAAAGAACAGCGGATGGAAGCCCTGCGTGAATTTGTTCCTCATGCTGCAAGCGATGAGTGGGAATTGATTGTAGCGGGGCAGCGGGTGCAAATTATCAAGGACACGGCCAAGGGCAAGGGAACGTTGCAATTCGGAACAGAAGTGATCAGCGCGGCCGATGGATCGATCGCAGCTCTGCTCGGCGCATCCCCCGGTGCATCCACAGCGGTATCCGTCATGTTAGAGGTCATCGAACGCTGTTTCCCGCAGTACTTGAAAAAATGGGAACCGAAGATCAGAGAGATGATACCTTCCTATGGAAAATCATTGACCGAACATCCGGAACTGTTGCAAGAAATTGAAACGGATACCACCCGCACGCTGGCACTGGATGAACTCGATACCGATGGCGAGGAGTCATCGGACAAGCAGGAACTCATGGTTTAACGTTACATGTCACCTCTTCAAGGCATGCATTGGAACGGACTCATTTCATACATCGCCGGAAACACGCTATGTGTTTTCCGGCGTTTTCTATTTTTTGGTTGATTGTCCGGTGTGGTTGTGCTATAACAGCTTTGACCCTACTACCGGCCGAAAGGGAAATGCTGTATGAACAGATGGAAGCCTTTTCATAACTGGAGTCTGAAATGGAAATCGCTTCTGCTGTTGCTCGTCTTGATTACGATTCCTACACTCTCCATCAGTTTGATGATCTATAACCAGTCCAACAACATCCTTAAACAGCAAGTCATCAACAACACGTATCAAAATTTGCGCAACATGGAAGAGAACTTGTCGAGCGTGATGGAAGAAGTGGAGGACATATCCGGCTATATGATTTTCAGCGAACAATTTCGCCGCTTTATGACCCTGTCCCCACGCATTGAAGATGACCACAGGGAAGAAATCTATACGTTGCAAAGAAACATCCAGGCTTTCCTCACCTTTCACCTGACGAACAAACGGTACTTCAATTCGATTACGATCGAAGGGATTAACGGATTGCGATTGCATGTGGGAGATCGGGTGAGCGGAGAGGAATGGAAGTGGGAGCGGGATGCCAGGGAGCGAAGAGGGCGCGTCGTCTGGACCGATCCGTATGTGATGGAGCGGGGCGGATGGGATATGGAAGATGCACGGGTCATCTCGATGTTCCGCATCATCAACGATCTGTACAGCATCGTAGAGCCGGTGGGACAAGTGGCGATCCGTCTCAACGTCGATGAACTGTTTCGCGACATCGGAGGGGAACAATTGGATGCAAAACAGGAAACATTTCTGATCCGCAACAATGGCATCGTATGGATGCACCGTGATCCCGATCGGCTTGGCAAAACGTATCCGGTTCCCGAATTGCTCGACCATATTCATCATACGGATCAGAACGTTTTGCCCTTCACGAAAGACGACAAGAAGTTTTACGCAGTGATGAAACGGATGGAAGGTCATGAATATACGTTCGTTTCGATCGTGCGGGAGGAAGATATTTTGGCGGAAGTGGCCGGTATCCGGGCCTCGATGCGCTGGATGCTGGTGATATTCGGTCTCCTCAGCCTGATCGCCCTGCTCGGATTTGTCCTTACGATTATCAAACCGATTCTGGAATTGACAAAAGAGACGAAAAGATTGGAAGACGGCGATTTCAAAGCGCGGGTACGCGTGCGCTCCAAAGACGAAATAGGCACGCTCGGCATGCGTTTCAACAAGGCGGTATCGCACATCGAACGGTTGATCGAAACGAAATACAAACTGGAAATCCAGAACAAAGAAGCGGAACTGAAGGCCTTGCAAAGCCAGATGAAACCGCACTTTCTGTACAATACGCTCGATATGATTCGCTGGACGGCACGGATGGAAGGAGCGACGGAGACCAGCAAAAGCATCGAGGATCTGGCCCGGCTCTTTCGCATCAATCTGAGCAAGGGGAAAACATGGATTCCGTTGCAGGACGAGATGAAATATGTACAAAGCTATCTGGAATTGCAAAAAAGAAGGATGGTCAAACCGTTCACGTATGTGCTCGTCATGGAAGCGGGTCTTGAACAGGCGCTGGTGATGAAAATCATCTTGCAGCCGCTCGCCGAAAACAGCATTCAGCACGGATTTCCCGCTCCGAGCGGAAAAGATGTTCTGTATATTCGGGCATACCGGGATAAACGCGATGTCATTATCGACGTGATCGACAACGGATCGGGCATGAACGCAGATGAAATCAACGCCCGGTTGAACACCCCGGACCATCAGCTCCCTGCTTCCGGCTTTGCCCTGAAAAATATTCATGAGCGGATCGTCTATGCGTTCGGTCGGCCTTACGGAATTGAAGTGATCCAGACGAAGCCAGGTGAGGGTTCTTTCGTACGCGTAAGGTTGCCTTACATGGATGATGAGAATGAACTTGAACGTATCGTACATGGGGAGGATTTCTCGCATGAGCATCAAGTTGTTGATCGTCGATGACGAACCGGTCGTGTCCCAAGGTCTGGTCACCACCATCCCTTGGGACGAGTTAGGGGTCGAGATCGTCGGGGTTGCTTACAATGGCTTGCAAGGATTGGCATGCATGGAGCAAAGCGGTGCGGATATCGTGCTGACCGACATATTCATGCCGGATATGGACGGTCTGGAAATGGCAGAGCATATCATGCATGAATATCCCGCGACGAAGATCGTCATGTTCAGCGGCTACGATGAATTTGAATATGCGCGCAAGGCGATCCGGCTCGGGGTAGAAGATTACTTGTTGAAGCCGGTTGACATCGATGAATTGATGAGACTTATTCAGAAATTGAAACGGACGATTGAAAAAGAAAAAGAAGATCACGTGATCCGGCAAAAAGACCAGATCGCGCAGATGGTGTTGCACTACATCCATAACGCGCCGCTTCCCCCTGAGGTGGAACCGCTTTGCAAAAACGCCCGCATTGAATTTTACGTATTGGTGAGTGAACTTGAATCTTATTACCATTTGGCGGACACGATGTCGGGTCAGGAATTGCATGCGTTGAAAGCGGCGTGGAAACAGCGGATTTGCGACATGCTGTCGGCACTGAAGCTCAATCAGGTGTCGGTGTTCACCCATGAGAACCAGCTGGTTACGGTCTGTTACGATGAAGCGGACCATTTGCCGGAACAAACGAGGCTGAGAGAACGGTGTGAGAAGGATGCAAATGGCTGGGATTACCGTTTGCGCATCGGCATATCCGGCAAGGCCGATCAGTTGTCATGTATCCCCGCCCGCTATCAGGAAGCTTATGCGGCATTGTCAGCGAATCGTGGCAAGCAAGAAACGGTATTTGTGGCGGGAGAAGTTTCCGCGAAAGAGTGTTCATTCACGATCACCTGGTCGAGCGAAATGGAATCGGGCCTGAAGGAAGTGATTTTAAACCGGGATCAGGAACCTTCCATACGCCTCGCACAAGCGGAGCGCCTCGTCAGGCAATGGCTCGACCAGATTCAACGCTCCGGAGCGACGTTGCGCCAAGGGTTGCAAACGTGCCGGGAACTGATCGCCGTCCTGAAAACCCGCGTTAAAGAGTCGGCAGCCGGTGCCCGGATCGACTCGATACAGCTGCAGCTTGCGGATGAAGTCGATCTGCACTTGTACAACACGTTCGGCGCGCTGGAACAACTGTTGCTAACAGACATCATGCTTCTGATGGATGCGGTTAAGGACGACCCTACCCCGCATTGGGTGATCGAAAAAGTGAAAAAGTACATCCATGAAAATTATACCCGGGACATCAAGGCGGCCGAAGTGGCAGAAATGCATTATATTTCTCCCAATTATTTGAGCGTCCTCTTTAAACAGGCCACCGGTTACCGTTTTTCGGAATATGTCAACCTGCTTCGCATCAACAAGGCCAAAGAATTGCTGGAAAAAACGTCGCGCAAGGTGTTTGTGATCGCCGAGGACGTCGGTTATAACGAGTACAAATATTTCGTGCAAGTGTTCAAAAAATATGTAGGTCTTACACCGACCCATTATCGCCGCCTGAAGAGCCATCGCTAGCTCAAATTCTTAATTTTTTGGATGTTATTTAAATTTCGTTGTATTTTGATGTCCGTCCGCATGTGGCATAATCCGATGTAAGCGAATTCATAACTTTGAAATGGGGAGGTCCTTTTTCCATGCAAACATTGAGAAAATATACCTTTCAACTGCTCATCGTGCTTCTTCTTGTCGCACTTACAGCCGCATGCGGCGGAAATTCATCGTCGTCAAGTGGGGACGGCTCTTCTAACGGGGGAGAGTCCGGTGGCGGTGTAACCAGTGGCGGAGATACCGATGAAGTGATCGAGCTGACCTTTTGGGCATCTTCCCAACCGGATCGGGAAGATTTCAAACTGACGATGGCGAGAGTGGAAAGGTTTAACGAAGAGCATCCGCACATCCAGATGAAAATCGAAACGACCGCTCATGCGGATTATCGTACAAGGCTAAATACACAGGCAGCAGGGGGACAACTGCCGGATATTTTCCAGGTATGGCCGGGTGCAGAGCTCAAACCGCTGGTGGACGGCAATGCGGTGCAACCCATCAATGATATTTTGGACCATTGGCTGGACAGCGGACTGATGAACCCAGAGGTGCTGAGCGACTTTACTTTTGACGGCAATACGTATGCAGTACCGTCAGCGCAAAACCCGACTTCGTTCGTGTTCTATGACGTAGATATGCTGGCGAGTGTAGGTTATGACGAGTTCCCTGAAACGTATGACGAATTCAAACAGTTGATCGAGGACTTGAAAGCCGCCGGCATCACCCCGATCGCACTTGGAAACTCGGCGCCCTGGGTGTTGCAGTCCGTCTACATTTCCACCATTGCCGACCGCTTTACGGGACCGGAGTTTTTGCATCAAGTGATGGCGGGTGAACGGAAATTTACCGATGAAGATTTTGTAGCCGCCCTGCGTGTCATTGAAGAACTGTGTCAGATGGGCGCTTTCAACGAAGATTTGAATACGATCGACAGCAATCAGATGATCGAATATTTCTTGCAAGGCCGCTCCGCGATGGTTATCGACGGAAACTGGGGAATCATCAGCATCCTGGCCAACAAGCCGGAAGACAAAAATGTCGGCATCGCCGTATTCCCGCTCGGCGAAACGAAAAGCATCTCGACCGTGGCAGGCAACGCATGGGCCCTCAATTCCGAGTTGGAAGGAGAACGGCTGGAAGCTGCACATACGTTTATGAAGTGGATGTTCTCCGAAGAATTTTATCGCGATCTGATCAGCGTCGGCCGCATCGTAGCCGCCAATGTGGAAATCCCGGAAGACGCCGACCACGATCCGCTGTTCCTGGAAATGGTGCGCCTGTTCAGAGAGTCTCCGCCTGCACCGGTGTATGATGCCACGATTCCGACGGCCGTCAACAATGTGTTGCAAAATGAGCTGCAGGCGATCACGGTGGGACGTTCCACTCCGGAAGAAGCAGCAGAAAACATCCAGAGAGCGCTTGAAAACATGTAACTTTTCTTGTTCTTCACTGAAAAGGAGTTTGAGCCGATGCATCTGCTGAAAAATCCATGGAAAATCGGGGCGGGTATCGCGCCCGCTTTTCTCATCTACACGATTTTTTGCATTGTCCCTATCTTTGTCTCGTTCTATTATTCCTTCATGTCGTGGAACGGCTTTTCTCCGATGCAGTTTGTCGGCTTGGCCAATTACAAGGCGATTTTGCAAGATCCTGTGTTCTGGCTCTCTTTTCGCAACAACATACTCGTCGTTTTGGCCTCTGTATTTGGCCAGGTGCCGATTGCGCTCGTGCTCGCTCTGATTCTCAACCGGAAAGTAAAGGGTGCGAAATTTTTCCGCACGATCGCGTTCATGCCGGTGGTCATTTCCACCGTCGTCATATCGCTGACGTGGAAAATGATCTTTAACGTTGAATACGGCATGTTCAATTGGATTTTACAGAAGATCGGGCTCGAATTTTTAAGGCAAAACTGGCTGGGCGATCCCGACCTCGCCATGTTTGCGGTATGTGTCGTCATCATCTGGCAGTATGTCGGTCTTTATTTCATTATTTTTATGTCCGCGTTGCAGACGGTACCGAGTGAGATTCTGGAAGCGGCTGAACTGGATGGAGCGAACGAGTGGCAAAAGACGTGGTATGTGACGCTGCCTTCCATCTGGAATGTGATCCTTGTGTCGATTGTTTTGTGTATCAGCGGCAGCCTCAAGACCTTTGATCTCATTTTCGTCATGACTTCCGGCGGCCCGGCCAATGCGACAGAGGTGATGGCCACCTATATGTACACGGAAACGTTCCGGGGTTTGCGCTACGGCTATGGCAGTGCGATTTCGGTGTTGATATTCGTATTCAGCATCGGGATGATTTCCCTGTGCATGAAATGGCTGGGCAGGCGTGTAGCATAGAAAGGCGGTAGTGCGATGGATGCAGCTTATTCCCCAAGCAGAATCGATGATCGGTTTTCCCGAAAAGCGCGCGTGAAAAAAAGGATTGGCCGCGTGATCGTATATGCCGTGCTGCTTGGCTTTGCGGTGGTGAACGCATACCCGATTTTATGGATGGTCATGAATTCTTTCAAATCGAAGCAAAACTTTGCCTTGAATCCGTTTGGATGGCCCACGGAATGGGTGCTGGCCAATTATGCGGAGGCATGGGAGACAGCCAATATCGGCACCTACTTTTTTAACAGTGTGTTTGTCGGGCTTGTAGCGGTGGCGGTATCCATTTTGACGGGAGCGCTGGCGGCTTACTTTCTGTCCCGGTTTGAATTTAAGCTGCGGGCGCCGCTGTACGGTTTTTTTGTCATGGGCATGCTCGTACCGATCCATGCTACGCTCGTGCCGATGTTTATCCTGATGCAGCATTTGAAAATCATCAATACGCACTTGGCGCTCATCTTGCCCTATGCCGCGTTCAGTATGCCGATCACGTTATTTTTGCTGACCAGTTTTATGGCTACTTTTCCGAAAGAAGTAGAAGAGTCCGCGGTGATGGACGGCTGCGGGGTCTGGCGCATATTCGTATCTGTCATTTTGCCGATGACGCGTCCGGTCATCGCCACAGCTGTCATTTTGAACTTCATTAACAACTGGAACGAGTTTTCGTTCGCACTCGTGCTCATCAACGATGATTCGCTGCGAACGTTGCCGCTTGGTCTCGCCAACTTTGCCGGTGAACATTTCACCAACTATACGGGACAGATGGCGGCGCTGACGATGGTGCTCATTCCGACACTCGTCTTCTATTTGCTCCTGGAAAAACATATCGTGCGCGGCATGACGCAAGGTGCGGTCAAAGGGTAAAGATGAAAGATGAAAGTCCCAGCATGGTCAGCCTGCGGTGCTCATGAATGCATGATGGAGTACCGTTAGACTGGCGGTGCTGGGAACTTTTTTTTCTTGACATGATCCTTCATCAACGTTCATAATTAGTGATATATGATATATCACAGAAGGAGGCCAAGCAGATGAAGGAGCATGCCATTGGTGGGCGTGAACAGGAGCAGCTACCTTTGTATAAAAGGTTGGAAACGATCTCAGCCATTTCGCTGACGCCGATGGATCCGGTTACGCACGCCATCGATTGGGACAGTGTGGAACGCAATGTGGAGTGGCTTCTCAGCAATGGGTTGAAGGTGATCGTTCCGTGTGGCAATACGAGTGAATTCTATTCTCTGACGCTGGATGAAGCGAAGGAAGAAGTGACTCGTGTAGCGAAAAAAGCTGCGGGGCGCGCGATCATTATGCCGGGAATCGGCTATACGGTGGAAACGGCGATTGAACTTGGCAAACATGCGCAGGAAATGGGTGCAGAGTGCGTCATGATCCATGAGCCGATCCAGCCGTTTGTCACCGATCGCGGAGCGCTGAAATATTTTTCATCCATTGCGGAAGCGCTGGACATTCCGTCCATCATTTACTGGAAAGATCCTCATGTCAGCGACGATGTGTTGGCGGAGTTGTGCGAAATGGACCAGATCGTCGGGGTAAAATACGCAATCAACGACCTTCCCCGTTTCGCGGAAATCGTCCGCCGTGTTCCGAAAGAGCGCCATGTGACGTGGATTTGTGGTACTGCTGAAAAGTGGGCGCCGTTTTTCTTCTACGCGGGTGCGACCGGCTTTACCTCCGGACTTGTCAATGTGATGGCAGACAAGTCGTTCCAGCTGCTGGAAGCGCTCAGGAAGCAAGATCACGAAACCGTCTGGAACATCTGGAACTTGCTCTTGCCGTTTGAAAATTTGCGGGCCAAATACAATAATGGAAATAATGTGACCGTGATCAAGGAAGCGGTAAACTTGCTCTCCGATCGACTCGGTTACCGTGCGGGCGTCGTTCGGCCTCCGGCTGCACCGGTGGACGAGCAGGATGCGGCGGAAGTGAAACGAATTTTAAAAACCTGGAATTTGCTATAAACAGGAGGATGCCATGAAGATTACCGATGTGAAATTGACGGTTGTCGGTGTTCCACGCCATACAGGCTTTGTCAACAAACATGTCATCATCGAGCTGTTTACGGACGAAGGTATCACCGGAATCGGGGAAATGTCCGACTTTTCTCACCTTCCGCGCTATGCCGTGGACGTCCAGGATCTGACCCGCGTGTTGAAATCCATTCTGGTCGGCCGCAATCCGTTCGACATCTCGCCTTTGAACAAGGAACTGAAAGACAATTTCCCGGAAGCGATGTACTATTACGAAAAAGGAAGCTTCATCCGCAGCGGCGTAGATATGGCATTGCATGACCTGTGTGCCAAGGCGTTAAACATTTCTGTCGCTGATCTGCTTGGCGGTCGGGTAAAGGAAAAGCTGAAAGTTTGCTATCCGATTTTCCGCATGCGTTTTATGGAAGAAGTGGAAGAAAACCTGAAAGTGGTGGAAGAACGGCTTAAGCAGGGCTTTGACGTATTCCGCCTTTACGTCGGCAAAAACATCGATGCGGACGAGGCGTTTTTGGACGGCGTCAAAACACGCTTCGGTTCCAAAGTGAAAATCAAATCGCTGGATTTCAGCCATTTGCTCGACTGGAAACAGGCCTTGCAAGCGGTCAAACGGCTGTCGTGCTATTCGTTTGAAATGGTGGAAAGCCCGGCATACAGCAACGATTTTGAAGGGCTGCGCCACTTCCGTCTTCAATGCGACTACCCGGTCAGCGAGCACGTTTGGAGCATGAGGCAGCAGTACGAAATGATCCGCCATGATTCGGTCGATATTTTCAACATTTCACCGGTATTTATCGGCGGTCTCACCAGTGCGCGCAAAGCGGCGGCAGCGGCGGAAACGGCAGGAAAAGGCTGTCTGTTGGGCACGACCCAGGAGCTGTCGATCGGAACCGCGGCGATGGCGCATCTCGGTGCGTCGCTCACCAACTTGAACTATACGTCCGACCCGACCGGTCCGGAACTGTATGTGAGCGATGTGGTGAAAGAGAAAATTACTTACGTCGACGGTTATCTGCATGTGCCTGATCGCAGCGTGCCGGGGCTCGGTGTCGAACTCGATCCGGAAAAGATGGAACGTTATCGCGTCGACGATCTGAGCTGGGGAGACGTTACGGTCCATCAGCTGCAAGACCGCACCGCCACAAACGAAAAAACGAATTCATAAACATGTATGGCATTCATCCGGATTTCGCCTATTCTTTGGCGAATCCGGATTTTTTTGTTTGTCTCTGCGAATGATGTGTTATACTGTAAAAAATTTCGACTGGAGGTGCATCATGAAAGAACAGCCGACATCATCCCCGGGGGCGCGCCGGTTTGGAGCAAAGGCTTTTTTCGGTCTGATCCTCATACTCTTAATGATCTCGCTCGCGGTAGCCGCTTGCGATTCATCAGAAGAGACCGACAAAAGCAATGACGTCCATCTTCCGGACAATAGCTCTGACGTCCATCTTCCGCCTGGTGGGGATGAACATGCGGACCAGGAGCCGGATGCGGATGAGGAGCCGGATGCGGATGATCATCACGATTCCGGCGAGGACTCCATTTCAGAATGGGAGCAGTGGCAGGAACAGGCGCGGATGCTGGATGTAAGCGAAAAAATCGGACAAATGGTCATGGTGGGGATAGAAGGAAAGGAATACAATGAACAGGCCCGTACGCTGATTGAGCAGCACCGGATCGGCGGCATTATCACGTTTGGGAGAAATGTAAGTGATGCTGCACAAACTTTGCAGCTTCTTCATGATCTCAAAGAAGCAAATGCAAGGTCGAACCCCTTTCCGCTGTTGTTAGGGATCGACGAGGAAGGCGGCAGCGTGACCCGGATGCCTCCGGAATTGATCAAGGCACCGGCAGCGCGCGCTGTTGGGCAGAAAGGCGACGCCAAGCTCGCGCATGAGCTCGGGCACATCACGGCCTTGACGTTGCGGCAGTTCGGCTGGAACATCAATTTTGCTCCGGTGCTCGATGTAGACAGCAACCCGCAAAACCCTGTGATCGGTGAACGTTCATACGGGGATCATGCGGATACGGTAATTGAGATCGGCACTTCTGTGATGAAAGGTCTGAAAACCGGCGGGGTCATTCCGGTAGTCAAGCATTTTCCCGGACACGGCGACACTTATGTGGATTCGCATCTCGAACTTCCCGTCATTTCGCATGGGCAAGAGCGGCTGGAACAGGTGGAGCTTTTGCCGTTTACAAAGGCGATTCAAGAAGGGGCGGATGCGGTAATGGTCGGCCACTTGCTCGTTCCCGCCCTGGATGAAAACGAGCCGGCCACGTTCTCCCCGACCATCATCCAAGGTTTGTTGCGAGAACAGCTCGAATTTGACGGTGTCGTCATTACCGACGATTTGACGATGGGGGCCGTTACCCATCATTACAGCGTCGGGGAAGCGGCGGTGAAGGCAGTTTTGGCCGGCGCGGATATCGTGATGATCGCTCACCATTTCGAACAGCAGACCGAGGCGATCCGGGCCCTGAAAGCGGCGGTCGAGCGCGGTGACATTACAGAAGAACGGCTGAATGAAAGTGTCGCCAGAATTTTGCGTCTGAAACATCAGTATGGGCTGACGGATGAACTTGCCGTATCCGAAGCACAGGCTGTCGTCGAAAACGTGAATGAACGCATGAAGGATTGGTACGACCGTTTCGAGTGAATGCGAATGTTTGAATGTGGCATATGGTTTCCGATATTGCGAATCCATTTCCCATATTCATAAGACTTTCGCGCGGCGACCCGTTAAGATGAATGTAAACGGTGTATCTCTGCTAAGAACCAAATAACCCGCGCGAAAGGAGTTATGCAAGATGGCAGTCAAAAATATCGGCATTATTATGAACGGTGTTACTGGCCGAATGGGAACCAACCAGCATTTGATCCGCTCCATTCTGGCCATTCGCAATCAGGGAGGGATTGAACTTAAAAACGGCGATGTGATCATGCCGGATCCGATTCTTGTCGGACGGAATGAAAACAAGCTGGCCGCCCTGGCGGAAAAACATGGCCTTTCCCGCTGGAGCACGGATCTGGACAGCTGCCTGAAAGATCCGCACAACGTCATCTATTTTGACTCGCAGACGACGGTGCGCCGCGCTGCCGATGTGAAAAAAGCGATCAAAAGCGGCAAGCACATTTATTGTGAAAAACCGACGGCAACCACGCTGGAAGAAGCGATCGAGCTGGCCGAACTGGCTGAAAAGGCCGGCGTCAAACACGGGGTTGTACAGGACAAGCTCTTTTTGCCCGGCTTGCTGAAACTGAAACGTCTGATCGATTCCGGATTTTTCGGACAAATCCTTTCCGTTCGGATGGAATTTGGCTACTGGGTGTTTGAAGGCGACTGGCAACCCGCACAGCGTCCGTCCTGGAACTACCGCAAAGAAGATGGTGGCGGCATCATCGTCGACATGTTCCCGCACTGGCGGTATGTGATCGACAACTTGTTCGGTGAGATCAAAGCCGTATCTTGCCTCGGTACCACGCATATCAAGGAACGCATTGACGAGAACGGACAGCGTTACACCTGCACCGCAGATGACGCGGCTTATGCGACATTCGAGCTGGAAAACGGCATTATCGTGCAAGTGAACTCCTCCTGGACCGTTCGTGTCAACCGTGAAGATCTGTTGACCATCCAGGTGGACGGTACGCTGGGCAGCGCTGTAGCTGGCCTGAGAGATTGCAAAACCCAGCATCGTGTCAATACGCCCAAACCGGTATGGAACCCGGATATTCCGAATCCGATTCCGTTCCGCGAGCAATGGGAAGAAGTGCCGGACAACGAGGAATATGATAACGGATTTAAAGTGCAATGGGAGAAATTTTTGCTACACGTCGTTCAGGACGATCCGTTCCCGTGGGATCTGTACGAAGGGGCAAAAGGAATTCAGCTTGCTGAAATCGGTCTCAAATCCTGGGAAGAGCGCCGTTGGATCGACGTACCGAAGCTGAAATCATAAGTTTTTAAGCACTTTAAACAAGGAATTACGATTGAAGAGAGGAGAATCGGGATGACCCTCAAGTTGCGCTTGCCGGACGGAAAAGGTTCGTTTTACGAATACACGCCGGGAAAAGCGGCGGCGATTGAAGTGCCGGATGGTCCTTTCAAAAGCCGCAAGGCTTTTGCAGCCGCGCACGTCGTCTGCGATCCGCTCGCTGATACCGACCCGGTCAAAAATTTTCGCATCGACTGGGAAGGAACGCTCGCTTATCGCCGCTATCTGTGGTCGCTTGGGCTGTCCGTCGCTGAAGCGATGGACACGGCCCAACGCGGCATGGGGCTCGACTGGGAAGGAGCAAAAGAATTGATCCGCCGTTCGCTGGAAGAAGCGCGCGCTGTCGGTGGTGAAATCGCCTGCGGTGCGGGTACGGATCATTTGCTTCCGCACCCGGACGTGACGCTGGAGCAGGTGATCCAGGCTTACGAGGAACAGTGCGAGTACGTGGAAAAACACGGCGGGCGCATCATTCTGATGGCCAGCCGGGCGCTTGCCGCATGTGCCAAGAGCGCTGAAGATTACGAGCGGGTATACGATCGCATTTTAAGCCAGGTCAAAGAACCGGTCATCATACACTGGCTGGGCGACATGTTCGATCCTCAGCTCACCGGATACTGGGGTTCGAAAGATCTGGATGAAGCGATGGAAGTGTGCCTGCGTATCATCCACAAACACGCCAACAAAGTAGACGGCATCAAAATTTCACTGCTAGACGCACAGAAAGAGATCAAAATGCGCCGTCTCTTGCCGGAAGGAGTTCTCATGTATACCGGTGATGATTTCAACTACCCCGAACTGATCGCCGGCGATGATCAAGGCCACAGCCATGCCTTGCTCGGTATTTTCGATGCGATCGCTCCTGCGGCAGCGGCGGCTATCCATGCGCTCGATGCAGGTGACAAGGACCGCTTCCATGCGCTGCTGGAAAAAACGGTACCGCTGTCCCGTCACATTTTCCAGACACCGACGTACGCCTACAAGACCGGTATCGTATTTATGGCCTACCTGAACGGCCATCAATCGCATTTCCGTATGATCGGCGGTTCGGAAAGCGCCCGTTCGGTCGTACACCTCGCCAAGCTGTTTGTGCTGGCGGACGAAGCGGGTCTGCTCAAAGATCCGGAACTGGCGGTCAAACGTATGCGTCCTGTCCTCGAGGTAGCGGGCATTTCACAGGAGGTTTGAGCCGATGGGAAATCAGAATGAGAACAAACTGCAATCGATTGACCGCCTCAGCCTGAACCAGATTACGACGGAACGCTGGAACGTCAAAGAAGCGATTGAAGGCTGCGTACGTGCCGGTGTACCCTGGATTTCGTTCTGGCGGCACAAGGTGGAAGAGTTCGGTCTGAAGGAAACGGCCCGCCTCGTTCGCGATGCAGGACTGAAGGTATCCAGCCTGTGCCGGGGCGGCATGTTTCCGGCGGCAACGGCCACCGAACGGGAAAAGCGGATTGAAGACAATATGCGGGCGATTGAAGAAGCGGCTGAGCTGGGTACCGATGTGCTCGTGCTCGTATGCGGGCCTGCTCCTGACAAAGATATCGCCGGCGCCAGACTGATGGTGGAAGAAGGGATCGCTCGCATTGCTCCCTATGCCGAACAGTGCGGAGTCAAGCTTGGCATCGAGCCGCTGCATCCGATGTACGCGGCCGAACGTTCGGTCATCAACACGCTCAAACAGGCCAATGATCTGGCCGAAAAATTCCCGGCCAGCCAGGTCGGAGTCGTTGTAGACGTGTTTCATGTGTGGTGGGACCCGGAGCTGTTCCCGCAAATCCGCCGTGCTGCCGGCCGCATTATCGGCTACCACGTGTCCGACTGGATCGTGCCGACGCCGGACTTGCTGATGGGCCGCGGGATGATGGGTGACGGTGTAATCGATTTGCGACCGATCCGGCTGGCGGTGGAAGAAGCCGGATACGATGGACCGATCGAGGTCGAAATCTTTAATCAGAAAATTTGGGATATGCCCGGAGACGACGTGCTCGAATTAATGAAAGAGCGTTATCTGGAGCATGTTTGACTCACAAAATCAGAGAACGTGAATTGTAATTGTCCTCCCGAATTTATATAATGATGGAGAATCAAACGTTTTTGATTTCCGTCAGCGGGAGGGCCTTTTTTTGGAATTGGTCGATGTTCGGTTGCCGGCCAGCGGCATCCATTTGTACGAAAGCAAACACAGGGATGGAGATGTGGTGCGCGAGCACCATCACCAGATTTATCAGATTTTGTATGCCATTGAAGGCGAGGGACAAATTACACTGGAAGGACGTACACTTGATCTGAACCGGGATCATGCTGTCGTCATTCCCCCTTATACCCGCCATACGCTTGTGTCTTCCTCGCGGCTGACGGTCCTTGTGCTCGCTTTCAGGAAGGAAGCCGTAGACCGCCCTGTACAATCTGAACTGCTGGATCCTTATTTTAACAAGGCCGACCTGATTGAATTGAATCCGTTTACAAGCAGTGAGGTGCGCCGTTTACTGCGCAAGATGCTGTTTGAGCAGCAGCGCAGGGATGCACTGGCGCATCTGGCCGTCAAAATTCATTTGCAGGAAATGTTTTTGTTACTGGCGCGCATGAACCAGCCGTTCCGGGCGGATGATGCCAACAGCTTGCGTGCAGAAAAAATTCGGGAATACATCGACACCCACTACTTTGAACGCCTGAGCGCCAAAGATATTGCGGACAAGCTGGGGGTCGGCATCCGTCAGGTCAACAACATTTTCAAAGAGCAATACGGCACCACCCCGATGCAATATTTGGCCGAAGTGCGGATCGATGTCGCGAAAAGACTTTTGATCGAATCCGATCACGATATTGCTTCCATCTGCTTTGAAGTCGGTTATGAAACGCTGTCGACTTTTTACCGCACGTTTAAAAATATCGTGAAAATGTCCCCAAACCGTTACCGACAACTTCAGCAAAACGCCGAACATAGGAGTGAATCGCATGAAATTTAAAATCGTCGTCGTCGGCTGTGGCAGTATGTCCCGCATATGGGTGCGTTACGTGCAAAGCACTCAAGATGCAGAGATTGTGGCCCTTGTCGATATCCATCCGCAAGCCGCAACCCGGTTAGCGGAAGAGTTTGGCTTAACCTGCGGCGTGTTCACCGATTTGCAAGAAGCGATTACTCAGACCGGCGCCAATCTCGTTTTCGATATTACCGTGCCTGAAGCGCGGAAACAGACGGTCATTACTGCTGTACATAACGGCTGTGATGTGTTTGCCGAAAAACCGATGGCTCCGACACCGGCTGAAGCCGATGAGATTGAACAGGCGCTGAAAGAAACCGGACGGAAACTGTTTATTATGCAAAACCGCCGTTATTTGGGTGCGATCCGTTCTTTGCGCCAAATGATCGAGGACGGCGTCATCGGCGAACCGGGGTTTATGACCGCCCAGTTTTTTCTCGGTCCCCATTTCGGCGGGTTCCGGGAAGCGATGGAAAGTCCGCTTGTGCTCGATATGGCGATCCATACGTTTGACCAGGCTCGCTTGATTGCCGGCAGCGATCCCGTATCGGTCTATTGTCATGAATTTAACCCGCCGGGATCTTGGTATGCCGGCAATGCGGCAGCTTCGTGTATTTTTGAATTTGAAAACGGACTGGTCTTTTCATACAACGGCAGCTGGTGCGCAGAAGGAGCGCCGACATCATGGGAATCGGAATGGAGAATTGTCGGAAGTAAGGGTACGGCAATCTGGAACGGCCATGAAGCGCCCTATGCGGAGGTAGCGGACCGGACCCAGCCGCTTAAAGGTCTGTTTTATCCTGTAAAGCGCATTGAAGCACCCGATGTGTGGAAGGGCCGCCGGGAAGGGCATGAAGGCTGCCTGGATGAAATGTTCGCGGCCTTGCGTGAAGAGAGGGAAGCGGAGACGACGTTTACCGACAACCGCAAAAGTCTCGATATGGTTTTCGGAGCGATCGAAAGTGCAAAAAACGGCCGGAGAGTATCGCTGAAGCGATAGCTCCGGCACCCATCGTCTTGATTTAAAGCCCAAATATATGGGAAAATATAGGAGACAAGAAGATGGAGAGCAAAAATCAACATTTAAGGAGCAGATGGATGAGCACTTTTTTATATTTAAAAAACATGATCAGGGACAAAAACATCGCTTCCATCACCCCGACTTCCCATGCGGGAGTGAAGCGGGTGTGCGAGAGAATTGATTTTTCCAAACCGAATGTCATTGTGGAGTACGGGCCGGCAACCGGAGTGTTTACGTATTATTTGCTTGAACGGCTGAGCAGTGATTCGCGCCTGATTTTGATTGAACGCAATCAGGAATTTGTCCGCATTTTAAAGGATCGCATCCAAGACGAGCGGGTTTCCGTATACGGCGAAAGCGCAGAACAAGTACAAGAGATCGTCCAGAACGAAGGTCTCGAGCAGGTCGATTACGTCATTTCCGGCATTCCCTTTTCCTTTTTCTCCGATGCGCTGCGCGATGAAATTGTCCGGAAAACACATGCCGTATTGCGTCCGCAAGGCAAGTTTTTACCCTACCAGACGTTTTTCCAGAAAGACAAACATTTATATGACCATCTTGTCCGCTATTTTTCGGATGTCCGTGACGAAATTTTCATTTACAACGTGCCGCCGATGCGCATTTATGAAGCCGTGAAATAACACCGGGGCAGCTACAAGTTCACAAGTTCGTCTGCCGAAATGTCGCCTGCCACCATCAACGTTAAGTTACCGCAGTTGCTGTGCTGCTGCCACAGTTGCCGTTAAGCTACCACAGTTGCCATGCCAGCGAAATGATGATCGATACGGTCAATGAACTCAGGAGTGTCGATAATAGCACCACGCGAGCGGCCATATCCGGGGCGTTGTTATATTCCTGGGCGATGATCGCGCTATTGACCGAAGTCGGCATGGCCGTCGAAATAAAGAGAGCTTGCGCGAGAATGCCATCCAGCCTGAACAGATAAATGAGCAGCAAGCCGAGCGCAGGACAAACGACAAGGCGGATGACGGTGCTGACCCAGATGCGCATATCTCTGATCCGGAAAGAAAGTTGCGCGACTTGCGCTCCCAGTGTAACGAGTGCGATGGATACGAGACCATCGCCGATATATTGGGCAGGTGTCAGCAAAAACGCCGGCATTTCCAGATCAAACACGTTCAGAAAGACGGCAAGCAAAATGGCATACACAATCGGCATTTTAAAATAGCCGACCACGGCTTTCCATTTGCTCACCTGGGCGGACCGCATCAAAAAAACGCCATATGAAAACGTCAGGACGTTCTGGACGAGCAAAGTCATAATCTGCACAGACATGGCAAACGGATCCTGTTTGAACGCGAGCCCGTTAACCGGAATGCCGTAGTTGCCGGAATTGTAGAACACAATGCTGTTGGAAAAGACCGTGCGCTCTTCGCGCGTAAACGGAAAAAAGCGCCCGACGATCCAAGCGACTATCAAGGATATAGCAAAAAAAGAAAGCGAAAAAACGAGCACCCATACGAGCAGATCAAACGAAAAATCGGATTCATACAGTTTGATAAAAATGATGCCGGGTACATAAAAATACATATTCAGTTTGGCAAGCGTATTCAAGTCCAGTTGAAAGATACGTTGCAACAGCATCCCGATACCGATGATGATAAATACGGGCGTGATGATATTCACGAGAATGTAAAAAAAGTTCGCGAACACCGGGAATCTCCTTTTGCTGATACTTCTTTTACTGGTATGTAAGCATGACGCTTGTAAACATGATGCTTTTCCTCATGCACCATTTATAATTGTACATTTTAGCATATTCTCGAAAAAAATGAAGCCAACGTCATC
>CALAME010000089.1 GCA_937925675.1 uncultured Paenibacillaceae bacterium | reverse complement strand
GGAGTTCGCGTTCCAAGCATCTTAAATGACTGCCCACGCTAGCTTGACACTGACAAGTGGAATCATTGGCTGGATCAGCGAATGTTTATCGTTATGCCCGTTTTGATTATAACAGGCATATGCTTCGGCCATGCGTTAGACGCATTCTTGGGGATAACCTCGTATTTATTTATGCTTTTAACCTTTATTTCAACGCTGAAGGCGGATCTGTGTTCCTTCCGCCAAGTATTTCGCCAGCCGATTTTTTTCGCTTGTTTTATGGTGCTTCATCATTTGTTGTTTCCTTGGTTCGTTTGGCTGATAGCGGGACATCTTTTTCCCGAAGGAACAGATCTTTCCATTGGATTGACGATGTGTGTTCTCCTTTCGATGGGAGTTACGTCGATCTTTTGGGTTTCATACAACAAAGGAAATTTAGAAACCGTGCTTGCGTATGTCACGATGAATACGTTAATCAATCCGTTTATCGTCCCTGTAGCTTTTTTTGTTATTTTGGGGAAAGAAGTAAGTGTAGATAGCTCCAGTTTGTTGATCAGTTTGGTGAAATTAGTTTTGCTCCCTTCCACATTAGGATTGTTAGCAGGCAACTGGCTGCGGCGAAACGAGCGGCTGTCCTTCATCGAAGCGGGTGCTGGTTTAACCAGCAAAGCATGTTTAAGTTTGATTGTTTTATTTAATGCTGCAGCCATTTCAGGCCAACTTCAGATCATCGTTGGACATCTCATTCCGTTATTCCTGTCCATCTTTCTAGTGATGGTTGTCGGATATTTGGTCAGCTACTTTTACAGCAGCTGGATCAGTAAAGACAGGGGGATGCGGATCGCAGTCACTTATGCCGGCGGTGTTCGGAATTATACGGTGGGCGTGGTGCTTGCTTCCACTTATTTTTCCCCTGCAGTTGGAATTCCCATATTGATTGCTATGCTATTGCAACATCCGGTCGCCTTGTTGTTTGTTCGATTTTTCAATAAAGCTACTTCGCCCTTCAGGAACGCGGCGGAAACTGCGTGGAAGCACCGTGCGGACAGTTGATAACCTGTCCGCGCGTTTTTTTGTTATTTTGACAAAAATGATGCGTTGTTTTTACAAAAAAACATCTTGAAAATCTATTGGTGATTTTTTATAATTCAATTAAACGTTTAACAAAAATGAAATCTTCCTCATGGAACATCAAACCTTGATACTTTTGCCTATACCGCCCAAGAACAAACATGGTGCCTTTAAAACAATTGAATCTTGTGACTTCATGTTGGACCGCTCGCACATTTGGAAGGATGATCGAGCGGCTTTTTTTGCAGATGTACTTAAACGTTTAATCCAAAAGGTGGGATCACTTTGAAGAAAAAAGCGACGATCAAGGATGTCGCAAAATACGCGGGCGTATCTACCGCAGCGGTTTCCTATGTATTAAACGGGAAAGAGAGCCGAGTGTCGCCTGATACGGTCAAAAAAATTCACGAAGCCATACATGCTCTCCATTACATACCGAATTATTCCGCGAGGAGCTTGGTAAAGAATGCTTCCAAACTGGTCGGGGTCATCATCCCGCAGACGGAAGACAACCGGCAGCTGATTCTTGAAAACCCTTTCTACAGCGAAATGGTGAGCAATATTGAGTTGAAACTGCGGGAACACGGGTATCATTTGATCTTGTCCGGGGTGGACAAAGGCAGCAGTTACTTGGATATTTCGGTGCAGCGCAACTTGGACGGAGCGATTATCATGGGGATTTATCCTGAGCAATTTTATGAGGAACTGAAGCAAGTGAAAATCCCGATTGTGCTGATCGACAGTTATATCCATGACAATGCCTTCAGCAGAGTCGGCATCGACGACGAGCACGGGGGGTATTTAGCCGCTAACTATTTAATTGAGAAGGGGCACAGAAACATTGCGCTGGTGACCGGCACGATTCGCAAAGACGGCGTCGTCGAGAAACGGTTCCTCGGTTACAAGCGCGCCTTGCGGGAGGCGAATATCTTTTACAACCCAGACTATGTGTTTGAGCAATCCGTCAGCTATGCATACGGTTATGAGGCAGGCAAAGCGATCGCTGACCGCTGTCCTGAAATCACGGCGGTATTTGCTACAGCGGATTTGGTCGCCCTTGGAGTGATTCGAGGGTTAAAGGAATCAGGCAAGGAGGTGCCGGAGGACATATCGGTGATCGGGTTCGATGATATTTTTCTGGCAAGCATGTTTGTCCCTCAATTGACGACGGTGCGGCAGCATATTGCCCGCAAGGGCCAAATGGCTGCGGAATTGCTGCTGGAGATCATGGAATCCGAGTCGCCGGAACAAGTAACAAGGCGGGAAGAGTCGATTCCGTTGACGATCATTGAGAGGCAAACAGTAAAACCGTTGTAATCGTTTTTTGGGGGGTGGTTACCGGAAAACGAGGAACAGATTCTATCGGCGGCGCAGTTGAGGTTTTTCATGAATGAACAAGAATGAAGGGGGATTTCAAAAAATGAAATGGTCGATGAAATGGATGAAGGTGCTGTTGTTGACTGTCGCGGTATTGGCCGTGGCTGCGGCAGGATGTTCTGGAGGCCCATCCGCTGAAACGGGAGCTGAGCAAACTGGCGGCTCCCCACAACAGGGATCTTCCGAAGGCGGCGCTGAGTCGGATGCAGAGGCGGTGACGGTCAAATTCACCAACTTTTCTGCTTCAGGCGATAACGAAAAATATCTTCAGCAAATGAAAGAAGCTTTCGAGAAGGAGCACAGCCATATCAAGATCGACATTGAGACGCTGCCCTACGAAGGTTATTTCACCCAAATGCAAACCCGCGTCGCGAGCGGAACTGCGCCTGATGCTTATGAGTTGAACTATGAGAATTTTGTGTCTTACGCCAAGAAAGGCGTGCTGAAAGATTTGACGGAGTTTTTTGACGGCTTTGACACTTCGGTGCTGAACTCCAATGCCTTGGAAGCATTCGCAGCCGATGGGAAGCAGTACGGGCTGCCGGCAAGCTTTTCGAACGTCGTGCTGTTTTATAACAAAGATTTGTTCGACCAAGCTGGAGCGGAATATCCGACGAACGATTGGACATGGCAGGATGTGCAGGAAGCCGCTGAGAAAATCCGGGCGCTCGGAGATCAAATTTACGGCATTTACCAACCCATTCAGTTTTGGGAGTTCTACAAGATGGTGCGGCAAAACGGCGGCAGCTTGATGAACGAAGACATGACGCAATTTACGCTGGATACGCCGGAAAACATCGAAACCCTGGAATATATGGTCGGGCGGGTATTGGACACGAATGTGATGCCGACGGAGGCGCAGATGGCCGGCATGGGAGATTGGGATCTGTTTAAATCCGGCAGGCTGGGGATGCTGGTCACCGGCATTTGGGCATTTCCCGACTTTTCCGAAAACATTGACTTCCAATGGGATATTGAAGTGGAACCGGGCAATACGGCCAAAGCAACCCATTTCTTCTCCAACGGGCTGGTCATCAACCAAAACAGCAAAGTGGCGGAAGCGGCATTCGAATGGCTGAAGTTTATGTCTTCCAGCAAGGAAGCGGCGCAAATCCGCGTGGATGCCGGCTGGGAACTTCCGGCGATCAATGATGAAGATGTGCTGGAGAGCTATTTGCAAGTGACGCCTCCGGATAATAAGAAAGCGGTGTTTGAATCGCTGGATTATCTGGTCACGCCGCCCGTCGTCGAGCAAAATGCGGAAATGACGGACATCATCAATTTGCATTTAGAAGCTGCTCGGGACGGTGCGATAACTCCTGCCGAAGCGCTCAGGGAAGCCCAAAAAGCGCTGGAGGAAAAAATCAATCTGCAGTGAGAAGGGATTGCATGAATGAGGAGATGGATGCATGCAGATAACCAAGCGCGGACGATTGGCGGTGATCTTGTTCCTGTTGCCTTGCCTGACCGGTTTGGTCCTGTTCAGCGTGATTCCGGTCCTATACGCTTTTCTGCTCAGTTTTACCGACTGGGACGGACTGAAACCCGTCGATCTGCCGGGAGGCGTTCCAAGCTTCGTCGGTTTGGACAACTATATTTCGATTCTCTCCGGCGAAGAGTTTTGGCGCGTGCTTCGGAATACCGCTGTGTATGTCGTTTTGTACATCCCAGTCATTCTGATCGCATCCATGAGTGCGGCTCTGCTGCTGAATCGCCCTTACCGCGGTGTCGGACTGTACCGGGTATTGTTTTATATTCCGGTTTTGACATCTTGGGTAGCCGGATCCTTGATTTTCAAATCGCTGTTGAGCCCGGAGTACGGCGGCGTGAACGAGCTGCTGGGATGGATCGGGGTGGAAGGACCGGGGTGGCTGTATGATCCGGTTTGGGCAATGCCGGGCATTGTCCTCGCCAGCATATGGAAGGATATGGGGTTCTTTGCGCTGATTTTTCTCGGCGGATTGCAATCCATCGACCCTGTATATTATGAAGCGGCCAAAATTGACGGTGCCAACGTGTGGCAGCGGATGAAGCATATCACGCTGCCCCTCCTTTCCCCGGTGACCTTCTTTGTCATCGTCATTTGTTTGATTTTTTCCTTTCAGCTGTTCCCGCAAGTCATGATCATGACGGACGGGGGACCCCACGGGGCGACGCAAGTGATGGTGGAACGCATTTACCGCTATTCTTTCAATTATTTCAAGATGGGTTATGCTTCCGCGTTTTCGTTCATTTTGTTCGCCATTATTTTCCTGTTTACGTGGCTGCAGCTGAAACTTCAGAAAAAGTGGGTGCATTACGATGCTTAAGCGTATTTACCAACCCGCTCTGTTTTATTTGGCCGCGACCGCAATCGCTTTGTTCGTTTTGATTCCATTTTTCTGGATGATCAGCACATCGCTCAAGAGCAAAGGAGCGCTTACAGCCGTACCGATTCAATGGATTCCTGAGGAGATCAGTTTCGAAGGCTACAGGAAAGTGTTCGAAGTGTTTCCGTTCGGGTTGACGATCCTCAACAGCGCGTTTGTGTCGATCATGACGACACTGGTTCGGCTGATGTCGTCGGCGATGGCAGCGTATGTCTTTGCCAAGATGCATTTCAAGGGGCGGAATGCATGGTTTGCGCTCATTCTCGCGACGATGATGATTCCGCAGCAGGTGACGTTCATTCCGCTTTTCTTGGTGATGAAACAGCTTCATCTGATCAATACGTTCACCGGGCTGATTATGCCCTCGATCTTCAATGCTTTTGCGATATTTATGCTGGTCCAGCACATGCGCACGGTGAATGATGCGTATATCGATGCGGCCGCCATAGACGGTGCCTCCCATGCGACGATTTTCTTTCGGATCATGATCCCTCTGAGCGCACCGATTTTGGCGACGCTGGCCGTGATTACATTTATGGAAGCATGGAATGACTATTTGTGGCCGCTTGTGATGCTGTCCGATCAGAACAAGATGACGCTGCCGCTGGCACTCAGCAAGCTGAGCGGGCAATATTCCACCGATTACAATACGCTGATGGCGGGGAGCTTGATATCGATTGTGCCGATTGTCATCGTGTTTCTCGCAGCGCAGCGGCATTTTAAAGTCGGAATCCAGGTTGGCGGGGTGAAAGGGTGACAGGCATGTTGAAGGTTGTGAATGCATTTCGGGAGCATTTGGCGGAATTGGATGGAAAAACGGCGGCGTTGCTCTGTTATTTGGATTTGAAAACGAACCGTCCGCTTGATTATTGTGAAATGTATTTGCAAGAGAAAGCAAGCCGCATCGAACAAGAAGGAGGTTTTCTTGAATCAGCCTTCTGGCTTTGGGTGCTCGGGGAATATGTGAATGCGGGGGGACGGCAGCCGGTGTTCGATCGGTATGCGGCTTCCATCCGCAGAGCCGTGGAGGAGATCCAACGCGGCTGGATGGAACCGAGGCCGCACTGGCTGTTTCCTGACCGGCGGGGGGTGTTTCTCAGCAATATCGCCATTTGCTACGGGGGAATTTGGTCTGCGAACAATCATCTTCGCGAAGAAAGTTTGCAGCAATTGTTGAAGGAGTTCCGCGAATTCATCTTTGCCAAGCTGCTGCATCAAGGCAGCGTCGTCAGCATGCTGGGCAGCCGGGAGATCCTGGGCGATATTGGGGTGTCCGCGGTTCCTTTCGGATTGTTAAATGCCGGCGATCTGGTGTTGGTCGCTTCCGTTCAGCGGTTGGAGGAAGAACTCGTTGAACACGGCGTGCGATTTTCGGTTTTTGATACCCGCTACGGCGGATGCGCAAGGCCGGACCTGACAGCATTGCTTGCCTGGTATTACACGGAGCGCGGAGATCTCGCCCGAGCCGGCTGGCTGCTGGATGCCGTCAGGAAGCAATGGGAGCGCGACGGGAAGCTCCTGGAGGTGGATCCGGCCTCATCGCTGGTACCGCTTTATTATCGTTACGATTCGCAACTTTATGGCCCGCCGAAGGAAAGCGAATTGGCCTGTATTCTCTACCAAATAGTCCAGGCGAATTTGCAGCAAAAACAAAGGCCGGCTTCCCATGAAAGCGGCGCAGTGCAATGGGAACACCGGCCGGGGGGCAGCCGTTCACCGTATATCAGGGAAATGGTAGAGCGGTTTCCGCGGGATCCCGAAAATGGAGATGCTGTGATTGTGCGCATGAAGACAGAGCCGATGCTTCCATCCCAAGAAGCGGTAGTACAAGTCGTTGAGAACGGCGAGGATTGGGAGGCAGCCGCGGACATCCCGATGGAGCGATGCGTATCCGAGGCAGGGGAGAAATATTGGCAGGCGGAGTTGGGCAGCTTTGCGTACGGCAGAAGGGTGCGGTACCGGTTTGTGGTCTGGGATGGGCAGCAACGGAGCGTTTCGGACCCTTATGAGTTTCGGGTCAGAGGATGGCGGCCGCTTCTTCCCGCCGGAGTTCAAGAGAGGGAAAACCGCATCAGGCTGTTCTTCCATCCGATCGAGGGTTTGGAGACTTCCGGCATTCGTCCCTGTGCCGAGTTTGCGGTGAAGGGCAACAGGACGATCGGCTTGCGGTTCGATTTCTCCAGGAAAGAAGCGGCGGCGGACGCTGCCCCTGCATCCAGCGGGGTGTTTCGGCTTCCGGTTGGCGGCGGGGAGTTGCACGTGCACGCTGAGGAGGGGCATTTCCAGCTGGTTGACCATCGCGGACAGACGATCGCAAGCTCGTACGGCAGCGGCGGCGCGGCTCCGTTTGAAGTGCTGACCGATGGAAGCGGCGCTGTGCACAAGCTTCGCTTGAATTTGCGGCTCGCACCGGATGAGCGGATGTACGGCACCGGGGAGCGGTATACAGATGTAGAATTTACCGGCAGCAGCGTGGACCATTACGTGTTTAACCAGTACAGGGATCAAGGGTTGAAGACGTACCTGCCGGTTCCGCTCGCGATCAGTTCGAAGGGGTACGGGTTGTTCCTCCATACGGCTCTTTATTCGGTGTTTCGATTTGGCAGCCGGTTAAGCGATTGGTTCGAGGCCGAAATGGATGTGCTTCCAGATCGTTCAGGTACGGACATCTACCTGTTTTCGGGAACGCCGTCTGAGGTGCTGCAGGCTTATACAGACGTGACGGGCAAGCCGAAGCTGCCGCCTAAGTGGGCTTTTGGCCCATGGATGTCCAGCAACAATTGGGATCGTCAGGATGTTACTCTGAAGCAGGTGGAAATGACCGTCCAACATCGGATTCCGGCCACCGTGCTCGTGTTGGAGCAATGGAGCGATGAGGCGACGTTTTACATGTTTAATGACTGCCAATATGAGCCTAAATCCGGACTGGAGGCCCACCGGGTTGAAGATTTCCGGTTTCCAGAGTGGGGACGCTGGCCGGACCCGAAGGGAATGGTCGAGCAAATTCATAAACATGGCATTCGCGTGTTGTTATGGCAAATTCCCGTCATTAAGTTTATGGAAGGCATCGCCCACGCCCAGCGGGATGAAGATGAGCGCACCGCCTTGGAGCACGGGCTCGTCGTCCGCAAGACTAACGGGGAGCCTTATCGGATTCCTTCATTCGAATGGTTCAAGGACAGCCTTGTTCCCGATTTTACGAATCCGCTTACCCGCAAATGGTGGTTTGACAAGCGGAGGTATCTGATCGAAGACATCGGAGTGGACGGCTTCAAGACGGACGGCGGGGAATGCATTTATGGTGATGATGTTGTCTTTCATGATGGGCGGACCGGCGCGGAAATGCGCAATTTGTACCCGAATGAGTATGTGGGCGCCTATTACAACTTTGCGCAGGAGCTGACCGGAGGCGATGCGGTTACGTTCAGCCGGGCGGGCTACAGCGGAGCACAGCATTTCCCCATGCATTGGGCGGGGGATGAGCGGTCTACCTTTGCTGCCTTCCGGCGTTCGATCATCGCGGGGATCACCAGCGGCATGTCCGGGATTCCGTTTTGGGGCTGGGATCTTGCGGGATTTCACGGCGACATTCCGACGGCAGAACTGTATGTGCGCTCGGCCCAGATGGCGGCATTTTGCCCAGTGATGCAGTATCATGCCGAGTCGAAAGGGGAATTCAACCAGGATCGCACCCCTTGGAACATTGCGGAGCGCACTGGCAAGCCGTGGGTGCTGACGCTGTACAAAAAGTTTGCCGACCTGCGGATGAACCTGCTGCCCTATATTTATGACCAGGCGATCAAGACGAGCCGGACGGGAATTCCGCTGATGCGGGCGATGGCATTGGAGTATCCCCAGGATGCCAAGTGCTCCAGGCTGAAAGAACAATATATGTTTGGCAGCGCGCTCTTGGTGGCGCCGGTGGCAGAAGAAGGGCGGACGGTGAAAGATGTGTACCTTCCGGAAGGATCGTGGATCTCGCTGTTCAACGGCGAGGTGCTGGAAGGGGGACGGATGCACCGGGTCCAAGCGGCCATTGAGGACATTCCGGTCTATCAGCGAGAGGACAGTGTTGTGGCTTGGAATCTGGCGGATGATTATGGGCTGCCAAGTGAGGTTGGCAACCGTGTGGACGGGTATGTTAACTTGACGTTCATCTTGTATGTGAAAAACCGGATAGAAGATACATTTGAGGATGATCTGGGCAACCGCATTCAAATTCAGGCTGAGCGCCTGCAGTCAGAAATTCGGATCCGCTTTTCCGGGCAATGCGCGGTGCCGGTGACGGCAGTCATTCGCGATGGATCCGGCGTCGAAGCGGTGATCGATGATCAATCCCGCGAACTGCAGCTTGTTGATTCGGTGATCGGCTTACAAATCGGCCAATGCGCGGTGCGCGGCAGAGATGTATATGTGAAGGCCGCACCCAGCCTGGGACAGTGGACGATCCGCCTGAAGGAGTCGTTTGGTTGATTTGTTGAGAAGAATGGTGTGGTATTCATAAGAAAGGAGGAAATTCACGCATGGACCGTCTTCGCAAATGGAAGGCGCTGCAATGGTTCATCGTATTTCTTGCTGTGCTGCTTGCCTCTTCTCCGGCGGCAGCGATCGACGGCGTCTGGCATGACCCGTATGGCATTGACGATCTATATGAGGTGCAGCAAACGGAACGGTACCCGCGGGATCCAATAGCGGGCGAACCGGTCTATATTAAGATGACGACATGGCCGGTGGAACCCGGCCAGGCGACTTGGATCGAATGGACGAAAAACGGCATCCCGCAGCCGGATATCGGCGGGGAATGGAAATACAACAGCGGCAACAATTCTTATTGGGAAGCGGCCATGGGCAGTTTCCAGAAAGGCGATACCATCCAATATACCGTGCACGCCAACAAAGACGGCACGAATGAACAGGTCGCCGGCCCGTTCGAATTTACGGTCACCGATTGGGAGTCGGTCACAAGCATCAGCGGATTTACAGATCATCGGAATCATGTCGTCTTGGATGCGGTGCCGAACACGGGGACCTTTTCTCCGAAAATCAATATTGCGTTCACGGCGGATGATGTGTTCCGGGTGCAGTTATCCCCGAACGGAACGGGCGCATTTGCCGCTGGGTTAGACAATTACACGGTCAGCGATTCGGCGGACGTGTTGACGATCCGCACGGCCAAGTTGCAAATCAAGATCAACAAGCAGCCGTACCGGATGGATGTATACAATGCGGATGGAACGAAGCTCATCGCCCGGGAGTATGACGGGACCGTGAACCGGAACTTGGCTTGGTTGACAGACGGCAACGCGGTGATCCAACAAGTGCAGGCTCATTATTACACGCCTGCCAACGAAGAATTTTACGGTTTTGGCGAGCGATACGGCAATTTCCGCAAACGCGGCACGGATGTTGACAATTATGTCTATAACCAATATCTAAACCAGGACGACCGCACCTATTTATCGATTCCCTTTTTTATTAACACGAACGGCTACGGCATTTTGGTGAACAGCACTTATTATTCGAAATTCCGGATTGCGACAGAGCGCGCGGATATGTACAGCTTTACCGTAAATACCGGCGGAGGCCCGGACGCGATGCTGGACTACTATTTCTTCGGCGGCGATGACTTGAAGGATGTCATAGCGAATTATGCGGAGGTTGCGGGCAAGCCGGATATGCTGCCGAAATGGGCCTTTGGGCTCTGGATGTCCGCCAATGAATGGGATCGACAGTCCGAAGTGTTAGATGCCGTTCGGAATGCGAAGACGTACGACATCCCGGCGACGGCCGTCGTGTTGGAGCAATGGAGCGATGAGCATACGTTTTATATTTTCAACGATGCACAGTACACGCCAAAGCCGGGTCATGAGGCGCTTTCATACAGCGATTTTACCTTCCCTTCTTGGGGGCGGTGGCCGGATCCGAAGGCGATGGCGGAAGAAATTCATAACAACGGCATGAAGCTCATCATGTGGCAAATCCCTGTCCAAAAGTACACCCCATACGATTATGCGCAGAAGGATAACGATGAAGCCTATATGATCCAGCAAGGGTATGCTGTCGGCGACGGAAGCGGCGGGACGTACCGCCTGCCCTGGGGAACTTGGTTCGAGAACAGTTTATTGCTCGACTTTACCAACCCGGCGGCAACGTCATGGTGGATGTCGAAGCGGGCCTATTTGTTCGACGATATTGGCATTGACGGCTTTAAAACCGACGGGGGCGAGATGGTCTGGGGACGCTGGAATACGTTCTACAATGGCAAAAAAGGCGACGAAATGCGCAATCAATATCCGAATGAATATGTCAAAGCGTACTATGCGTTCGCCAAATCGAAAAAGCCGGATGCCGTGACGTTCAGCAGGGCAGGCACTACGGGGGCGCAGCGCACGCCGATTCACTGGGCAGGCGATCAAGAATCCACCTTCCATGCCTTCAGGCAGGCGATGAATGCGGGCTTGTCGGCCAACATATCCGGGGTTCCGTTCTGGAGCTGGGATCTGGCCGGATTTACGGGGCCGTTTCCGAGCTCAGAGCTCTACAAACGTTCGATTGCGATGGCCGCTTTCGCACCGATCATGCAATTTCATTCGGAGAAGGCGGATCCGGTCCCGAGCGAGGAGCGTTCGCCTTGGAATGTGGCGGCCCGCACGGGAGATCCGACAGTCATTGAAACTTCTTCAAAATTTATCAATACCCGGATGAATTTGCTGCCTTACATTTACAGCGAAGCGAAAAAGTCCAGCGATACCGGCATTCCGCTCATGCGGGCGATGGTTGTGGAATATCCGAATGATCCGAACACGTACGATTTGAACGAGCAATATATGTTCGGCGATCATTTGCTCATCGCTCCCATTGTGAATGAAGGGGAAACTTGGAAGAATGTCTATCTCCCGGAAGGAGAATGGATTGACTTCTGGTGGGGAGCGCAGCATCCCGGAGGTCGGCATATCAGCTACTACGCGGATGTCGATACGCTTCCGGTCTTCGTCAAAGCTGGCAGCATCCTGCCGATGAATCTGAATGAACAATATGAATTGGGCGGAACGATCGGCAACGATGTGTCGAGCTACAAAAACTTGGTGTTCCGCGTGTATCCGGAGGGCAACTCGTCATATCAGTGGTATGATGACATCGGCGGAGGCGTGAAAACGATTTCGTCGAAGGAGCAATATGCTCTGGGTCAAATCTCGGTCACCCTTCCTCCGATCCACGTGAAAAGCACGCTGCAAGTATTTACGACCAAACCGTCTTCGGTTGTGGTGGACGGAGCGGATCTCAGAGAAGTTTCAACGTTATCCGACTTGATCGCTGCCGAGGAGGGTTGGTATTACGATCCCGCCCAGAAATTTGCATACGTGAAAGTGGACGCGAGCGCATCAACTCGCACGGTCGTCTTGCACGGAGTCGGCAAAGTGGAATATGAAAGCGAGTTTGCAACGCTGCTCGGGGTGACCACAAATACGAATCATGCCAATTATACGGGTTATGGTTTTGTTGATGGTTTCGAAACGCAGGGCGATTCCGTCGAATTTGATGTGTACGTTCCTGCGAACGGGACGTACGAGCTGAATGTCCGATACAGTTCAGCGGCCGGCGATGCTTCGAGGGCGATCTATGTCAACGGCGTGAAAGCGGGGGATCTTTCCTTGCCTGCAACTGACAGCTGGGATATGTGGAACATCGCTGCGATGAACATTACGTTGGAGCAAGGCCATCATCAAATCAGGGTGCAGTTTGACAGCACGAATGCGCTCGGCATCAACCTGGATCATATTTCAATTCGGTGGTAATGGGAGAACGGGAGCTGGGAGAGAGGATTGGTTTCTCTCTCCCAGCCCAGATTTCTATTCATCATTTTGGAAGGAAAGGTGGTTCTTCACGGAATGGGCCGAACCAAACGGTGGTTTCCCAAACGGTTGGCGGGATTGACAGCATGGATGCTGACCGTTTCCTTGCTGTTTTCGCTTCTGCCCCAACCGGCCAAAGGCTATGTTTCCGCTCTAGGCAATGTCATCGATGTTGCGGTTTCGGGGGATACATTGACGTTGACGATCGATAACGGCGCAGAATCGAATGATGATCTCTTAATTGTGGAAGCGGTAGACCAGCATATCTTGCGGGTGAATTATCTTCCCAACGGCATCGAACCCAGTCCCGATACGCCGATGCTGGATCCGGGCAAAACATGGAGCGGCGGAGGGGCAAGCATTGACACGGCAGGGGATCCGATCGTGATCACTACGGCTGAAATGCGGATTGAAATTGCTAGGTATCCGTGCCGGATCACCATCAAAAAAGCGGACGGCACGACATTGTTGTGGGAACCCTTATCAGGCGGGGTGTTTCACGACGGGGTGCGGTTCGTCCATCCTCCGGAACATAACCTATACGGCATTCGCAGTTACAGCGCTTTTGAAGACGGAACGGACATCATCCGCAATACGAGCGATCATCCTGCGCATGCAGGTGAACAGGGCGATGCCGGCGGACCGCTGATTTGGTCGACAGCAGGTTACGGCATACTCGTCGACAGCGACGGCGGTTACCCGTACACGGAAGAGGCAACGGGTAAATTGGAATTTTATTACGGCGGTACGCCGACGGAAGGGCGGCGTTATCCGAAATCCGATGTGGAATATTTCATCATCCTGGGCGATCCACATAACATTATGAGCGCTGTCGCTGAAATCACGGGAAAACCGCCCATGCTTCCAAAATGGTCGCTTGGTTTTATGAATTTCGAATGGGACAACGATCAAGCGGAAATGATCGACATGGTTGACACCTACCGCGCGAAGAATATCCCGCTTGACGCCTATGGCCTCGATTATGATTGGAAACGGTACGGGGAAAGCGATTACGGGGAATTCCGTTGGAATACAGACAATTTTCCGGATGCCGATTCGGGAGCGTGGAAAGCGGCAATGGACGCGAAAGGCGTGAACATGATCGGCATTACGAAACCTCGGATTGTGACGAGGGATTTTGGCAACAACCGAACGACCCAATATCATGATGCGGAAGCCGGCGATTATTGGTACCCGGGCCATTACGAATACCAGGACTATTTCATTCCCGTGACCGTTCGCAGCATCGATCCTTATCGTCCGGAAGTTCGTTCGTGGCTTTGGAATCATTCGATCGACGCATTTAACAAGGGGATTGTCGGCTGGTGGAACGACGAGACGGACAAAGTTTCCTCCGGCGGCACCGTGCTTTGGTTTGGAAATTTTACGACCACCCACCTCTCCCAAGGGATGTATGAAGGCCAGCGGGCGTATACGAATCAGCGGGTGTGGCAGACGGCGAGAACGTTTTATCCGGGAGCACAGCGCTATGCGACGACGCTTTGGTCCGGAGATAGCGGCATCCAGTTTTATAAAGGGGAGAATATCCATTGGGCAGCGGGCCTGCAGGAACAGCGGGCGGTGATGTTGTCTTCCATCAACTTAGGACAGCCCAAGTGGGGGATGGACACGGGCGGTTTTAACCAGCAGGACGGCACGACGAATAATCCGCATCCGGAACTATATGCCCGATGGATGCAGTTCGGTGCGGTGACGCCGGTGTTTCGCGTTCACGGCAACTATCAACAGCAGCGCCAGCCGTGGTTTTACGGCATGACGGCGGAGGAAGTGTCCAAAAGCGCAATCCATCTCCGATATTCGCTGATTCCTTACATGTACGCCTACGAACGCCAAGCGTATGAAACCGGAATCGGTTTGGTAAAGCCTCTGCTGTGGGACTATCCTGAGGATCCGAATGTCAAAAATCATGTCGATGCTTGGATGTTCGGCGATTATTTGTTGGTATCGCCGGTCGTTGAAAAACAACAAACGTCAAAATCGATTTATTTGCCTGCGGGCACTTGGATTGATTACTTCCGCGGCCATACGTACGCTGGCGGCCAAACGATCCATTATCCGTTGAACGCCGAAACGTGGACGGATCTGCCGATGTTCATTAAAAAAGGGGCGATCATCCCGAAGCAAGACGTTCAGGATTACATCGGGCAGCGCCCGGTCACCTCTGTTCATGTGGACGTATTTCCAGATACGGAGCAGACAAGCTTTACGTATTATGATGACGACGGGGAAACGTACGACTACGAAACCGGGGGTTATTTCAAGCAGACGATAACCGTCCAGGATGCCGGATCGAACACCACCGTCTTTACGGTGGGGGCCAAAACAGGAAGCTATCAGCCTGATTTGCAACACTATATTGTCGCGATCCATGGCCAAGCGGCGGCTCAAGTGACGATGAACGGTTCCTCCCTCACGCCGTATGCGGATCTGCATGCGTTACAATCGAATCCGGGGGAAGGCTGGGCGAAGGGGAAGGATCTTTACGGAGATGTAACTTATGTGAAAATTGCGGCGGGCAGCCTGACTCGCAAAGAGGTCGTGTTAAGCGGCCATGAACCCGTGACGCAGGAGGCTGTCATTTATGAGGCGGAGGAAGCTTCCCTTTCTGGCAATACCCTCTACACGAAGGCAACCGTCAACTCGAACCATTCCGGCTATTCCGGCAACGGTTTTGTCGACGGGTTCCACCACAAGGGAGCGGCAGTTACGTTCTACGTCGATGTGAAGACGGGAGGCGATTACCCGGTCGATCTTCGTTACGCCAATGGCAGCGGTTCGGACCAAACGATCAGCATCTTTGTCAATGGACAATGGATCAAACAAACCACGCTCGATTCTTTGGCTGATTGGGATTCGTGGGCGGTGAAGACGGAGATGCTGCCTCTGGTTGCAGGCAGGAACATCATTACCTACAAGCACAGCGGTGAAACAGGCGATACCGGCCACGTGAATTTGGATTATATTGCTGTTCCGTTCTTCCCGGCAACGGCGAAGGTGGAAGCGGAAAGTGCAGCGTTATCCGGCGGAGCGAAGACGAACAAGGACCACTGGTTTTATTCGGGTGTTGCCTTTGTGGACGGGTTCGAATCTCTGGGCGCGGCGGCTGAGTTTCAGGTGGAGGTTCCTGCATCCGGTTCATATCAGGCGGCGCTGCGCTATGCCAACGGCACAGGGGAGACGAGGACGCTTAGCATGTATGTAAACGGCGCCAAAGTGTCGCAGATCCAACTCACAAGCCCGGGGCAGAATTGGAACCTTTGGCAGGATCACGTGCAGACCATTGCATTGCAAGAGGGAGTTAACACGATTCAGTTCAAATATGACTCCATGGACACCGGCCGTGTGAATTTGGACCGGCTGCTGGTTTCCAGCACCGCTGTGGTGACGCCGGAATCGGAGAACAATTTGCTCGACAATGGCAACTTTGAACGAGACGCTTCATTTTCCAGCAATTGGACAGAATGGCATCCGGCCGGGCAGCCATCCGCGTTTGGCATTGACAGCGGCTCCAGCATTAATCCGCCGGAATCTCCTTGGTCGCAAGACAAACGAGCCTATTTCTGGCAAGCGTCTCCTTACAAGCAGAGCATTCATCAAGAAATCAGCGTGCCGGTCAATGATGCATATTACCGGTTGGAAGCTTGGGTCCGCTTGATGAATGCTGCTCCGTATGTGGCAAGAGCGGAAATAGCGAATCACGGCAGCACACCCATCTTCCACGAGATTGAGCCGGGGGATGGATGGCAGTATATCCGGGTGGATAATATCCATGTGACCAGCGGTCAGCTGGATGTCGGGTTTTATGTCGATTCCCCGGGCGGCACAACGCTGCTGATTGACGACGTCCGGTTGACGAAACAAGAATAGGACCTCTGGAAGGGTCGCTCGAATCGCGAGCGATCCTTTTTGGTAATGGAATGAAATTTCGACGTCCATTCCAAATCATACATACAGCACTATGATGGAGATGATTCCATGAAGAGAGAAGGAGAAACAGTGGGGGAATCGTTCATTTCATCTGCAGAATATCGGATGCCCGACCCGAAGATGACAACTGAAGGGGCTCCGGTTATGGAACAGGGCTGACGGGTATGGAAACCCTGCCGAGAGATTGAGTTTGACAGCGTATCATTTCAAGAGATGGGTTTGGAATTTAAAAAAAGAATATGAGGTGAAGAAGGGCAAGATCGGAGCTGCCGGCTCCAGATGATTCAAACAAAGACCGTGTGTCGATTTCGCGCGGAATTGGCTGATGAATCGATAGAAAGACGCAGGATGCAGATGCAACCCTCAAAACAGTACAGGCACGATTGGGCGGACACCTACATACAATGAACAAAGGCGGCGGTCCCGGCGTTAGATCATGGGACTCGCAAAACCTCAGGAGGTGTTCCCACGTGCCTGGATTGTTTGCTATGATTGCGCTCTTCATCAAGCAGCTTTCCTTGCTGGTGTCCTATGTCAAGAACAATGCGTTTCCACAGCCTTTGACGGAAGAGGAAGAAGCGAAACATTTGAGGTTGATGGCAGAAGGCAATCAGGAGTCGCGCAATATGCTGATTGAGCATAACCTTCGCCTGGT
>CALAME010000088.1 GCA_937925675.1 uncultured Paenibacillaceae bacterium | reverse complement strand
ACCGGTATGGGGACATCGTGACGCAAAGCGTTCCGCTTTTTGCTTGATGCCCCGGCGACCAAACAGTATGGCATATAAGGTCTTGCCCGTTTCGATCCGTTCTTTCAGATCTACAAATTGCTCCAACGTTAGTCCGGCGAGGCGGCAGGTTTTTTTGCGCGGGTCATCGTAAGGCAAAATGACTTGGTTCAGCTGTAATAGCATCAAACTGCGGAAAAACAGCTTGTCGAAAACGTGTTGGTGAAACCAGTCATTTTGAATCACTGTTTTTTCAATCACATTTTGTTCATTGATAATAAGAGCAACGGTGATCAGCGGCGAATTACGCGTGTGCCAAAAATGTTCCCAAAACGGCCGCATGAAACGGGATACTTGAAAATACGGCAACAGGTGAAAAAGGCTGCGCCCCAGGCGGCGGCTTTCCTGGTACAATATAAGTTGCGGGAAGGCATCGCGAAAAATATTGGCATTGGCGGTTTCCAGAAAGCAAAACGTGTGGTTTTGCTCGCGTTCATCCAGCAAATGTGGCAAATATTCCCCTTTCAGGTCCGTCATGTTCCAGCCGCCATTGCGAGATACCATATGCGCGAGCATGGCCCAATGCAATTCCGGGAATGTGCGGTAGATGGACCAGTAAGCCGCTGTACGTGTAACGTTGTCGGCGTTATGGCGTGCTGTTATCGTTCGGATGCGCTGGACAATCTTTTTTTCCTCTGCCGTCAGTGCATCGTATTCAGCAGGTACGGGCGAGTCTAAAGAGGATTCCAAGCGCTTCCGGATCGTTGACAAGCTGTTTTGATCAATCGAAATGCCGCTATCCGTACCTTGAAGTCGAACCAATACGTCCAACCATAGGTGCAGCATGAGAGTCATCCTTTTTTTTCGGTTAGCGTTCCCTTATAATAGAAAAATATTAAGTTGGTAACAGGAGGTTATGTAAAGGTGAAGCGCATAAAAGACGTGCAACAATTTTCAGATCTGATCCAGGGTGAACAGCCGGTGATTGCCGTGTTCAAAACGACATGGTGCCCGGATTGTCATTTTATCGAACCGTTTATGCCCGAATTGGTGAAACAGTTTTCGGATCTGAAATTTGTGGAAGTGGACCGGGACGAACTGCCGGAGTTGTTCGAGCAGTATGACGTGATGGGAATCCCAAGTTTCATCGCCTTTAAAAAAGGTCAGGAACTGACCCGTTTTGTCAGCAAGTTGCGCAAGACAAAAGAGGAAATCGAGACTTATCTGAAACGTACGAGCGATGTGGCCAAACACCTTGCATAAGGCGGAAACAAGGCTTGTTTACTGAATTTGTAACAGTTTCATGCCCAACATGCGTGGAATTGTGGGACAAATCCAGCTATAATGAAAAAGAATGAAATCTACATGAAAAGGTGATTTTGTTGCATAAACGTCTGAAATGGCTGGCCATCTTTACAGCAATCTGGATGTTTCTTGTGTTGCTCGGGGGAGCACTGGTCACAAAAACGGATTCCGGTGATGGCTGCGGTGACGATTGGCCGCTTTGTAACGGCAAATTTGTCCCTGCCTATACGATTGAATCGATGATTGAATACAGCCACCGCATCGTCAGTGGCATCGTTGGATTGCTGGTGCTGGTCATTTTCATCTGGGTCTTGATGCGTTATCGCCAGCGCAAAGATATTGTGCTGTATGCAGGAATCACCTTGTTTTTTACCGTTCTGCAAGGTGGGCTCGGAGCGGCTGCGGTCGTATGGGGGCAATCCTCGGCCGTTATGGCGCTGCATTTCGGATTTTCACTGGCTGCGTTCGCGAGCACATTGTTGCTGGCCATCGCTGTGGCCCGCATTGATCAGCCTGCCCATCCTTCCGGATGGGGAGAGGCAAAAATTATGAACGGCCCCTCTGTAAACCGGTCGTTTCGTTTGATCGTCTGGCTGAATGCCATTTACACGTATGTGGTTGTCTATTTCGGGGCGTATGTGCGCCATACCGAATCGTGGGCAGGCTGCGAAGGATGGCCGCTTTGTAACGGATATGTCATCCCGCCGCTGTCCGGCGAGACCGGGATCGCCTTTTTGCACCGGGTATCGGCTTTGCCGCTCGTCATACTCGTCATCTATATGGTGATCGTTGCGGTGAAGCAATACGGGCATATCCGTGAGATTCGGGTCAGTTCCTGGTGGGCGCTGGCGCTGACCATCTTGCAAAATTTGAGCGGGGCGCTCGTTGTATTTACGTTAACTTCGGTCAACGGCCATCTCTTTTCCGGAATGGTGCATACGGTTCTCGTCGCAGGACTGTTCGGCGTATTGAGTTATATGAGCATCCTCGTCTGGCAGATGCGCGGTGTAAACGAAAAATCGCCTGAACCGGCGGAGGCTCCGCAGTATGCTGCGAGGTAAAATCGCGCTTATAACCGGGAGTGCCAAAGGGCTCGGGAAAATGACGGCTTTGGCACTGGCCCGGGACGGGTGCGATATCGTGATCAACTATGTAAACAGCAAGGAAGCGGCTGAACAGCTGGTCAGCCAGATTGAAGACATCGGTGTGCGGGCCATGGCCGTTCGCGCCGATGTCAGTTCATATGACCAGCTGGTGTCGATGGTGGAACAGGTACGGAGCGAATGGGGCGATATTGATATTTTGATCAACAATGCCGGCCCTTTTATCCGGGAAAGAAAAACTTTTGCTGAATATACGCTAAAAGAAATCGATCATTTGTTGCATGGCAATTTAACCGGGGTCATGAAGCTGGACCATCTGGTGCTGCCCGCGATGCGGAAAAAAAGGTGGGGACGCATTATCCATTTCGGCTTCGGCCGCGCGGCCGAAGCGCGAGGCTGGCCGCATCGGGCTGTTTACGCCGCAGCCAAGGTCGGGCTCGTTTCCTTTACGAAAACACTTGCCGTTGAAGAAGCGGAATACGGGATTACCGTCAATATGATCTGCCCCGGTGACATCCGTGGCGACTTCAAAGAAAAACGGATTGGCGATGTGGAACATGTGCGTGACGAGGAGTCACCGCGCGGCCGTCCCGGCACCGGCGAAGATGTGGCGCGCGTCGTATCGTTTTTATGCCATCCGCAATCCGACTTTGTAACCGGCAATATTTTGGACGTATCCGGCGGGTTAGACCCGATCCGGACGTTACCGTTAAAAACGGACTCAGCTAAAACGGATTCAGCTCAACCGGATTCAGCACAATGAAAAAAACCGCGGTCATACTCATACGAGTATGCCGCGGTTTATTCATGATCAGGATTGATTAAAAGACCTGTTCCACTTCTTTAATGCCTTCTACTTCTTCGATAAGCGCTCTTTCAATGCCGGCTTTCAGCGTGATGGTTGAACTCGGGCAGCTGCCGCAAGCACCCATCAGCTTCAGTTTGACTACGCCGTCTTCTACGTCAACCAGTTCGCAATCCCCGCCGTCGCGCTGCAGGAAAGGACGCAGCTTATCTAATACTTCAAGTACTTGATCGTACTGGGATTTTTTATTTTGTTCCGTCATTTGATTTCAACTCCTTTCATCCTCTATTATAGTACAAAAAGTTTTAAATTAAAATGGATAGACATAAAGTTGGTGAACGTACCCGTGCGTCCAATCATTGAGTTTTGCGTCAACAACATGCATCACGGAACCGACGAGACGATGAAGCTCCTGGAACAAAACCCCGACTATGATGTGATCGAATACGGTTGTCTTGGCAATTGCGGCCAATGTTTTGCTGAACCGTATGCGATGGTGGACGGAGAAATCGTCTCGGCTCCAGATGCAGACCGTCTTTATGAACGGATTATAGAAAAAATCAAGGAAAAAGAAGCAATGTTTCAATTCGATTTTGATCTGGATGATTCATCCGAATGATCATCGCATTGTCATCGCAT
>CALAME010000087.1 GCA_937925675.1 uncultured Paenibacillaceae bacterium | reverse complement strand
CCCTAAAATCAAAGTACCAAAAAAGCCCGTCAACAACAAGGCTTGACCCATTTTTTATCAAAGCAAATTAACTTGTTTTTGCATCGAGGTTACGGTTTGGATTTTACATCTGAATCTATAATGCCCTCAATTCCATATATATCAATGGCTACACGCTTAATTAGAATTATTATCGCGTGATGCAACCATATTTTTAAAAAAAGATTTGATCAAATGAACGATCCTGGCCTATTACCTCTTTCTTAATGTGATTTGGATTTTCTACCTTGTATAAATACAATGAATCCTCACTTGAAAGAATCTGATCTAATTCATTCAGACACTTTGCTAATTTGCTTTTCGTAATTTCTCCTTCAAACACAGAGTTTTGCGTCCAGTCCAAATATTCACGCAATTTTTTGCAAACTTTCCCGACTCGTTTTTCACCCACATCATATGTCACAATTACAAACAATTTACCACCACGCTTTAAATGGTTTATAAAGTTCGTCCCCGATCACATGCTTGATGAGTTTATACGCTTCCAACCGTATTAAATATCGATAGGAAACACTTCTTTTCAATTTCCGATGTTTAAAAGTGGTTCTTAACTTTTCGTCAAAAGCGGATAAAAAACGTCTTCTCCCTTCATCATTCAATAATACCGCTTCATCCTCAGCCTGAAAGTGCTTCTTCTGTAATCTTTTGTTGTTTAGTAAACTGAATATGATCGAATCTACAATTAGAGGTTTAAAAATTTCCGCCATATCCAAGCACAAGGAAAAGCGTTTATAGGACGGTTCATGGAGATAACTAATCGTCGGATCCAATACTGTTTTATATATTTCCGATAATATCGTCGTATACATGAGGCTATTTCCAAAAGAAAGCAGTGCATTAACCGGATCCCTTGGTGGTTGCTTCGATCTGGACTCCCATTTCATGTTGTTTTTCAAAAGGTGCTGAAATGCGTGATAGTAAATGTTCCGACACTTCCCTTCGAGACCCATCAATTCATCTATAGATTTAGCTTCCATCATCATGTGCTCATAAGATTTTAACGTGTCGGAATGAACCAATACTTCCGGGGAAGCACTTCTCTTTCTTAAATTTCGGATCATATGGTGAAGACCTGCGAGAACGAAAGAGCGCGCCAGATACAATCTTTTTTTGTCATCCATATAATGCGAGGCCTGATGAACGACAGTATAACCGGAAACTTTAGATTTGCGGGGGCAATATGAACCTTCGTAAAATCCGTAGTAATTATAAATATGAATATATACTCCATGTTTGGATAACAAGCGCAACAAAGCGGTGTTGAAATCGACTTCTCCAAACAGATGGATATTCCCCACTCGTTCAACGGGTAAAGGCCGTGCGTCCCCGTTATCGTTTTCCAAATATATGGTGTTATGTTTTCTCATCAGCCTTCCGCCTGAAAGAACAAACACATCACGGTCGATCTTCTTCCACCTCCCCGGAAAAGCAAAAGTCCCGGTAAGCACATTTTACACAATAAGGCAATCTTCGAAATGGTGGAACAGGTCCTTTTGTAATCTTGGGGATTTGGGAAAGAGCATATTTAACTTCTTGTTCACCTTTTTCGTCCAGTATGACTTCAACGGTTTTCTTCTCTTTTGTATAACTGATTAATCCGGTTTTTTCCAATCCGTTTCGTTTATACACATATAAGTAATATAACATTTGTAGCCGATCCGCTTTCTGCATACGGCTGGTGAGTTTAATTTCTCGAATCACGTCACCCTCTTGTCCATCGACTCTTACATATTCTTCTGGCGCTAGATCTTTGTTCATACGCGAATATGCGCGTTCATGCAAAATTTTTCCTTCCATTACTCTTTCATGTTCCCCATCATTTTCAAACCCGATCCCCTTATGAAACAACCAAAGTTTTCGTTTACAAACAGCATAATAATGAATTTCCACCCCTCGGATCGCAGGTATCACATGATATCATCCTCCAAAAAACGGAAATTAAAGAATATGTGTCTCCCTTCTAAATACCAGCCCATGCCCTTTCATGGTCTTCGGATCAAATGAATATTCAGCATCAGATGTCAAGATCCAGCTAAGATATTCCAGGCCTGGGGTATTAAAAGGTACTAAAGTCATTTTCAAATTTCGAATCGTATTTTCACGCACAGATATTGCCTTGGCTTCGATTTTTCTTCTGAGTTCTCTACGACGAAACCGATCTGATTCTTGTTCGAATTCCATGATCAGTTCTTTCAAAGTCGGCATCCATTTCTCCGGAATGACCAAAGTTGTACGAATATCACGAAGCTTTTCTTGCGCTTCACCCGATTTGAGTTCAAAACATGGCAAGGTATCAAAATAATTTAGGGACTCTTTGAATTTCTGCAAAAATGGTGAATTTACTTTACTTAATCTTTCTCGACTGTATAAATGATCAACCAAGTTAATCTTGTCAGATTCTTTGATCAATTGACCGTTAAAAGGAATGAGATCTTCGATACTGAGCTCAACGAGAGTCTGATCATATACCGTTCTATCTGATTTCCCTACTCCTGAACATTCTTGGGTAGCCACTATGATATTGGGTTCTTCCGATGAGTAGTCACGCACTCTGTAGCAACGACCCATTCTTTGAAATAAACTGTCCAGGGGACACATTTCGGAAAACAAATAATCAAAATCAACATCAAGAGACGCTTCCACGATTTGTGTCGTCACCCAGATGCCAGTTAAATGCGTTTTTTCCGGAATCTTGTGCCATCCGGACGGGGCAAATTGAGTAATCTCTTTTTCCAGAGCTGCTTTGTCCTCCGCTGAAAAACGGGCATGTAGTAAATGGAGGGGAAATTCTATCGGTAATTTTTCCGCCAATTCCCGATAAACAGCGATTGCCTGGTCTACCGTATTTACAATAACAAGAACTTTTGCTCTTTTTCCTTTTTCTACAATTTCATCAAGTAAACCAAATATGGAAGATTCTCTTAACTCTATACGATGCCTCAACAAATCATCTCTCGGAAACGTTCCAACGGCGAGATCCTCGGTATTGATCCGACCTCTTTCTTTCAATGTTTGCAGGTAAATCCGTGGTAACGTTGCCGTCATCACCAGAAATTTTCCGCCGATTTCGACAACCATTTCCAATGCCTTGATCAACATGGCTGCTATATGTGGATCATAGGCCTGTATTTCATCGATCACCACTTTAGAATAAGCCAATGTTGCATATTCTTTTTCAAAACCTTTGTACAGGAAAGGGAACTTTAGAATTTGATCGATGGTGGTCAGAGTTAACTTTTGAGCCAATTGCTGTGAGTGTACATAAGTTCGTTCGCCTTCACTGTAATCATGTTCTAACAAATACTCGAAACTTCCTGAATGAAGCAATCCAACGTGTTGCAATTCTATTTTTTCTTTCAAACGATCGTACATGGCATTTAAACTTACGCGCAACGGGAGTGTAAAAAAGCCTTTGTCATGAGCCATCCATAACAAGGCAGCTTCTGTCTTACCGCTACCCGTAGAGGCTGTAATGATCACGTTTTTGTCGCTGTTTTCCCAAGCAAATTGCTGCGCAGGCCGCAACTGGATATCTCCGTCTTGTGAAAAGGACCGCCTCATAAAGGCCAATGTTTTATCGCCAGGACTTTCCTCGATCCCGCTTTCCACTTCAACATGAGCCGAAGCGGCATGATCAAGTCGATGCAACAGACCCTTCAGCAAAACATGTTTTTTACGGTAAGAAGCATCAAAACGAATTTTTTTATCGGTAACGTCTTTGCGATTTCTCTCCAATCTTCTTAATAAACGTTTTGAAACTTTTTCGGGCTGATAATTTAGACCTAAATGGTTGTAAATATCTTCTAATTGCTCCAATAGTCCACATGCTTCAACATACAAAAACAGTTTTTCCGTTTCCGGGGCAGTATTGCGTTCGTGGTGGAACCCGATCGCTTCCACCAGTAAGTCTATTTCGTCCGCTGACAAGTTTAACTGCCGAATCGGTAACATGGCCACAGACACATAATTGTGAGGAATCTCCTCATCTTCCCTTAATGTGGTGGGCAACAGATCATATCCAAGCACTTTGCGCAATTTATTTTGAAACAGGACATTCGCTTTCCCCGCATCATGAAAACGAACAGCCAGTTCAAGCAGCTCCCAAAAAGAGGAACCAACGCCCTGAATTTTTGATCCGTAGGCTTCCTTCAAACGCTTCAATTCAGTAAGGAGACGATCCGTATGTTCTCGGATCGTCTCCTGCTCCGGTTTCGTTTTGGCCAAGTACACCGTCATTCCTCCATTTCTTTCGGGAAGATCACCGGTAACCCTGCATTATCCACTAACATTCGTTCCGATTCTGGGAATTCCCCCTTTTGCACGTAGCGGACAGAAATCTTTTTCCATTGCCTGATTCCTTCTCGAATTTCGTACTTCCAATTCAGCCGGTATGGCACACCGACAGGGGCTCGATCATCATCCGCTGGCCAATAGATGGAATAAGGCAATTCAATTTCATCATCCCAGTCCGTTTCCCGCAATTGAGTTTCTTGACATTCATCAACTCTCACCAAATCTTCCCAACGTCCAAGACTGATCGCTTTGCCATTCTGTATCGCCGTTTGAATACGTTTAAGAACCTCATCTGCGGCAGCGACATGAATAACCAGGTATACATGCAACAGTAAATGCATGTAAATCGGCATTGTCGTCATGTGTTCGTAATAGTAGGTGCCCCCGAGACCGTCAAGTATGAGTGGAAATTCGGAAACATTCGTTTTCTTATAAAAGTAATGGCGCTGATAATCAATTAATCGGGTTTCATAATTTCCTTGAATACAAATTTTCATAGGTACATACGAATCCGCATCGATCAAATGATGCAACATGCCTTTCACGGTCGAGTACGGAGGCAGCGGATAGGTTTCACCGACTTTAAAGGCACTGGGTTTCTTGTAACAGGCCGTTTCTTGAAAAAGCTTCAATCGCAATGCTTTCATATGTTTTACACTCCATAAACTTGCGAAACTTCTTGTTTAAGATGTTGGAAGAAGTTTTCCACACTGCCCAGTCTGTTGGGGAATAGTTCTTTAAAATCATCAAAATTGGCCAACCATCCTTCAGAGGTTCCCACATACGTGCGCTCCCCGACCATCCAATCATTCCAAGTGATCTCCGCAGCTTCCCTGATTTGATTGATATTGATTTTCCACTTGTCACCCGCTTTTTCCACTTGAATTCTACCCATGTAAAACGGATTGGCCACGTCAAATACACCGCCGATGACAAACAGCGGGGACAAATTTTCTCTCCGTCCTTTGATATCCCGATACAAAACTTTTAAGATATCCAGCAATTGTATTACACGTTCGGCCCTTTGCTCTTTCGACAATTCAATATCGCCATCAATACCCACGCGCCCCAGATCAATGGTAAGGGTATATGTGTACAAACTCTGATGCTGTTCAATGTTGGCGAGGTTGGGATTATCTCCAATTCTGCTGGCGAGACCCATATTGTTGAGAAATTCCATATCACTGTTGTACGGTTCCAGAGAAATAGCATGGCTCAAACGAGCGACAGCCGAGCGTTTTTGAGACTCTTTGTCTGTTTTCAGATACCCGAACAAGTCCATTTCCACCGAGTCAGCGATGGTTACATCTTTCCTGAATTGAATGACACCACTGGCTTTGTCTACCGTATTCAGATTCCAACCAAACAACTCATTTCCCAAACGAACAATATCGTAGCGAATGCTTTGCCTGGATGCGAAAGAATACACTTCCCCGTTTGCCCGGTGAAATTTTTTCAATTCGGAAATATTAGCTGTACCTTCCCCATAATTGAGAGAATTCGCCTGAAATACACTTGTCAAAGTTAACGATTTATTCATATCTGTTTACCCCTTTCTTTTTATTCAATGGTAGTTGTCAATTCTTCTGATTTTTGTTTATCCGAATCGCCGTCCGATTTATCTCCTGACAACAATCCGGTAATAAATGCACCGGCTACAGATGGGAAATCCAATTTTTTCTCATGCAATACATTCAAAAATGATTGCGGAATCGGCAGATCTACCTGAAGGTACAAACGTATCACCGTATCCAGAAACTGCTTCTTATTTCCCGCTTTTGCTGCATTCAGCAGCCGATAAGCGATTCCTGTTGCCCTTTTATCACCTCCGGAAGCATATCCCGCTGATTCCCCTCTTTGTACGGAAACTCTGATCAATTTATCCCGTACTTTTTTTCCTTCAAAATACAAGTAGTGAATTGATTTGGAATTATCCATAGGATCCCTTCCTCTCTTCAAGTTTTCCAGTTTCAACCTTTCTTGCCAGGCCGACCAGACCGAATGGACACTTATTCCTTCACGGATGGCTATGCGCAAATGCTTCCATATTTCTGGTGCCGGGTCTATACTTTCCATAATTAAGCGAATAAACGTGTCACGCAGACTGCGGTCCGAAATAAAATGAATTTTTTGGAGACCGTCAGTATCGAAATAACGCACGACATGTGGAGGAATGTGATAATAATTCATGATGGTTTTTTTGCTTTCGTAATTGGAATTAAATTCGATAAACAGCAAATCCGATTTAGCATGCTGGCGAGCTTTATATCTTTCCCGCTCCAGAAGTTTGGGAATAAGCCGGTCAAACGATTCGTTTTGCTCCAGATTACGAAGACGTTCATTATCGTTGAAAATCATTTCAGGTGTGCCGTTACAGTAAACAAATGTATAAAACGTTTCATACCGATCTTTGTTTTGCTTCGAATCGCTACTCATATATCTTGTATACGGAACCACTCCGATCGGGATCAGGAAAAACACTAATCTCGCCCAAGAAGACAGTGGGACTGACTGCTTTGAGTCCAAATTCCATGAAAAATTGAAAGCTTTGTTCGCACTAACCCCTAGGGGCGAAAATATCATTTCTTCATAGTTATAAGCCGCCAGATATTCTTCAAAGAAAATGCACCTCAACTGCTGGTCAAAGTAATCCGGTATCTTTTCAGCAGCCATTTTTTTGATTTTTCTATTCCAATTCTTATAGGTTGTATTGGACGGTGCGGTATTCAACAAATCTAGCAGGCGCTTTTTTTCGAACTCCGTCCATGGTTTGGTTTCCAACAAATTCTGTATCTCCATATCTAGCAAAACCGGTTCAACGTAGTCTTGACGCATCATCTCTATTTGTTCAGCCAAGGTCAAAGAACGTTTGGTGACATTCAGAAAAGAAGGTTGACCATACATATGTTGAAGCACAACCGACTTTACAAAGTTCAAAGTCAGTTTTTCATCAATATCCTTGGTTTTCATCAGACTCAAATACTTATCCTTGTATGTTTCGAGTTGCCCCGCAGCATCTTTTGCCTTCAATTTCTTGACTTCTTCATAACACTGCTTCAGCTCAGCAAATTCACTGCGATCTGCAAAATATTTTTTGACCTTGTCAGTACCGTCCTTTATTGTAGTTTTGAGCTGGTTTAACTGGTTTTCTAGTGAAACTTTTGGATTTCCAACGACCTGTAAACGTCTTTCATCCCGCTTCGCGACGGAATAATAGTCAAGCAAATAATGAAAATATAATTCAGGCAGTACTGTAAGCAAGTCTTTAGAAACCGCAATATGATCTTGCTCAAATTTCAAACCATGGTCGGTAATATCTCGGTTCACCCATTGTTTTTCCTCGTTCGCATTCACCAACCGCTTCAATCCGACCGCACCCATCGCCATCAAATAATCGTCCGTGTACAGTTTGAGTTTCATCCCTTAATGCACCTCCCTTTCCATGGCAATACAACCAAACCCCTGTCCTGTCCTTAGAGCCATTCCATTATCGACTAACCATTGCAGATCCACAGGATCGCCTTCCAGTACAAACTTCCCTTGATACGCCGTGAAAAACAAATGCTTGTCCTTTTGATGTTGTTCAAAAACTTCATTGCGCTCCTTGATAACCGTACGGCGCATATTTATAGGAGTCAGGCGAATCGGCACCCGCAACGGTTGTTGGCGCAGAGTTAACGAGAGGCGCTGACAAATAAAGTTTAGTTCTTCGTTATAGCTCGGATCATGGGGGGCGACAGGTTCTTTGTTCCTGTTTTCTACCAGAATCGGTGATAGTGTTTTGGCAACAATCTTCGAATGTCTGACTTTTACTTCTGGCAGAAACCGAATGGGTCCCCTAACAAACGAATAGTTTTTGTACTGAAATTCCTTTAATTGTTGGAGTCCATTCAAAAACGGAATCATAAATTCAAAATCACTGCTGGTTAAAAACAGCTTGAAGCCATCAATATGAAACTCTTGTTGATCCATTTGATAATTTTGCAGATAGACGGCGAAAGCGTATGGTTTCGGTGTTGAACCGTTTGTTTTAAAGTAACGTTGATAAACATCCGGGTTTGCTTTTTTCAAGCATTCTTTGATCAAAGACACCATTCCCATACGATAAGAAAGCGGCAGTTTGTCCGCATAAAATTGACATTCAATTCTCATGTTTTCACCCCTTTCAATGAAAAGAATAGAAAATCATAATCACGTTTTTTGATCTGAACATGAATGGGAACTTTACCTTCCACCTGAATCATAGCATTACGTTTTCTCTCCATATTGTCAGCGAACATATGTTTTTTTCCATTGATTTAAGATTTCCTTCATTTTTTCCCGATATTTTCTCGGTTGAAGTATTTCGGCTTCCGGACCATACTGCATCAGCCATTTCAAAAACTCTTGTTCGTGATTCACAGTCACTTCCATCAATAGAGAACCGTCATCCATATCTCGCAGAATGGGACGTAAAAACATCTCCTCTTCTTTGATATATCCAGCGATCGAAGGGGAGAATTTTATTTTGAATTGGATATGATCATCCCCCCGTATAATGGACCAAGTGTTTTTCAAATATTGAGCAAGATCAAAATCTTTCATCGTAAATCTTCTTGGTAACAGAACTACATTTTCAAACCGGCTCAAGCGAAATATACGTATATCCTTTTTCAGGTGACAATATCCAACGACATAAAAACGTAGTTCGCGGGGGACGAGAAAATACGGATCAATCTTTCTTTCTGTTCTCGCTAATCTGCTTTGTGTGAAATAGGTTGCTTGGATCGTACGGCGAGAATGTATCGCTTCAAGGATGACGGAAAGGAAATTTTTTGTTTCGGGCATATATGCAGGAGTTCCTACTTGAATGGATTGAGCCAAATGTTCAAACCAGGTTTCTTCTTCCAACCTTTTTTTGCGTATCACTGCCACTATTTTTTCCAAGGCACTTAGGGTTTCAGGCGAAACCAAACCTTTCAATTGTTCCAATACTGTAGGCAAAAAAGAGATTGCTCGCCGTTCTTCTGCGGTCCATTCCAGCGGATACATCGCAAATTGGGTAGAAAATCGATAACCTGTATTCTTTCCGTAGTTTTCTATCGGGAAGCCCTGATCTCTCAACCATTGGATATCTCGATAAATCGTTCGTATGTTCACCTCCAACCTATCCGCTAATTCTTTTGCACTGATCCCAGGTCGATTTTGAATGTACATGATCAAATTCAACAAACGACCTAGTCGTTCAGACATATGTATATCATCCCTTCCTCCTATTTCATCATTTAGATTCTTTCGACAATTTCATACTTTTTTCCTCTATTTTTAAATATTAGAACAAAAAATCGACCTGCTTTTTGTTTTGCAGGTCGATATGTTAGCTCCCTAATATTCCTCAGTATACTCCCCGCCGGGATACAGCGTTGAACTGTACAGACGTTTAGTCTGTTTCAGCGCGTGGCGGGACTGTTTGCGCGATAGATCAACCGCTCTGCTGCCGTAAATATAAGCCTTCTCCTGGTCGTAGATAATGACCTGTGTAAAGCCGCTGCCTGCGAGATCGGCATGGACCGCATAGCCATCTACGGGGAAAACCGCGACAGGATTCATATACCCGTCGTAGATCGTCGGCTTGACGCCGCCGCCCCGCCGGTATGCCAGGATATAATCCAGCATTCCCTCATCCCAATGGCGCAGCGTCTCGATGATCGTGAGCCATCCGTTTGTTTGGCGGTCTTCTTTCCACACTTCGCGCCCTTCGGCATCGAGCAGGAACATGCCGTCCTTGCCACTGCCACGGTTCCTGCCGTCGCCGCGGATGATCCGGTCGAGTCCGGCGATCTGCAGCCCCGGCAGATCTTCGCGGAACCTGCCCAGAGCGATATGCTGGGACTCGATCGAACCTTCATAGCGCCAAATTTCTCGCCCAGATGCGTCATACATCACCGTCACGCTGCCGCCGATGACGATCTCCATACCGTTGTCCGGATCGCCGTCCACATCGCCGATCCAGATGCAGTCGGCATGGTCGGCAAGATCCCGGCAGCTCCACAGCTTTACGCCGTTGTGATCGATGAGATCATAACCTGCCATGACTTCATCGCAGCCGTCCCCGTCCAGGTCATACGTCCAAGGATAGTGGCCGGGATTGCCTGCATAGGTCCACAGAAGGTTAAACTCCCGATCCAGCGCCCACAATTTGCGGTAGCGATCCTTGAGGATGATGTCTTGCGGATATTCCAGTCCCCGCAGATTGCAGATGATGATGCAATCATGGGCTTCTTCTCCGGGAAGCGGATAAGCCCGTTTGATCGAACCGTTGCGGCCGTCAAGGATCAGGAAGGTTTTGTTCATCACGCAGAGCACTTCAGGATAGCCATCTCCGTCGATATCGTAGATCTGTGCCGGATAATCCGAACCCGGTCCGCCCGCCTGTTCATCCGGCTTCCCGACCTGCCATAAAAGCTGTCCATCCAGATCATAGGCAGTGAGACATTGCACCTGGTGCGGTACATAGCGGTCATCGATGCCGCCATCGGGCTGCACCATCACGATCTCCATGCGTCCGTCCGCATCCAGATCACCGAGCAGCATCTTCGTTCGCACACCGGCTTGGCGGATGTCGATCGCTCCGAGCAAGATCGGCTCATTGGGCTTCACATACACAACCTCCGTCCTGGATTAATGGGCCTTGGCTGCCTCATACAGTTCATTAATTTCCTGGATATATTCTTCGCCACCGCTTCTCATCCAAAGATCGATCGCAGCGTCAAACTCCTCATCATTGATCTGACCGACGATGTATTGGATGCGGGCATCGCCGATGATATTGTCCAGTTGCTGACCGACGCGGCCATAAACCTCAGAAACCAGCGGTTCAGCCGGGTTGCCGACAACGATCGCCTCGTTGGCCTCCCAAACTTCATTGATCATCTGGTTGATCTCGGTTTCTTCATAGCCCGGCTCCGGTTCACCCAGGAACATCAGCAGTTGGTTGAAGCCTTCAATTTCTTTCTTTAAGCTGGCATCCAGATCCCTCGGCACGACATAACCATCCACCAGATCATAGTGGCGTCCCTCAATGCCGTATCCCAAGAGCAGTTTCATCTCCACATCGTTCAGCCTGTCGAGAAATTCAAGCACACGCCGCAGTTCTTCCTCCGTCTTCACCTTGGATTTGCTGATGACAAACATGCCGGACCAACCGGATGTCGGCAGATCGCGATGTCCCTTTGGACCGACCGGTGCCTGGAACACGCCTGTGTACGGTTTATCTCTGGGCTCCTTGTCTTGCATACTGTTGTTCAGGCGGCGGGCATTGTCTGCAACATCCACGAATACTCCGCTTTCGCCATTGATGAACGGATCATTCCACACTGCCGGGTCCATTACCGCGAAGTCCTCGTTTACCAGACCTTCTTCATAAATCTTGCGGAAAAACTTCAGCGCTTCACGATATTCCGGCGTCATGAAATCCGGGATCAGCTTGCCATTTTCATCTTCGCCCCATTTGTTCGGAGCACCGAACCAGACTTGCATAATATCCCACGGACCGGTATATTTCGTGACCGTCATGCCGTACGTATCGTCCTTGCCGTTGCGGTCGGGGTCGTTATAAGTAAACTGCCACAAAATATCATAAAATTCATCGATGGTTTTAGCCGGCTCCAGCCCTAAGTTCTCCAGCCATACCATGTTGTAAGTCACGCCCATGCGGCCGAGTGTACGCGCACGGTAGACACCATAGATTTTGCCGTCGATCGATGTGTTGTTAAGAACAATCTCGTTCGCTTGACTGAGGTTCGGATAGTCCTTCAAGTACGGCCCCACTTCCCAGAAAGCCCCGTTGCGCACTGCGCTGATCACGCTCGGCTCCTTGCCCACGTTGATGATCGTCGGCAGTTCGCCGCTCGCCAGCGTAATATTCAACTTGTCTGAATATGAACTGTTCGGGGTCCATATAATTTCCAGATCCGTATGGGTATACTCTTCAAGCCGTTGCCATACCGGACTGCTTTTATCCGGCAATTCCGTACTGAACGCAGGAACCATAATGCTGAGCTTGAGCGGTTCTCCTTTTTGTTCCGATGGTGCCTGACTGTCTGTATCCGTTCCCCCTGTGTGACCGGATGGTGGGTTGCTGCCCGCGTCACTGCCGGAACCGCCGGAGCATGCAGCCAAGATCACCATCATCGCTGCAATGAGCAGAGCCACAAATGGGCGGGGCCATTTTTTTCCCTTCATCGATGTGTCCTCCTTTACTCCTTGTATGGATTTTGTTCTATTAGATAAGCACCATAAGGTGATATCTAACCCACGAATGAATCTTATCTCGCATCACCATCGGGCGTACCCATGGATCGAAAAACGACGAGTCCTTGAGCCATAACGTTTAGAACCCGATTAGCCCTTGGGCGATACCGTTTAACCGTTGCATGAAGGGATCAGTCCTTGGGCGGTATCGGCTACCCCTTGATTGAACCAAGGAGCACCCCCTTGGCAAAATGTTTTTGCAAGAACGGGTAAACGCACAAGATCGGTACGGTACCGACGACGATCACGGCCATCTTCACAGCCTGATCCGGCGGTTCAACGAATTCCGGATCCATCGCGCTCATATCGCCCGCAGCAAACTGGGATAAAATGACGATCTCCCGCAGCATGACCTGCAGCGGCCATTTCTTGTTGTCATTCAGATACAGCAATGCGGAGAAGAAATTGTTCCAGTGGCCGACGGCATAAAACAAACCGAAGGTCGCGATGATCGGTTTTGACAACGGAAGGACGATGCGCCAAAATACACCGAAATCAGAACAGCCGTCGATTCTCGCCGCTTCCTCCAGTCCGGCGGGCAGGTTCTGGAAAAAGTTTTTGATGATGATCAGATTGAAGGCACTGATCGCACCGGGCAGAATCACTGCCGCATAGGAGTTCAACAGGCCCAATCCCTTTACGACCAGGTAACCGGGGATCATACCGCCGCTGAACAGCATGGAGAATATGATCAGGTTCATGAAGAAGTTGCGCCCCATCAGATCTTTCCTGGACAAGGAATAGGCCATCGTCAAGGTAAACGCCAGGTTCGTCATGGTGCCTACCACGGTGATATACACCGAATTCAGAATACTTCTGAAGATCGTGTCGGATGAGAAAATATATTTGTATGCATTGAACGAAGGATCTCTGGGGAAGAGAAAAAATTTCCGTTCGATCAGCTCGACCTCCGTTGCAAATGAGCCAGCGATGATATAGACGAACGGCATCACCGTAATCAGCGCGAACAAGGTCAAAAACAAGTAGTTGAATACATCAAAGACGCGTTCGCCAAAAGAATCATATTTGCTGGAGATATTCATACCGCCGCTCCTCTCCCTATATAATTCCTTCGTGGCCGAGCTTCTTCGCAAAGTAATTGCTGCCGTAGATTAAAATAATTCCGACAACAGATTTGAAAAGGCCGACTGCCGTGCTGTAACTGAACGCCCCTTGTGTAATCCCGACAAAGTAAACGTATGTGTCAAATACGTCGGCTACAGACCGGTTCAAGGAGTTCGTCATCAGGAAAATCTGCTCGAACCCTGTGTCCAGGAAGTTGCCGAGACGCAAGATCAACAGGATGACGATCGTGCTGCTGATGGCAGGCAGCGTGATGTACCACAGCCGCTGCCATCGGGTGGCGCCGTCAACGATTGCCGCTTCATACTGTTCCACGTCTACGGAGGAGAGCGCAGCCAGAAAAATAATCGTCCCCCATCCGGTTTCCTTCCACATGATCTGCATGATGATCAGCGGTCTGAACCATGCAGGGTCGCCCAGGAAGTTGATCTTCTGTCCGGTGATCATATAAACCAGTTCGTTGATGACACCGCCGTTCGTCGTCAAGAAAACATAGGTCATACTGGCGACAATCACCATCGAGATGAAGTGCGGAACGTAGATCGCCGTCTGGACGATCCGTTTGAAGATGCCGACGCGTATTTCATTCAACATCAAGGCGGCGATAATCGGCGCCGGGAAGAAAAAGACCAGATCATATACCGCCAAAATTAACGTATTGCGCAATAGACGGAAGAAATCAGGATTGTTGAAAAAGTTTCGGAAATGCTCAAACCCCACCCATTTGCTTCCGAACACACCTAGAAACGGGCTGTAATCCTGGAAAGCGATGACCACTCCCCACATGGGGAGATACTTGAAGATGATGAAATAGACCAGTCCGGGAAAGAGAAGAATGTACAGCCACAAATCCTTTTTAAATTTCGCCCACCTTGAGCGCCGCTGTTCGCTCTTCATATGGTCTGTCGTATGAATGGTCGTCTCCATCCGCCTCACCTGTTCTGCCTGTCTGCTATTTCTTTATAGTATGAGGCGATGTTGTCAGCGTTTTCAATTAGACATTTTTGCAAAAGAAAAAGCCTTGATATACAAGGCCTTGCAAAAGAGATGGTACTTTTTTGGAGAGTGTTTCAATTTTTGCTCTGCTGAAGAGCTTGCAATGAAATCTCCCGATATTGGCCGGGGGTGACGCCGACGTGCTTTTTGAAAATCCGGTTGAAATACCGCTGCTGGTAACCGACTTCCGCGGCGATCTCATGAATTCGTTTATTCGGCTGCAAAAGCAGTTCCTTCGCTTTCTCGATCCGGATATTCGTTACATAATCAATAAAGTTCACACCCGTCGTCTGCTTAAACAGCCGGCTTAACGTATAGGAGTTCGTGCCTACCAGTTCCGCACACTTATCGAGGGAAATATCGTTCATATAGTTTTGGTGGATATAGTCCACCGTCTGGTCGACCATTTCCTTCAGCTGACGGCTCGCCCGCGATTCCCGTTCTTTCATGTAAGGTCGGATGACGCGTTCCTGCATCCAGGTCAACATTTTGTTCGGCTCTCGAATCTGCGAGAGATGTTCGAACAGATTTTCTCCTTCATACAAATGGAAAATATTGATTCTCGACTGAAGGATCATATGCTGGATGCTGCCCAGAAGCTGCAGCATGCCTTGCTGGACGTAGATCTCGGTATCTTGACGCGCAAGCAGTTCATCCAGGAACTGCGCCACGTGTTTCTCGGCTTCATTCTGCTTGCCGCTCCTTAACGCTTGCAGGACATCCTGTTCTTTGGCGAAAGGATAGCTTGTATCTTCTGCGATCGCATGGGTCGGAATCTCGTCGATGCGGATGAATTGATACTGGTTTGAAAACTTGCGATAACCCGAGAACCGTTCCACTTCCATATAGGCTTCCGGCGTCTCCCGCAGATGCCCGATCGCACGGGATACCGTAATCGTCACATTCAAGCCGAGGAGCTTCTGAATCTGCTGGGCTGTCCGATCACCAAAGACGCGCAGCTTCTCCCTTTCGTCCTCACCCATATGGGAGATCAGGAACATCGCGACGGACAGATTGTGAAAGTTCATTACACCGAACTGCTGAAACGTCTCTTTTGCGAGCTCTTCAATGATGTTAAAGGCGACAAATGTCACCAGAGCTTCGTCCCCCGCAGAGAAACGCCCTTTCAAACTGTCAAACCCCGTCAATTGGAAGAGCAGGATATAATAACGGTGCTGATCCACATTCCAGCCGTAACGCTCCATCTGCCTTTGCAAATCCTCTTCCGAATACGCATACAGGTGCCCTTGAATCAGTTGCAGCAAAAAGCTGTTGCGCAAATGATGCATCTGTTCATTCAACCGCTTTTCCAGGGTAAGCCGCTGATCGGCCAAACTGCTCCACTGACTCTCCAGAAACTGAAATTCATCGAGTTTTTTCAGCTGCGGATCTGCAGCGACCGTCATCTTCGCATCCACTGTCATTTTATTCAGAAGCCTGCGAATCGGGGAATAAATCCAATTTGAAGCGACCCAGGAAAGCATCAAGCCGAGCAGCAAGACCGAAAGGCTAACGATGATGATAATATTGGACAGCCTCACTACAGGAGCGGTGATGGTCGTGATCGGCGCAGCGGATACATAAGTCCAGTCGCTCTCGATCCGCTTCATATTGCCGTACGAGACGGAGTAGGTCATGTCGTTCCATTCCCACAGAAAGGTTCCCCGCTCCTCGCCTTGCCCGCTCTTCCGATGGTTGAGGATCGATTCCCTAAGCGCGTGATGCACATCCTGCCCGCCCTGCGGGGAGTCCGTAGCGATAACATAGCCATCCCGGTCCATCAGAAAAGTGATTCCTTCATTATACGGGGTCATCGTCTTTAATAAATTGACCAGTTTATCCGCTTGGATCGTAACGGCCAAGACCCCGTAGCGGGGCGAGCCTACACCCGGTACTTGATGCACTAATCGTATTTTTTTGTCCGCCAGCTTATATTGCCAATAGACATTCCTCCGATCGCTTAACAGTGTGCGATAGAGAGCAATCTCCTCCTCTGTCGGCTGGCGATATTCGGTACGGAAAAGAACCGGTCGCTTTTGATCCACATACAAAACGACGTTATCGATCAGCGGGTGGGATCCTTGCATGATGTTCAGCGTTCTGCTGATATCCCATGTTTCCTGGAAGTAATAGACAAAATCCAGATCCGCCAGTTCCCAGCCAAAGCGGGAATGGAAGGCCCAATGGGACAAATCAAGTTCCAGATAACTGAGCTGATCATCGATATTTTTCACCCGTTGATCGATCTGCTTCTGGTGCAGATCGCTAAGATCCTGCTCGATCTGCGCTTTGGAAAAGGTATAGATAAATACTCCTGTAATGAGACCCGGAATACTGGCTGTGAGCAAAAACCAAATAAAACTTTTGCGGTAAAATGTTCCGCGCATGGAACCGCTCTTTGGACGAAGCACACAATACACCCCCCGGCAATAATGAAGCGCTTACAACAAAGAGAGGTCTCAATTGCACTTTTTTGCAGTTACTATCATGATAATTGAAATTCCGGCGGAGATATACCTTTTATATAAAAATCACCTTATATAAAAAAACACCGACCCGCTCCACCGGTTCAGGGTTAAGCAGGTCGGTGTCTCGCTTTTATCATCGCTCTCTAGCTCACGATCTCCCAAAAAGACTGCTTCGGCTTGCCCTCGATATCGAACACAAAGGGCCAGTTTTTGCGCCCGACTACCGGGAAATTGTCCAGCCACGTATAGTTGTCAGCCACTCCCCAGAAAGTCACCGAGGTGATATGCTCCTTGTACTCTTTAAAGAGATCAAAGATTTGTTTGTACCTTTGGGCTTGCAGCTCAAGCATTTCTTCCGTCGGAGCTTTCAGGTCCGTGCGTTTATCGTCATGGTCGTAGACGGATATGTCCAGCTCCGTAACATGAAGTTGGAGCCCTAGACTCGCATACCGCTCAATGGCAGCACGAATATCATCAATAGACGGATTTCGCAAATTCCAATGCGCCTGCAAGCCGATGCCGTGAATCGGAACATCTTGTTCCAAAAGAGACTTGACCAGGGTATAAATTTTTTCCCGCTTCACCGGGTTGGATTCATTGTAGTCATTGTAAAAAAGGAGCGCATCCGGATCAGCTTCATGGGCGAATCGGAACGCTTGCGCAATGAAGTCCTCGCCAATGATCTCCAGCCATGGGGACGGGCGCAGCAATTCGTCTCCTTTGTCAGAAACCGCTTCGTTGACAACATCCCAGGCATAGATCCGCCCTTTGTAGCGGCCGACAACCGTGTCGATATGGGTTTTCATCCGCGCCAAAAGGGTATCGCGATCCGCCTTTCCTCCGCGTCCATCTTCAAATACCCAGCGCGGCGTCTGGTTATGCCACACCAGCGTGTGCCCGCGCACCTGGTGCCCGTTGGCAGCCGCAAAGGCCATCAAATCATCGGCATGCTCAAACGTGAACTTGCCCTCTTCGGGCTGGACGCGTGAAAATTTCATTTCATTCTCTGCCGTCAAACTGTTAAAATGCTCTTTGATCAGCTTTTCTTCCCGTTTCAAGGTCAGGGGACTGACTGCAGCTCCGATGAGAAAATACGATTTGTACACCTCACACAGTTTCGGCAAATGTTCATGCAAAGTCTCATGATGTTTTGTCACCAATGATGTTCCTCTCCTTTATTTTGTGTATTTATGGGGAATCGGCCTGGGCCGCCTCGATCACGCTCCAGAAGGCCGGTTTCGCATGAAAGTTCTTGTCAAACAACAGCGGGGCATCGGTACGGTTTTCCACCGGAAAATTGCTCAGCCATGTGTGATTGTCGGAGATCCCCCAAAACGTTACTTCGCTCAAAATATCGCTATGTTCGCGAAAGGCCGCAAACAATTCCCCATACCGCTTCGCTTGCAGCGCCACGATGTCCTCGGGAATCTCGTCACCATAGTCTCTCCGGTCATTCCACGCATACACGCTCATGTCCAGCTCTGTGACGATATTGTCCAGCCCCAGCTCGGCGAATTTTTCCATCGAGGCGATGATGTTTTCCACCGGCGGCCAATGCACGCTGATATGCGTCTGGTGCCCGACGCCATCAATGGGGACACCGCGCTCCAACATGTCCTTGACCAGTTCGTAGATGCGGTCCCGCTTCCGTTCATCATCCGTACTGTAATCATTGATATACAGCTTGATGTCCGGTCCTCCGACTTCGCGGGCGACCCTGAACGCGGTCTCGATATAATCCGTTCCCGTGATCTGGTACCAGGGACTGTTGCGCATACCGTCCGGATCGTTCGGTTCAACAACCTCATTGACGACATCCCAATATTTAATATCGTCCTTGTAGCGTTCCACAACGGTGCGCACGTGCGTTTCCAGCCGCTCAAGCAACAGCTTCTTGTTTTTCTCGCGCTTTGCCGGATCTGTCTCATCCACCATCGGCTTGCCGTCCTCATCGAGGAAAAACCAGTCCGGCACCTGGTTGTGCCAAACCAGCGTATGGAAACGGAGTTCCATGCCGTTCTCCTTGGCGAATTGCACAATTTTGTCCGCGTTTTCCCAGGTGAAGTTCCCCTCTGTCGGCTGGAGAGAAGCGGGTTTCATAGCGTTTTCGGCAACGATCAGGTTGACATGTTTTTTCAGCAATTCGCTGACGAGTCCGGTTGTTTGGTGTGGCTCGATGGCCGCTCCGATCGGAAAGTAGGGGGCATACACTTCAGCCAGGGAGGGAAGATCCGCCTCAACCGATGGAGTGACCTCTTCTTTTGGGTTCGCCTGTTCATCGGCGGCCTCGTCCCCCTCCCCATCGGCTGTCAGTTCTTCCTCCGTCGTCTCTTCTGCGCTGCCGTCGCTTGCACTCGCCGGTGTTTCAGTGCTCGCCGTTTCCGAAGCATCGGAACCCTCCCCGGATGGTTTTCCACCCGAACAGGCGGCGACCGAAAGCATCAGCACCAACACCGCAATCAGGAGCAACCCCCGCTTTGTTTGCAGTTGGAACATGCCATATCCTCCTCCGCTAAAGTATCGACATTTTTGGAAAATCCTGCTTTATACTTGCTTCGCCATCTTCGCCGCTTTTCCTTTAACCGACAATACCTGTGCGTTCGACGCTCTCAACGAAATGGCGCTGCACGAACAGGTAGATAATAATGAGCGGCAAGATCGCGAGCAAAATCCCCGTATCCTGGACCATGCTCAGATAGAACGGGTCCTCCTGTGACGCGCCGGCGGTCAGACGAATCTGCAAGTTGTGCGGCAGTGAGGACAGTTGTGTCGCCATCACTTTGCTGGATGTCAGGTAAGTCGTGGTAAAGAAGCTGTCATTCCACTGCCAGACGAAGGAGAACAGGCAGACCGTAATGATCGCAGGCAGGGCGTTCGGCAACATAATATGGGTGAATGTTTTCGTGACACTGGCCCCGTCCACATAGGCCGCCTCCTCGATCTCCTTCGGGATGCCGCGGAAGAACTGCCTGAAGATGAAGATAAACAGTCCCGCCTTGTAAGACATGGCGGTCAGTGACGTCAATATAAACGGCCAGTACGTATTTAACAGATTGATACTTTTGCCGCCTGTAAACAAAGGAATCAGACCCAGCAACGTAAATTCTTTCAGATTGAGATACATCGGAATCAGGATCGTCGTGGGCGGCACCAGAATCGTGAAAATGACACAGGCAAACAAAATGTTGCTGCCCATAAATTTCAACCGGGCAAAACCGTATCCTGCGAGTGCGCAAGAAATTGTCGTCAACACGGTGGTCAATCCGGCCAAATAAAAAGTATTCAGCAACGTTTCCCAGTAGTCCATGATCCGTATCGCTTGTTTAAAATTGTCCAGTGACACATTTTGCGGAATCCACACTACGATAGGAGAGTACAGATCGGCCCTGTCCTTGATCGCTGTCGAAAACTTTTTCAGGATCGGATACAGGATGATAAAAGACAATCCCGTGATCAAAACAAACCGCACGATGATCCATAGCCACTTTTTCCAGAAGTTCAGGGACAGCAATCGGGTGCTTAGCGTACTGAGCAAACCGCATCATCCTTCCGCATGTAAATGTTAATGATAATAAAACACCCGTTTCGAGATCAGGTAGGTGCTGATCAAGAGGATCAATGCCACGGCAATGAAATAAATCCACGCCATCGCCGCACTGAGTCCGAAATTAAAGTTCGAAAAACCGACTTCTCTGATCAGATCCGTCGCCGCGTTACTGGCAAACGAATCGATCACGGTATAGATGACATTCACCAGAATGAGCGGGCTGACCATCGGAAAGGTGATTTTCCAGAACGCTTCGTATCCGGTCGCTCCCTCGATTTTCGCTGCCTCGTATAACTGTGGCGATATTGTTTGAATGCCCGCCAGGAAGATCAGAATCTGCACGCCGGATTGGCTGACAATGTCATAAATGCGATCCACCGCACCGGTCAAATACAAAACGATCGACTCATTCACTCCCGCTTCCAGCATCATGCGTTCCAATTCAAAACTGCGAAGCCCGCTGATAAAACCGCCGCTCTGATTTTCGGCATTCAAGGCCTCGATCAAACTTTCCGATTCCAGCGTAGCAATGATCCCGGAAGCGAGGATGACAGGGAGGAAAAAGATCGCCCTGGCAAATCCTCGCCCGCGGAATTTTTGATTGAGCAACACCGCCAGAAACAGACTGAAAATGACGATCAGCGGGACATTGATGATCATGTCGAACACCGATTCTGCCAACGCCCGGTTAAATTGGGTGTTGACCGTTACAGCATGGATAAAATTGTTAAATCCGATGTATTGAATCACCACTCCACTGGCCGTCGATTCTACTTTGCTCAAGCTGAATCGCAACGAATTGATCAGAGGAATGAGAAAAAACAAGATAAAGCCGATGAGCCAAGGCAATATATAGACAAATCCCCACCTGGCTTTCTGTTGCTCATACGCGCTGCGTTTTCTGAACAGTTGTAACGTTTTCAGGATCGTTCACCACCTGTCACGAAGCCTTCCGCTTCGATAGTTTGGCCGTCGATGTTCACCGGATTTGGATTATAGTTGACGATCACATAAAGCCCGTTGCCGTATGTCGTTTTGTATACACCCTCTGCCAGTTTGACGTGATCGATGATCGGCTGACCTTGAACCTGTTTCAATACGCCGTTGAGCTCGTGATACATCTCTGTTGCCAGATCCATCCAATGCTCGTAATGAACAGCATAAAGATGGTTAAACTCGGTATCTTTCAATTTATAATTAGGCTCATAAATCCACGTAAAGTACACACCGGACCCATATTCCAGACTTTTCAGGATATATTGCCGCGGATGAATATAGGTCGAAAGATTGTACGGCTCGCCTGTATAATCGATATGTCCACGAATCACGATCTGGTAGAAAGGAATCGATTCGTCCTCAATCTTGAATCCGCTGTAGCTCAATGGCGCACGGGTGATATCCGTCAAATACGGAAAAGCATAAGCGTTTCCCCCATCGGCCATCATGGCGATCCCCGCGTCCCGAATCATCTGCATGGCCTGAATCGAAATTTGCTCGGATTGAGTACGATCCATCTCATTGCGCTTGCGGTAGTCGCTGTTTAACAGATCGGCCAGATCGCGCAGGGAAATTTGGTTTATGCCCAATTTCTTGAAATCATCAAGCATTCCCTCGACCACGTCATGCACCCGTCGCGGTGCTAGCAGATAGGATGGTTCCCGGCTTTTGTCCTCCCGATTGATGGCCAGGTTATAGGGGTAAATGACAGCCGGCGTTTCCGTCAACCTTCTCGCTGCTTCCCTCGACTTGCTAAATCGTTTCGTATTGGCCACCTGCAAGATGCTCATATCGGGATACAAGGCAATGTCAGCCTGATCCGCGAATGTTTTGAGATCGTTCAGTCCACTGCGACCTCCGAGAGAGCGATTGACTTTGATCTTGTCAGGAAGCGAATGGTTCACCCCGCCGTTAAACCAACCCGTCAGCTTCAAACGGATGTCCTCAATCCCGTTTTCCCTTAGCTCATTCAGTATAATCTGCGCCTGTTCGAAGCTCGTCAGCGGTTCCTGGGCCCGATAGGGTACCCCGAGCCGATGTTTCCGCTTCTCAATGCTTCCGACCAGTTCTAAATAAAAGGGCATATTTCCATCGGATTCCGCGACCCGTTCCGGCAGCTGCTTGCGCTCAAGCAAATATTGGCGATAATAGTGGGCCATAGCGGGGTACGTGGCCTCGTCTTCCTGGAAAAAGACATAGCGGACGACATAATCCGTTTGCATCGGTTCAACCTGGAATCGGGGCAGTGACCGCTGTTGCCCGCCAGCATTCAAAGTGACATCATCTTTGTTGCGGTAATAAAAGCTCGGGTACACATAGTTGTAGCTGTTCAAACGCCCGCTCACATCGGCATGGATCACCGCAACGGAAGCGCCTTGTTCGATAATGCCGAGAAAGGCACTGTGATGTCGCAAGATGCCGAATACCGGCAGTCGGATATCTTGATCCCGTGCAGGCCCGCCGCCATACTGGACGGTTAAGTCATCGCCATATACATCTTTCCTGAACGACGGATACATCGACTTTCCGTTGTTGAAGTGAATCAATGCGCCTGAACCATCCGGTACAAACAGAGATCCCTCATCCTCAAGTCCGCCGGCTCCGAAAAAGTTCAACAGCGAAATGTTGTGAATCGGAAATTCTTCAGGATGATGGATGCTGTCCGACGGAATTCGAACCACCAGGCTGTCGCCGTCCAGGGTGTACTCGATCGCCAGAGAGAATATGCGCGGAACCGGCTTCTCGATCGTGATCTGGTGCTCCTCACTGTCCCGCATGAGATCGTCCGCCGTATATCCGATCGCTTCAAAAGCATCCAGCACCCTTTGCAGCTGCAAACCATTGAGAGCACTGTCCAGGCGGACGTATGCGCCCGTTTCCTTGTCCTGGACATAACCGACACGCATCGCCCGTTTGCCGGTATCATCCATCTTGGCGACCAATTCTTCGTAACGCTCAGGACTCAGCATTTGCGGCAGATCGTCAAGTCCTTTCTCATCCTTGCCAAACAGATAGGTGACACGCACGCCGCCCTCGATCGGTTCCACAGCAAACTGGTTGTAAGCGACGCTATCTGTCTGGGAATTGATCGAACTGATCTGACCATATGCGTTATAGAACTGAATTCTCGTCTGCGCACTGAGCAAATCCTTGTTCGTACCCGAAGCGATAGCGTCTTCATCGCGGTGCTCCGGATTGCTCCGCCAGATCTCACCGTTGCGAGTATCGATCACAGCGATCTCGGCGGTTTGCTCATCGATGAATAGCTTCAAGTGGCCGCTCTCGACGACCCCTTTCATCCCCGGTAAACGGGGATCGGTAAACGACGCCTGAATCGGTTCGGATTCCGGCATCCGTTCACGTATATCTTCCTGCTCCGCTTCAGTCACGGATTGGGAACACCCTGACACGATGGCGAGTGAGAAGAGGCAGATCATTCCGCACAGAATCCCCAGGATCCATAACGTTCCCTTTCTTTTCTCCATTTCTCTCCCCCCTCTCTTAAGTTCTGAAAACAAGCTCTTGGTAAATGGTTACAACAAATCCGGCGATCTGCTGAATCAGGCTGAAAAACAGCAGGCAAAGAAAAGCCATAAATCCCATTGCAATCGCCGTCAGAAATAAAGTCAGGATCGTTTTGCTGGCCGTAAACTGCTGCACCGTCATATTGCCGACAAAAAGGAGATAGAGAAACCACAAGGTCGCGATACTGTTCGAGACATAGTAAAAGGCCGTCTCTTCCATCGAGATAAAGTTGCTGAGCCAGATCCAGGGCAAGTTGATCACGATCAACGGCAACAACGCAAAACAGGTCGAGATAAAGATTTCGACGAATTTTCCTTCCCCGTCCATCAGCGTGGTCAGTGACCAGTTCGCGATGCAGAAAAACAGAACCGGTACGACGACATACACGATCTCCATGAGACTGTTCAGCTCACGGGGATCTTTATAATTGACCAGGAACCCGCTGTACTGGCTGCTTAAAATCATCGTAAAAGACAACGCAGCCAAAATGATGAGCGAAGTCCAAAGGTTCGTTTTTTGATCCCGCTCATATTTGAGTTCCCAGTATGCTTTGTAGGGATGAACGGTTAGATAGAAAGGGAACCGGATCCATTCTTTATTCCATCTCAATCGGAACACCCTTCTTTCTTCCTCTCAGATTCACAACCTTGCGCACAGTGAAATACACCACGATGAAGATGAGAAGGCACGTCATCATCGTCGGGAAAATTTCCCTCATCACCTGTTTCCGATACAACAAGTAAGCTTTGGAATAGTTGAGGCGGTCCATCGCCTGCCTGAAATAATGAACGGCTTCTTTGTACTCTCCCTGCCTTAACAACGATTTGCCGATTCCGTCATACGCGTACTCAAGGTTGGCGTTCAGATCGGCCGCTCGCCTGAACAGGGCGGATGACCTTTCTTCATCCCCTTCGTAGTAGCTGCGCACCGCCTCATTCAGAATCTGTCCGTATTCAGTCGGCTTGAAGACGGTAATTTCGCCCAACGCTTTGTCCAACACCAAAAAATCATCACCGATTCGCTCGATCGCCACAGGTGTGTGGAACTCCCCGATCAAATTGCCTTTGCCACCGAAAACATACATGAGAAAGCCATCGCCGTTATACGTAAAGATCCGCCCTTGCTTCGCATCCAGTACGGAATAAATCTCGCGGTCAGCGACGTCAATGTCAATCAGACGGGGTGGACCATCGTTGATGTAATATACGATGTCGCCACCAGGCGAGAAATAACCGTTGCGCCGCAGTATATCGGTCCCGTGCGCATTCAGTTTTTTAATGTTGTCCCCCCACTCGTCACCGTTCGTCGCATAAATAAAACCTTCCTCGTCAATATCGAGATTCGTGAATTCCGTCGGTGTGAACTGAACCATCTGGCTGCGTTGCTCCCGTGTGGACAAACGTTTCCAAATATATTCGATCGGGTCAACCTGAACCCGGTTCGCGCCGATGAATGTCGTAAAGGTTCCGTCCGCATTGAACTCCATAAAGCCGTCAAAGACACCGATCGCCATGACGTAGATTCTCCCGGCCAGATCGACAACCAGCCTTGCCGGTTGAAAAACAAAGTTCGCTGGCAACAGGTCGGATTCGGGAGTGTCCACGATCTGAACGAGCGAACCGTCGGGAGCCAGCTGGACGATCCGGTGATTCCCCGTGTCCGCCACATACAAGTGTCCCTCATCGTTTACAAATAACCCGAGCGGTTGCTGAAACCGGTCGACCTGCCCATCATTCATAAAAGAGTCCACGATCCGGAGCACCTGAAACTGATGATCCGTCACAATAACACGGTGATTCCCCGAATCGAGGATGTAGACCGTCTGATCTTCGGTCACGTGCAGATCATTCGGTTCAAGAAGCTGCCCCGTCCCCAACGTATTTCCGGTAATGATTTCTGTCGCCTGGTAAGCGGCCGGAGCAGGGACCGCTTCATTCCAATAGGAATAGTTGTATGAGGGAGGGGTTTTCTGCGTGGCAGCCTCCACCATCGGCACGCCCACCACCGCGGAGATCAGGCAGCAGGCAAGCACCAGCCCGAGAACCCGTATGGCCCGTTTTTGCGCTTGAACGTTTATCGTTCTGTCGTCAAACATACGAACACCCCTAATCCTTCAATCCGGAAGTTGCCATCGTCCGAATTACGTTGCTCTGCGAAATGACGAACAAAATCATGGGCACAATCATGATGATGAGGGCCACTGCTGCACCGACACCGGCTCTCGCAATTCCCCCTTGCGTAATTTGTCCCAGAGCATAGTTCAGCGTCTTCAGATCCTCGCTATAGATAAAGCTCCCGCCATCGGATCCCCACAGTATGGGAAATTGCAAAATCATAAGCGTTAACCACGCCGGTCTGACATTGGGCATCACGACTTGCCAAAAGATGCGGTATTCGGAAGCACCGTCGATTTTGGCCGCTTCCAGGATCGCATCCGGAACCTGCTCCATGAATTGCTTCATGAGAAAAAGCCCAAGCGACCAGGCGAGCGAAGGTACGATCAGGGAAGCGTGTGTATCGATCCAGCCCAGCCAGGACATCACCATATAGTTGGGCACCGCCGTAACATGGGGGGAAAACATCAGCGACAAAACGACGATCGAAAATAACGCCTGCGACCCTGGAAAACGGTACTTGGCCAGCGGATAGGCAGCGGCCGATGCCAGGATCACATGGCCGGCGGTGCCCACAATCGTAATGAACAGGGTATTGGCGATATAACGTGAAAACGGTACCCAAGAATTGCCCATCAAGACGACCAGATCATAAAAATTGTCCAATGTCGGATTGACCACGAAAAAACGTGGCGGGAAAATAAAGAGTTCATCCAATGGCTTGAAGGCGTTGTTGATCGTATAGATCAAGGGCAATGCCATAAAAGCACCAAACAGCCCCAGCAACAGAAACAGCAGGAAGGTGACGGTAAATGAGCGATTCAGCCTTCTTTGGATGCGAAAAACAGACAACGCTTTAGTCGCCATGTCACTCACCTACTTTTCGCAAAAGTTTCTGAGTCATTTTGTTCGTGCCCACCATAAGCAGGAACAATACCGTTGCAATGGCGGACGCGTACCCCATTTCAAAGCGAATCGTACCGAAGTCCATCAAGTGAGTGACCACGGTATGTGCCGCATAGTTGACGCTGGGGAAACCGGCCAAAGCAATCGAGATCTCGGCTACTGCAAAAGAGGCGGTGATCTGCATAACCGCGCCGAACATCAATTGAGGTTTCATCGAAGGCAAGACGATGTACCATAGCTCTTGCCAGCGGTTTTTGATCCCGTCTACCGCCCCGGCTTCGATCAACGTTTGATCGATATTTTGCAATCCCGCGATAAACGCCAAGAAACTCGTTCCGAGACTCATCCACAGCTGCACGATAATGACGATCGCCAGTACATAATCTTCATTTTGCAGCCACTGGATCGGCTCCAGTATGATGCCCAACCGCAGCAAAAATCCGTTCAGGTACCCATAGCTGTCCCCGGAAAAGATGACCAGCCAGATGAAAAACACATTGCCGGAGATCGAAGGGCCATAAAAGACAAGCGTCATGAAGGCCCTGATCTTCGGTGACAATTCATTGATGATCCAGGCGAAGAGAAAACAGGCAATATAACTGACCGGCCCCGTAATAACGGCAAACAGCAGCGTATTTTTCAGGGCAATCAGGAAAACATCATCGTTCAAAAACAGCCGGGCATAATTGTCCCAACCGATAAATCTCGGAAATTCGAGCAAGTTGAAGTAAAAAAAGCTCAGAAGAAACGAAAGAACAACCGGAATTACCGTGAACAGGAAGAAAAGAATCATATAAGGGCTCATCAAAATATAATAGTGCCTGTTCCGGTACAGCTCCTTTTTCAGCTGTGCCCATCTCGACGGTTTATTCAGTTGCATCGGAAGCGCCATCGTCTGCGGCTTCGCGCTATCGGTCTGCAATGGTTCCACCCCTTGCCCCTTACGGTAAGTTAAATTCCTTCCGTTTGATCTCGATCTCGTCATTGATGTAAATCACGTAATCCAGCAGAGCTTCACGGTAGTTTTCCCCTGCGTTGATCACTTTACGGAAGGCATTGTCCAGATGTCGGCCGGTAAAATATCCTCCGGGCACTTGCGGGATTCCTTTTACCCACTTCCATTGTTCATTCAGATGGCGATAATGTTCGACGGGCCAAGGCAGTTGTTCGAGCGCTTCGATGTTTGCGGTCGGATAGCGCGCCGCCTCTCCCATCAAAGCTTCCATCTCTCGCCCGAATTGAATCTGAATGTCTTTTGAAGTCCACCATTTGAGAAACTCCCAGGCCGCTTCCTTGTCCTTGGCTTTTTCCAGTATGAGTACCGCTGTTGTGGAACTGGCGACATCGTGGCGAACCGTTCCATCTTCCATTCGCGTACCCGGTACCATCGTAAAGTCCCACAGGCCTTTGATCTCCGGAGCCATCACTGTCAGCAGGTTGTAAGTCGTATAATCATCGATTCCGATCGGAATTTCTCCGGTCCGAAAACGGTTGGGAAAATCGACTTGTACCGGAAACTTGTAATTGGTGTAAAACTGCGTCCACCTGCGGAACATCTCGATTGCGATCTCCGAATCGAGCGCACTCCTTTTGTGATCATCCGTATAAAACTGGCCATCGTTCTGGTACAAGAGCATGGCGAATGTTGCATTCGGAACCAGATTGCCATTGTTCAGCGTGTTATCGATCGGCAGGTAAAAATCGAGATGGTGCTTGTGCAGCACGGAAATCATTTTGTAAACATCGTCCCATGTTTCAGGAACGGACAAATTGAGTTCTTCCAAAATATCCTTGCGGTAAAACATCACCGGGAACACTTGCTGTTCCGGAAGTGCATACACGCCCCCGTCATAGCGATAAGGGGTTAATGCGCTCTCACGAAATCGTTTGGCCACCTCATCGAAATCCGGAAACTGGGTCAAATCGTAAGCCGCTCCCCGCATTGCATAGTTGACGGGGACATCCTCGCCCATCTGCATGGCGACGTCCGGTCCTTCGCCGGCTAATGTCGCCGGAAGCAAAATTTCGGGAGGGACCAATTTCAATTGCACGGAAATATCGGTCTCTGGCGTAAAAATATCGTCGATCAGACTTTTCATCACCTGTGCCTGGTCACGACCCGTCGTAATCCATACCGTGATCGAACGGTCTTTTTCCAAAACATTGCCGATCGTGTCGTAATCTTCCGTATATGACGCGATATAAGCGCCCAGTTCATGTTTGACTTTTTCGTACCATGTCGATTCAGCACGAGGAAGCTTTTGATCCGGCGAATAAACGACGAGATAATCAATCGTTAATGGCTGTTCCTGAACGGTTAAAATCCAGGTGCCCAGTCCCCCGACATTGACCTTGTAAGTGTCCAGCCGGCGTGGTACGGTTTCCGGATTTTCAACCAGGTCTTTAAGCTGAATGACCATATTCAACAGCGGGGCAACCTTGTCGCTTTTCTCCCCGGTGACTTCCTGCAAATGATTGGCCACGGATTCGATAATTTCCGCCTGTCGCGCAAATACTTCGGTCATCTCGGGAATCCGTTTTTCCAATTGGTAATCGCGCAACGGATCCGGATTGTTCGAAGTGATCATCAAAATCTTGCGGTAGATCGCATTCAATTCCAGTACGCTTGATTCAATTGTTTGAATGAGCGGAGCCAGTTCCCCGAGCGTTACGGTCATCCGGATACGATGTTTCCCTTTGGTGAGGTAAAAGAGATAGGGTTCATCTCCGCCGAGCACATCCATCTGCCATTTGGCATTGTAGTTAAAGCGGATGCGCTTCATTTCCTCAAAAGGAATCTTGCCATCGATCATCAAACTGCGCGTCGCAAAGACACCACGAAGCTGGTCCTGCTTCCGTTTCAGGGCGATCTGGTAAAGTCCGTCTTCCGGAACATCGATCTCCCACTCGATCCATTGGCCCGGCAGCCTCCAGTTCAGACCGCCGATCGCATTCATGCGGATTTTGGACACATGATATGGAGTGACCGACGGACTCGAACGGTCCGAAATCGGATACAAGGTCGGGGAGGATTTGGCTGTCGCGGCTTCCCCCTGCACCAGAATCAACTGATTTTGCGCCGGCTTAAGACCCTGAGCTTCATAGCTGGCTTTCAGTTCCGCATAGGTCGGAAGCGGCTCCTCCTGGTACAATTCGATATAATCGATCGCCATCGGCTCACGCAGGGAGACCAAAGTGATCAATTGCTCCCCTTGCTCAAAATAAAAAGAGTACGGTTCTTCATAAATGCGATCACTATCGATGAAAGAAGCCAATATCCAGCGTGGCCTTTCGATTTGTCTCGGTCTGAGATCGTTGCCGCGATCGTCGCGCCTGATTTCCGGATCACGGTTATCCCACACCCGGTCGAACAACAATAACTCTGCCCCTGTGAACGGGATCTCGCCATTGATTCTGAATTCCCGCTCAATGGCGGCGCTTTTGCCTTCCATCGGAAAATAGTGAATACGGATGTGATACAATCCGGCTTCCTCGATCGGAACTTTCCAGCTGATGGAACCGTTTTCCGGTGTCAGTACAGCCGTCCCGTCCAGCCCCATATAACCATCTTCAACAACAAATTCATCGCTTGAGACCTCGATAAAATCTTCGCCTTCAATGCGAATGGTACGGTTCGGACGATCAGCATTCGCGTATTTTTCCAGATACCGAGGGTAACTGTTTTCGTCGATCGACTCGACGACCGGTTCAAAATCCGCCTTGGCCACAAGGGGAGCCCTGTTTCCTTGCTGGGACGGAATGATATTCCACAAGAGAACGATCAGCACGATCACAAGGGTCCAGATTCCCACTTTTTTTAGGCGACGAAGAGCCACAATTCCGCGTCCTCCTTTGTCCCTGTTAAGAACAGTCCCCATGGGAGAATGCTCGAAGAGATTCTCGAATGGGGACTGTCCATCATGGAAAGTTTAGTTTTGCCACACTTCGTCAATGGCGGCCTGGAACGGTGCTTTGTATTTCTCGACAACGGTCGATACGGAAACTCCGCTTTGCAGTTCGCCTAAAAAATCATAGTATGGCAATGACGGATAGGCTTGACGATCGATGACGATCATATTTTCGCCAGCGATTCGCGCGTTGTTAATGTCTTTCTCATCGTAAAAGAGTGTTTCCAGAGTCGCCTGATCCGGATAATCATAGATCGATTCGATGTCATGGATCTTTTCGTAGATATAGAGCAACTCGCGCGGATTTTCGACCGTTTTCGGGATCGTTAAGAACTGAACGTCAGATTCCACCGCATGGTAAGTGCTCGCACTGGGTCCTTTCGGGAACGGAAGAAAACCGATGTCATAATCCGCCATATCCTGCATCAAGCCGCTCGCCTCATACATCGCCCCCGGATACATCAGGACATTACCCTGTACGAAGAATGCTCTCGGCTCCGTCCAGTCCCCTCCTTCCGAAGGTCTGGCGACTTGCTCCGTGGCGATGCGGGAAATAAAATTGAAAACTTCGATCGCCTTCGGATCATCCAGGTTATGTTTGTCACCGGCGACAAGATCGGTCTCGTTTGCAGCCAGGGCCATATCCAGCACATCCGCTTTGGCGAGCCCCCAAGTGTCGATCTGTCCATCGTTATTGGTGTCGCGGTTTGCATCTTTAGCCACCTGGATAAAGGTTTCCCAGTTCCAGTTGTCTTCGTCAACATAATCCTGGAGAGGCTTTATGCCCAGTTCATTCATCAACGTCCGATTGTAAAAAATCCCTGTGATCAAGTTCGGCTGATCGTTGAACCCATATCCTCTGCCTTCGAATACGGAATATTCATTCGTTACTTTCTGGTTGAAGACATTGTCGTTTTTCGTCCATTCATCTACCGGCCAGAACATATCTTGCTTGACCAAAGAGGGGATCATATAACGTTTCCCCATGCGCACGTAGTCGCCGAGCGGCTCACCGGCCATGAGAGAGGCCACCACTTTTTCCTCATACTCCTGGAAATCAATCGAAATATATTCCACATTGAAATTGTGCTTTTCCATGAGCGCTTCAAGATTCGCCTTTTTCTGAATATTGTCCGGGTTGTCTTCCGGAATCGACATATCCCACCAAGAAACAAAAGTCAGGGTGCGCCCACCGAGATCGAAATCCATCTCCGGCGATGCGTTGGGATTGGATGATGTACTGGACGTTTCTTCCCCGGTTTCATCGCTCGTTTCTTCATCCGTATCCACCGGGGTTTCGCTCCCCTGTTCTCCCGGGTCCGTCGTCGCCACATTGTCTGTGTTTCCTCCACAAGCGACTAGAACGACGGACAAGAAAAGCACGCACATGATGATCCACAGTTTTTTCATTCGACTATCCCCCTGCTCTCCATCGATTTTAAGGAGAGTATAGAGGCTATGTCGGATCGCGAACAACCTGACCCGTTATACCCATTCACCTTAGAAACTATAAGTGACCTATAATTTGACAGGGTAAATGTAAACGAATGTGAAGGTTGTAAAAAAATGAATTGTTCTGCCCGCCGATCTGGAGTTGCCCGGTCTCGATTTAAAAGGGTAAACAAATGTTACAACTCAAAAAAGTTGCACATTGCGCAAATCCGGTAGCGCTTACATAATGGAATATAAGGGGATGACGAGGATCTGTCATACGCTCAACACATCTTGGAAAGTGAGGGCATACACAGCATGATCAAAACGTTGCTTGTCGATCCAGATCCGAAATCGAGAGCGCGTCTTTTCGCTCAGATGGACTGGTGTCAACACGGCTACCAGGTTCATTCACCGGAAGATCAAGCATTCGAGGACGTGTTGCACTCGATTGGCAAGGAACAGTTTGACCTGGTGATCATTCATCTAAAATCTCTACCGTCTTTCAGCATGCAAATCTGTGAACAGATTCGTAAGCTTAGCCGCGTCCCGATCGTGCTGATTGGCGGTAATAAAGATATGAATATTGTCAGAAAAGCGATTGCGCTCAATGTAAACGATTACTTGCCCGATCCTTACGATGTCCAGGATCTGATTACCTGCCTGACGAATCTGCGTCTCAGCCTCCGTCAGCCAGAAGCAGAACCCGCTCAATCCCCGTCGACTTGTACGACGATTGAAATGATTAAACAATACGTTCAGGAACGCTTGCATCAAAACATTACCTTGAAAAAAATTTCCGATCAGCTTCATTTTAACTGCGCCTATTTGGGGCAAAAGTTCAAAAGGCACGTCAACATGACATTCAACGAATACTTGCTGCAACAGCGCATGGAAAAAGCGAAGCGATTGCTTCTGGAAACGGATATGAAAATATATGAAATTGCCCATCGTGTCGGTTATTCCGAAGTCGATTGGTTTTATAAAAAGTTCAAGGAATATACCGGCACCAGCGCCAATGAATTTCGCAAAAAGATGAAAGATATTGCCTAATGGGAACAAAAAAGGGCAGGCACTTCTTCATTCGAAGTACCTGCCCGCTCCTTTTTTCCGTATCAGGAACCCTTCTCGTAACGGAAATAATCGAAATCGACATGTCCACCCGTATGTTGCGTCGCATAATAAAACAAGCCGATGCGGCAACCCATAAAATGATGGAGTGTATATTTCAGTTGCAAAGGCTCCCCTATTTTTTCCCACTTTTCGCCATCGGCGGAGTAAAAGAATTGGGCCGTATCCGTGCGATCGCGGAAATCAAAGTCGATCTTGAGCCTCACCTCCGCTTGACTGTACGGAACCCGCGCCACAGCACGTTGCTCTCCGTCTTCACCGCGCGTACACATCACCACGTATCGCTCACCGCGATCGTCCATCTCCACTCCTACCGTTCCATAATAATACTGCAGGGCAACCAGGCCAGCATAATCCCCTGGCTTCATATGGGAAGTATCCAGCAACACTTCAGCGCGACAAGTCGGTCCTTCCGTCCGCTGGGTTAACGTATTGCGCGCCTGCTCGACATTTTTAACGAGATGGCCCGTCTTCAAACGCAAATGGCCCGGTCTTTCTGTGACGGACCACAACCGATGATCGGGATTGTGGTTCCATTGCCACTGCAACACCAATTGATTGCGGTCGTAGTCAAATTCATCGCTCACTACAAGCGGCGCAGCCTTGCTTTCAGGCAACGCCACTTCAAACGAAGGAGGAACTTTACCGTTCATACCGTACTGCGGCCATCCGTCCTCCCATTTTACCGGCACGACATAGGGGATCCGGCCTACAGCCCCGTGATCCTGGAACAAGACCGCATACCAGTCTCCGGCCGGGGTATCGACGAGGCCTCCCTGGGCAATGCCCTGATTGTAATAACCCATATCGTCATCCAGCAAAATTTTGCGTTCATATGGACCTAGCAGATGCCGGGAGCGGTACCCGACCACCCTGCGTCGTGCGTTACCGGTTCGAGGCCATTCGATAAAAATCAGGTAATAATATCCGTTGATTTTGTAGGCATGACAGCCTTCACACCTGAGTCCGATGCCTTCACGTGGCGTTTCCAGTATCCTTTCATCCAAGCCACCCGGTTTTAATTTCGTGCCATCGGCGGTCAATTCCCTGATGCGGATATCCCCATTGCCGTAAATCACGTAGACGCGGTCGTCATCGAACAGCAGGCTCGGGTCATGGAACAACTCCGCGACGACATGTCGCTGCCACGGGCCTTTTTCAATATCTTGTGTCGTATACACATAGAATCGGTTCATATCATTGCAGGAAAAGCATACATAAAACGTCCCTTTGTGGTAGCGAAGATTGGCCGCCCATGAACCTTTTCCGTAAATGCCTTTGCCGTCCAACAGGTTGTGCGCATCGTTGTCTTCCAAAGTATCGAACACATAATTGACGATCTCCCAGTCTTTTAAATTGACAGAGCGCATAATGGGACAACCCGGCATCGAATGCATGCTCGTACTGACCATATAGAAAACATGATCCACCCGTATGACGCTGACATCCGGGACATCTGCCCAAATGATCGGATTGGTAATGACCGTTTTTTTCATCCTCTGCCTCCTCAGAAGTCTTCAATTCTCGATCCATCCGTGTATCGATTATGACAATCGTATAGTAACGCCCCTCCGGCAGCGAAGAACGCTGCCTGAGGGGCATATTCCGCTGCGATCAGCGGCTTAGCTTCCAATAATCCATTTCGAACAAATCGATTCCTTGCGGCCCGGCGAACACCAGGTAGAGATCATGCACGCCTTGTACAGATGAGATCGTGGTCGAAAGTTCCGTCCAACCTGTGCCGGCATCTGCCAAGGAGATCGGCAATGTCCCGATCCGCTCCCCATCTACCCGATCCAGACGCAATTCGATAAAGCCATCTGCTTTGACATTCGCGATCGCTGCCGTAAAGGTGGTCGCCCCACCATCACCGAAGTCGACTTGGGAGAGCGCGATCCAATCTCCGCTCTGAATGTCCGTCAATACCCTGTTCACCGGATCTCCTTCCATGGCCCGGGTTTTGACTCCCGCATTCCAGGCAAAAGTTTCAGCTTCGACCCGCTGGAACGGATCCAGCGCCTTCAGCTGGGCCACCCCTTCATAGTTGGCCTCAATTTCCTGGATGGATCCGTCTTCATTCATATATACCCGGTTCAGGTGTGTGGATCGATACCCTTTGGCTTCTCCCATCGCATGGGCCAAGGTTTGCGCATGATAAGCGATATACCACTCATCATTGAAGGAGAAGATCGCATGATGGTTGTTGCCCCCTACCCCGAAGAAATGCATCGGGTTTTTCAAAATGGTGCCTCCGTACTCCCATGGCCCCATCGGATGGTTGCTTTTCATGTAGACGATCTCACCGGCACCCGGACTGCCTTCCGGACGAGGCCCGCTGTAGAAATTGGAGCAGTACGTATAATAGTAAACTCCGTTATATTTATGAATCCCGTTGTCCTCAAACATGAACGGCGCATCGATCGTCACCGCCTCGCCAACTACACTGATCATGTCATCACCCAGTTGCATGACGCGCGACGTAAGCGGACGCTCATACTGATCGTTGGGCACCCCGCCGCCGAAGTAAATATAGCCGGTACCATCATCATCGACGAGCACAGCAGGGTCGAACAACCAATGTACGCCTTCCACCCCTGGTGTCGAACGGTCGATCAAAGGCTTGCCGAGCGGATCCACCCAGGGGCCCAGCGGGCTGTCACTCGTCAACACTCCGATATGGCTCGCGTTGTTCGCAAAATACAGGAAGAAACGGTCTTGACCATCGATCACTTTATGGGCAATCGCTGGAGCCCAGGATTGGGTAGCCCATTTTGCAGCCCCGTTCGGACCAGCGACATGGATCTCGCCGTGATCGGTCCAGTTCACCAGATCATCCGAAGAAATGACCCCGATCTTGTTAATCAATGCATAGGAGTTTTCCTTCACGTTGCCCTCTGCATCATATTCAAACACGTCATTGGTCATGTAGAGATAGACACGCCCATTGTAAACCAGAGCATACGGATCCGCACCAAATTTATGAGAAACAAGCGGGTTTCCATGCGGCGGAACTTTCCCGATCGCTGGCGCGGGTTGGACCATGCTCACTTTCGCATTGGCGCTGCTTACATCGTATGACTTCTTATTTTGATCCTGATGATAAACATTCATTGTACGCAGTTGAACCTCCCCTAAATCCGTTTCTTCATATTCCATATCTTCCTTGATTTTGAGCCGTATGATGGCAAGACGGTTGCCAAGATTCTGATTGTCATCATAAATGGCTTCCTCACCATCTCCGGGCGTGATGCTGACTTCCAGGCCATCGTCGACCGGACTAAGGTTCACATTTACCGGACCCAACTGGTCTTGGTTGGGTAAAACTTCAACAACTTCGAGTGCGTCGGGCACCGTGATGTCAAAACGGATTTCGTAAACTGGCTCTGTTTGCGGGAAACGGTTGATCAAGACGGGCACATCGTAATGAATGTTGGCATCTTCACTAACGATCACGGTATCGACACCCAAATACGCACGCAAGTCCTCTGGCGTTTGCAGACCTGTCAGTTCCGGAGCGAATTTGAAATAATCCACATCGACATACCCGCCGAGCTGCTTGGTCGCATAGTTGAAAATTGCAAAGCGGTAGCCCATAAAATGCGGTATCGTATATCTCATCTCCAGCTCCGTTCCGAAAGGCGTCCATTCTACCCCATCGTAGCTGTAATAGAAGGTAGCGCGATCGACGGTAAAGTCCATATCGATTTTCAGATAAACACGTTCCTGCAACAGTTCGGTTCTGGCCTGTTCTCCATCTCGAAGTTCCATGATGATATAAGAAGTCCCGTTTTCCTTCGTCACTCCGATGAACCCGTATTCCTGCTGAAAAGCGGCCAGACCTGCATAATCCCCATCCAACATATGGCTCGTATCAAGCGCAATCCAACCGGAACTGTACGGTCCCTGTGTGCGTTGAGTCAGTGTATTGCGCGCTTGCTCAAGATTTTCCGCAATGTTCGCCGTGCGCAGGCGCAGATAGCCTTTGCGTTCAGTCAGCGACCATTTGCTGTTATCCGGGTTATGATTCCATTGCCAGGTCAGCCCCAGCTTCGATCCGTTTGGCGCCGCTTCGGGATTGGAGGAAGCAGAACCGCTTTCTTTAACGGAGATATAATCGACGTAGAAATCCATCAGGTCCTGCTCCGGATCAGGGTTTTCCACCCACGGTGTCTCCAGGAACAAATCGATGCTGCTTACTTCTTCCGGTATGGTGAAGGTCCCTTGAATCACCTGCCATTGTCCTTTGTTCACTTGTCCTCGCACCAGGTTCTGATACGAAGTTTGCCCATTGATCACTTTCTGAGCTGTCAGGATAAAATCCTTAGACTCCGGCCCTTCTGTGTACCTGACACGAAAGGCGGCTTTGTATGATTTCCCCGGTTGCAGGCGCCAGCTAAAACTTTGCTCGATGCCGGCCCATGTATGCTCCCGGTTGGAAACATGCGCAATGGAATTCCCGTTTTCTTCTATGACCGAAATTTCCGATCCCCTTGCTTTCCAATGGGCGGTTCCTTCATCGAAATGGGGATTTTTGGTCAGTTCCACACCTTCATCCTCGATGTCCTGTTCGTCCTCCTCGATCACCCCTTCCTGGTAAAATTCATCGCTGCGGACCAGTTCCGTTTCGAATTCGCTCACACCCGGCTTTTCAAACTCTAAAGGGACTTTGCCTTCCTCATCCCCATATACCGGCCACCCGTCTTCCCAGCGAACCGGGACGAGTACCGGCACTCTGCCGACCGCATCATGGTCTTGAAACAGCATCGCATACCAGTCACCATCGGGGGTGTCGACGAGCCCGCCTTGGGCAACACCGTGGTTTTTATAACCCATCGTGTCGCTCAGCACCAGTCTTTCTTCATACGGCCCTTCGATGCGGTCTGCCCGATACACGTACTGCCTGCGGATATTTCCTTCTTCCCACCAGATGGTGGTGATATAATAACGTCCGTTAATTTTGTAGGCGTGCGCCCCCTCCATCCCTTCCTTGCCTGAAGTGATAATCGTCTGATTCAGGCCATTCGGTTTCAGCGACTTATAATCTTCGCTCAGTTCCGTTACCGACAAATCTGTGCGGCCGTGAATAATGTAGGCTCTTCCATCATCGTCGAACAACAAGGAAGGATCGTGCATGTACATCGGAAATTCCACGCGTTTCCAACGTCCGGCAGGGTCGGTCGTGCTGAACAGATACGTTTTCCCGGTATCCAGTGCAGAAAACAGCACATAAAAGACGCCATCATGATAATTCAGGCTGCTTGCCCATGAACCTTGACCATATGCGTTCTGACCGTTGCGGAGTGCATAGGTGTCATTTTCCTCCAAGCGCTCGTAGGGATAGCCGATAATCTCCCAGTTCACAAGATCTGTGGAACGCATGATCGGCGTACCGGGCATCATGTGCATCGTGGTGCTGGACATATAGTATTCTTCTCCGACGCGGATGACGCTCGGATCCGGCACGTCCGCCCAGATGATCGGATTGCTGGCCATGCCGGTACCTTTTGCCTGTGGCGGCGTGCTCATACGGAACACGGGAACCACCATCATGATCGCCACAAGCAACACAACCGTGATCAACACATACGGAAAACGCCTTTTGAACCGAATGCTTTCCATGCTAACCTCCTATTAACTGTTCTCTGTATTCCTGCGGTGAAAGACCCGTCGTTTTTTTGAAGAAACGCGTAAAGGAGTGTGCCGCTTCATAACCGACTGCCAAAGCCACCTCTCGGACTTTCAGCTCATGATTCGCAAGCAATTCTTTTGCTTTTGTAATCCGGCACTGCTCGATATATTCCGATAGCTTCATCCCTTTTTCCTGTTTGAACAGTCTGGACAAGTACGAAGGGTTGAAGTGATGGATCTCCGCTAGCCTGACCAAGGAAAGATCTTCGCCGAGGTGATCGACGATATAGGCACAGATCCGATCGACGATCCTTGCCGCCCGATCCTTTTCTTTCAGACGGTTCAATTCAAAGATGCGCCCCGCCACCTGATAAAGATAGATAAAGGCATCGCTGAGCGAAGGATGATCGTCAAATCTCATCAATTTGTTATAATCTCCGATTTGCGTGTGCAGACCGAAGCGGTGAATATGTCCGAGCAGGATCAGCGCAATCCCGTAGTAGACTTCCATGGCCAACATGGCATCCTGCGGATTCAAAGCCACAACGCTCATCATCACTTCATCGAAACCGGCGTTAAACTCATCGAACTTGCCCGCTTCCAGGTGCGTAGCCAATGCATCCACTTTTTGTTTCAGCCGATAGGCATCGCGATATGCCAACACCTCTTTTTCCCCATTTTGGTCGTGAAGAATGGCAGGCAATCCGCCTCCGAATCGCAAATAGCAGAGAAGGTGTAGCCGCTCATACTGATGGGACACCTCTTGCCACGGACAAGCCGAATGGCTGATAACAAAGGTCAGTGCCAGGCCTTTGTCCTCCATGACTGTCTGCTGGATCAGCTCCATCGTCCCTTCTAAATAACGGAGAAGATGATTGTACCTCTCTTCGTCGTGTGCATGATCGGGTTGAATAAACCACAAAATGTCGCCATATTGGTCTTCAATCCCAACGCTTCTTACATGCTCTGCAAAAAAGGAATGCCACAATAACCGTACTTCGTGCAGTTGTTCACGCCGCTCCATGTAGGTCAGGTCATTCCGATATTCCAGGTGCCCTAACACCAGAACAACCGGTGCGTGCACATCCATGCGAATATTCAGTCGCTTAAAATCATGGGTCAACACATCCTGTTCCATTTCCGCAGACTGTTGGATCAGATAGCGGAAATAGTCCCTCTGTCGTACCAGCTCCAGTTCCCCCATTAATTCACGCGACTTGTTGATCAGTTGATCCATCCGCTCGTTGTGCCGGATCTCCTCCAGCACTTCCTTAACCGTCTGTACCACCTTGTCATAGCCTTCCGTCTTGAGCAGATAACGGACATTGGGCACTTTCATCGCCTGATAGGCATAATCGAACTCGCTATGTCCGGTGAGAAAAACAATGCGGCAGCGCGGCCAGTAATTCAGAATCTCATCCTTTAATTCCAGTCCGCTCATGCCCGGCATGCGAATGTCGGTCAGGACGATGTCAATTCGCGTCCGTCTTAACCACTCCAAAGCCCCTCGTGCTGTATAGGCCCGGTACACTTCGAGCTCATCCGACATCAATTGATTAAATACTTCGTATAGGCTGTCGGTGATGATCTCTTCGTCATCCACGATCAACAGACGGTGCATCGTCCTTCATCCTCCCATCTAGCTTGATTTGAATGGTGACTTTCAGCCCACCCAATTCGCTTTTTGATAAGTGCAAACCACTGTCTTCTCCGTACGCCAAGATCAATCGTCGATGAATATTCATCATGCCCGTCATCTCGTGGGCTTCGGATGTCTGCGCCAGACGTTGCCGCAATGCTTCAATTTCCTGTTCGGAAATGTCTCCGCTGTTTTCGACAATAATCTGAAGGAAATTGTCCTGTTGATGGAAAGAGACGTTCAAACATCCTTCTTCTGTCTTCTCCAGACTGTGTTCGTAAGCATTCTCGATGATCGGCTGAAAAATCAGTTTGGGCACTTTTACCCGCTCCAATCCTGCGGGCAATTCTCCAAAATGAACCTTGATCCGTTTGGAAAAGCGCAGTTTCTGAATTTCGGTGTACATCCGCGAATGCCGCGTTTCATCCCCCAATGCGACGAAATCTTCCCCGTTGCGGGTAATGAAGCGAAAGTATTCCCCGATCATCAGCGTAAACTCCTCGATCCGCTCGAGGTCGCCGACTTTGGCCATGGAGTGCAGGATAAAAAAACTGTTGTATAAGAAATGAGGATTGATCTGCGATTGGAGCTGTTTCAACTCCGCTCTCTGGATCATCATCTGGCGCTTATAATCCTGTTCGATCAGATTTTGCAGTCGCTGGGTCAATTGATTTAAGCGATCATATAAATACCCGAATTCATCTCGCTGATTATGGTCGATATGGATATCGAACATGCCCCCCTCCATCTTGCGAAAGCAACGGACCAACACGAGCAGGGGCTGGTGAATCTTCTTGTAGCTGATGTAGGCATACGCCACTACTGCCAGCAAAGATACACAAGCATAGATCCAGGCCCATTGTTCAAAACGGTGCAAGGGTCGTTTCAATTCCTGTTCGGGCAAATAACTGACCACATGGAGATTCAGTTCTTCTGAAGCCATCTGGTGAAACTGATACGATTCCCCTTGGATGGCCATGATGTGCGGGCTGGAATCCAGCCCTTCCTGGATGATCACATCGCGTAGCAGCTGATGATCCCCTTCCCCGCTCGCAATCATAAAGTTCAGCGTATCCAAGGAAAGAAACGAACCGCTCCCTGAATATCTGTTCAACCGGTCCATCGAGCGAATGATCTCTTCATGATCCAGCGCAATCTGCACGATATACAATGCAGGTTCGTCCTTCCTTCCGCTCTGCTTCATCGCCGCCAAATGCAATGAATCATCCAGGAGTATGAATTTTCCATCTTGGTAGCGAAGATTCCAGCTCAGTTCATCGAATGTTCCCCGGTCAAATTCATAAATTCCAAGTACAGCAGAGACAGAGTTGTTCGCAGGCCGCATATGAAAATAAACGTCTTTGATCAGGGAACTGGTGTTTTTGATCGATACGAGTCTCTGCAGAACATAGATGAGGCTGTTTTTCCGCTCCACATTACTTAAGAGCGACCAGGTAACCGCCGCGCGATGGATCTCTCGATCTTCCATAATGTCAAACATCTGTAACTCCAGCCAGGCGATTTCACGTTCCAGATCATCCAGATAAGTGGCCAATTGCGCCTCTGTGGTCCGGGAAATTTCCTGGCTCGCATTATGATAGCTCCAGCTGTACAGATAAATCCCAAGCAGGATGATCGGGATGACGAAAATGAGATATATAATGACCATGCGGATGAAGATCGAATTGCGTAATGAGGCGGTTGGAAATCGTAACAATCTGATTCCTCCATTGCTATACCGTTGAAGTCGGATTTATGCACATTGACAGTTATCGCCCCGTATTCGTCACGTGCGTTTGATACCACTCATTCACTTCCCGTGTAATTTGATCGCCTCCCAGGCTACGCCATTGTTCCACGAACCGATCGAATTCCTCAAGCGGTTCTCCCAGAATGATGTTGATGTAGGTCTCATTTTGCAGATTGTGCAGGAACTTGTCTTGATCGATCATTGTAGGGGTGGACACACCTGTAAACTGATCATATAAAAGTTGTCCATTCTTCTCGTAAGCATCAATAATCGCGTACGCTCCATGCGGACCGTAAATCCGTTCCCATCCCCAGCCTCCTCCGTAACCGTCTTCCCGGTAGGACTGGATATATTTCCAAATCGCTTGCGCCTCTTGCGTTTTGAATGCGGTTAATTCTCCTTTTTCATAGGATCGGATCTCCCGGAAGGCATTGAGATTTTTCATGGGCGGATACGGTGTCACCGGTGACATCTGCCAGATCGAACCCGAATCGTTATAATACACTTCGTATTCGGCCGTTTCTCCCCAATTTTTCTCCAGGTGCAGATTGAACAGTTTGACGATCGCTTCGGGATGCTCATAACCGGTTCTCACCGCGAAAAAAGACGAAGTTGTAAACTTGAGCGGTACTTTGGGGGGATGATCATCGGCGGATACGATCGGATAGGCTTGCCAGTTCGCATTCGGATCTGTGTCTCTGCTGCCTGCTACATGAAATGCCCCCCATTGTTCCCCGTACATGATCCCGATCTTGCCATCTGCAATGTCCTGCTTGACCTGCTCACCTTTTTTAAGGGCGAACGAAGGATCCAGCACCCCCTGCCGATACAATTCCTGCAATTGAGCGAGAGCTACTTTCACTTCGGGCTGGATGCCGCCGTACACAAGCCCCCCGTTTCCATCATCAATCCAAAGCTGCGGATACGCATGATAACCGGCCATAAATCCGGCCAGTCCTGCAACCGGATCCCACAGATAGTGGGTGGCAGCGAGACCGAAAGTGTCATTGACCCCATTTTGATCCGGATCTTTCTCTGTAAACGCTTTCGCAATTTCGATAAGTTCGTCCATCGTCCGCGGAGGTTCAAGCCCAAGATTATCCAGCCAATCCGTACGAATCCAGATCAACGACGCTTTATCAATCGACGAATCAATCTGCGGAATCCCCATCAGTTTTCCCTCAATGGTCGCAGCCTGAAACGGACTGAGTCCTTCTTGTGTCAGCACCTCTTTTGTAAAATCCGTCGCGTATTCCTCATAAGCTTCCGTCAAGTCCTGGATCCGGCCCGCATTGGAGAGCAATCGCAGTTGGCTGGCATCCACCCGGACCACATCGGGGATGTTGCCGGAAGAAATCGCAACACCGAGTTTCTTGCCGTACATGTCTCCTTTCTCGATCCAGTCATAGACAATCTTGATGCCAAGCACATCCTCGTACAGCCGGGTCCAACGGTTATCCGACAACGTTTCACCCGGGAATGTTCTGGTGAGATCTTCGATAAAAATACTGTTCTCCCCGACAAACGACAGCTCAATCGGCGGGTCATACCGCTGCAACCCCCGTTCGCGATAAACGGGATGCTGTTCTTGCTCTGGAGCCGCTGATGGATCCGTATCGTCCACTACGTCCCTTTCGGATATTTCCTGGGGCATTTCTTGAGAGCTCTCTTGCTCGCATGAAACCAAGACAAGGAAGCATGCCATAACGAATGCTAACGGTAAAATGATTTTTCGCATCGATGCACGCATCCGACGTAACCTCACTCCATCCTAACCCTTCCATTCGGTTCGGTAATCCCGTTGCTCGGCCTGCTTTGAATTTTGCCCATTTCCCATATCGCCTGTTGTTACCCTTATTATCAATTTTACGAGGCCCGATGACAACGAGCAAAACTTTTGTTTCTTTCCCAATGTTTACTTCGATTTTTTTGGTTGTTTCGTTTACATTTCGCCCGGCATCCTGAACTTTTTAACTAAAAAGCATATCCCCACAGATGTCATGGTCTTGTAGTCTTTTCCATCTATATGTAAGATGACCTTAAGGAGGGATCATCCTTGGAACTTGATGCGGAACTGCAAAAATATCAGTACTTAGTCCCTTATGTGTTTTTGTTCGCTGACCGGCGTTGTTATCCGGACTGGATCATATCTGAACGGCGTAATTCTTTCCATGATTTGACGTTTGTCGTAGGTGGCAAGGCATGCTATATCGTCAATGGAAAAGAACACATCGTCGAAGCAGGTGACATGATTTATGTTCCCGCAGGTTCCGTTAGAGCAGCCTATACATTCAAAGATCAACCGATGCATGCATATCCTTTCAATTTCCACTGGGCAGAACCTAACAATCACATCCCCCTGCCTTTCGGCATCGTGACAAAGAACATGATTACGAAAGAAATTCTGGATTACATTCGCGAGTTCAAACAGGTCTGGATGAACCAGCAGCCGCTTTATACCGTCCAGGCACGAGCCATTTTTGAACTCATCATTCACCGCTTGCTGATCAACTATTACCGAAAGTCAACCAACATCATCGATCTCAGGATCAAAAAAGTCATGTCTTACATCTCAGATCATTACTCCGAAAATATCACGATCACCGAAATGGCTGAAATGGTCGGTCTCCATCCGGTTTACTTCGGCAAACTGTTCAAACAAAACACCGGCTTGACATTTAAAGAATATGTAAATCGAATCCGCATTAACAACGCTGAGATGATGCTGTCTTCCGGAGATTTTACCGTAACTGAAACGGCGGAACGTTGCGGGTTTAGCGATATTTTTTACTTTAGCAATCTGTTCAAGTCGCTGAAAGGGTATCCGCCTTCAGCAGTGAAACGAACATGATCGATCCACGGATGAAAGCCTTTTATAAAAGGAAGTCCCCATTGAGGTGCCTCAGATGGGGACTCTCCTTGTTTCCGATTCGTTTTGTTATTCAGCAAGTTTCGCGTCCTCAGTTCAAATCTTTCCACACTTCATCAACTGCAGCCTGGAACGGCGCTTTGTATTTCTCAATCAGCGTCGATACGGATACCCCGCTCGTAAGTTCGTCTACAAATTCATAGTATGGCATCGACGGATAATAATCGATCTGTTCGATCACTTTCAGGCTTTCAATCGCCATTCTCGCGTTGTTCACATCCTCTTCGGTTGTGAACAATGTTTCAAAGGAAGCTTGATGCGGATAGTCATAGATGGATTCGATGTCATAGATTTTCTCCCAGATATACACGATCTGTTCCGGATTATCTACTGCTGCCTTAGGAATCGTGTAATAGTTCACAATCGTCACAAAGCTCTGATAGCTCGTTGCGCTCGGTCCTTTCGGAAAGGGCAAAAATCCGAGATCATAATCCGGCATATCCTGACGCAAAGACTCCATATCATAGTCGTTGGCGGGCAACATCAGCGTATTTCCTTGCACGAAAAACTCTCTCGGTTCGCGCCAATCTCCTGTTTCCGGAGGCCTTCCTACTTCTTCTGTCGCCAGACGGGAAATAAAATTCAATACTTCAAGCGTTTTCGGATCATCCAGAATCACTTGTCCTTCCGATACGAGGTTCGTTTCATTGGCAGCCAAAGCTTGAACCAGAAGCGAATTCGTCGCCAAGCCCCATACATCCAGCTTGCCATCATTATCGGTATCGCGGTTGGCATCTTTCGCCACTTCGATGAACGTCTCCCAATTCCAGTTATCTTCATCTATATATTCTTGCAACGGCTTCATGCCGAGCTCGTTCATCAGCGTTCGGTTATAGATAATTCCGGAAGCTGCGCCAATGATTCCAACACGGAATCCGTAACCTCTGCCCTTGTACTGGGAAAATTCCTCTGTATACTGCAGTACAAATGCGTTATCATTTTTCACATACTCATCGAGCGGCCAGAACAGATCCTGGCTCGTCAGGGAAGGAATCATCCACGGCCTGGGTATACGGATAATTTCCCCGAGCGGATCTCCAGCCATCAAAGAAGCCGTAACCGCTTCGCGATATTCGGTATAATCGATCACTACATAATCGACATTGAAGTTATGTTTTTCCATCAGGGCCTCCAGGTTTTCTTTCATCTGGATGCTGTCCGGGTTGTCTCCCTGGATGCTTTCGTCATACCAGGATACAAGCCGGATCGTACGTCCACCTAAATCGAAATCCATCTCCGGTGTAGCGTTCGGATTTGTTGAAACGTACACATTCTCTTCGGGATCGGTGTCCGCGTCCTGATCATTGGCATCATCAACGACTCCAGGATCTGCGACGTCGGCGTTGCCGCTATCGCCTCCACCACCACACGCAGCCAGCAAAACCAGGATGAAACCGCACAGTAGCACCATCAGCGCTTTGCGTTTACGCATCATTACTCCCCCTTATCTTTACCTCAGACGGAAAAGCGCTTTCAACATTGGTGTACATACATGATTGCGCTCCCATCTTTCGGTATATTTCGCCTTAGTTGGAATTATATACGCCTCTTTTTAAAGTAACCATAGAGGATCTCAATATTATTTGTAATTTTCCAACATATTTTTACGCGAATGTTATTTAGATACTTGTACAACTTGTCCCACAAAAAAAGTCGCCCGATCGGCGACCAAGTTCATGAAATATCAGGTCGGAGACAGACCTCTTCTCCCCATTGACCGGCGTTCCCTTGATGCGGAGGCCAACTGTTCCGGCTTCGGTTTCGTCATGCTGCGCTGTGCAGTAACCAGCTTGTAGTAAATCCCCCTTCGCTCGAGCAGTTCATTGTGCGTACCGACTTCGACGATGCGGCCTTTTTCCAGGACAACCAGCCGGTTCGCATGCCGAAGCGTGGTCAGCCGATGCGCGATGACGATCGTCGTCCGCCCCTGGATCACACGCATCAACGCTTCCTGAATCTCCGCTTCCGTATCGATGTCAAGAGACGATGTCGCTTCGTCGAGGATGAGGATACGCGGATCGTTCAGGATCGCTCGGGCGATCGCCAGACGTTGCCTCTCTCCTCCGGACAAGTTGCTGCCGTTTTCCTCCAGCCGGGTGTCATAACCATCGGGCAAATTGACGATAAAATCGTGCGCATTGGCCGTTTTCGCCGCACGGATCACTTCTTCCAACGTCGCATTCGGCTTCGAATAGCGAATGTTATCCAGAATCGTCCCGCTAAACAGAAAGGTTTCCTGTAAAACGACACCAATCTGGGCGCGCAGTTCTTCCTGCTTGATATGGCGAATATCGATACCGTCGATCGTAATGCGGCCTTCATTGACATCATAGAAACGTGAGACCAGGTTGATCATCGTCGACTTGCCTGAGCCGGAGTGTCCTACGAGGCCGATCATCTCACCGGGTTTGATCTCGAGATTGATTTCATGCAGAACTGGCTCATAGGAGCGATAGCCGAAAGTTACATTTTCGAAGCGGATGTGCCCCTTGATCTGATGATGAATGGCATCCTCCCTGTCAACGACCTCCGGCTTTTCATCGATGACTGAAAACACTCGGTCGACAGCAATCAATGCATTGGCAATCCAGCGCGGCATGTTCATCATCCATTGCAGAGGGCCATAAACCATCATCGAATAGCTGCTAAACTGGACCAGCTCGCCAAGGGTGAGCTCGCCCCTGACGATCATGTAACTGCCCGCCATCAAAACAAGGTAACTGCCGAACTGGATCAAATAATGGGAGATCGGCGCCAGGTAACTGTACACTTTCTCGCTGCGTATCGAAGCTTGGGCAAAGCGGCTGTTATACTCGCGGAATTTCATGATCTCCCGTTCTTCCTTGCCGAAAGACTTGACAACGCGGATGCCGGCCAGCACATCGTGAAGATATGAATTGGTATGGTCATGGAGCCGGTACTGGTAGTGAAACAATCTGCGCAACACCTTGCGCCAGATAGACACTTGCAGATACGAGACAAGCGGTGCCGGCAGCAGCACCAGCAGCGCTAGACGCCAATCCAGCGTAAAGAGAAGAACGCTCACTGCGGCCAGGGTAATCACTTGCAGAACCGCGGTCGTAAAGATCTCCTGGATGAGATGGCGGATGCGCTCCGTGTCACTGGTGATCCGGTTCATCAGGTCTCCTGCACGCTGGGATGTCAGAAATCCGAGCGAAAGCCGCTGCATACGGCTGAAGACCATGTGCCTGAGCTCAGAAGAAATGCTGGAACTGACCACCGTCATAAGGCGCCCGCGCAAAATCATCAGCGAATGTCCGCCGACAAGCTCAACGACAAGTCCGCCAATCCCAATCGCGAACAGCGTCATGTCAGGGCCCCGTCCTGCCGGGGGCTGCAAAGCGCCGTTGACCAGCAATTTTTGAAAGTAGGGACCGAGCAGGGAAAGGACCGATCCCATGATCAACAACGCAAAAGCCAGCGTCAGCGGTCGCCAATACCCCTTGGCAACGCCCATCAGCTTCAGCAGCGCTTCGGTCTTGCTGACGCAATGTCGGCAATGACGGGTGCCGGGCACAAGCGGCCCTCCGCACTGTTCGCACACCGGTTCCGGTTCATCATTGTAAATTCGGACGGGTTGGCCGGCAGACAGATCGTTCAACACTTTCGCAATATACGCATAACGAACGGCATGCTGCATCGTCAGCCGCACAATGATCCGCTTCTCACCGTTTTCTTCAGCTTCCAACACCGCGTTGCCAATCAGGGTGATCAATTTGTAGTCGGTCAAATCGCTGATTTTGCGCCATTCATGTACGAGTCCATCCGCGACGTAAGCCCATTTGCCTCCGCCAATGACGAAAAAACCGTCTGTTTTTTTGCCTTCAAGGGACAAATCAGCAGGCACCGCATAATCAATATGGTCTCCGATCACCTGCAACACAGCCGCATGGTCCCGCTCGGGCAATGGAAAATTTAAGTTCACGCGCTCACCTTCTTCCAGGCTGTCCGACTACTTCTTCCCAGCTGTTCGACTACTTCTTCC
>CALAME010000086.1 GCA_937925675.1 uncultured Paenibacillaceae bacterium | reverse complement strand
AAAAGCCAAAAAACGAAAAGCCAAAAAAGAAAAGCCACAAACGAAAGGCTAAACAACGAAAGGGGAGGAAAAACCATGAGAAAATGGGGATTTGTAGCGCTAATGCTGGCGCTCGTATGGTTACTCGCCGCTTGTGGCGGAGCGGGAAGCGGTTCCGGTGGAGGAGACAAGGGCCTGGTTGGAATCGCCATGCCGACCAAATCGTCGCAGCGGTGGGTAGATGACGGAAATAACATGGTGAAAGAATTTGAAGCCAGAGGTTATGCAACTGATCTGCAATACGCTGAAGACGACGTGGACAAACAGGTGGAGCAGATCGAAAACATGATCGTTAAGGGCGTCGATGTGCTGGTCATTGCTTCGATTGACGGCACGGCGCTCACCAATGTATTGGAAAGTGCCCATGAGCAAGGAATCGAGGTCATCGCATATGACCGGTTGATCCGTGAATCGGAACATGTCACCTATTACGCTACTTTTGACAACTTCAAAGTCGGTGTTTTGCAAGCCTCTTATATTGTCGAAGCACTGGATCTGGAAAACCAGGACGGACCGTTCAACATCGAATTGTTCGCCGGTTCTCCGGACGACAATAACGCTTATTTCTTCTGGGATGGCGCACTCTCAGTGCTACAACCTTATCTTGACAGTGGCAAACTCGTCATTCAGAGCGGACAGACAAACTTCGAACAAGCGGCTACGCTCCGTTGGGACGGCAATCGGGCCAAATCGCGGATGGAAGACATTTTGAGCAGTGCCTATTCGAGCGGTGAAGTCGTGCATGCTGTTCTTTCTCCGTACGACGGCATAAGCCGCGGCATTATCCAGGCGCTGAAAGGTGTGGGCTACGGCAGCGCTGATCTGCCTCTTCCGGTCATTACCGGTCAGGATGCGGAACTGGCGTCGATCAAGTCGATTATCGACGGTGAGCAAACGCAGACCGTGTTCAAAGATACGCGTGAACTGGCGAAAGTAGCCGTCGATATGGCGGAAGCGGTAATGAAAGGAGAAGAAGCGGTCGTCAACGATACGGAAACGTACCACAACGGCGTCAAAGTCGTTCCCTCCTATTTGCTCGAACCGATTTCGGTCGACATCAACAATTACAAAGAAGTGCTGATTGACAGCGGTTATTATACGGAAGACGATCTGAAGTAGGATGACAGGGGGGTGCGAACGTTGTCCGAGATCGTATTGGAGATGCGCGGTATCACGAAGGAATTTCCCGGAGTGAAAGCGCTGGACAACGTGAATTTAAAAGTACGTTCCGGTGAAATTCATGCTCTTGTCGGCGAAAACGGTGCGGGCAAATCGACGCTGATGAAAGTGTTGAGCGGCGTATATCCGTACGGACAGTACGAGGGTGAAATCTGGTTCGAACAAGAGCTATGCCGCTTCAAAGATATTCGCCAAAGTGAAGAACGCGGGATCGTCATCATTCACCAGGAATTGGCGCTGAGCCCCTATTTGTCGATCGCGGAAAACATTTTTCTCGGTCATGAACGGGCGCGGCGAAAAATCATCGACTGGAAACAGACGTATGCAGAAGCCCAAAAGTTAATGGAGCGGGTCGGTCTGGATGAGTCGCCGCGCACGCTTGTCATGAATCTCGGTGTCGGCAAACAACAATTGGTGGAAATCGCCAAAGCCTTGTCCAAAAACGTCAAATTGCTCATTCTCGACGAACCGACAGCGGCTTTGAATGAAGATGACAGTCAAAATTTGCTGCGGTTGTTGGTGGAACTGAAGAAACAAGGCATCACCTCGATCTTGATCTCGCACAAATTGAACGAAATCAAAAGCGTTGCGGATACGATTACGATCTTGCGTGACGGCCGAACCATCGAAACGCTGGACGCTGCGAAGGATGATGTGAGCGAAGACCGGATTATCAAAGGGATGGTCGGGCGGGAACTGACCCATCGTTTTCCGCCCCGCCAGGCCCAAATTGGCGACATTCGGTTTGAAGTGCGCGATTGGGTAGTGTATCATCCCCAGCAGCCGGATCGGAAAGTAATTGATCGTGTCAATCTGTATGTTCGCAGCGGTGAAATTGTGGGCATTGCCGGGCTGATGGGCTCTGGACGAACCGAATTGGCGATGAGTCTGTTTGGCAAATCGTACGGAAGAAATATCAGCGGCAAAATTTTAAAAGATGGAAAAGAGATCCAGGTCAACAATGTGCAGCAGGCGATCCGGCACGGTCTGGCATACGTATCCGAAGATCGCAAGACGTATGGCCTCAACCTGATCGATAATGTAGTGCGAAACATTTCCATGGCCAGCTTGCACAATCTCTCCAAGCGCACGGTTTTGGATCGGAAGCGGGAATCAGAGGAGGCCGAACGCCTCAGAAAGGCGATGAAAATAAAAACGCCGAGCCTGAATCAGATCGTCGCCAATCTGAGCGGTGGCAATCAACAAAAAGTCGTGTTGAGCAAATGGGTACTTACCGAACCGGACGTTCTTATCCTCGACGAACCGACACGCGGGATCGATGTCGGAGCCAAATATGAGATCTATACGATTATTCACGAACTGGCCGCAGCCGGAAAAGCGATCATCGTCATTTCGTCTGAATTGCAGGAGGTCATCGGCTTGTCCGATCGGATCTACACCATGTGTGAAGGTCGGATTAGCGGCGAAGTGAGCGGGGACGAATTGACGAGCGAAGGAGCAGAAGAGCTTCAGGAAAAGCTGATGCGGCTGATGACAGATACAGGGGGACGAAACGGTGCAAACGCTAGTTAATATGTTCAAAAATAATCTCAGGCAATATGGCATGGTGATTGCCCTCATTCTGATTACGGCCTTGTTCTGGTTTTTAACCGACGGCATTATATTAAAACCGCTCAACCTGACCAACCTGATCGCACAAAACGGCTTTATTCTCGTGCTGGCCATCGGCATGGTGCTTGTCATCATAACCGGAAATATCGATCTGTCGGTCGGTTCGATCGTCGCCTTTGTCGGTGCTATTGCCGGCGTTCTGATCATCACCCATGGGGTACCGATCTGGGTGGCGGTACTGGTGTCCCTTGTTGTCGGGGCCTTGATCGGGATATGGCAAGGTTTCTGGGTCGCGTATATGGGGATCCCATCGTTTATCGTCACACTGGCCGGCATGCTCATATTCCGGGGCTTGACCTTGTATTTGCTGGGCGGCCAGTCGCTCGCGCCGTTCCCGCGCTCATTCCAGATGATCGGCAACGGATTTTTGCCGGATATTGTCGACGGCAGCAGCGTTCATGTATTGACGATCTTACTCGGCATATTCTTTTCGATCCTCTTGATTGTGCTTGAATACAGAAAACGTAAAGAAGGATCCCATCTTCAGCAAGAGCCGGTTCATTTCGGATGGTCGCTGCTGCGTCTAGCGCTGCTCATTGCGGTCATAAACTGGTTTGCCTGGATACTGGCCATGAACAAAGGTGTACCGATCGTACTGGTCATTGTGCTTGTGCTCATCATCGTCTACTCATTTATCATGAATAATACGGTAATGGGACGCCATATTTATGCCACTGGCGGAAACCGAAAAGCCGCAGACCTGTCTGGAATTAAAACGAAAAAAGTCGTGTTTTGGGTGTTTGTCAACAACGGCGTGCTGGCTGCGCTTGCCGGATTGATGTTTGCTTCCCGGCTCAATTCCGCGACACCGAAAGCCGGGGACATGCTGGAGCTCGATGCGATCGCATCCGTGTTTATCGGTGGAGCTTCCATGGCTGGCGGAGTTGGCACCGTCGTCGGTGCTGTCGTCGGTGGGCTCGTGATGGGAGTCATGAACAACGGCATGTCGCTCATCGGTGTCGGCATCGACTGGCAGATGGCGATCAAAGGATTGGTCTTGCTCGCCGCGGTAGGTTTCGATGTGTATAATAAAAACAAGGCGAACTAATTGACGTGAGGTCACGGCTGGATTCAGGTTAATGAAACGGCTCAGGTATGTTCATGGAAAAGCTTGATTCAGGTTAATGGCAACAGCATAAGGAAGTGAATGAAAACACTTGATGTAGGTTAACAATCATGGTTTGAAGTAAGTGAACAGTAACGGCACCCGGACTTCGGCATCAGGACTTCATTGAAATCCGGGTGCCTCTTTTGTTTGTGTTCGGACTATTATCCACCCTCGATGTTACAAGCGGTCTTTTTCCTGCATGACCAAGGCATGGATCTGCCTTCTGCGGTGAATATGGTTTCTTTGAACCCGGCTCTGGCTCTCGGGCTTCATCGTCATACCGGTTTCATCGAGGTCGGCAAAGCAGCCGATTTGCTGATCGTGAGCCGGGAACAGAATACGCCTACTGTTGAAAAAACTTTCGTTCACGGACATCTGGTCTGCCAAATGGATTATCTGCAAAATGCTCCCGATGCGGCAGTCACGAATCCGTCATCATCGCTTTGATTTTATAATTAAAGAAGGTGGAAAAAATGATCAGTAAAGGAGTCGGAGTGAACATCGCCGACAACGAAACGGTTGCCGATCCCGACAAATTGGAACGCAAACTGGCGATCATCAGCGAACTTGGGTTTGATGTGGCAGAGATCCCGGTTCACGCCATGGAAGTCATTCATAACGGCCGCATCGAACGCGAAAAACTCAAAACGTACACAAAACTTCTCCGCCGCTTCCCTTTAAAATATTCCGTACACGCTCCGTACGATCTCAATCTGTTCCGTACGGATGACAGGGAAACCGAACAGCGGACATTGCTATCTGTTGTAGAGATATGTGGTGAAATCGGCGCTGATGTTCTCGTATATCATGGCGCTCGCTATGTGGGTGAGGAGCAGTTTATGTATCCGCAATCCTGGAGGAACTATTCGGAGGCAGAAAAACAGTCCCTGCTGCGGGAAGAACAGGAATGGCTCAGGCGTGCCGGTGATCGTGCGCAAACGTTGGGGGTTCGGATCGGCATTGAGAACCTGCGCCCCTACCCGGAATGTCCGGAATACGGGTATGCAGTGCTCCCTCACTTGCTGGCCGAACAGGTGCGAAACATCGATCATCCCCAGGTCGGCATTACGTTGGATGTAGGCCATTTTTACATGACGTCCCGCAAGTTTCAACTGGACATGTCTAAGCAGATGCAAGCCATTGCACCGCATGTCATCCATCTTCATGTGCACGACAATTTTGGAAAACTGTCGTATTCAAGCGAGAAAGACCAGTTTCAATTGCGGACGCTCGGGCGCGGTGATCTGCACATGCCGATCGGTACAGGCGAAGTGCCGATGGATACGTTCGCCGAAATGCTGCCGAATTTTCAAGGATATGTGATCCATGAACTTCGCGCACGTTATGAAAACGCCTGGCCTTCCCTCGTCCATCGCTACCGCACTCATACTCACATTTCCCCTCCTTTGTTCTAAAACGTAAAATCAGGCTCCCTGATTTCAAAAAGAGGCTCATCCGTGCAGATGGGCCTCTTACTTTTCAGAAGCTGTCAAGAAAAAATCGTTCAGATGCCCAGGTATGAAAGGCCACAAGCGGATCTGATGCGGAACCTAAGTCCGGTTATCGTTAGAAAGGTAGATATCCCGCAAGCGATCGGCTAGAATATGGAGTGGAATTGATAGAGAGATCACTTCATGGGAGAGTTATGTAGGAGAGTCATGTATGGAGAATAAAACCATTCTCGTCGCTTTGGGGGGAAATGCCATCCTGCGGCCCAAACAGGAGGCGACATTTGAAAACCAGTTGCATAATATTAACACAAGCTGCAGGTTTTTAGCCAAACTGATCCAGGAAGGTTACCGGCTCGTGGTGACCTATGGCAACGGACCGCAGGTCGGCAATATATTGCGGCAAAATGAAGAATCCGCCCATGTCGTACCGGCACTTCCGCTGGATGCATGCAGTGCGGAGAGCCAGGGCTTGATCGCTTACATGCTGCAGCAATCCCTGCTCAATGAACTGATCTTGTTGGGGATTCAAAGATCGGTAGTCAGCGTAATCACAAGGGTGGAAGTATCGCCGGACGATCCGGCCTTTGCCAACCCCGAAAAACCGATAGGCCCTTTTTACACCGAGGAAGTGGCCAAGCGATTGGCCGAGGAAAAAAACTGGACCGTCAAGGAAGACGCCAATCGCGGTTGGCGAAGGGTTGTCCCTTCTCCCACGCCGCTCCATATTGTGGAAGGAGAATCGATCCAACAGCTGATCGACAGCGGACATATTGTCATCACATGTGGAGGCGGGGGCATTCCCGTGATCCGCAAGAAAAACGGGACCTATCGAGGGGTAGAAGCTGTCATCGATAAAGATCGCAGCAGCAGCAAGTTGGCTGAACAGATCGGAGCGGATATTTTCCTCATTTTGACGGATACCGATTACGTCTATTTGAACTATGGCCAAAAAGACCAGAAGCCGTTGTATAAAGTAACCGTCGAGGAGATGGAAAGATATAGCGAACAGGGGCACTTTAGCAGCGGAAGCATGGGGCCCAAAGTGGAAGCGGCTTGCCAGTTTGCCCGTGCAGGCGGCTATTCGATCATCTGTGCTTTGGAACAGGCCGACCTGGCTTTGGCGATGAAAAGCGGCACACATATTTTTAATGAGCAAGTACCTTAACATAGCGAGTATCCTTAACATAATACTCAAAATGGTTTACTCCTCAACGTGGTTTGAGGAGTATTTTTTTGTTTTTTTCATCGCATTTTTCGACCAAATTTAACATCCGCCTTACAATGCGATAAAACTCCCCAAATCATGGAGGGCTAATATGGACACAGTAGCCTGCAGATAGGAGGACGCATCCGATGATGAAATGGCGGGAGAACCTGGATCCGGCTGACGGGGTCATTTGGCTCGGAATCGCTGAGGTGATGGAAAAATTAGCTGCCGATCCGAACAGTGATCCGGAGCAGCTTGCAGAAGAATTGGAGCAAGAAGTTCAGGAATTTTTGGCTCAATATAATCCGTAACCATAAAAAGAAAGGGTGAGGACGATGGCCTTTATGAATTTGGCTCATCGAGGCGCTTCCGCCTACGCGCCCGAGAATACGCTGGCCGCCTTCTATAAGGCGGTGGAGCTGGGGGCGAATGGCATAGAACTCGATCTCAGGGCGACCCAGGATGGCGTGATCGTCGTCTTCCATGACGCGACTGTCGATCGGACGACGAATGGGAACGGACGGGTGAAAGATTATACGTGGGATCAATTGAAATCGCTGGATGCGGGATTCTGGTTCTCCCCTCAATATGCGGGGGAAAGGGTGATCACGTTTCATCAGTTCCTTTATTTCTTCAGCAGAAAACCGCTGTATTTGGCGGTGGAGCTGAAAGAGGAAGGATTTGAGCAACAGGTATGCCAGCTGTTGCAGCGGTATTCGCTATACGATCGGTGCACGATCACCTCTTTTGACTACCGCATTTTGCAAACGGTGAGAGCATTCGATCCGCGGGTGAATATCGGGTTTCTCACTTCCAAGATCAATCAGAATACGATCGATATGATTCTCGATATTCACGGACAACAAATTTGTCCGAAGGCGGAAACATTAAACAAGGATGAAGTGCATTGGGCCAAACAGCACGGCTTGACGGTGCGCGCTTGGGGAATTCGGGACAAAACGCTGATGGAACATGCGCTTCAATGTCGCGTCGATGGAATGACGGTGGACTTTCCGGACCAATTGAAAGAGCGGCTCCGTTCCGATCAAACGCTGGAAAACAAGCATGAATTCGTACAGATCGGTTCGAATGCATGACCGCTTCTTGCTCGTCTAGTTTCGATCCAATAAGCAGGTTCCGTACATGGGGGCCTGCTTTTTTCATTTCATTGCCGATACCCGATCCGGGCATGGGCATTTTCTTTTCTTGAAAAATACTTATATACTTATCCTTAGGTTTTGGATTGTTAAAGGAGTGGAAAGGGAACATGAGTGAAAAAACAACCGTGGAAAACCTTACGTTCAGACAGGGTGTCATCGACTGTATTCCCACTTTGTTGGGATATTTATCGATCGGTTTTGCAGCAGGGGTGATCGAAGCGACAGCAGGGATGAGCTTGCTGGAAATTGCTCTATTATCACTTTTTTTATATGCAGGATCAGCTCAATTTATCGTGGCGGGCATGTTGACAGCAGGAGCGCCGATCATGTCCATTATCGTCACTGTTTTTTTTGTCAATTTACGCCATTTGCTGTTGAGTGCGGCCATCGCACCGAATTTCGCGAAATACTCCCCGCTTAAAAACATGCTCATTGGTGCGCAACTAACAGATGAGACATTCGGTGTGGCCATCAATCGTCTGACCGGACCTGTCGCGAATGCTGACAAATGGATGTTCGGACTCAACATTACCGCCCATCTCAACTGGATCGTAGCCAATCTGTTGGGGGCTTTGCTCGGAGGATGGATCGCAGACCCCCAGCGATACGGACTTCATTTTGCTTTGCCGGCCATGTTTATCGGGCTGGCTGCCATGGTCGTCATGCAACGCAAACGATACAAGCAGGATTTGTTGGTGATTGCCTGCTCAGCAGGCAGCTTTGCTCTCGCCTTTATCTGGTTGCCGAGCTATATCGCAGTGATGGTGGCGGCAGTGACTGCGGCCATTGCAGGAGTCGTGATGGAAAAATGAGTATCAGTAAAGAATTTGTATGGATCTTGATCGGAACGGCGCTTGTCACCTTCATCCCCCGGACTTTGCCGCTCGTATTTATCAGCAAACTGGAATTGCCGGAGTATGTGAAAAAGTTTTTGACGCATGTTCCTCTCGCTGTCATGACCGCGTTGGTGGTGCAGTCGGTTTTGACGAGTGGGGAGGAATGGCTGTCTTTTGGTGAGAACTTGCAGTGGATCGCCTTGTTTCCGACCCTCGCTGTTGCCGTCGTCACAAGAAGCCTGTTATTGACGGTGCTAACCGGAATTGCGACAGCAGCACTTCTCGCCTGGCTCATTTGAACAGAAACGGTATATGGTGATCCAATCCGGCGATGATCATGTTAATGATCATGTTGATTTGTGACGAATGTGCAAACTTCCGCATCAAACGGGGAGAATGAGTTGATGGAACCTATAATATCGGTTATAATCGATGTGGGCTTATAATGATAATCTTTCTCATTCTCAATTAGACAGCAATAAACGAACAAAATGACAGTAAATGAGGACGTTCCATGAAACTTTGGATGCTAATCATTCTCGCTATTATTCTTTCCTTTATCTCCCTGTTTGTCGGCCCCATTGATATTAAAGTAAGCGATATACTCAATGGGAATACCGATCAGATTGAAATTTTTCTCATCAGCCGTGTGCCGCGGTTGATGGCGATCATTTTGGCTGGCGCAGGGATGAGCATCGCCGGTCTGATCATGCAGTCGTTAAGCCGAAACAAATTCGTTTCACCGACTACTGCAGGTACGCTGGATGCTGCTCGCTTGGGAATACTGATTTCCATGCTGATCTTTTCACATACGGCTTTTATATTCAAGGTGATCTTCAGCTTTGCCTTTGCCCTGATCGGCACGCTGGTTTTCATGCAGATCCTGGATCGCATCAAGTTTAAAGATGCCATCTTCGTGCCTCTGATCGGCATCATGTATGGAAACATTCTGGGCTCGATCACCACATTCTTTGCCTATGAAGCCGACCTCATTCAAAACATATCTTCCTGGCTGATGGGAAGTTTCACACTCATTATTGCCGGAAGGTATGAACTGTTATACTTAAGCGTTCCGGCGGTGATACTGGCTTATATTTATGCCAACAAATTTACCGTTGCGGGTTTGGGCGAAGAGTTTGCCAAAAACCTGGGCTTGAGCTACAGGCAGGTCTTGAATATCGGCCTGATTCTGGTGGCCCTCATCTCAACAACAGTTGTACTGACAGTGGGGATCATTCCGTTTCTCGGCCTCGTCATCCCCAACATCGTATCCCTTTATCTAGGTGATCATTTGCGTAAAACGATACCCCATACAGCCGTGCTAGGAGTTGTATTCTTGTTGGTTTGCGATATTGCAGGCCGGGTGATCGTACATCCGTATGAAATTCCCGTCAACGTGACGGTAGCTGTGATTGGCAGTGCGATCTTCCTGACGATGTTGTTGAGGGGGAGAGCATATGCCAAAAAATAGTACGAGATTGATCCTGCTGGCCGTCTTGTCGCTTGTCTTTATTTTGCTATACGCCTTTTACGATATTAAGGGCGGGTTTGGCTATGCTTTCCCGCGGCGGGTGATCCGCCTGTCCGCCATGGTGTTGACAGGGGTCGCGATCGCTTATGCGACCGTCGTTTTCCAGACGATTACCCGCAACCGGATTTTGACCCCGTCGGTGATGGGACTTGACTCCATGTATGAAGTGGTGCAGACGCTCATTTACTTTTTTGCGGGCTCCCTGTCGGTGTGGGTCGTCAACAAGTATCTCAATTTTTTAACCGCGATCGCTGCCATGATCCTGTTTGCCATACTCATGTACCGCGTCTTGTTTCGAGCGGACAAGTATCCGGTGTTCTTGCTGTTGTTGATCGGGATGGTCATCGGGACTTTGCTCGGAAGTCTCGTCACCTTCCTGCAAGTATTGATCGATCCGGTGGAATACTTGAGTTTGCAAAACCGATTGTTTGCAAACTTTATGACGGTGAAGAAAGAGCTGCTATACATGGCCGCCGGCATCCTGGTCATCGCTTTCATGTATGGTTACAAAATGATGAGCAAGCTGGATGTCATGTCGCTCGGGCGTGAAAATGCGATCAACCTGGGTATCGATTATGACCGTATGGTTCTTCATATTCTGATCCTGTCTTCTGTGTTGATTGCCACTTCGACAGCGCTTGTCGGACCGATTACATTTTTCGGTTTGATCGTTGCGAATCTGTCGTACCAGTACTTGATTACGTACAGACATTCCATCCTGATTGCAGGTGCCAGTCTGATCAGTATCGTTGCGCTTGTAGGCGGTCAGTTTTTTGTTGAACATATTTTTGAATTGCGTACGACGCTCAGTGTGATCATCAATTTCGTCGGCGGGATCTATTTCATCTATCTATTACTGAGAGAAAGCAGGGCGATGAGATGATTGAGATCAAGGGACTTACAAAAATTTTCGGACAAAAACCGGTGGTTGATGGCGTGACGGTAACCATTGAACCGAGAACGATTACGTCGTTCATCGGTCCGAACGGTGCCGGAAAATCGACATTGCTTTCGATGGTAAGCCGGCTTCTGGATGCGGATTCCGGAGAAGTGCTTCTGGACCGCAAAGATATCCGGAAATGGAAATCGAACGAGTTTGCGAAGCGGGTCTCCATTTTGCGACAGGCCAATTATATCAATGTGCGGCTGACCGTACGGGAACTCGTATCGTTCGGTCGCTATCCGTATTCCAAAGGCCGTTTGACTGAGGAAGACGAGTGGTTTGTCGATCAGGCCATTGATTACATGAATTTGCGGGACATGCAGGACAAGTTTCTGGACGAATTGTCCGGCGGACAGAGACAGCGCGCCTTTATTGCGATGGTGATCGCGCAGGATACCGAATATATTCTGCTTGACGAGCCGTTGAACAACCTGGATATGAAGCACTCGGTGCAAATCATGAAAATTTTGCGGCGTCTTGTCGATGAGAAAGGTAAAACGGTCGTGATCGTTTTGCACGACATCAACTTTGCGTCAGTGTATTCCGACCGGATTGTGGCCCTGAAAGATGGAAAACTCGTGAAAGTCGGCCCGACCCATGAAGTGATCAAAACGGAATCGCTCAGGGAAATCTATGATATGCATATTCCGGTCCAGGAACAGGATGGGTGCAGAATTTGTATCTATTTCAATTCACAAGTGAATGTGCATGCATGAAAAAAAGGAGTTGACGTCCTCCTTTTTATGATCTATAATGAGAATCGTTATCAAGGCAGTGATAATCATTCTCAATTACGAAGCAAAAACTGAAAATCTGTGGGAGGAAAGTCATGATGAAGAAGTTATTCAGTGTTTTATTGATCTTATCGCTCTTGCTTGCAGCTTGTGGCGGGGGAGCGCAAGAAGATGCGACCCAAGGAGCTGGCGGTGAGGCCACGGAGGAACAACAGAACAATGAAGGGCATGCGGAAGCAGGAACTGAAGAAGATTCCGCTTTTCCCATGACAATTAAGCCGACCATCGCTTCTACGGAAAACGAAGAACAAGGCACGATTGTATTCGAGGATGTGACTTTGGAAAAAAGACCGGAACGAATTGTCGTGTTCGACTACGGTTTTCTGGACACGCTTGATGTTCTCGGTGTTGAAGGAATTGTAGGGGTTCCGAAAGATTCTGCCCTGCCTTCTCATCTTGAAAAATACAGCTCCGATGAATATGCGAATGTAGGGACGCTGAAAAATCCGCTGTTTGAAGATATCGCTGCCCTTGAACCGGATGTCATCTTTATCTCCAGCCGTCAATCGGTCTTTTATGACGAGCTGAAAGAAATTGCACCTGTCATTTTCATAGGCACCAGCCAAGATGAATATTGGGATACTTTCCTGGCATCAGTAGACATTGCTGCTCAGATTTTTGGCAAAGAGGCGGAAGCTGAAGAATATCTGGCCAAATTCGATGAGGCTCTGGAACAAATTCGCGAGCTGGCCGGTCAATTTGAAACGTCGCTGGTGACGATGTATAACGAAGGCAAACTTTCCGGATTTTCGACCAATTCCCGCTTTGGCTACGTATATGACGTCTACGGCTTTACTCCTGTAACGGAAGACATTACGGCTTCCAGCCATGGTTCGGATTTTGGCTTTGAAGCGTTGCTTGAGTTCGACCCTGAAGTGATTTTCGTCGTCGACCGCACGGCGGCCGTCGGAGGTATGTCGAATATCGAAGCCGACATGGAAAATGAGATTATCAAGAAAACGCAAGCCTACCAAAACAACCGCATCGTCTACCTCGATGGTACTCTGTGGTACCTGAGCGGCGGCGGCTTGCAATCCGAGTTGGCTAAAATCGAAGAAATTCTGAATAAACTGAAATAAGGGCTACATCATTTACAGCTGTTCGCCAAGCTGCAAAGGCTTTTGAGCGAACAGCTGTTTTTGCTTGCCGGGTTTTTCATTGCGTTATACGGCTGCGGTATCGGAGTCGTGTGCCGTTGAAGCGGCTTCTGCTTTTGTAAACAGACCATAAATGATTACGGCCAATGTGGTCAGCACCCCGATCGCCGCAAACACCGGCGCAAATCCGAAACGCTGAGCGAATATACCGCCCAGCGTACCGCCGATAATGCGGCCGATCCCATGCTGGATGATGAAGTTCATCATTTGTCCGCTCGCTTTCAGTTCTTTCCGTATATGGCGATGGACGAATTCCGTCAGGCATAAATAAACGATAATAAATGTGCCGCCATGAAGCACCCAGAGCAGCAACAATGTATAGGAATTCAACCAGAATGAATACAGCAACCAGCGGATGGCGGACAGGACGCCAGCTCCGATCATCATCAAGCGGATGCCCAGCCTATCATACAACTTGTCAAACAGCAGCATGAAGGGGAACTGGCTGAATGACCCGAGCATGATACCGGCGCCGAGCAAACCGGTGGAAATGCCTTTTTCCACGCTGTACAGGGCATGAAAGGACATGAAAAAACCGAAGCCTGTGCTGAGAACGAGCACATAAAGATAAATGTAGATCAATTGCCGGTTGCGCAACACTTCCCAAAAGCGAAGCGGCTCTTTTGCACTTTGATACCCCTGTACTTCCGGCAACTGCATGAAAACGATAAAGGCAAAAGCGATCAGGACCGAAAAGGCGGCAAAGATGAAATAAATGTTATACGTGATCATCCAGCCGCCTATGAGAGACATGATGGCAAAGCCGAGCGATCCCGCCGTTCGCACATGGGAAAAGCGAAAATGGTAACGTTGGGCCAGATCCAGGGAGATCGTATCGCCAAGGGGATTGACCGCGGACTGAAAAAAGAAAAAGACGCAAGTCGCCAAAAACTGCAGCCAGAAATTTTGGCTGGTGAGCGGGATCAGCCAAATCGATAGAGCCGATGCGGCAAGACAAAAAAGAAGAACGCGATTTTTGGAACGGGCGCGGTCTCCTCTAGTTCCCCAAAACGGATTGGCAAAGAGGGCGATGACTGCCGAGATCGATGTTAGGATGCCGATCTGGAATTCGGTGATGCCGATTTCCGCATAAAAGATCGGGACATAAGACATAAAACTCGATGTGGCCATGAAAATCAGGGTATAGTAGACCGAGGTTTGTAAAAAACGTTTGTTGTCGCGCATCGCCGTTCCTGTTGTCACCACATGTATCCGTCCTTCTGCCCTTCTGTGATATATCAAATATTACAACACGGACCGAAAGTTGTAAAGAAAAGTGACAGCGGGGGAATATTTTCTATATCCCGATTTATGCGCTTCCCATTGACGGATAGTGCAAAGAATAATAAGATAACCTTAATGATGGATACATATTGTAAGGTATGAACGGGGGCGAATAAATTGAAGAAATTATCGCAGATTTTCATTTTGTTTTTAGCCATTGCTTTAGTACTGACAGCGTGTGGAGGCGGAAGCGAAACTTCTACACCTTCAGATTCTTCGCCAACAAACGATTCATCGTCATCTCCGTCGGATTCTTCTACGTCATCTGATCCGTCATCCAACACATCCTCGGATGACGACAAATCTTCGGTTCGCATCGGTATTGCGCAGCTATTGGAACACCCTTCTCTCGATGCGACTCGCGAAGGATTTCTGGATGCGCTGAAAGATAACGGTTACGTGGAAGGCGAAAATCTGGAAGTCGATTACAACAATGCGCAAAATGACCCGCCGACCAACTTGACGATCGCGCAAAAAATGGCGTCTGAACCATTTGATCTGGTGCTGGCCATCGCCACTCCTACGGCGCAAGCGATCGCTCAGCATGTTACCGACAAACCGGTGCTGTTTGCTGCCGTGACCGATCCGCTCGATGCGAGATTGGTGGACAGCCTGGAAAAGCCGGGCGGCAACATTACGGGTGGAGCAGACTTGAACCCGGAAGCCACCGTAAAGTTGATGGAATTCATCGTTGAAGAATTCCCGCAAATCCGTACGCTCGGTGTTGTGATCAACGAAGGGGAACCGAATTCCGTCGTCACCATCAATAAGGTTGAAGAAATGCTCAGCGAATATGAGATTGAAGTGATCCGTGCCGCTGTCTCGAATACATCGGAAGTGAAACAGGCGGCTGAATCCCTGGTCGGCCGCGTCGACGGCATTTTCATTGCCTTGGACAATACGGTTGTAGGCGGTGTAGATGCGATCATCCAAGTAGCGGAAGAACATCAGATTCCGTTTTTCGCAAGCGACCGGGATACCGTGGAGCGCGGCGCTATTGCCACTTACGGTTTCAAATACTATGACCATGGCTACCAGGTCGGAGAAATGGCCGTCGAAATTTTGAAAGGCGCTGATCCAGCTGAAATGCAAGTGACGTTTCCGGACAAACTGGATCTGATTATCAATGTGGAAGCGGCTCGCAGACAGGGTGTCGAAATTACGGATTCGATGAAAGCCAAGGTACAGGACAAAGAAAATATTTTGAACGAATAAAAATAAAGGAGGGGGGCCGTTCCTGTGGCCCCTTTTTAACGGTTGAATCAGGCCGCAGGAGGTTATTTTGATGCTGGACAGACTGCTTTCCATCGGCGGCAGTTCGATTGAAATCGGATTGTTGTATGCGCTGATGGCGCTTGGTGTTTATATGACTTTTCGCATTTTAAGGTTTCCCGACCTGACGGTTGACGGCAGCTTTACGACCGGTGGTGCGATTGCTACTGTCATGATCACGAACGGTTACGCGCCACTATTGGCAACGGTATGCGCTTTTTTTGGTGGTTTGCTGGCCGGATTCTGTACGGGACTGCTAAACACCAAAGGCCGAATTAACGGATTGCTAGCCGGTATTTTAATGATGATTGCGCTTTACTCGATCAATTTGCGCATTATGGGAAAACCGAATATTTCGTTGCTCCGCATCGATACTCTTTTTACCCACATTTCTTCGGTAACGATTACAATGATAATCGTTGTGGTCGTGTTCAAATTGTTACTCGACTGGTTTCTGCACACCGACTTTGGGCTTGCCTTGAGAGCAACGGGGGACAACGACCGCATGATTCGCAGTTACGGGGTGAATACGCACACGACGACGATCGTCGGAGTGGGCCTGTCCAACGGCCTGGTCGCCTTGTCCGGTGCGCTTGTTTCCCAGCACCAAGGGTTTGCGGACAATACGATGGGCGTCGGTATGATCGTCGTAGGTTTGGCTTCGGTGATCATCGGTGAGACATTGTTCGGTTCGCGCTCCGTGTTTAACGCTACCCTGTCCGTGATCCTTGGCTCGATCGTTTATCGCATGGTCGTTGCATTTGCGCTTCAGGTGCGCTGGCTGGAATCATCCGATCTGAAACTGATCACGGCGATTATTGTTATCATCGCCTTGACGGTACCGATGATCCGCGGCTCCATCCGGCAAAAGAATTTAGCGCGTAAACGAAGTGAAGAGCTGCAGTTAAGCAGTGCAAGCGGAGGTCGTTCGGATGCTTAGACTGGAAGGCGTATCCAAATTGTTTAACCCGGGCACTGTCGATGAAAAAATCGCTTTGGCCCAGATCAATTTGCATCTGAAAAAAGGCGATTTCATGACGATCATCGGCAGCAACGGTGCAGGCAAATCGACATTGATGAATGTCATTTCAGGCACACTTGCGGCTGATACCGGGAAAGTGCTGATTGCAGGCCAGGAAGTGCAACATTTGCCCGAACACAAAAGGAGCCGGTATATCGCGAGGGTATTTCAGGATCCGATGGCGGGCACGGCTCCCAATATGACGATCCAGGAGAACCTGGCCATGGCATTTGCAAGGAATCGAAGACGCGGGCTCCGTCTGGGAATCAATGCGAAAAAGAAAAAGCTGTTTCGCGAGCAGCTGAGCCGCCTGGGGATGGGATTGGAGTCGCGGCTGAATGCGAAGGTCGGCCTGCTTTCCGGTGGCGAACGGCAAGCGCTCAGCCTGTTGATGTCCACATTTACCGAGCCGGAAATTTTGCTTTTGGACGAACATACGGCTGCGCTCGATCCGTCCCGGGCCGAACTTGTGCTCCGCTTGACGCAAGAAATGGTGGAGGAATTTGGACTGACAACATTGATGGTCACCCATAATATGGAACAAGCGATCCGTCTGGGAAATCGTCTTATTATGATGGACAAGGGCCGCATTATTTTGGACGTCAGCGGTGAAGAGAAGAAAAAGCTGACAGTCGGAAAACTGTTGCAGAAGTTTGAAGAAATTCGCGGTGAAAAACTGGCCAATGATCGTCTTGTCTTGAATTAGATAAACGGTACGGTGTGGATAGGAGGGTGGGGAGGGCAAATTGGGTGAGAGAAGATGTGACCAGGCGTTAAGCATCCGTACAACAGGTCTCAGGGAGTGGCGAAATGCTTCCGTGCCCTATAACCGGTATGAAGCCACTCCTTATCAAGCGCTGGACCAATTGTTCAGCCATTACAAATTGACCGCTTCCGATCAATGGGTGGATTTCGGCTGCGGCCGGGGCAGAGTTCTTTTTTATATTCATCGCAAGTTTCAGATTCCGGTCACCGGCATCGAAGCGCATGAACAAACCTGGGAAGAAGCGTTGCAGAACAAAGCGAGCTATCGGCGCAAAGCCCGCCATATCCCGGCTCCGATCCGTCTGGAATACGGATTGGCCGAGCACTATGAGATTCAGCCCGAGGATAACCGCTTTTATTTCTTCAATCCGTTTTCGGTGCAAATCTTTCGACAGGTTGTCCATAACATCCTGGCGTCTGTGGAAAAAGTGCCTCGTGAAGTGGATATCATTCTGTACTACCCGATGCCGGAGTTTAAACGGTTTTTGCACAACCATACATCTTTTCGCCTGATCCAGAAAATCAAGCTAAAAGGGGCCAAAGATCCAAAGGAAAAGTTTCTGATTTACCGCTACCCCTAGAAAATAGACTTCCCATGCGTAGAGCTTTTTCCGATTCGAGGTTAAGAAGCATGTTCGGTAAAAGCTTGTTGAATCTGCTCAGATTGGTCCGGGTACCATCTGAGCAGATTTTTTTAACGATTCGATTCGTCTTCTTTATTCCACAACCGATGTGCAATATTTGCAGCGCTTTGCATGGAGCGGGATTTCCGACAAACATTCATGACATGTTTTCGTGTCAGGAGCGGATTTTTCCTTCTCTTTTGCCAATTTACCTTTGATTTGATTGATCTGTCTTGTAATCAAGAATATGACAAAAGCGATGATCAGGAAATGGATGATGTTGTTGATAAACATTCCGTAATTCAAAGTCGCGGCTCCGGCTTCTTCTGCAGCGGACAGGGTCGGATAGTCAACGCCGTCCAGACTGATAAACAGTTCTTTAAAATCGACCCCTTTCAGGATCAAACCGATCGGCGGCATGATAATATCATTGACCAAGGATTGCACGATACCGGTAAAGGCCGATCCGATGATTATACCGATCGCCAGATCGATGACGTTGCCACGGGCCACAAAGGTTTTAAACTCTTTCCACATACGATCCCACTTCCTTTCATGTTCGTATTGAAATAGTAGAAACATGTAAAACTATTGATTTTGGCATGGCATGATTTTACCATAACTGCTGTTTGGGAAATATAGACTTGCGGACGAGACGATTCTATGACACGGGTAGGAGATTCCAATCGATCGTTTCAATGAGGAGAATCGTTCGATTCTTATGAAAGGAATTGCAATCGCTTGTTGAAAGACGTAGAATGAAAGTAACCGTTCCAGAAAAAGGAGAGTGCGAGGATGAAGCTGCACGATGTTTTGAACCGGCAGATCGCCAATTGGAATGTTTTGTATGTCAAGCTGCACCATTATCACTGGTTTGTTAAAGGGGAACAGTTTTTCACCTTGCATGCCAAGTTTGAAGAACTTTACAACGAGGCGGCGGCATATATCGATGATTTGGCGGAAAGGCTGCTGACGATTGGCGGGAAACCGGCAGCCACTTTGAAACAATATTTGGAACTGGCCACGATCAGGGAAGCAACCGGTTCCGAGACCGCAGAACAGATGGTAAAGACATTGGCAGAAGACTTCAGCTCGGTCGTTCGTGAACTGAAACAGGGGGTGGAAATCGCCGGGGAAGAAAAGGATGAGGTCACCGCTGATCTGTTGCTTTCCATCCAGGCCAATGTGGAAAAACAGGTATGGATGTTGAAGGCGTACCTGGGCACATCGGTATAACTGATGCCCAGCCCACCAGCTCCTTTTTAAGAACGGAGCCCCCTTGGAAAAGGGGGCTTTTTGCTTTTTATTAAAATTTGACAAGCCGATCTTATAAAAGCCCTATTTCAATACGTATGCGCTTTCACTATAATGAAAAGTATTAACATGAAAAGTATTAACGGGTTAAACGGAGGGAAAGCATGGGGCATCGCATTTGGTATAGACAGCCGGCTGCCAACTGGAACGAAGCGCTGCCGATCGGTAACGGACGGCTGGGAGCCATGATCTTCGGCAAGGCCGATCGGGAAAGAATCCAGCTGAATGAAGATTCGGTCTGGTACGGCGGTCCGATGAACCGCATCAATCCGGATGCTCGCGCGCACCTGGATGAAGTGCGCCGGTTAATTCTGGAGGGAAAGCTGAAGGAAGCTCATCGTCTGGCCGCGATGAGTCTGTCGGGAGTGCCGGAAACGATGCGGCATTATGTGCCGCTGGGCGATCTGTGGCTTCAATTCGATCACGGTGACATCACAGCCTATGAAAGAGAACTGGACCTGGGACAGGCTCTGGTGACCGTCCAATACCAAGTCGATCATGTCCGCTATAAAAGAGAATGTTTTGCCAGCTACGTCGATCAGGTGATCGTCATCCGATTAACGGCTGATCAGCCGGGCAAGATATCATTTACCGCCCGCTTGACACGGGGGGAACAAAGATACGTGGACGAAATAAAACCGCTTTTTCACCACGCCCTGGTCATGAAAGGTGACTGTGGCGGAGGAGGAAATGCGTTCTGCGCTGTATTGGCTGCCTATGCGACGGGCGGGACCGTCCGCACGCTTGGGGAGACATTGGAAGTCCGGCATGCGGATCAAGTGACCTTGTATTTGTCGGCGGAAACGACATTTCGCCAGCAGGACCCCGAAGGCGCTTGCCTTGAAACGATTCGCCAGGCTGCCCTTAAGTCGTATGAACGGATCAAAACGAACCATATCGAAGATTACTCCCGTTTGTACGCACGGACGCAGCTGATGCTGCATGATCAGAACGACACAGAGCTTAACCGGCTGCCGACGGATGAGCGGCTGAAACGGCTCGCCGATGGCCATGAAGACCATGGGCTCATCTCGCTCTATTTCCATTACGGGCGGTATTTGCTCATTTCCAGCAGCCGTCCCGGTTCATTGCCCGCAAACCTGCAAGGCATCTGGAACGAAAGCTTTCGTCCGCCTTGGGACAGCAAATATACGATCAACATTAACTTGCAGATGAACTATTGGCCGGCGGAATCATGTCATCTGTCCGAATGTCATGAACCGCTGTTCGATCATCTGGAACGCATGCTCCCGTCCGGACGGCGTACGGCACGTGAAATGTACGGATGCAGAGGATTCGTGGCGCACCACAATACAGATATTTGGGGGGACTGCGCCCCGCAGGACATTTATTTGCCGGCCACTTATTGGCCGATGGGGGCGGCATGGCTTTGTTTGCATCTGTGGGAGCGGTATTTGTTTACTTTGGATCGGGACCATCTCAATAAAAGTTATCCGCTCCTGAAAGAGGCGGCGGAATTTTTCGTCGATTTTCTGATCGAAATGCCGGATGGACAACTGGTGACGTGTCCGTCGGTCTCTCCGGAAAATACGTACATTTTGCCCAACGGGGAATCGGGGACGCTGTGCGCGGGACCCGCGATGGACAGCCAGATTCTCCACGCCCTTTTTAGTGCCGTGATCGAAGCGAGTGAAATCCTGGATATGGATCATGACTTCCGAAAAACCGCCCTCGATATCGTAAAAAGATTGCCAAAAATCAAAATCGGTAAGCACGGCCAAATCCAGGAATGGCTGGAGGATTATGAAGAAGCTGAACCCGGTCACCGTCATATTTCGCACCTGTTTGCCCTTTTTCCCGGCAACCAGATCAATCGGGAAACCACACCGGAGTTGGCGGAAGCAGCGAAAGTCACTTTGGAGCGAAGACTGTCTCATGGCGGCGGGCATACCGGCTGGAGCAGGGCCTGGATCATCCTGTTCTGGGCCAGGTTGGAGGAAGCGGAAAAGGCCTATGACAACGTGCTCGCTTTGCTTCAGTATTCCACACTGCCCAACTTGTTTGACGACCACCCGCCTTTCCAGATTGACGGCAACTTTGGCGGTACGGCCGGGATCGCGGAGATGTTGTTGCAGAGCCATGCCGGTGCCTTGCATTTGCTGCCTGCGCTGCCTCGAGCATGGACGAGCGGTTCCATCCAAGGTTTGCGCGGACGCGGAGGGTATACGGTCGACATCGCCTGGGACGAGGGCCGCTTGAAACAGGCGGTGATCGTGCCGGATTACGACGGAGTATGCCGGGTCAAAACCGCTGTGCCTGTACGGGTAACAGCGGAAGATAAGGATGTGGAGTATACGCACGCTTCCGCCAATGTCATCCAGTTTCAAGTCAAGTCCAAACAAAAATATATCCTGTATCGCATATAGAATTGCTATCGTTCAGGTCGATATAGTGTCCGAATCGTGCTTGCCCCTTTAAGGGGCTTATTTTTTTATCGAGGATGGCTCGTTTGTGAACAATAAAAATGAAAGCGATTTCAAAATATCTTAAAAATACACAATCCGTTCTACAAAACGATGACTGTTTTGCGTGAAGGGGCCTCTATATAATGAAAAACAAAGGAGGAAAACGAGGGATGAATGTAAGCATAACACCGCATTCCGAACATGCGCCAGAACGCATTACCCCTTCTCGTACAACGGTATGGAAACGCTTTAAAAAACAAAAAACGCTGCACTTTTTCGTCTGGATCGGGCTGTTGTTTTTGCTCGTATTTTCGTACACCCCCATGTTCGGTATCTTGATGGCCTTTAAAAATTATTCGATCACGTCTGGCATCAAAGGTATTTTCACCAGTGAATGGGTGGGTTTCAAATATTTCATCGAGTTTTATAACGACTATATGTTTTTTACCATCGTCCGCAACACGCTCGTTTTAAGTATTCTGAAAATCATCTTTACCTTTCCCGTGCCGATCCTGCTGGCGATCATGCTCAACGAAGTCAAAAATATGACGTACAAAAGGATCGTGCAAACCGTCAGTTACCTGCCCCATTTTATTTCGTGGGTCGTCGTGCTCGGTTTATCCTTTACAATGCTTTCTACCGACGTTGGGCTGATCAATAAATTGCTCGTGTCCATCGGGATCGTCGATAAACCGATTCCGGTGCTCACGGACCCGGATTATTTCTGGGGACTTGCCATCGGTACGGCGATCTGGAAAGAAGCCGGATGGTGGGCGATTATATTCCTTGCTGCAATCTCGGGCATCAACCCGACCTTGTACGAAGCGGCTCAGATCGACGGAGCCGGAAGGCTGGCGCGGATCTGGCATATTACGCTTCCGGGCATCAAGGGCACGACGGTAGTGGTGTTGATCCTGACGATCGGCAGCATGCTCGGCGGCGGGCTGATCGGTTCCAACTTCGATCAGGCTTACCTGTTCGGCAATCCGAGCAACAACAGCACTTCCGAAATTGTGCAGACATATGCGTTTAAAGTGGGATTGGCCCAAGGACGTTATTCGTATGCAGCAGCGATCGATCTCGTTCAATCCGTCATTTCCGTCATTTTGATCTTCAGCAGCAACTATATCGCAAAACGGGTTACGGGATCGGGACTGTTTTAAGCCAGAAGCGGGAGGACATTCGATGTTGAAAAGAAAAAGTCTCGAAGATTTGGTCATAGATAGCGTGAACTACTTTTTGCTGACGATCATTCTGATCGTGACCGTCTATCCGTTCTATTACTTGCTGATCACTTCATTTAATTCCGGTCACGATGCGTTGTTGGGTGGTTCCTATTTGTGGCCAGGAGATTTTACCCTGGAAAATTACAAAACGTTTTTCAGTCAAAAAACGTGGGTGATGGCGCTCTTTGTAAGTATCATGCGGACAGTGATCGGCGCGTTGACCGGCGTGCTGTTTACCTGTTTGGTCGCGTACGGACTGTCCCATCAGGATCTGGTGTTCAAAAAATTTTACTTTGCCATCGTCATTTTCGCGATGTATTTCTCGGGAGGATTAATTCCCTACTATGTCGTCTTGCGTTCACTGGGGCTGTTGAACACGTTCGGGGTGTATATTATCCCGGCGATGCTGAACACCTTTTTCCTGCTCATTGCCATATCGTTTTTCCGTGAAATTCCGAAAGATTTGCGCGAATCGGCTTATATCGACGGCGCGAGCGAATGGACCATCTATACGCGCATCATACTGCCGACGTCGAAGCCTTTGCTGGCCACGATGACCTTGTTTTTAGGGGTCGGTCAATGGAATTCGTGGCTGGATTCCGCCTATTTCGTCCGCAATGAAAATTTGCGAACACTCACGTACCGCATGATTGAAATTATCAATAAAAGCGAAGTGCCGCGTGAAGCGGTGGAACACGCCGCAGGTGCGGGCGTGACCAGTTACTCCCTGCAAGTGACGGCGATGATGGTATCCATTATACCGATCATCTGCGTGTATCCTTTCTTGCAAAAATATTTTGTCCACGGCGTCATGCTAGGTGCCGTGAAAGAATGATAGCAAAAAATGATATTAAAGCATTTTTGCTTTAATATAAAATACGTCATATGGAGGGGTTGTCATTGAAAAAGAGATGGTTGATCGTCATGAACGTGCTGCTCATCTTGACGTTATTGGCAGCATGCTCAAGCGGAGGAGGCGGAAATACCGCTACGTCCGAAAATACCGGTACCGGTGATGGAGGGCAAGGTGCCGGGACGGAAAACGATGAAATCGTCACATTGTCCTTGTTTATTAACCATTCCTGGTATCCGGTGCGCAGCTGGGAAGGAACGATCGCAGAAGAAATAACGAAGCGAACCGGCGTGGCATTGGATGTGACGGTGGCTACCGACGAGCAGCAGTTGCCTTTGATGATTGCTTCCGGGGATTTGCCGGACCTCGTGTTTACCGTGAGAGAACCGCGTTTGGAAAATCCGGATTTGGCCTATCCGTGGAATGAATTGATCGAAAAATATGCTCCCGACTTCGAGATTGATCCTGTAAGATTGGCTGTAAACCGGGCCCCCGATGGTAATGTGTACACGATTCTGAATTCGTTTGCTACACCGGAAGAATGGGAAAACGAACCGTATGCCTTAGGAAATGACGGGAATCCGGGCATTGCTGTCCGTGAAGATATTCTGGAAGAACTGGGCATAACCGCGATCGAGTCGATCGACGATTTGCTGTCGGCATTTGAACAAGTGAAAGCAAACTACCCGGACATGGTGCCGATGACGATGGATATCGAATGGATTCCGCAATATTTCAAAATGCAGTTCGGCATCCCGCCGCACAGCAGCTGGTATGAGGATGATGAGGGACGACTCAGATATGTCCTGACACATCCCCGCATGTTAGATTTTTATAAATTTATGAACGGATTGTATCGCAACGGATATATACTGGCGGAAAACTTTACGTACAGCAATGACCGGATCGATGATGAGTATGCCGTAAGCGGGCGGGCTTTTGCACATAGCCACACGGTAAGCATTGCTGATGTAGACAATGCCGCACTGGAAAAAGCAGGAGCCGATTTCAGATTCAAAATGATTCCGTCCGTGTTGACCGATGAAGCGATAAACATTTCATCCGGAACCGGTTTTTCCGGCGTCTATATCACCAAAAACAACTCCAATCCGGAAGCATCGATCAAATTGATTGAGTTTATGGCTTCAAAAGAAGGAAAAGAGCTGATTATGTTCGGTATCGAGGGAGAACACTGGCATTGGCATGAAGACGGATATCCGGTATTCCATTATAATGTTAATGATGAGGAATACATCAACAGTGAAGGTCTGAAGTGGTGGTATCTGTACTCGGATGCCATTGTAGAAGGTCTGCGCGGTTATGTGCCGGGCACACAAGCGACCAAAGCCTTGCAAGAAATTAAAGAAGTGACCGTGCAGCGGCCAGATATCGGAATGGTCAAACTCCGTGATGGCACCGATGAAAAAGTCATTTACGATCGAATCGTAGAAATGGTCAAAAACGAAGAAATCAAGGCATACCTGGCTGAATCCGAAGCAGAGGTTGAACAAGCCTATAACACCATGGTTCAGCTAGCGGAAGAGATCGGTTTGGAAAAACTCGATCAATGGGCAACCAGCGAACTGCAAAAAGCGCAGGAAATGTTCGAGTAAGACGGACATGGAGTCGGACAGGGGTCGGTGTAGACCCCTGTTTCCTCCACATATAAGGATGTGCACACCGTTGAAATCCCTCTTTAACCGACTCAGTATCGTAAAAAAAATGGTCATCGGTTATTTCATCATCGTATTTATACCGGTCATCGCTTTTGGGATATATTTTTACAATCAACTGTATAAAAATGTAATCGAAGAGTTTGCCAGCAGCAAACAACAGGTGATTGAGCAGGCCTATTCCAACCTGTATATGGACTTGTTGCAACTGGAGTCCATTTATGGGTTGTTTCAGTATAATTCCACCGTTGTCGACTATTTAAATGGGCGTTATGACACCGAAGGGGAACATGTCTATTATTATTTAAAAGAAATCAGACCGATTTTTTCGTATGCGCTTTACGGAAATGCCAATCTTGAAAACATTCGCTTGTATACGAATAATGAAAGCGCCTTTATTGTATCGGATCAGATTGTCCGCTTCGATGATTTACCGCCCCGCATCATAGAGGAACTTCGGGATGTATTGCCGGGAAGCGGGAAATGGTTCTATGAACGAAGCCGTTCGGGTCGGTGGACCCTGGTTTACTATCAGAATATGTATGCAGAAAGGTTTTCCAAACACGTCGGTGTGCTTGAAGTCAGAGTAAGTCCCCGACTGATGGAACGCTTCACCGGCACGTTGAGCAATGACGGTCTGTCTGACGTTGTCTTGTTTACAGAAGACTTTGCTGAAGATCTTGAACTTTCCTCGGAGCGAATGGAAGCAGAACTGCTCGACAACATTCGAAACGCCGGAAATTCGGCATATTTTTTCCTTGACCATAAACGGGTCATTGTCAACCATTTGCATATTGAAAAGCTGGGGATCGGGGTAGCCGTGATCAGCCATGCGAAAGATGTCTTTTCCGGAATGACCCGACAGCAGGTCGTATTGATTTTGATTATCGCGGGTCTGTTGCTCATTCTGTCGGGGATCTATTATCTCCTTGCCTCTTCGATCACCAAACGGCTGCTCAGGCTGGCCCGACATATGCGAAACGTCGGTAAAAACAATTTCAGGCTGATTCACAACCACCGTGAAAATCAGGATGAGATCGGTTATTTGACTTCGACCTACAACTTGATGTTGCAGCGGATGGATGAATTGATCAACCGAATCCAGCGCTCGGAGATGTTGCGCAAAGAGGCGGCCTACAGAGCTTTGCAGGCCCAGGTGAAACCGCATTTTTTGTACAACACATTGGAAACGATCCGGATGCTGGCCGAAAACAACGATGACAAGGAAGTGGCCGACATCGCCTATTCGTTTGGACAACTGATGCGCTACAGCTTGTCCAAACAGAATGAGGTGGTGAGGTTGAGCGACGAGATCAAATACATCGATCACTATATGAAAATTCACAAGATGAGACTCGGCAACCGGCTCGTATTGAGCTATAAGATCAGAACGAATACGAATCGCATTCCTTGTCCGCCATTTATTTTGCAACCGTTGGTGGAAAATTGCATCGTTCACGGACTGGCAAACAAAAAGCAGATTCGAATCCAGCTAAAGATATGGGAAGATGAACGATACGTTCACATTCAAATCGAGGACAACGGCACCGGTATGAGCGAGGAGAAACTCCATCAATTAAAACAGATGCTCTCCGCCGATGAACATCAAATCTCCTTCCGTCCTAACGGTCACAGACATAACGGACACGGACTCTATAATGTCGGCGAAAGAATCAAGTTGTTTTATGGTGCAGACTCCGGGCTCGAACTGGAGAGTCAGGAAGGTGTCGGAACTTTCATTTGTCTTCATTTAAACAAAAAAGGGATGTTCAGACATGCTGAAGTTGTTGGTCGTCGATGATGAAATTGTGATTTTGCAAGGTATCGTCAAGTTGATCAAGGAAGGAAAAACACCGTTTACCCATATTGAAAGTGCAACGGATGCCGATGAAGCGCTTGAATTGTTGTCTCATTCCAAAGTGGATCTGATCGTGACGGACATCAACATGCCCGGCAAAAATGGGCTGGAACTGATCGCAGAAGTCAAAGAGCGAAAGCTGTGCAACCGGTTTGTCATTTTGACGGGGTATGATGAATTTGAATATGCCAAACAAGCCATTCGCTACCGGGTGATCGATTATTTGCTGAAGCCGATCAACAAGATGGAATTTTACGGTTTGTTACGGACCGTCGCCAATGAAATATTTGCGGAAAAAGAAAAAGGGGAGGAGAGGGCTGGCGAAGCGGAACCGTCCGATTACCGGGATCAGGAGTACAGTGAACATGTTCTGAGAATGATCAACTACATCGAGCAAAATTATGAAAAGGACCTTTCTTTGGACGACCTGTCCGCTGTGACCGATTTGCACCCCAACTACATCAGCTACCTGTTCAAAAAAGAGATCGGAACCTCTTTTGTTCATTTCTTGCGCCAATACCGCATTGAAAAAGCCAAGGAACTTTTGATCAAGCATCGCAATTTGCCCGTCCAAGTCGTCGGTCATCAGGTCGGGTATGAAAACCCGCAACATTTCATGAAGGTGTTTAAAAAAGTAGCCGGATGCACACCCGGCTCCTACCGGGAAAAACATGGGTAAGTTTAATGGGTGCGGCGATTTTTATATTCGCTGGGCGTGCATCCTGTGTATTGTTTAAACACTTTGCTGAAATAATGCTGGTTCGTAAATCCGAGCGCATCCGCAATATCTTTGACCATGATGTTTTCGTTGGAGTCCAGCATTTTTTTGGCTTCATCGATTTTCATCTTGTTGAAATATTCGATCGGTGTCATGCCGCGCGACTGTTTGACGACACGGATAATGTATGTGGCCGAATAATTCAGATTTTCACTCAGCTCCTGCATGTTGATATGCCGATGCAGATTGGCCCGAAAAAAATCATCGATCTGCTGGATAATCTGTCCTCTCGGTTCGGACTGTTCCATGAGCGGGGAAAGTTTGTCCATCGCCTTGCGGCTGATATCCGCATACGATTCGCAAGTGGAGAGCAGTTCATCCACCATATCGGGATGATACATCGGCAATGCTGCGTGAAACATCGCATTCAGACCCGCTTTGATCTGAAAGATGGAAGCCCGCGTACTTTCCCAATGTTTCGCAAGCGCGTCCAATTCTTCCTCAAGTGCGGATTGACGTCCGTTTTTGATCAGGGCGATGCATTTTGTTTTGGCCCGCTCTTCAAAAGAATCTGAGTTTTGCATACGGTTTCCATAAAGCTCTCTTTCCACGTACCAGCATTGCGGCATGCCGGGTTTCACCTGATGATCCAGGTGGCGTGACAGCATGCGGTAAAGGGGAGCAATCTGATGGGAAGAGGTGGCCTCCGGACTGTACGCCAAAAAGGGCAGCGGATGCACCGACTTAAGAAAAGCATGAAAGGTCATCATGTTTTCATCGATAGATTGGCTTTGGCCTTCAGACAGGGCCAGCACCGCAATTTTCTCCGCTTCACCGGGGCTGTCCGCCACGATGCATTCCAGATCGGAAAAATGATTCCGGACATGATGCTCCAGCTCCTCCCGATTGAGCGCTATATTTCCCGTCTTGAAATAGCCAAAGCGTATCACCGCCAGACAAAAACCTTGCCAATGTCCCGGCATTTCAAAAGCCTTATTTGGATCTTCCTGAGAAAGGTTATAGGCAATCTGGTCGGCCAGTTCGATGCGGCGTTTGGTCTCGATCTCACTGACGAGTCGCTCAAGTATGGTCGACAGTTCGCTTTGTACAAGCGGTTTTAGTAAATAATCGCTGACACCGAGCTGGATGGCCTGACGGGCATAATCGAAGTCGCTGTAACCGCTCAGGATGACAAATTTGAGCTGAGGACGGAGACGCTTCGCTTCGGCGATGAAGGTCAGTCCGTCCATGCGCGGCATACGAATATCTGTGATCACGAGATCGACCGGATGCTCTTTCAACAGTTGCAAGGCTTCCAGTCCGTTGTAGACAACCGCTGTCACCCGCACGCGGGGATGGGCGGCTTCCACTTGACGTTTGATGTCACGGGCGATCGGCTTGCTGTCCTCGATAACCATCGCGTAAAACATCCTGCTGTCCTCCTTTTGCATTCGTATCCCGTTTTAGCGATGCCCCCATGACGACCCGGACGCCCCCGTCCGTTTTGTTTTCCAAGGCAAAGCGCAGCGTTTGAGGGTAGAGCAGTTTCAGCCGCATGACGGTGTTGATGATCCCGAGACTCCCGCTCTCCTCTGATTTTTCCAGGGTAAAAGATTCTTCGGTGATGAGTTCGTCAATCTGTCTTTGCAAGTGTGCCCATTTGTCCGCATCTATTCCGGAGCCGTTGTCTTCAATCACGACTTCCCATTCGGACTCACGGACCCGGCAGACGATGCGAATCTTCCAGGGCGGATCAATGTTGTTGAACGCATGCTTGATCGCATTTTCGACAAACGGCTGGATGGTCAAACGGGGCAATACAACAGTATTCGCTTCTTCTTCAACCTCGATACTCGGCTGGATAAAATCTTCATATTTGTACTGGATCAGGGTCAAATAGTTGATCGTATATTCCATCTCTTCCGCCAATGTCACGTTATGGTACGGAAAAGCGGTGATATACCGCAACATATCGGACAGCCGTTTGCACATGTTGATGACATCTTCTTTGCGACCTTCTTCAGCGGAGATGCTGATCAGATACAGAATATTGTGAATGAAATGAGGCGCGATCTGCGCTTGCAGCGCGGAAAATCTCGCTTTCATTTTTTCCTGGTTGGCGACCAACTCCCGTTCCATCGAACGGCGCAAACGTTGTACCATTTGCTGAAAGGCTTCATTCAGCAAATTGATTTCGTTGTTCATCGATTTTGGATTGGGGAACAAGGAAAAATTTTCAAAATCCAGCTTTTTGACCCGGTTTCGCAACAGGCGGATCGGCGCGGTCAATTGTTTTGTGACGAAATAGACCGTAAAGACCGAAAAAACGCTGACGGCCAGAATGGTGACAAGGGTGATGTTGCGCAGCCGGTAAAACGGCTCGAAAACTTGTTCGTTCGGCCGTTTGACGATCGTTGCCAACCCGCTGTCCGCCGAAATATGGGCGGTATAAAAATATTGGTCCGTACGGAAACCTTCATTTTTGTGGTGAATGACCTCATGCAACAGCTGGTGCGTGTCATCGTCGACTTTTTCCGCCGGGTAAATGATCTGTCCCTGTTGATCCAGGATGTAGACGGTTCCGTTTTGTCCGAGGTTGGCCAGTTTGTTTAACATGGTATAATCCTGCTGGATTTCGATATATCCTAACACGTAGCCGGTGATTTCCGAAAACGCGCGTATAATGCTGACGGAAGGCCGATCCACTTCATCCGCTGTGTTGGCATTGTGGAAATAAAAAACGGCTCTTCCTGGCCGCAATTTTTCAGGGGAACGTTCATAAACGGTCTCGAAATTGGAATGAAGTGGCAAAGCGCCGTAGGCAAATTTAAAACGGTTTTGCCGACCGTAGATGTATACATTGGAAGGGCTCAGCTCAGAATAATTCAACAAGTAAGAGGAATAGCTCTCAAAATTGCGGTCAAAAAACAGCGTTTCGTACTGTGTCAATTCTTGGTTCAGCTGATCCAGGAGTCGCATATCTTCCTTCAAATTTTGATTGCCGACGGAGTTGCGGGTCAACTGGTTCAAATCGTTGAGATAAAGGTCGACCTGCTCCGACAGTTCCAGTGCCAGCTGCTTCGTGTTGCTGATCATCACCTGCTCGTAGGCATCGAGCACAAAGAAATCGATCACCCAATAGATCGCAAGGATGATCGCCAGCATGACGGCGGAAAAGGCGAGGGTAAAGCCTGTTTGCAGCCGGATTTTCGATAGCATCGTTCAACCCTCCTACGGGTACATGCTAATCTTCAGAATATATCAGTTTCAGATGAAGGTCAATTCGGACAGCAAGGAGGAGTTTAAAAAAATGCAAATGTTTTGTGCAAATCTGATGATTTCAATACAATGAAGCTTTGGTTAAGATGGAAATGCAAACATGTTTGCGCTTTCAATAAAAAAAGGGGTGATCTGAAGAGATGAAAACATGGAAACGCAAAAGCACCCCGTTGCTCGTCCTGCTAGCCGTGTTACTGGTGTTGGCTGGATGCGGCAATAACGGGGCAGAAAACGGGTCAGACGCTGGAACGGACTCTGGAGATGGAGGCAGCCAGGGGAAAGGCGTCACCCTCACCATCGAAGCCGGTCAGGCGATGATGAACAACAATCCATACGTATTCAATGAGGAGAACATCAAAAAGTTTGAAGAAGAGACAGGGATCAAGGTGGATGTGATCCTTACACCGGACAACCAGGTTAAAAACGTGCTCCAGACCAAATTAACGACCGGTGAAACACCTGATTTGATCGTTTTCAACAAAGTATCAGCAGAAAACGAACTGAGAACGATGGACAACATGCTCGACCTGAGCAATGAGCCTTGGGTGGAGCGTCTGACGGATCCCGACAGCTTGCGGGCTCCTGACGGAAACATTTACGGATTTGTGATGCACAGACCGCTTGACGCGCAAATCGTCGTATATAACAAGAAAATTTTCGACGATTTGAATCTCACGCCTCCGACAAGCTACGATGAATTCCTCGAAGTGTGTGAGGCGCTCCTGGAAGCAGGCATCACACCGATCTATGCTCCATTTAAAGATGCCTGGACTGCACAAATCTGGCCTGCTGCTTCCTTCGGTTATATCGCCCAGGAGGTCAAACCGGGACTGTGGGACCAGATCAACGCTGGCGAAGTGAAGTTTTCGGAAGTGCCGGAGTTTGAAGAAGTTCTGAACAAATACTACGCGCTGTATGAAAAAGGATACATCACCAACACCGCACTTTCTGACGAATATAACATGGCGCCGAACGTATTTAGCAACGGTCAAGCGGCAATGATGATAATGGGCGACTGGTTTATTACGGATATGGCCTCGAAAGATCCGGATCTGGAATTGGATTTCTTCCCGATTCCTGCCTTCAACGATACGGAGCTGATGATCTCGCAAGGTCAGCTCGGAGGCATGATCCATATTCCGAAGGCCGCCAAGCATCCGGAAGAGGCAAAACAATTCATCGACTTCATGTCTCAACCGGAACAGATTGCACGCGCTCAATCCGACCTGCCTTTCCTGCCGTCGGTTAAAGATGCGGACATGCCTGAATTGAATCCGATGCAACAACGGATTTACGACGAATATGTACAAACGAACAAAACGGTCGTCGAAATGAACGCTTATATGAAAGTCGACCTGACCGAATTGTGGAAGTACTATCAAGACATGTTCGCTGGCGTCAAAACTCCGAAAGAAGTGCTTGAGGCTTGGGATCAAAAATTTGCAGAGTTGATGACTGCAGCCGGATATCCCGGATTTGAGTGAGCCTCCGAACTTGAGCCCGCGGATCGGATGAACGCGGGCTCAAGCTCGGTTTGAGGCTTTTATCTCTGTTTAAGGTTTTTTATCAGTGATGAGAAAGAGAGGGACCGCCATGAAGCGAAGTTTGCAAATGTATTCCTACTGGCTGGTCGTCCCGGCGCTGATTCTGTATGTCGTCTTTTTTATCTACCCTACGATGACAGGGTTTCTTTATTCGTTTACGGATTGGTCGCCGACCAAAGGCACCATCGAATTTAACGGCTTGGAAAATTTTCGCTATATTTTCACTAACAGCGTGACGATGCTGGCCATTAAAAACACCCTGATCTATGCTGTGATCGTCGTCATTTTCAAAAACCTGATCGGTCTTCTGCTTGCGCTGGCCATGAACTTGGGGCTGAAGACAAGGAATTGGCTGCGGGGCATTTTTTATGCGCCGGCTATCGTATCGACGATCGTCATCGGGCTTGTCTTTATTCCGATTCTCCATCCGAACGGACTGCTCAATCGCATGTTGTCTGCGGTTGGATTGGATTTTATGACCAAAGCCTGGCTCGCAGATACGAAAGTGGTCGTCTTTACGATTGCAGCGGTATCGATCTGGCAATGGGCCGGCTATCATATGGCGATCTATCTTGCTGGACTTCAGGGCATTTCCAGCGAATTTTATGAAGCGGCCAAAATTGATGGCGCCAACGCTTGGCAACGTCTTCGCCACATTACGTTGCCGCTGATGGCTGCGTCCATCAACATCAATGTCATTTTGAGCCTGATCGGCGGAATCCGCGTCTTCAGCGAAGTTTACGCCTTGACGAATGGCGGACCCGGAAACGCTTCGCAGGTTCTCGCCACCTACATCCTGGTTCTGTTCGGTGAAGGCCGCTGGGGTCTGGGTACGGCTTTGAACACGGTCTTGTTCCTGTTCGTCGCTATCGTATCGATTCCGCTGCTTCATAAAATGCGCAAGCAGGAGGTGGAGGCATGATCTCGATCCGAAAAAGGTTGCCAACCTTGTTGGCCGAAATCGGCATGTGGTTGCTTTCGCTCGTCGTCATTGTGCCTTTTTTGGTCATGCTGTTCGGTTCCTTGAAAACACCTACGGAAGCGACGGCTTTCGACCTGTCCCTCCCTTCTGAATGGCAATGGCAAAACTATCCGAAAGTGATCGTGGAAGGGAAGATGGTCCGTGCCTTTTTGAACGGCATGCTGATTACGGGTGTTGCCGTCATCATCAACATCATCGTATCCTCCATGGCCGCTTTCCAGATTGCGAGAAGAAAAACGAAAGTTTCGGAATTTCTCTATTACTTCTTCTTCATCGGCATGCTTGCGCCCATGCAGACAATCCCGACGATTCGCTTGATGCAAGATTTTAACCTATACGGGACGTACACCAGCGTGATCGTCATTTACTGTGTCATCAATATGGCGTTCAGCATTTTCCTGTATACCGGTTTCATTCGGACGACGGTTCCAAAGGCGCTGGATGAAGCAGCGTTGCTGGATGGGGCATCCATGGTTCGCCTGTTTTTTTCCATCGTTTTTCCGCTGTTGAAGCCGATCAATATGACCATTTTGATTATCGTGTTCATGAACATTTGGAACGACGTCAATATTCCCATCTTTTTCTTGAATGATCCGAAAAAGTGGACGATGCCTTTGTCCGTTTATCAGTTTTTCGGCCAGTACAGCGGCAGCAACTGGAACCTTGTTTTTGCCAACCTCGTTCTGACGGCATTGCCGGTTCTTGTACTCTATCTGTTCAGTCAGCGGTATATCGTCTCTGGCTTGACGCAAGGTGCTGTAAAATAACGGTGGGGAAATGAGGGAAAGTTTGATGGAAATGAGAAACAAACTCTGGTATCGAAATCCGGCAGAAGTGTGGGAAGAGGCCCTTCCGGTCGGCAACGGTCGGTTGGGGGCCATGGTATTTGGCCGTGTCGATCGGGAACACATCCAGCTCAATGAAGACTCTCTCTGGTACGGAGGGCCACAGGATCGTCTCAATCCGGATGCACCCAAATATTTGCCCAAAATTCGCGAACTGCTCTTTAACGGCCAGATTAAGGAAGCGGAACGGCTGGCGATCCTGGCGTTGACAGGAATGCCGGAAACGCAGCGCCACTATGTCCCCCTCGGTGATCTGTATCTCGATTTCGGTGCGGACCATAAAGATCAGGATGTGCAAAACTATCATCGTGAACTGGATCTGGAAAAGGCGATCATCCGCGTGACTTATGAACGGGACGGTATCCAATACAAACGGGAAGTGTTGGCCAGCTATCCGGATCAGGTGCTGGCGATCCGGCTTGCTGCGGACCAGCCGGGAAGTATCAGCTTCACCGCGCGCTTCAGTCGCGCCCAGTGGCGCTATGTGGAGCGCATCGAGCCGCGGGGTGGCGACAAGCTGGTCATGAAAGGAAATGCCGATGGCCATAATGGTGTAGATTATTGTGCGGCATTGCAATGCAGTGCGACAGGGGGAAGCGTACAGACGATCGGCGAGCATCTCGTGGTCGAGAATGCCGATGAAGTCGTGTTGTATCTCGCTGCAGCCACCACGTTCCGGCAAACCGATCCTGAGGCCTACAGTCTGGAGCGCACGGAAGCGGCGGCGAAAAAAGGATTCGCTGCGATTCAAAAGGATCACGAAGCGGATTATGTGCAACTGTTCGATCGTGTGCGGCTGCATCTGGATGGTTCGGCACCGGAATTGGAAGCTCTGGACACCCGGGAAAGATTGGAACGGGTACGCTCCGGCGAGGACGACCCGGGCCTGCTCGCTCTGTATTTTCAGTTCGGCCGCTATCTTCTGATCGCTTCAAGCCGTCCTGGATCGCTTCCGGCCAACTTGCAGGGAATATGGAATGATCAATTCTTGCCCAGCTGGGACAGCAAATACACGATCAATATCAACTTGCAAATGAATTATTGGCCGGCCAACCCGTGCAATTTGCCGGAATTGCAGGAACCGTTGTTTGAGCTGATCAAGCGGCTTAAGGAATCGGGGCGGAAAACAGCGAAAGAAATGTACAACTGCCGCGGTTCGGTGGCGCATCACAATACGGATATTTGGGCGGACAGCGCGCCGCAAGATTCTGTCATTACTGCGACTTACTGGCCCCTGGGATTGGCCTGGCTCGCGCTCCATCTGTGGGATCATTACGAATTTTCCAAAGACCGGTCCTTTTTGCAGGAACATTATGATATTCTTAAAGAAGCATCCCTGTTTATGCTGGATTTTCTCGTGGAAAGTCCGGATGGAGAACTCGTCACCTGTCCGTCCCTGTCTGCGGAAAATACGTATATTTTGCCTAACGGAGAGGTGGCTTCGCTCACATACGGTCCGACGATGGATAACCAGATCATCCGGGCACTGTTTACAGCTTGTGAGAAAGCCGCTGAAATTCTGGACATCGACGAAGATTTCCGCCGTCAGCTGAAAGTAGCGGCTGAACGTTTGCCCAAAACGAAGATCGGAAAATACGGCCAGATCATGGAATGGATTCACGACTATGAAGAGGCCGAACCCGGGCACCGCCACATTTCACACCTGTTCGGACTTCATCCAGGTAATGAAATTTCGGTATTTCACACACCCGAATTGGCCGAAGCTGCCCGCGTTACTCTGGAGCGCCGGTTGAAACACGGCGGTGGACATACCGGCTGGAGCTGCGCCTGGATCATCAACATGTATGCCCGGCTTTTGGATGGCGAAAAGGCAGGCGAATATTTGCATGTCCTGCTCGCTCAATCGACATTGCCCAATCTGTTTGACGACCATCCGCCATTCCAGATCGACGGCAACTTTGGCGGTACGGCCGGAATCGCGGAGATGCTGTTGCAAAGCCATGAAGGTTCTTTGCATTTGCTGCCCGCATTGCCGCGTTCTTGGGCGAGCGGATCGGTTCAGGGCTTGCGCGGACGCGGAGGGTATACGGTCGACATCACCTGGGAAGAAGGCCGCTTGAAACAGGCTGTAATCGTGCCGGATCACGATGGGGTGTGCCACGTCAGAACCCGTATGCCTGTGCGGGTAACCGTGGATGATCAGGACGTTACGTTTACGGAATCTTCCGCAGGCGTCATTGAGTTTCAGGTGGAGTCGAACAAGAAGTATATCCTTTATGGAGCGTGATGACATGGTTGATTACCTGGAAATGCGAACGGTAGGCAAAACTTCGGTCAAAGTCAACGTGCTCGGGCTCGGCACCGGCGCGCTTGGCTTTCTGTATGAACCGGTAACCACTGAAGCCGCCGAACAGACCATACAGGCGGCTTTGGATGCCGGTATCCGCTTTTTTGATACCGCTCCCTTGTATGGATCCGGATTGGCGGAGAAAAGATTGGGCCGCATCTTGTCCCAAGTCCCGCGCGACACGTTTACGCTGGCGACCAAAGTCGGGTACAAGGTTCCGGAGGAGCCGCCTTCGGTTCCGACCGAGCTGGAAAGGGTACACGACTACAGCTATGACGGAGTTATGCGTTCGTTTGAAAACAGTTTGAAAAGACTCGGCATTGAACGCGTGGATATCGTGCACATTCACGATCCGGACGACTACGAACAGGAAGCGATCGAAGGGGCTTACAAAGCGCTGTGGGAACTGCGTTCGCAAGGTGTGATCAAGGCGGTAGGAGCCGGCATGAACCAGTCGGAGATGCTGGCGCGCTTTGCCACAAACTACGATTTTGATTGCTTCCTGCTTGCGGGACGGTATACGCTGCTGGATCAAAGCGCGCTAAAAGACTTGATGCCGATCGCGGAGAAAAAAGGAATTTCCATCTTTATCGGCGGAGTGCTCAACAGTGGAATTCTCGCTGATCCCTATGCGAAGACGCCGATGTTCAACTATCGTCCGGCCGAACCGAAATGGATCGAAAAAGCGCGGCGTCTGGATGAAGTGTGCCGGCGCCACAACATTCCGTTGAAGGCGGCTGCATACCAGTTTCCGCTGAAACATCCGGCTGTTACATCGGTTTTGACCGGTGCGCGGTCGAAAGAAGAGCTTCAGGAAAACATCGATATGTTTGGCGTATCGATACCGGATGATTTTTGGGCGGAATGTGTACATGAAGGATTGATCCCTGAAGAAGCGCCGATTTCATAAGGGGGTAAAACCGGTGGTCAGAATCGATGCTCACCAGCACTATTGGCGTATTGAGCGGGGGGATTACGGTTGGATCACTCCAGAATTGCCCGTGTTGTATCGGAATTTTTTGCCTGAACATTTAAGGCCTCATTTACAAAAACATCAGTTGGACGGAACGATCCTGGTTCAGGCAGCTCCCACCATTGAGGAAACCCGGTTTATCCTGGAGCTGGCCGATCAGGAAGAGACGATTTTAGGTGTGGTGGGGTATTTGGATCTGGCCGATCCCCATTGGTGGGACCATCATCGGGAATTTTCCAAACATCCGAAATATGTCGGATTTCGCATCATGATTCAGGACATGTCCGATCCAAGCCAGGTGTTGAAGCCCCAATTTATAGAGGCGCTCAAATTTTTCGAACAGGAAGATGTGCCGGTCGATCTGCTCGTCGTCTCCAGCCAACTGGACATCCTGATCGAAATGTTGAATCAGGTACCGAACTTAAGAGGCGTATTGGATCATCTTGGCAAGCCGCCGATTGCGGAAGGCAGGATGGATCCATGGGAAAAGCAGATCGAGAAGCTGGCTCGCTTTCCGCGCCTGTACTGCAAACTGTCTGGCATGGTGACCGAGGCGGATCATCAGAACTGGAAGAAAGAACATTTTGTCCCGTATGTACAAAAAGTGATACAGGCATTCGGTCCGGATCGGGTGATGTATGGCAGTGATTGGCCTGTATGTTTGCTTGCGGCCGAATATGATGATGTGATAAACGTGTTGTTACACGCGCTACCGCAAGAGTGGGGAGAAGCCGAAATGCAGAAATGTTTCGGTGAAAATGCCAAAACGTTTTACAAGTTGTAGGGTTTTGCAAGGTTATTGAAGCAAAAAATAAGCGGCGTATTCAGGTTAAACCTGAGTACGCCGCTTTTTTGACCCCTTTTCTGGATCACCCATTTTTATTCCCATTTCGGTTGGCGAGGATCGGGACAGTGCTCGCCCTCCAGACGGGTTTTGACCGCGACGAGACAGCCGCAATATTGACAGGTTCCTCCTGCATCTGCGTGATAGGCGTCACAGGCGAGACATAGCTCGAGACGCCTGGACGCCGTTTCTTGATCGACGAGCTGTCTGTTTCGTCGAGTCAACATCATGTGGAGAATTTCCTCCACTTGTTCTTCACTGACATGGACCGATTCTGAACAGTCCCTGCACGGTCTGATCGCTTCACGCTTGCTCGTCATGGTTCAATCCGCTGCCTTATTCCAACGTCAACAGAACGACGGACATCGGCGGGATTTCAGCTTCGACAGCTTCTCCCTGTACCCGTGCTTGGGTAAAGGCTTCCGGCTTGACGAGGTCAGGCTGTTCAAACGTATTGTGGCTGTTCATGGCCGGTCCCGTCAAAATCTGTCCTCCTGCCAGCTTGTTGTGCGTTCCGCCTGCGTCAATCTTGACCGGAACGGTTTTGTCGAGGCTGCAGTTGGTGATCGTCAAATTCAGTTTGCCGGATGCATCGGTGGATGCCGATACGCTGATCAAAGGCAGTTCTTCACCGCCGTAACGGATTTTTTCAGTTTCGATTTCTACCGGTTGCAACTCGGCATCGTGGTGCACCTTGTACAGATCGAACACATGGTAGGTCGGGGTCAGAATCATCTTGTCACCCTTGGTCAGAATGGGAGCTTGCAGCACGTTGACCGTCTGGGCCAAGTTGCACAATCTGACCCGGTCGCAATGATTGTTGAAAATGTTGAGGCTGATTCCTGCAGATACGGCATCCCGTACCGTGTTTTGCTGGTACAAGAAGCCCGGATTTGTTCCCGGTTCTACGTCAAACCAGGTACCCCATTCGTCGATGACGAGCGCCACTCGTTTTTCCGGATCGTACTTGTCCATGATGGCCGAGTGTTTCCGGATCAGTTCATCGGTGAAGTAGGCGGATCTCATGATCGCATACCATTCATAGTCTTCAAAATCGACCGCGTCCCCGCGTACTGCCTCCGGATCGAAAATGTAAAACTCGTTGCCGTCTTCGGCTTTGATCACGATGTTATGGTCTCTCACTCTGGTGTAGTAGTGCAGACCGAGACCGTCCATGAAATAGCCGGCTTCGCGCATCAACACTTCCGTCCAATGATAGTTGGCTCCGCGAGGTCCAGCTGCCACCTTGAAAATCTTGTTATCTCCGTAATCTCTGACGTACATGCTGTACTGGCGGTACAGATCGGCATAATATTCGGCTCGCATGCGGCCGCCGCAGCCCCAGTTTTCATTCCCTACACCAAAGAACGTCAGTTTCCACGGTTTTTCACGCCCGTTTTGCTTGCGCCAATTGGCCATGGGCGATTCGCCGTCAAACGTGATATATTCGATCCATTGTTGCATTTCTTGAACAGTGCCGCTTCCGACATTCCCGCAAATATAAGGCTCGGCGCCGAGCAATTCACACAGATCAAAGAATTCATGGGTGCCAAAGTGATTGTTTTCGACGACGCCGCCCCAGTGGTTGTTAATCATGCGCGGTCTTTGCTCTCTCGGTCCGACACCGTCTTTCCAATGGTACTCGTCGGCAAAGCAGCCTCCGGGCCAACGCAAGTTCGGGATTTTGATTTTTTTCAATGCTTCGACGATATCGTTGCGGATCCCGCGTGTATTGGGGATGCTCGAATCTTCGCCTACCCAGAAACCATCATAGATGCATCGTCCCAAATGCTCGGCAAAATGACCATAGATGTGCCTGCTGATCTTTTGTGTTCCTGCCTTGGTATGAACGCGAATGATGTTCGTCATGTGTGCAAAACCCCTTTTATATCATAATTGTGATGATGACCATGATCTATGATGATCATGAGGAGGGTCAAGACGTCAGCGTGTAACCGTCTCAGCCGTCTCAGCCTTTGACCCCGCCTGCTGTCAGCCCTGAAATAAACGCTCTTTGGTTGAACAAAAATACGATGATGATCGGAATAATGGCCAAAACAGAACCTGCGATCAATTTGTCATAGTTATTTCCATACGGTGTGAGCATCGAGGCCAATCCGATCGGTAGCGTCAGCATCTCATTCGTACGCAGAACAATTAAAGGCCAGATAAAATTGTTCCAGCTTTGCATGGCCAGCAAGATGCCCATTGCTCCGAAAGCCGGGGCCATGAGCGGAACCATAATTCTGAAGAAAATGCCTATTTCCGTACAGCCGTCGATTCTTCCGGCATCCATAAAATCTTTGGGCAAACCGGAAACAAATTGCCGGAAAAAGAACACGGCGATCGGTGATACGACAAATGGCAGAATCACACCGGAATACTTGTTGATCATGCCTAATGAAATCATCAGCTTGTATAAAGGAAGCATCAAGATTTCTACCGGCATCATCAGCACGAACAGGACCAGCAGAAAGATGAAGTTTCTCCCTTTGAACTGATAGGCGCCAAGTCCATATCCGACCATAGAGGACAAGAACAATCCGAGACCGGTGTACAGCGCTGTGATCAGCAGACTGTTCTTGTACCAGGACAGGTAGACGCCCCCTCCGTCGGTAAACAGCAATCGGTAGTTGTTCAGATTCATCAGATCGAGATTGATGGAGAAATCGAGTCCGTTTCGAAACAGTTCATCTGCCGGTTTAAAGGACGCCATGACCAGGTAGTAAAGCGGGAACAGAAATAGGATGCTTACCGCAATGAAGAACAAGATGAGAACGATCGACGTGAGCATGTTTTTTTTCTTCATCTTAATCCCGCTCCTTTTTAAACATCCCGAAAAATCGCAGCTGAATCAGGTTGACGATCATGACCAGACACAACAGCGCAATCCCGATAGCGGAGCCGAAGCCCATATCATTTCTCTGGAACGCTTGCTGGTAAATGTAGCGGACGATCGTCAGTCCGATATCTCCTGGCATCCCTTCATTCCAGAACACATAGCTTTCGCCGAACATCCGGTAACCCTCAAATATGGCGATGGTCAACGTATAGATGACGATCGGTTTCAAAAGCGGCAAGGTGATGTACCATAATCTCTGCACAGCTCCGGCGCCGTCAATTTGGGCCGATTCGTACAGTTCATGCGGGATGCTTTGCAGTCCGGCCAGATAGTAAACCATAAAGATTCCGGCCGTTTTCCAGAAGTGCAAAAGCACCATCAACAGCATTCCCGTCCAGTATCCGAGCAGCCATTTTTGCGGCGGCAGTCCGATCTTGATCAACAGAGAGTTAACCAGCGCTGTGTCCAGCTCCCCAAACATGAGTCGGAAGCAGACCCCGGCGACGATGACCGAGGTCAGCGCCGGGATAAAAATGGACGTTCTGAAAAAGGTTTTTCCCTTGACAAAGGCACTGTTGAGAAACACGGCAAACAGGATGGGGATTGGAATCAGCAACAGCAATGTGAACAGGGTGTACAGGGTATTGGTTTTGAGCGCATTGTAAAAATGGACGTTGAACAATTTCTTGTAGTTTTCGAGCCCGACAAAACGGGCGCTGTCCAATCCCACGATTTCCTGAAAACTCATGACAAACGTGTTGATTGTCGGATAGAGAAAGAATACGACAAAAGCTACGATGAAGGGGGAGACGAATATATAAGGTGCGACTTTTTCTGAGTATAGTAGCGATCTTAAAGCTTTGACCATATTTTCACCCCCATGGATTAACGGGGAAGACCCCCATTACTCTTGTTGGCTGCGCAGCTCATCTGCCGCCTCGCGCAAAGCTTCTTCCGGCGTAGCGATCCGTTCGCTGAGCGCTTTGAACATAACGTCATTCATGACGAGATCCTGTGCAGCCGAGCTCAATTCGTTGTAATACGGTGAAGCAATTTCATCTTTGAGCTCAAGCAACGTATTGAACACGACTTCATTGCCAAAGTACTCAAGCGGTTCTTGAAGTTCGGGCGCATCCCAAACATCCCAACGGATCGGGTCGAATTGCAGCTCCTGCCAGATGCGGATGTTGGCTTCTTTCGTCAGCTTGGCATAGGCCAGGAACTGTTTGGCCAGATCGATGTGTTCGCTCTGTTTCGTGATCGAAGTGCCTGTTCCACCCATACCGGCCGAACGGAAGTCTCCTTCTTCCCATACCGGCATCGGACGAATCAGAATCTTGCCTTCCAGATCCGGCATGTAGCTCGTAAAGCGGCCCATATACCACATCGGCATAATGAGAGAAGCGATGCCGCCGTTGTTCATGAAGGCGAAAAATTCTTCCGAACCTGTATTTCCGCCAGGCATCGGGATCGCAATCTCATGTTCGTAAATCATGTCGTACATCGCTTGCAGGACTTCGATGTTCGTTTCGTTGTCCAGAATGACGCCTTCTTCACTGAGGTAGTCGGAACCTCTTTGTACGATCATCGGCCAGAACGGTCTTTGGTTCGTAATTTCAAAGGCCGTCATCGGCTTGCCTGTTGCGGCCAGTACTTTTTTACCAGCTTCGATGTAATCGTCCCACGTTTTGATCGACTCGATATCGACGCCGGCCTGATCCATAATTTCCTTGTTGTAATAGACTACCGTGGCGCCGACGTGGAAACCGATACCGTAATATTTACCGTCTTTGCTGTAAATATCGAAACGGGACTTGACAAACTGTGACAATTCCGGTTCGATAATATCGTTCAGCTCGACCAGTTGAATGTCGCCTTTGAGGAAGTTATGGAAAAAGTTGATGTTGATGTCTGCGATGTCAGGTGCTCCAACGCCGGATTGCAGGGCAATCAGCAATTTGGTATGCATTTCATTATTCGGATACGTGTCGATCACTAAATCGATCGGTTGTTCAGGATGTTCTTCGTTCCAAAGTTCGACTGTTTTTCTGTAATAATCGGTGTGAAGATCATTGAACGTCCAGAGGGTCAATGTGGTCGGTTCGCCTGTGGCCTCTGAACCCCCTCCGGCTGCACCTCCGTTCCCGTCGCCATCTGCCGGCTGGGAACTTCCACCCCCGCCTGGTACGGGGAAACGGCCACATGCCGGTAAGGAAAATCGATGAAATCGACAGTTGTGTTGCAGGAACCCATGCCCGGGTACGAACTGACTACCCATTTCGTGTTGTCCGATGCGCTGTACTGCCAGTGCGGCAATGGGCGCTCGATTGCGGTGTTTGATTCCTGGCGGAACATTCCGCGCTGGATGAAATTGTTGGCGATCACGACATCGGGCCGGATTTCGGTGATGAAATCATAGATCAGCTGTTCGTGAGCACGCATCACCTCTTTTTTAAACAGAAGGTAGGCGCGGTAGGCGGGGTCGTCCCAATCTTTGCTTCGGGGCAGGTCGAAACCATAGCTTTCTTTGAACTTGCGCCGGCAATTGTCACAATGGCAAATGCCATAATCGTTGCCGCTATAGTCGAACGTAATAAATCCGCCCATATTGAAAAAGATGCCGTCAAAATCATGCGACGTGAGCGTTTCTTTGATGATGTCCAGCGCATATTTTTGCTGATATTCGCTGTTGATGCATACATGAACATCACCGTTATAGTCAACGATGTCTCCGTTGGCGGTCCGGTAAGCCCATTCCGGATAACGTTCATAAATCGGTCTGCGCACTTTGGAAAAATCGGTGCGGGCAATGACCTTGATGTCCGCTTTATGGCAGGCTTCGATCAGCTCCTCCAGGCTTGCGCCTTTGAGATAAGGACTTTGAAAATGAAAGGGCAACCGGGTCGGATAACTGGAGATGATTCCGGCAGCGTTCAGCATGACCGAATTGGCTTTGAATGCTTTCAGGTCAGCGACATAACGTTCCGCATCGATGTCCAGCATGTCAATTTCCCGCAAGTTTGTCTGGATCTGTCGCCAGGCCCGGTTTTTCCACCACGGTTGTTGGCCGGTCTTATTCATTGAGCTAAGGTTCCCTCCTTGTAAAGATTTACTTGTATTGTATGCGTTTACAATAGGAGAAAAAAGATACGGACTTCGGTTCATTTCGAACCCGATTCGGATTTCAGAACAAACTTCGGATGATTTCGGACTGGATTCGGATGGATGTCTAATTCGGTTTCGCTGCCTGTTCAGTTTTTGCATTTTCGTCGATAAGAGGCAAGCGGATCATAACCTTGGTGCCGCGGTTCGGCTGGCTATCGATGTGCAGACCGTATGGCTTACCGAAGTACAAACGGATGCGCATATGGATATTGACAAGACCGATGCTTCTTTTTCCACCCTGTTCCACAACATCATCATCAGGCCCCGTATCGAGCAGCCGGCGCAGCCGGTCCAGCTCTTGTTCGTCAAGACCGATCCCATTGTCCTCAATTTCGAAGCAGACGGTTTTTGGGTCTTTCCTGTATCCGTTCACGCTCAGTTTTCCTTTTCCGCTTTTTCGTTCGAGACCATGATAGATCGCGTTTTCGACGATCGGCTGCAAGGTCATTTTCAACATTTTCATGTGCAGCAAACGTTGTTCGATGTGGATGTCTATCTCAAACTTGTTCCAATAGCGGATGGACATGATGCTTAAATATTGGCGGACGCATTCCATTTCGTCCTGAACACACACCATGTTGTCTTCCTTGATGTTGTAACGGAAAATGTGGGCCATCGCGGTCGAGATTTTGACGATTTCTTCGGAGCCGTATACAGTGCCGATGCTGCGGATGCACTCGAGCGTATTGTACAGAAAATGCGGGTTGATCTGGCTTTGCAATGCCGAAAGTTCAGCCTGCTTCTTCGCCAGTTCCGTTTGATACAGCGATGTTTTCGCATGCACGTATTGCCGGTTTACTTCCGAAATGGTGTCGAGCATTTTATTGATTCCTGCAGCGAGCACTCCCATTTCATTTTGCTCCTTGATGTCGAGGCGCCGGTCCGTGTATCGTTCCCGCATGCTGCGCGTAAAGTGCACCATCTTTTCGATCGGTAAAGTGACATTCCGGTTGAACAGATAACCCATCGCAAAAATGAGCAACACCATGATCATGCCGATCAGAAATCCGACATTGCGAATCTTCTTGACGTCATTGGTCAAATCGTGGGTCGGCACGAGACTGATCATTTTCCACCCATTGAGACGCAAATCCTTTTTTTGAAACATCAGTTCATCATCGCCGTACTTGACCCTTCTTACCTCGTTGTTTTTGATCTGCTGGTACTCTTTTGCATCGATAATGTCTCGCATTTCATCCAGGTTGAACACTGTCCCTCTCCGCTCCGAGTGATTGGTGGCCACCACCGTATGGAACTTGTCCAAAATCGCGACGAATGAATTGTCGGTGGTCGCCATGTTGCTGATCATGCTGTCCAGACTGTCGGTATGGTAGACTACGATGCAAACGGCGATTTTCTGAAAGGGTCCGCTGCGGTCATGGGTGCTGAATACAGGGGTGATGTAAGCATAATGAAACAGATTGTGAGCCGGATTGGAGATAATATCGGTATAGAGCGGATCGATAAAGTCTTCGCGGTCGAATGCGTAACGTCTCAATAGTTCCCTGAACAGCCAGTAATCGCCCGGGTAGATCGAAGCTCCGACCAGACTTCCTTTCCGGTCATACAGCATGATCGATTTGATGTTTTTGTTGGAGGCGCGGATGCCATACAAAATTTCCAGCACCACTTCGTTCAGTTCCATCCGCTTTACCGGATCGTCAGCATTGAAATATTCCTGTGTCGTCGTATTGTAGGCGGCGGCGAGAGCAGCGTCTTTCATGACCCTGGCGTCCAGAAGCAGTCGTTCCTCAATTTGGTCCATGATTCGGGAAGTGTAATCGTTGCCGCGCTCTTCAGCCAGCTGGTGAAATTGTACATAGTAAAAAACAAGCAGAAGTCCGAGCATGACACTGGAGATCGTAATTAGCAGCAACAGTTGTGTTTTCAGCTTGACCCGATGCAGGTTCAGCATGTCTAGACTCTTCCTCTCCGCCGGAATTGTGCCGGAGTGATCCCGTGATGTTTTTTGAACACCTTGTTGAAATAGTAATGGTCATTGTAACCGACACGGGCGCTGATCTCGTAAATGGGCAATGTTTTGTTTTGCAACAGTTCACAGGCCTTGTTCAGACGAAGCCGGGTGACATAATCTGAAAATGTTGTTTTGGTCGTTTTCCGAAACAGATCACAGCAATATGTGAAATGGAGATGGAAACGGCTGGCGAGTTCTTTCAGTTGCAGCTCTTCGTGGTAGTGGTGGTTGACATAACGGAGCAGTTCCCTGAACTGTTCGTTAATTTCCGCTTCCAGATCGTCAGGGTCAATGATCGGTGAGGCAGAATGAGGGTTTTTCAGCTTGAGGCGTGTATTTAGCTTTTTCAGAACGGTCTCGGTCTCTTCCTTTTCCAGCGGTTTCAATAAATAGTCGAAGCCGCCGTATCGGATCGCTTCCTGGGCATAGGCAAATTCCGAAAAACCGCTCACGATCACAAACTCGGCTTCAATTCCTTTTTCACGCGACTGTTTCATCAGTTCCAAGCCGGTCATTCCAGGCATGCGCACATCGGTGAAGACCGCGTCCGGCTTCTGTTCATGAATGATGCGGAGCGCAGCGATCGGGTCCGTCAGCTCGGCGATGATGCGAAAACCGTACTGCTCCCAAGGAAACGTATTCCGCATCCCCAACAGTGCCCAAGGCTCATCATCAATCAGGACCGTCCGGTACAACCTTGTTCCCTCCTCCAGCGTTTTGGTGATTTTTTGTTATTAATACGTATTCAATTTTGAATCTATGATAAAGTCGGCCTTCATTTAAGGTCAAGCAGCGATTTGTCATTTTGCCGCAACAAACCAATAAACCCTGGCTATGTACAGCCAGGGCTTAATGAGAAGCTGTCACTGCACAAAAGCTGCGCAGAAGCTGATCACTGCGCATAAGCTGATCACTGCGCCAATCTTAATAGGGAGAGCTGAGTTCGCTTAGTTAAACGTAAGGGACTTTACCTTTAATTTTGTCGCGGACGACCTGGTAGATTCCGTCCCAGTTTTTCCACAACATCAGGAGGGAATTGCCGAACCAGATCCAGAGCATGAATGTTGGGTATCCTTCATAGATCAAATAGGCGGACAGAAGCAAAAAACCTGTGGTCGTTTGCAGACCGTCTTCACCGCTTGTCGTTTTGCCGCCTTTTTTGATCATTTTCAGCAGTACAAACAAAATGGCGAGAATGACGGCCAGATACAAGGAAGCCTGAAATTGGGTCAACGCGCTCCATACCCCGAAACTGACGGCGACGGTCTTGCCTCCATTAAATTTGAGGAAGGGAGAAAAGGCATGCCCGAAAATGGGCGCCAGCGCGACAGGAATCAGGGCTGGGCCGGACACAAGCTCGTTTGCTGTAACGAAATAGAGCGGTATGTATCCTTTTGAAAAATCCAGTATCACTCCGAGCAGGCCGAATTTGTATCCGGCGGCACTCCAAAGGTTGGCAGCTCCGGGATTGCTGTCGCCGATCGAGCGGATATTGATTTTTAACATAAGGCCGATCCAGTAGGAGAACATGAGCGAACCGCACAAAAAACAAAGCAAGGTAATGAGCAGGATCATGACTCATCCCTCCCGACCTCGATGTACCTGCCTTTCCAGATCACTTTTTTGCGCAAGACGGACTGGTACAGGGAATACCCGATGACAACCAAGAAAAAGAGAAGCGAGATCACATGAACAACGGGATGAACGTAGCCGAACTTTCCGACCCGTCGGCTGAAATAGAGAATTTCCACCGTATACGCGACATAACCAAGCACAAGGATCGGAAAGACGGGCTGTCCGATCAAAAAGAAAACGGATTGGGAAGCGATGAGTCCCACGAGCCATAAAGCGACCAGCAACAAGGTAAACGGATGAAGCGAATATGTGCTCGGAATCGCGCTTTTGGCGAAGCCCTCCAGTTCACTGCGGAACCCGCCCGGATACATGCGGAACAATATGAGATCGGAGCCAAGGTAATTGGACACCCGGATTCCCGCCGCTTGAAAACGTGCTCCCAAACGAAGATCGTCCAGCACTTCCGACGAGATGGAACGGTGGCCGTCGATTTTTTCGTAATCGGCCCGGCTGGCCACGATGCAGGCACCGAACATCCCTTTTTGTGGATTCCGGTTTTCAAACGGGGAAGTAAAGACGAATGCGGCGAGCAAATTGATCACCATCGCCCATCTTTCATAGCTTTTTTCCGTAATGTGGTAAGGCACAACGGAAATGACGCCGCCTTGCCGCTGTTGTTCCTGGACAAGCGACTCGATAGCGTTTTCAGACAGACGCACATCGGCGTCCAGAAAGATGAGCAGTTCACCGCTTGACTCTCGATAGCCGTTCCACAGGGCCCAGCTTTTTCCCGTCCATCCGGCGGGAAGTTCAGGGGATGTCAACACTTTGACCCCGTAACTTTCGGCGATGGATCGTGTCCGATCCCGCGAATGATCATCCACGACAATCACTTCATGCAAGGGGATGGTTTGTTTTTTCAACGATTCGAGCAAATGGGGCAAATTGCGTTCTTCATTTCTGGCTGGGATGATGACCGAAATGGTGGGATAATCCTGGGATCGCTTTTTAGCATGCGGTATCGTACGATGGCGGAATAACAGAAGTGCGGATGCTAGACCGAAAGACACGATCAAACCGAGCAGGATCGCCATGAGTTTCACCTCTTCATCTATGATATGCGCCATCTGACGACAACGTGCTGCCATGCGATGATGTCATATCCTGATGAAGTGTTGGCAGGTGAATCTGTTATTATATTACCTTTATTATATTACCTTAAAATGGGGCAACAAGGAAATCTGGCGAAATGTTCATGGCGACGCCGCCGCTCATCCCGATCGTGAATGGCGAAATTCAAAGACGGAAACGAAATCCTCCTCTAACGGTTCGTACGTAGAACAAGAGGTTCGTTTCCGTCTTTTTGATGGATCTGTTTTCAGCGATGAAGGATTGAATTATTTCAGAGATTGATAGTCGATCGTTCGGATCGTACCGTCATCATTGTAATGCAGTTCGGTAAATTTGACGCAGCGCTTGTGGTTCACTCCACCTGACAGTGAGCTGTCGTGGTAGAACAGGTACCATTTGCCCTTGAACTCCACGATAGAATGATGGGTTGTCCAGCCGATGACCGGAGTCAGGATATGTCCTTTATAGACGAAGGGACCTTTCGGGCTCTTGCTCATCGCATAGGCCAGATAATGCGTCGTGCCCGTGGAGTAGGACAGATAATAGTAACCGTTATATTTGTGCATCCAGGGGCCTTCGAAAAAGCGGCGTTCCTCATCCCCGGCCAAAATCGGATTTCCATCTTCGTCAACGATCGAAATTTCTTGCGGCGTTTCTTTGAAAGTGAGCATGTCATCGCTCATTTCTGCTACGCGGGGACCGAGCGCAGGCTGATCGGGAGCCGGTTCTTTGCCATCCGGATTGTATTCCCCCGTTTGCCATTTTTCCAACTGCCCGCCCCACAATCCGCCGAAATACATGTAAGCACGTCCGTCATCGTCGACGAATACGGCGGGATCGATGCTGAAGCTGCCCGGGATATAGTTCGGTTCGGGCTTGAACGGTCCGGCGGGCGATGTGCTGGTGGCTACGCCGATGCGGAAGATGCCATCGTGGTCTTTGGCCGGAAAATAAAAATAATATTTTCCGTTTTTATATGCGCAGTCCGGTGCCCACAATTGCTGCTTTGCCCAAGGGATGTCCTTCAGATGCAAAACGCAGCCGTGATCGACACACGGAGCGCCGATGTCGTCCATTGACAGGACGTGATAGTCGACCATCGCATACTGGTCGCCATTGTCATTTTGGGGCATGTCCTGATCGACGTCGTGTGAAGGATAAATGTACAGTTTTCCTTCATACACGTGCGCCGACGGATCAGCGGTATAAATGTGCGTAACGAGTGGTTGGTTCGGCTTGGTTGCTTGTGTCAACTTTATATCCTCCTTTACAAGTATTACTTGTATTATAACAGGCTTCGATGCAGGTTGAAAGCGGTATGATGCTCTATTGTGCGGGATAGGGGCATATGTTGATAGCGTAGGCCTGATTTGCCAAAAGCGTAAGCCTGTATACGCCGGGATCGGATCGCCGCGAACCTTAAAAACCGCCGGAGGTGCACAAGATGCGCCCAACACCACTCATCGTGTCGACAAAAATGAACATGCCGGTGCCGGAACCGATTGATTTTGCTGCGCCGCTCGGAACACGGAGATTGATGGTGAGCGACAATCCGGAAACGTTGGATGAACAGTCCATGCCCGAAAGCAGGGTCACTCTGTGGCATGATATCGTCCAACGTGCCGATTTCGAGCCGGTCATGCACCGCATTTTCGCCTGGCATTTGAACCGGACCGGCAAAACTTTGACTTTGGGGGTGACGCTTGAAAATTGTTCTCCCCTGAATCGGCTGTTCGTAACGGATTTGCGCCGTATCGTCGCATTTTCCGCCGGTGACTGCCTGGCGGCAGGAAGGCGTCTGGCGGATAGATTTATGAGCGGTAATTGGACCTTTCTTCCTTCCTTTAAAACCGTCGAAGCCGGGCAAAGAACTTGTATCGACGCCTGGCATGTGCGGCATGGTGAACTGATCGGCTTTTTATATGAATTTACCGTTTGGAAACATGGTCTTGGTGATACGCGCTATGTGATCAGAACGGTCGCCGCCGTTGACGGGGCGGGGGAATTGTCACGGATTGCCAAACCGCCGCTTGCTCCTTCCGGCACGCATCCGCGCGGCAGCTGGCCTTTTGCCGATGTGCTTGCTCAAACCCGGGTCTATACGACGGGGGAAACGATGTCACAAAGTTTGTCCAACGGGACATCCGACCGCGTGTTTACCGCATCCATGAGCGTCGATCCGGTCCATGCGCTGAACAATGTCGGCCATTTCGGTGCACGGATTCGCGTATGCGTCCCGATCTACAATGACAGCGGACGCAACCGTTCGGTGCGTTTGATCCTCAATCCGCGCGGCGGCGTTTATGCCGGCACTGTTTCCATGAACAGAATTAGTTCTGCAAACAGAATCATTCGCAATACGCCCGTCTTGCGTCCACAAGGTGTTAATGCGGCCGTGCTCGGAGTGTGGAACGTTATGCCGGGACTTACGCCGCTCTGTTTTGACATCATGCATGCGGGAGCATCCAGCTTGCCGCTCGCTGTTTATGTGGACACCCTCGCTTAGTCCCGTCCTACCAGCCATACAGCTTTCTTATGTTATCTATAAGGAAAACTTATGATTCTTCCCGCCAACGAAAAAGTCTCTTCAGATAGGATGTAGGGGTATACGATTTTTCCGTTTTCGAACACCTCCATTTATTCTGTTCTGACCATGGTTATTATCGCAAAAAAATTTTGCTTTTGCTTATACCCCCTGAGATCAAACAAGATGGTCTTCATTAGACGTCACATCTTCCCCGAACCGGCATTGATTCCGCCGTACATCGGACTACAATTGGGCGACATTTGCGCAAGAATTAATGTTGACCATTCCCATCGGATATGATAAGTTTTATTCCATGAACAGTTAAATTCGATATGATTACTATGAAATAGATCCGATGTGAGGTGGAACTTTTTGCAGCTTCATGTGACGAATAGTCCCTTCAGCCAGGAACAAACGGAATGGCTCAATCGTCTGCTGCCGACGCTGACGGAAAATCAGCGTATCTGGTTGAGCGGATATCTGGCCGCTTCGGTATCCCAGACGGCCGTATTGACAGCGGCGCCTGACAGCGCACAAGCCGTGGTCACTCCATTGCCTGTGCAGGCGGCCGCTGAACCGGTGTCGAAAGAAGTGACGATTCTGTACGGCTCACAAACGGGAAACAGTCAGGGACTGGCAGAACAGTTCGGCAAGAGATTAAAAGAGAACGGTTTTGACGTCACCGTCATATCCATGGGTGACTTTAAACCAAACACATTGAAAAAACTGAAAAATTTGCTCGTCGTCGTCAGTACGCACGGTGAAGGGGAACCTCCGGACAGCGCTTTGAACTTTTACGAGTTTTTGCACAGCAAACGTGCACCGAAGCTGGACGGGTTGAAGTTTTCCGTATTGGCGCTCGGAGATACTTCGTATGAGTTTTTTTGCCAGACCGGAAAAGATTTTGACAAGCGGCTGGAAGAGCTGGGCGCTGAGCGCATTGCTGATCGCGTCGATTGTGACGTCGATTTTGATGAACCTGCCGAGCAATGGTTCAACAGCGTGCTGTCCCGGCTGACCGAGTTGTCTGCCAACGGGGCGGCTGCCGAGGCAGCAGCTACAGTTACCGTTAACGTCAGTGCAAATGGATTAGCGGCGCCGGAGCAAAGCGTATATTCCCGCACTCATCCGTTCCCGGCCGAAGTGCTGGAAAATATTAATCTGAACGGACGCGGTTCCAGGCGGGAAACCCGCCATCTGGAACTGTCGCTGGAAGGCTCCAATCTCGTTTACGAACCTGGCGATTGCCTGGCCATTTATCCGGAGAATCATCCTGCTTTGGTCGACGCCTTGATTGAGGAACTCGGCTGGAATGCCGACGAACCGGTTCCGTTCAAAAGCGGCGGAGAAACCGGCAGTCTTCGGGAAGCTTTTCAACGTCACTATGAAATTACGGTCCTCTCCAAACCGCTGCTGGAAAAAGCGGCACCGTATATCGCCAACCAAAGCGATCTGAACCGTCTCCTGGAAGATGGGGAGCGGTTAAGGGAATATGTAAACGGAAGAGATTTGCTCGATCTTTTGCGCGATTTCGGACCTTGGAAAGGTACGCCGGAACAATTGGTGTCGGTGTTGCGCAAAATCCCGGCCCGGCAATATTCGATTGCGAGCAGCCTGAAAGCCTATCCGGACGAGGCGCACCTGACCATCCGCACCGTACGCTACCATGCGCACGGTCGCGATCGCTACGGCGTCTGCTCCGTCTATTGCGCCGAGCGGTTGCAACCGGGTGACACGGTGCCGGTCTATGTGCACCACAATCCGAATTTCAAACTGCCGCAAGATACGGAAGCGCCGATCATCATGATCGGTCCGGGTACAGGTGTGGCTCCGTTCCGCGCATTTATGCAAGAGCGGGAAGAGATCGGAGCAGGCGGGCGCTCGTGGCTGTTTTTTGGCGATCAGCATTTTCTGACTGATTTTCTGTACCAGACGGAATGGCAAGCGTGGCTGAAAAACGGTGTGTTGACGAAAATGGACGTAGCTTTCTCCCGCGACACGGACCGCAAGATTTATGTTCAGCACCGGATGCTGGAGAAGAAAAAAGAATTTTTCAGCTGGCTGGAAGAAGGCGCATACGTCTATGTATGCGGCGACGAAAAACGGATGGCCCGCGATGTTCATGAAACGCTGATCACCATCATCGAGCAGGAAGGCGGTTTGAGCCGGGAGCGGGCGGAGGAATATCTCTCCAACATGCAACGGGAAAAACGCTATCAGCGTGACGTGTATTAAAAGCGACCATGGGAAAGGAGAGCGATAGGCGATGTCACAACACAAACCGGTCATTACGAAACCGGATGAGACGCACAGTGACGTTGAGCATATCAAGTATAACAGCCGCTATTTGCGCGGGACGTTGGCAGAATCGTTGGAAGATCCGATTACCGGAGGCTTGCCGGAAGAAGACAACCGGATCTTGAAATTTCACGGCAGCTATATGCAGGACGATCGGGATGTGCGCAACGAACGGGCCAAGCAGAAGCTGGAGCCGTCCTACCAGTTTATGGTGCGCGTATGTGCTCCCGGCGGTGTGGCCACGCCAGAGCAGTGGCTTGTCCTGGATGAATTGGCGCGCAAATACGCGAACCATTCTCTCAGAATCACTACCCGGCAAGCTTTTCAGTTGCACGGCGTATTGAAATGGGATTTGAAAAAAACGATCCGCACGATCAATGAAGCACTGATGACCACGTTGGCCGCATGCGGTGACGTCAGCCGCAACGTCATGTGCAATCCGAATCCGTACCAGTCGGAAATCCATGCGGAAGTGTACGAATGGGCTCAACATATCAGCAACCATCTCGCTCCACGCACCCCGGCCTACCATGAAATTTGGCTGGACGGTGAGAAAGTCGTTGACAGCCGCGAACAGGAAGAGGTCGAACCGATCTACGGCCCGCTTTACTTGCCGCGCAAATTCAAGATCGGCCTGGCGATACCGCCTTCCAACGATGTCGACGTGTTTTCCCAGGATCTCGGCTTTATTGCAATCGTGGAAGACGGCAAGCTGACCGGTTTCAATGTGGCGGTTGGCGGCGGCATGGGAATGACCCACGGCGATCCGAAAACCTATCCCCAGCTGGCGCGGGTCATCGGCTTTTGTGTGCCGGACCGGATCGTCGATGTGGCGGAAAAAGTCGTGACCATACAGCGGGATTACGGCGATCGTTCTGTGCGCAAACATGCCCGGCTCAAATATACGATCGATGACCGCGGCATTGAATGGTTCAAGGAAGAACTGGAGCGTCGCCTCGGCTGGAAACTGGAAGAGGCAAGGCCGTTCAAGTTCGAGCATAATGGGGACCGCTACGGTTGGGTCAAAGGAAGCAACAACCGCTGGCATCTGACATTGTTCATTCAAAGCGGCCGTATACGCGATACCGAAGACGCCCAGCTTTTGACGGGATTGCGCGAGATTGCCAAGGTGCATACCGGTGATTTCCGACTGACCCCGAACCAGAACGTCATGATTGCCAACGTGACGAGCCAGAAGAAAAAGATCATCAATGAACTGGTTGAAAAATACGGCCTGACCGACGGCAGATACAACTCTGCCCTGCGCAGAAACTCCATCTCCTGCGTCGCATTGCCGACTTGCGGGTTGGCGATGGCCGAATCGGAACGTTACTTGCCCGTGCTTCTCAGCAAGCTGGAACCGATCCTTGAAGAAGCGGGTCTGAAAGACGAGGAGATCACGATCCGCATGACCGGCTGCCCGAACGGATGCGGACGCCCCGCCTTGGGTGAAATCGGCCTGATCGGCAAGGCTCCGGGCAAATACAATCTGTATCTCGGCGGTGGATTTGCGGGCGAGCGGCTGAACAAATTATACAAGGAAAACATCGGAGAAGAAGAAATTATCGAATCGTTGCGACCGATTTTTCACCATTATGCCAAAGAACGCAAAGAAGGAGAACGTTTCGGAGATTTTGTCATTCGTGCCGGTTATGTAAAACCCGTTTACTCCGGCCAGGATTTTCACGCCTGACGGCGTTCTTGACAAAAATGGTTCTTAATGACAAGGAAATTCCGGTGCCGAAGATCGATCCCGCATCGATGGCGGCCGGGAATTTCCTTTTTTTGTACGATGGTCCATCCCGGAATTCCAGGTTGACATGGAAATTTGTTGTATGGTATAAACAAGTTGATTAGCAGTCATAGACTATGAGTGCTAACAATTGGGGTAAGGGAGAATCCGAGATGGCAAAGAAACAGTTTAAGGCTGAATCCAAACGGCTGTTGGAGTTAATGATCAACTCCATTTACACGCACAAAGAAATATTTTTAAGAGAACTGATTTCCAATGCCAGCGACGCGATCGACAAAGTGTATTACAAAGCGTTGACCGACGAGTCGATCGAATTCAACAAAGACGACTATTACATTAAAATCAAACCGGACAAGGCGAGCCGGACGTTGACGATTTCCGATACGGGAATCGGCATGACCAAAGAAGAACTGGACCAAAATCTGGGGACCATTGCCCGCAGCGGTTCCCTCATGTTCAAGGAAAACATTGAGAAACAAGAGGGACATGAGATTATCGGGCAGTTCGGGGTCGGTTTTTACTCCGCTTTTATGGTGGCTGACAAGGTGACGGTGATCAGCCGCGCACTGGGCAGCGATGAGGCGTGGAAATGGGAATCGTCCGGCGTGGACGGTTACACGATCCGGCCCGCGGAAAAAGCGGAAGTGGGAACGGACATCATCTTGCACATCAAGCCAAATACGGAGGAGGAAAATTACGACGAATTTTTAGAAGAGTACCGGCTTCGGACGATCATCAAAAAGTATTCGGATTTCATCCGTTACCCGATCAAGATGGATGTGTCGGTCAGCAAGCCGAAGGAAGGCAAAGAGAACGAATTTGAAACTGTCGTCGAGGAACAGACCATCAACAGCATGGTGCCGATCTGGCGCAAAAACAAAAACGAGCTGACCGATGAAGACTATTATCACTTTTATACCGAGAAACGGTACGGCTTCGACAGACCGCTCCGGTATGTGCACATTCACGCTGACGGCACGCTCGTTTACCGGGCGATCCTCTATATTCCCGAAAAAACGCCGCTTGATTATTACACGAAAGAATATGAAAAGGGACTTGAGCTTTATTCCAGCGGCGTACTGATTATGGAGAAATGTCCGGATTTGCTGCCAGACTATTTCAGTTTTGTAAAAGGCATGGTCGATTCCGAGGATTTGTCGCTCAATATTTCCCGAGAAATGTTGCAGCATGACCGTCAGCTGAAACAGATCGCCAAAAACATCAAGAGCCGCATCAAAAACGAATTGCTGAAAATGCTCAAGGAAGACCGGGAAAATTACGAAAAATTTTTCGACTCGTTCGGACGCCAGTTGAAATACGGCATTTACAGCGATTTTGGGGCCAACAAGGAAGACCTGCAGGATCTGATCCTGTTTTACTCGACGAAAGAGAAAAAGCGGATCACGCTGGACGAATATGTATCGGCGATGCCTGAAAAGCAAAAATATATTTACTATGCAACTGGCGAATCGGTGGAACGGATCAGCAAACTGCCGCAGACGGAACGGGTGGCGGAAAAAGGATATGACATTTTGTGCTTCACGGAAGATGTGGACGAGTTTGCCATCAAGATGATGGGAGACTACAAGGGCAAATCGTTCCGCTCCGTTTACAGTGGCGATCTCGGTCTCGATGACGAAGCGGAGAAAGAAAAGGCGGACAAGGATCAGGACGAACACAAAGAGCTGTTTGAATATATGAAAAAACAGCTGGAAGGCAAAGTGAAAGATGTGCGCGCTTCACAGCGGCTCAGAACGCATCCGGTATGTTTCTCCGTTGAAGGTGAGATCTCCATCGAAATGGAAAAAGTGCTCAAAATTGTTCCGGACAATCCGGGTGTGCAAGCGCAAAAAGTGCTGGAGATCAACACTGAACACGAAGTGTTCCGCACGTTGAAGGACGCTTACGAAAACGACAAGGAAAAGCTCAACCTCTATACGCAGTTGCTGTACAACCAGGCATTGCTCATTGAAGGGTTGCCGGTGGAAGACCCGGTTCAATTCGCCAACGATGTATGCAAAGTGATGGTGGCAAGCCACTGAGGATATAAAGAAAGGAATTCCCTTTGAGGCGTATTCATAAAGGGAATTCCTTTCTTTTTCCTTTTTCAAAAACGGATCAGGCCTTGCTCGCGAATTTGCTGCAGGCGTACTTCTCCGATGCCGCGAATTCGTAGCAAGTCTTCGTACGATTCAAACTTTTTCTCTTCGCGCAGGCGGATGATCTGTTCAGCGCGGGCTCGGCTGATATGAATGATGCGGGTCAGCGTGTCCACATCTGCCGAGTTGATATGTACAAAATGGGAAGGGTACACTTGCGGGGTGCCATCGCTCGATATGGAAACGACCCGTTCTTTTCCGTTCCAGTGAACATAGGCGCCGGTACTTTCAGATACGAAACGAAGCGGCACCAAGGTGCGGCCCTTTACAATTTGACCGGGTACGGACAATTCGATCGGACTGCCGTTAACCAAAGCTGCCGATTCACCGATCGTCAGTTGTACGACACGCCCTCCCTTGACAGCGCGAACCGTACGAGTATCGGGTTGCCAATCGATGTTTGCCCCCAGCGCTTCGAATACTCCCCGCATCGGCACGATCACCCTCCCGTCCTTGATCAAGGTCATGCCGCCGGTATCCAAGAGTTCCCCGTCTATAATGACTTCTATATCCACATATTCGCCAAACGCAAATCCGCTCACCGGTCCCCAGCAGATCATCAAAGCCACGATTCCACACCAAACGTTCCTTAATCTTTTTCTGAACATTCTATTCCTCCCAAAATATGGATTTTAGTTTAAATTCTATTTCTTCCACCGATTTCCTTCTATCCTTTTTCACCCTTGCAACTGCAATGATTTTGGTAACACAAATTGAACAAAATGTGCTACTATTTAGGGTGTGATTGGAATGGGATATACGGACAGAGGAGTGGGGTCATGAACAAAGGTTCCCGCAACCGGCGAGTAGATAAAAACAACGTGATGCTGGCGATATTGCTGCTTGCACTGTTGGTGCTGGCGGCGTGCACCCGCTCAACCGATGCGGATGTCAAGGATGAAACGTATGCGCGCACAGAACCCGCAACGGGACGGAAGGAACTGATTCTCGCCATCGGTTCCGAACCGGAGGAGGGGTTCGATCCGACGACGGGATGGGGCCGCTATGGTTCCCCGCTTTTCCAGAGCACCCTGTTCAAGCGGGACAGCGAGATGAACATCGTGAACGATCTTGCCACCGGTTATGAAGTGGATGATGAGGGCAAAGTGTGGACGGTGACGTTGCGCGGTGACGTTGTGTTCTCCGATGGGGTGCCGCTTACGGCCGAAGACGTCCAATTCACTTTTGAAACGGCAGCAAAGAGTGGCTCTGTCGTCGATCTGACCGATCTCGAGCGAGTGGAAGCGGTGGATGAACATACGGTCCGTTTCGTCTTGAAACGCCCGAACTCCACGTTTGTGTCCATACTCGCGGCGACCGGGATCGTACCGAAACATGCCTATAGCGATGACTACAGCCGCCATCCGGTCGGATCCGGTCCGTACCGTCTCGTGCAATGGGACAGAGGCCAGCAGCTCATCGTCGAAGCCAATCCGCTCTATTACGGGGAAAAGCCGCCGTTTGACAAGTTGACATTTCTGTTTATGGATGAAGATACGGCGTTTGCCGCTGTCCGGGCGGGCCAGGTGGATATGGCTCAAGTTCCCGCCGCTTTTGCACGCCAGAACATAGCGGGGTACCGTCTGGTCAACCTCCGCACCGTGGACAACCGCGGCATCATGTTTCCATACGTGAAAGCAGGCGAAGTGGAAAGGGAGGATGGCTATCCGGTTGGCAATGATGTGACAGCAGATATCGCCATACGCAAAGCGGTCAATGTGGCAATCGACCGCAACAAACTGGTAGAAGGTGTGCTGGAAGGGTTCGGTACACCCGCTTACACGGCCGTGGACGGACTGCCGTGGTGGAATGAGGAATCCGTGATTGAGGATGGGGATCCTGCACGCGCGATTGAAATTCTCGCACAAGGAGGATGGTCGCTTGCCAGCGACGGGATCATGGAGAAAGATGGACGCAGGGCGGAATTTACATTGCTTTATCCTGCCTCCGATCTGACCAGGCAGTCGCTTGCGCTGGCGGTCAAAGACATGGTCAGACCCGCCGGAATACACATCCATGTGGAAGGAAAGAGCTGGGACGAATTGCGCAAAATGATGCATGCCCATGCTGTCCTGTTCGGCTGGGGCAGCCTTGATCCGCTGGAAATGTATCATCTGCATGCCGGTACGATGAAGGGGATCGACTACTTTAATCCCGGATATTACGAAAATCCGGTCGTTGACGCATGGATGGAAAAAGCGCTCACGGCCCGCACCGAGCAAGAGGCGATCCCGTATTGGAAAAAGGCCCAATGGGATGGCAAGCACGGGTTGAGTGCTCGAGGGGACGCACCGTGGGCATGGCTTGTCAATATTGACCATCTGTATTTCGTACGGGAAAATCTGGACATCGGCAGACCGCATATACAACCGCATGGACATGGGTGGCCGGTCACCGATAACATTGGGGAGTGGAAATGGATCGATTGAACGAGGAGTGGGACTCTATGTATGGGCTCCGCCGGACAGGTGCTTTTTTCGTGCGGAAAGCAGCGCGGCTGGTTACGTTGCTGATCGCTGTTTCCATCCTTTCTTTCTCTCTGGTCAGCTTGTCTCCGATCGATCCGGTACAGGCTTATATCGGCGCTGATCTCATGCGGGTCGGCGCAGAGCAAAGGGAAAATATTGCGGCCTATTGGGGGCTCGATGCTCCGCCGCCCGAAAGGTATTTGCGCTGGGCCTCTGCGGTGGTCCGGGGCGATCTGGGCACATCGATGATATATCGGGAACCGGTGGCTAAAGTCATTCAAGAACAGTTTTTCCATTCACTGTTGCTGATGTTGGCCGCATGGTTAATGTCCGGCGTGATCGGATTTTTGGCCGGTTCTTTGGCCGCGATGAAAAAGGATTCCTGGTTTGACCGTTTCATCGTCTGGTACTGCTACACGCTGGCAGCGACGCCTGCTTTTTGGCTTGGTTTGGTCCTTATGGTCGTGTTTTCGGTATGGCTCGGCTGGTTTCCGGTCGGCATGGGAGTTCCCGCCGGCGTGCTCGCCGAACAGGTGACGTGGCTGGACAAGCTGGAACATCTCGTTTTGCCGGCTATAACGCTCAGCATTGTCGGTATTGCCCCCATCGCGCTGCATACCCGGCAGAAGCTGATCGAGGTGCTTTCCAGTGACTATGTGCTGTTTGCCCGAGCACGGGGAGAAACCCCCTTGTCGATCTACAGGCGGCACGGTTTGCGCAATATCGCTTTTCCCGCGCTCACCTTGCAGTTTGCCTCGTTCAGTGAACTGTTCGGCGGCACGGTGCTTGTTGAACATGTGTTTTCGTACCCCGGGCTTGGAGAGGCAATGGTGGAAGCGGGATTGAGGGGCGATGTGCCGCTTTTGCTCGGGATTGTGCTGTTCAGCACGGTGTTTGTTTTCATCGGCAATGCGATCGCAGATTTCATCTACCGGGTCATCGATCCGCGGCTAAGGGAGGCGCAAGCGTCATGAACTTGCGCTTGCGGGCACTCCTGACGGTAATCGTTGCGTCCGTTTTGCTCATTGTGATCGCTGTATGGGGGACGCTGATCCCTGTCGAGCAAATGGAAACCCGTCTGGAGTTGCGCAACCTCCCGCCTTCAATCTCCCATCCGTTCGGAACAGATTGGCTGGGGAGAGATATGTTGCAACGCACGCTCAAGGGACTTTCGGTCAGCATCCAGGTCGGATTGGCGGGCGCAGCGTGCAGCGCTCTGATTGCGACTGTACTGGGACTGGCTGCCGCAACCCTGGGCAAGGCCGCCGACCGACTCGTATCATGGCTCATTGACCTGTTTTTAAGCGTCCCTCATCTGGTCACGCTGATCCTGATCGCATTTGTTTCCGGCGGAGGTATGCGGGGCGTGATCATCGCGGTGGCCCTGACCCATTGGCCCAACCTGGCACGTATCGTCCGCGCGGAGGCGATGCAGGTGATGACCGCAGATTATGTGGCCATTTCCCGCCGGCTGGGGCGTTCGCGCCGCTGGATCGCATGGCACCATGTGTTTCCGCATTTATGGCCGCAAGTCCTCGTCGGTTTTTTGCTGCTGTTTCCGCATGCGATCCTGCATGAAGCAGCTATCTCTTTTCTCGGTCTTGGCCTGTCGCCCCATGAGCCGGCGGTTGGCATCATCCTGTCCGAATCGATGCGTTATTTATCTACCGGCATGTGGTGGCTGGCTGTTTTTCCGGGTTTGTGTCTTTTGATCATCGTGCGCATGTTCGACCGGCTCGGTGAACAGTTGCGCTTGCTGACGGATCCGCGGCATGCACGGTTGTAGTGCAGGATGAAAAGAATAAAGACCTTGGCAAAAGAAGAAAGGGGCGAAGCGCGATGCCGCTGTTGGAAATCGAGCGTTTGGCCGTATCGTTTACGCGCTACCGAAGCAGATGGGGAAAAGAAAAAGTGCAAGTACTGCATGATGTCGAGTTCAGTGTTGATGCCGGAGAAGTGGTAGCAGTGATCGGGGCGAGCGGCTCCGGTAAAAGCCTGTTGGCTCACGCATTGCTCGGCATTCTGCCTGAAAACTTTAGCGCGAGCGGAACGATTCGTTATCGAGGGGAACCACTCGATGCGGAAAGGCTGAAACAAATGCGCGGCAAAGAAATCGCCCTTGTGCCACAATCGGTCCGCTTTCTGGACCCGCTGATGCGCGTCGGTGCACAGGTGAGGTTGTCAGTGCGCGGGGATGATCCTTATGCAGCGCAGAGAGAGGTTTTCCACCGATATGGACTGGCTCCTGAAACAGAAAACATGTACCCGTTTCAATTGTCCGGTGGCATGGCGCGCAGGGTGCTGGTCTCCACCGCAACCGTCAGCGGCGCCCGCGTGATCATCGCCGATGAACCGACACCGGGCTTGCAGGCAGAGGATGTACGTGAAGCGCTGAGGCATTTTCGCGAGCATGCCGACGCGGGTTGTGCAGTGTTGGTCATTACGCATGACATCGAGTCGGTGCTCACTATCGCCGACCGCGTCGTCGTGCTGTATGCGGGAACGACGGTCGAAATCGCTCCGGCAGCGGATTTTACAGGGGATGGCAGCCGCCTGCGCCATCCTTACAGCCGCGCTCTCTGGCAGGCTCTGCCACAGAACGGATTTACACCGATTCCGGGTACGCAACCGCAGCCTGGAAAATGGCCCTCGGGCTGTCTGTTTGCTCCGCGCTGTGATCAGGCGAGTCCGGAATGCACATTTTCACGACCGGAGCTCCGTACCGTAAGGGCCGGGCAGGTCAGATGCATTCATGCTCACAGTGAAGATGACGAAAGAGGCATAAGTATAGATGAAGCAGCGTCAGATGGCATTTGAAGCACAAAACAGCGGGAATCCAAAAAAAAGATCGCTTAGAGCGATTGGACTTGGTTTCAGGCGCGGGAACGGACCATGGTTGTTTCGCGAGGTCACGCTGGAAATCAGGCCCGGGGAAATTGTCGGCCTCACCGGACCAAGCGGACGCGGCAAAACGACATTGGGCCGCCTTTTGTCCGGGTACGACCATCCGAGCGAAGGCAAGGTTCTGCTCGGAAATGAGGTCATTTCCCACACCGATGACGCCGGATATCATCCGGTGCAGATGGTGTTCCAGCATCCGGAGCGAGCGGTGAATCCGCGCTGGCGTTTGCGCCGCATTGTCAGCGAAGGGTGGCAACCCGATGCGTCGTTTTTGCATATGTTAGGCATTGAGACAGACTGGCTGGACCGATGGCCGAATGAATTGTCAGGTGGAGAGCTCCAGCGCATCTGCATCGCGCGTGCGCTCGGACCCGAAACACGGTTTCTTATCGCCGATGAAATGACAGCGATGCTCGATGCGATCACGCAAGCGCAAATTTGGCACAATGTGCTTCACATCGTTCGAGAGCGGCAAATCGGTGTACTGGTCATCAGCCACGACGTGCATTTGCTCCATCGGTTATGCGACCGAATGTTAAACGGGCTGTTTTAGACAACAGCCCGTTTTTCGTCCGTTCTATTTTTGTTTTTCGCTTGTTTGATCCCGGACCCAATTTATTCTTTTTCCCGGTAGGCAAAATAATCGAAGTCAGCGTGGAGAAAACGTCCGCTCATATCTTGCGCACACAAGCCGATGAAGGCTCCGGTAAATCCTTGGTCGATCAGAATTCCTTCGCGGCTCTCCAGCGCATTATCGTCAGAGATCACGCCGGCGTCCAGTACGGGACCGATGGCGTTCCACTCTTTGCCGTCGCGGGAATAGTAAAACTGTACATCATCGTAGTTGACTTCCAGTTTCAGGTAAACACGCTCCCAACCTTCGATGCTGATATCGCGCTCCAACGGTTCATCGTACTCGCCCCGGTCGCACGTCATGATGCCGATGCATTTGCCCAGCTCTTCGTCATGGGATACACGCAGGTAATAATAGTTGCGCGTGTTGTAATAGTAGACCAGACCGGCCATTTGCTGGAACGTGTCCGGTTCAAATTCCAACACGGTCTCGGCTTCGATAACAAATGACTGCTGGCGGCGTGCTACCATGCTCTGTCCATGGGTAGAACTGAACGAATGACGCCCTCTCAATCGGAGCCAGCCCGGACGCTCCGTCAGCGACAGCCACGATTCGTCCGCCGGTTCGCGCAACGTGTTGAAGTGAATGTTCAGCTCATTGCTATCGAAATGGTCAAAATGTTCTTTTTTGTTTTCTTCCGGAAACGGATGCTCAGGCAAGTCCGGTGCGGGCGTAGTCAGTGACGGATCGTTGCCGCCTCCAACGACGCGCAGCCAGCCGTCTTCGGTCCATTCCACTTTTTGAATCGCGGTTTCCCTGCCGAGGTTGCACTTGCCGGACTTTGGAAGCGGGCGACCGCACAGATAAACCATATACCAATCTCCGTTTTGCGTCTCGACGATGCTGGCGTGTCCCGATTTTTGCAACGGCAAATGCGGTTTGTCTTTCGCAGTCAGCATCGGGTTTTCCGGGTCGACTTCGTAAGGTCCGAACAACGATTTGGAGCGGGCAAGCGTAACCGCGTGTTCCCAGCGTGTGCCGCCTTCGGCAACCATGAGGTAATAATAACCGTTTCTTTTGTAAATATGTGGTGCTTCGGTCAGGCCGAGCTCCGTGCCCCGGAAAATGTTATAGATCGGTCCGACGAGCTTTTTCTGTTTTTCATCGTATTCCTGCAGCAGAATACCGCCGAACGGGTTTTTTCCTTTGCGATGGTCCCAAACCATGTTGACCAGCCATTTTCTTCCGTCATCATCGTGGAACAGCGAAGGGTCAAAACCGCTGCTGTTCAGATAGATCGGTTCCGACCAGGGGCCACGAATGTCTTTGGCGGTCACGAGGTAGTTGGGCGTATCCTTGAACGGTCCGATATGGGTTTTGACATCAGTAAACACGAGATAAAACGTTCCATTGCTGTAGCTGAGGCAAGGTGCCCAAATGCCGCCTGAATCCGGATTGCCCAACATGTCCAGCTGACTTTTGCGGGTAAGGACATGCGTCAACAGCCGCCAATTCCGCAAATCTTTGGAATGGTGAATCTGCACTCCTGGAAACCATTCGAACGTTGAAGTGGCGATATAATAGTCATCGCCAACGCGTATGATGGACGGGTCCGGATTGAAACCTTTCAGAATCGGATTTTGAATCGTAGCCATCAGATGTATTGCCTCCCTTTTCTTGATATCTGCAAAATAGGAATCCTATGCAAACGTAGATGAGGGCTGGCTGGAATGCCTTTTTCAAGTGCTAGAACAATATATTAATCGATTTGATGAATATAATCAAAGGCATAAATTAGTAACCGTTTAACCCGTTGTCAATGGACTTTAAACGTTTGAATCTTTTGCCCTGCGGCAGGCGTCGATTCCGAGCGCCAATGCCCCAAACAGTCCGGCATGGTCTCCGAGCGCAGGCGGGACGATGTAATCGTCGATTCCCTCTTCCAGCGCATCGGCCTTTACATAGCCGTTCAAGTGGCGGCGCACTTCGTTGCGAATAAGAGGAAACAGCTGCTTCTGTTTCATCACCCCTCCTCCCAAAATAATTTTCTTCGGAGACAACAGCAGCACGACGGTGGCGATCGCTTGTCCGAGATAGTATGCCTGCAATGGCCAGGCAGGATGATCGGGCGGAAGTTCATGCCCTTTTTTGCCCCACCTTTTTTCAATGGCGGGTCCGCTGGCCATTCCCTCCAGACAGTCTCCGTGATACGGGCAAATTCCGGCAAATTCATCCTGCTCATGCCGACGAATGAACGCGTGTCCACCTTCGGGATGGGTGAGCCCGTGGATGAGCCGGTTTTCCGCCCAGACGCCAACGCCAACACCGGTGCCGACGGTGTAATAGACACAGCTGTCCAGCCCTTTGGCTGCTCCCCACATCACTTCGCCGTATGCGGCCGCGTTCACATCGGTATCCCAGCCGAACGGCACGTCAAACTCCTGTTTCAACGTCCCGAGCAAGTCGAAGCCGGACCACCCCGGTTTCGGCGTCGTCGTGATATGGCCATATTCAGGACTTGAACGGTCGAGGTTGATCGGTCCAAACGATCCGATTCCGATCGCATCGACACGCTTGTCCCGAAAATATGCAATGACCCGTTCCAGCGTCTGTTCCGGCTGTCCCGTCGGGATCTGGATGTGCTCGTGAATTTTTCCGTGCACGTCTCCGATGCCGATGACAAATTTGGTTCCACCAGCTTCGATGGCCCCTATGTTCATAGGGTGGGGTACCCTCCCTTGTATATTGGATGTACTTCTCATTTTAACACAGGATGGCTGCGGTGTGACCCGGTATGCAAAAACTGTCCGGCGAAGTCTCGGAAAAATAAGGATTGACAGGAAAAATATCGGAGATTATAATTACAGTTTAGCGTCCAAACGATGAACGCTTCACAGTTGCGCTTCACCGTTGAACGATGTCATCATCCCGCACAGAAAGAGCGTCGGCAACTCGCTCTTGAAAGCCCTTTCTATTTAATTCCCATCTGTTCTAAAAGGCTGCTCTGACATCAAGCGGCTCTGACAAAAAGTGGGATGATGAACGATAAGGAGCGGAAACAAGTTTGAAATTTGAAGGAATCTATAGTGCAAGCGGAGTGGTATCAAGATGAAGTTTCATAATCCGGTCGCGGTTTGGAAGCGGCCGGATTAAATCATTCACATCCTTTTTATCGAGCGAGGGGATCGGATTGGCCAAACGGGCAAGATGGCGTACGCTGCGCAATCAAATTTTGGTGCTGTTTCTTTTTGTTATGATCGTCGTGCTATCGATTGTCGGTCTGTTGACCTATGATCGGGTTTCAAAAATGTTGATGCATAACGCGGAACGGCAGATTCAGGAAACGGCTGTTGAAGCAAGCGGGCGCATGGATAGCCTGTATGAACATATCGACATGTTGACGACACAGGTTGCGACCGATGCCTATGTGCAGCAGCTATTGCTGGACGAGCTGGAAGGTTCGCCGGCCAGCTTTGCGGAGCGGCAATGGCTGATGCCGATCATGAACCATTTCCAGGTTTACTCCAATGGAATCCAGGCGTTTGAACTGTATACGTCTTCGTTCCGCAAGCTGTATCCGCTGGATGAAAGCGGTCTGTCCGGCCGCATCGACCTGTCATGGGTTGCCGAAGCAGAAAGGCAAAAGGGAAGGCTGGTTTGGGTAGGTGAAGACGAGAAGCACCCCGACTCTTTTCTCGTGATCCGCAGAGTCAGTCTGATGGATCGCTGGTTTTCAAGCGGGGGCTACCTGCTGGCGAGGATCGATCGCAACGCCTTTCAAATTGAAGGAAACGGTGAACACGAATACCGGATTTGGATCGACCGCCACGGACGAGCTGTCGTTCACGACGGAAGGGATGCCTCCTTTACCGCGGAGGCCATGCCGCTGTTAATGGAGCGGCTAAGGCAGGATGGGGCTCGCGAGCGATCTCACGGCGATCCCGCCGGTGCTGAACAGCGGCTTGACAAAGTGACGCTCGCCGGCACAGCTTACATCATTACCCAGCATCAATCGCCAGTGACCGGCTGGACGCTTTTTATTCTTACACCTGTGGCGCGGCTGACGGAAGGCATCCATCTTTTGCGCACGGCCATTTTTGTATCCGGGGCGGTCGGATTCGGTCTGTTTTTCATCATTTCCTATTTGTTATCGACGATGATCACACGCCCGATTTTAAATATGATTCGCACGATGCGCAGCTCCCGCTTCGGTGAGCTGAAGCCCAATCCCGACAAATCTTCAATTGTAGAGATCCAGGAGCTGACCAACACCTATAACCAGATGGTGGCGAACATCAACGAGTTGACCGGGGCGGTGTATAAAAAGGAAATTTTGCGCAGCCGTGCTGAACTGAACGCACTGCAGGCCCAAATTAACCCGCACTTTTTGTACAACACGCTCGATGCTCTCTATTGGTCGTTGCAGGATAAAGAAGAGGAGGAACTGGCAGATTACGTGCTGGCGATGTCCGATCTGTTCCGCTATACCATCAGCCGTCCCGGTGCGGATGAATGGGTGACGATCGGTGAGGAGCTGGAACATACGGAAAGATACATGCAGATTATGAAATTCCGTTTCGGAGAACGGTTGCATTGGCGGATTGATACCGATCCGCTTTGCCATGAGGTTCGCATCCCGAAGCTGTTGATCCAGCCGCTTGTAGAAAATGCCGTTTTGCACGGAGTAGGCAACCGCAACGGAGAGGGAACGGTTTCGGTATCCGTGCGCCGCGCATCGGGGAGCGGAAATTGGCGCATCGAAGTAAGCGACGACGGCCCCGGCATGGATGAAAAGACGCTGCGCGACGTTCTCGATGAAGTGGCCAGCACGACGGAGTCCGGTGCTAAGGAATCCGGTGCGACGGTGCCCGGTGCGACGCATGCTGTTGCCACGGAATCTTCAAGCGGTGGCTATGGCGAAAAGGGGAAGCGCGGGATGGCAATCGCCAATCTGAAAAAAAGACTCCGTCTCTATTATGAAAAGGACGATGTCGGCGAACTTTTGATCGATAGCCAAAAAGGGAAAGGAACGCGCGTTATGTTTGAAATACCGGATCAAAAATACCGGAGCAACGGGGGGAGAACGGTTGATGATGGAGCAAAACAGTGAAGGGCGAAAAACGATTTTGATCGTGGAGGACGAACCGCGCACGAGAAACGGTCTCAAAAAAACGCTGGAATCATGGGCAAACGGCCGCTATCGCATTTTGGCCACCGACAGCGCAGGAGGGGCACTTGAGCTGATCGACCGTGAACAGGTGGATCTGATCGTAACCGATATCCGCATGCCGGAGATGGACGGGCTGGCCTTGCTGAAGGAAGTGCGGGAACGGGGTCAGTGTGTGACGGCGATCATTTTGTCCGGTTATTCGGAATTTGACTATGCGCAGGAGGCAATCCGTCTCGGTGTTGTCAACTATCTGGTCAAGCCGGTGCACAAACAGAAAATGATCGAGGCGGTCGAGCAGGCGCTCGCCATGCAGGAAAACCGGTTCCGTCCCCCCGCCCCTCCGCAAGAGTCGAAGCTCGAAACGTCCGGATCCGGTAACAAACGCATGCTTAAAACCCCGATCAAAGAAGCGGTACGCTACATAGGGCGCAATCTGAAAGGGAAGCTCAGTTTGCGAGAAGTCGCTGGCCATGTTCATTTGAACGCCAGCTATTTCAGCTTTCTTTTCAAAGAGGAGACCGGGATCAATTTCAGCGAGTTTGTGACGCGGGCACGTATCCGGCATGCCAAGGAGCTGCTGGAAAAAACCGATCTGTCCATCATGGAAATCGCTGAACAATGCGGATACCGCACGCCTAAATATTTTGTCCGCCTGTTTCGCGAACTCGAGGGCGTCACTCCCGGACAATACCGGAAACAAAAAAACAGCGGCAAAATTTCTTAAGATCACTTTTGCCTTAGAAATCCTGTACCTATAAAAACCTAAAAAAATTGCACTTTTATCCAAACGGTGTGCCCTTATAGCGTTTTCATCCCGATGCTACAATGAACCCTGGCGAAAAATAAAGCATTAGAAGGGGTTGAGTCCATGCGAAAGGTGATCTGGTTCTCTCTCGCTATGCTCCTCGCATTTTCTTTGGCCTTGGCCGGTTGCGGCGGAGGGACGGAAACGGGAGGAGATTCAGGTGGAGGAACAGCAAACGGGGGATCTACAGATGGAGAAACTGCAGGGGGTGGATCCGAGCCCAAAGAAGTAACCCTGCAATTTATGCATCTGTGGCCAGCAGGCAGTGCACGTCAACAAAACATGATTGTCAACAGCATCATCGAACAGTTTCAGAACGAATATCCGCACATTACGATCGAACAGGACATTCTGGAAAATGAACAGTACAAAAACAAGCTGAAAGTCGTATCGACCTCCAACAGTCTCCCGGATATCGGCATGACCTGGGCGGCAGGATTTCTGGAGCCGTATGTGAAAGGTCAGTTGTTTGCTCCTCTTGATGATCTGCTTGAGGACGGTTTCAAGGACGAGTTTGTCGTCGGAACGGTAGAGGCGTATGCGATCGATGGAAAAACCTATGCGCTTCCGATTGAACTGAATATCGTGCCCGTCTATTACAACAAGGCGCTATTTGAGCAGTTTAACCTCGAAGTGCCTGAAACGTACGATGAGTTCCGTCACATTGTCGATACGTTAGCAGCGAACGGAATCGCGCCGATCGCTCTCGGCAACCGTGACCGCTGGACCGGATCGCTCTGGTTTATGTATCTCGCAGACCGCATCGGCGGTGATGCGCTGAACCGGGCCATTGACCGCAGCGGCAGCTTTACGGATGAAAGTCTCGTCCGTGCAGCAGCGGAAGTGCAGGAACTGGTGCGTGCAAATGCTTTTAACCGCGGATTCAACGGCCTTTCGAACGACGAAGCAAAAGCGGAATTTTTGAACGGTCAGGCGGCAATGTACCTGATGGGAAGCTGGGAGCATCCCAACTTTACGACCAACGATGAAATTCCGCAGGAATTCCGCGACAGCGTCGGCTTTTTCAAATTCCCCATCGTGGAAGGCGGAAGCGGCGACATCAACAGCTGGGTGGGCGGCCCCGGAGTCGGTCTGTTTGTAGCGGAAAATTCTCCGGCCAAAGAAGAAGCCAAATTGTTCGTCCGTTACTTTGTGGAAAAATGGGGTGAGCAAGCGGTGACCGAAGCCGGCGTCATTCCGGCAACGAAGGTAGACACCGCCAACGTAGATCTGCCCCAGAAATTTATTGATCTCTTAAATGAACTGAACAGTGCAAGCAACATTACCCTTTTTGCGGATGTGCAGATGAGCCCGGGCGTTGCTGAGGTCCATCTGAACATGATTCAATCCTTGTTCGGATTGGAGATTGAGCCGGAAGAATTCGCCGAGGTGCACGAAGAGGCGCTCGCCAGCGAACAATAAAGATTTTTATGAGTGAAAAGCTTGAACAAGGGCATCAGGCTGTGCGCGTGCCCTTGTTCCTTTTTCACCCGATGATTCGTTGGCTCAATGGTTCGTTTGGCCCAATGATTCGTTTGGCCCAGTGAATCGGTTTGCTCAATGATTCGGTTGACACGAGGTAAGGGGAGATGATCGCTTGAACAAAGTCATGTCGAACAAATGGATCATTGCGCTGTATGTATTACCAGGGTTCATGTTTTTGGCGGTTCTCGTCTACATTCCGATCGTGCTCACCGGTTACTACGGTCTCATGGAGTGGCACGGCCTCGGCGAAATGAAGTTTATCGGACTCGGCAACTATATAAAGCTGATCAAGGACGAGATGTTCTGGAAAAGCGCCTATCATTCCTTTTTGCTGGCCCTGTTTTCTGCTCTCAGCCTGATCGGATATTTGCTGGTTGCACTCATACTGGCGGGACGGATAAAAGGGGCGGATCTGTTCCGGAAAATCTACCTGATCCCGATGCTGTTATCTTCGGTGGCGATCGCGCAATTGTGGCTTAAAATATATCATCCAACCAACGGTGTGCTCAATCTGCTTCTTGTCGCCATCGGTGTTGAACAACCGCCGACCTGGCTGGCTGATCCGAAGATCGTCCTGTATGCGGTGTTTTTGGCTATTTTGTGGCAATATGCCGGCTTTTACATCCTGATTTATTATGCTGCGCTTAAAAACGTGCCGTCTGCGCTGGAGGAAGCAGCCCGCATTGACGGGGCCGGTCCGTGGCAAGTTGCCTGGAAAATCAAGTTGCCACTCATTTCCGGTGTCATCAAAGTGACGGTCGTGCTTGCGATCGTGGGATCGCTCAAATATTTCGATCTGATCTATGTGATGACCGGAGGCGGACCGAACGGGGCCAGCGAAGTGATGGCTTCGTATATGTATCGACATGCCTTTAAAAGTTTTGATTTCGGTTACAGCAGCGCCATCGGCTTTTTCTTGCTGTTGATCTGTCTGGTGGTTACCTGGCTGATTCGCAAATTGACCGCATCCGATGACCATGTGCAGTATTCATAACCGTTTACGTTCCACAGGTATGTGTTCGTTACAGAAACACATGTTTGTTCGCAGTAACGGTTCGTTCAGTTCATCTCATCATCTGAGACAGAGGGAGGAATGACGGTATGACAGCTTCCATACGATGGCGCAAACTGTTTTACAGTTTGATTTATATCCCGCTTATTGCAGTCGCACTTTTGCAAATTTTCCCTCTGGTCTGGCTGCTTATCTTTTCGCTGAAAGACAATCAGGAAGTGTTCACTACCGCACCATGGGCGCTTCCCAGCACACCGAGATGGGAAAACTATGTCAAAGTCTGGTCAGAAGGCAATATCAACGTCAATTTTATAAACAGCGTGTGGATCACAACCGTTTCCGTAGTGCTTACCGTCGCGCTGGCCAGCTTTGTCACTTTTGCGATCACGCGGATGCAATGGCGTCTGAAATCGCTGGTGCTCGGCATGTTTATGGTCGGGTTGATGATTCCTGTTCATTCGACCCTGATTCCCTTGTTCAGTCTGTTTACGAAAATACATCTGATCGACCATCCGCTCTCCATCATTCTGACCTATACGGCGTTCAATTTGCCGATCACGATCATGATTTTGCTCGGCTTTTACTACACGTTGCCCAGGGAAGTGGAGGAGGCGTCGATCATCGACGGCTGTTCGGTCAACCGCATGTTTTTGCAGGTCATCCTGCCGATGACGACACCGGTCATGGTCACAACGGCAATCATTAACATGATTTACAACTGGAACGAGTTCGTATTCGTCAACACGTTTATCAGTTCCGACAAATACAAGACGCTTACGGTCGGCATTCAAAATTTTGTCGGTCAATATTCGACCGACTGGGGCGCGATCGGAGCGACCCTGATGATCAGTATTTTGCCGATATTAATCGCATTTTTCTTTTTGAGCAACCAGATCGTGGAAGGAATTGCTGCCGGATCGGTCAAGGGTTAGGCGGCCCGTTTTGGTCGGGGGCTTCATTGGCATCTTCAAGGGTATCTTCATTTGTGTTTTCATTTGTGTCCGGATGATCGGTGCCGGTTTGTTCATTCCAATGACCGATTTCCGGAATGGTTTCCTGTTCGATTTCGGGGATGACAGGCAGCTCGATCTCCGGCTGTGGCTGTTCCGGATGACGCCCTATATTCATATCCGTCATGACAACCATTCCTCCTTTTCGTCTTTTCTGCTATCGTGCCACATTCGGGCCGGATCTATGCGAATCATCCGACTTGAAAGCAAGTGCGAACACGGACGCGGTACAGACGTGGTATAATGGACGAAACGGAGAGGGGAAAGCGGATGGACGGTCAGAATCGAACGGGGGATATACAACCCTATTTTTTCACCGGTTGCGCAGTTGTGTTGGATTCGGAAAAAAGGATCTTGCTGAAAAAAGATCCGAAGCGCGGCTGGGAATTGCCTGGTGGACATGTGGAGAGCCACGAATCCATGCCCAGAGCTGTCGTGCGTGAAGTCAAGGAAGAAACCGGCATCGATGTAAAGATCACCAAGTTTTGTGGAATGGCGCAGGATGTAACAAAACACGTCTGTCATACGTTCTGGCTCGCCGAGTCGATCGGAGGAGAATTTAAAACGGGTGAAGAAAGTCTGGACATCGGCTTTTTCAGCGCGAAAGAGGCTTTCAACCGGATACAAAGGCGTGATTTTCGAGAAGAACTGCAAAAATGTCTGGATGAACATTCACATCCATTCTTTCTCGTTTGGAACGAGGAATCGTCCAAAGAAGAAACATCGAATTATTGACCATGAAATACGGGGGTGATCCAAGCAGAATGGAAAAGACACGTTGTGCCTGGTGCGGTACCGATCCGCTCTATGTTGCTTATCATGATGAAGAGTGGGGCGTGCCGGTCAGAGACGACCGGACCCATTTTGAATTTTTGGTGCTCGAGTCGGCCCAGGCGGGATTGAGCTGGCTGACGATCCTGCGTCGCCGTGAAGGTTACCGGCAACTTTATGACGGCTTTGATCCGGAAAAAGTGGCCCGCTATGATGAAAAAAAGATCCGGGAGATGGTTCAGGATCCGCGTATCATTCGCAATCTGAGAAAAATAGAGGCATCGGTCAACAACGCCCGCCGCTTTTTGGAAGTGCAGGAACAGTACGGATCGTTCAGCAACTATTTATGGAGTTTTGTTGACGGTCAACCGATTGTGAATGCCTATCGTGAAGTGGCAGACATCCCCGCAGAAACGCCTTTGTCGCGGCGAATCGCCAAAGATTTGAAACAGAAAGGGTTCCAGTTTCTCGGTCCCATCGTCGTTTATTCGCATCTGCAGGCGACAGGCCTGGTGAATGACCATGTGACAAGCTGTTTCCGCTATCAGGAATTAGGCTACCCGAAAACAGGATAAACCGTGTTTTAGATGAACCTGTTTTATACTTGTTCAAGTCTCATTTAAGACATGTTTGAGACAGTTCAACATAAAAGACATGTTCCGCTCATTCCGTAAATAGACTGTTAACGGAAGGAGCGTGCGGAACGATGGATTGGGATGACATGGACATTTCCGAAGATGCCAAAATGATGCTGGATGAACTGTTACAAAGAAAGAGAAAGTGGGACAAACTTCAATCCGATCTCATGTGGGTGCACATTTTTTCCTTTTTCAGTTTTGCTCTGTTTGCCTACTTTTTTTACCAGCACCTCATCCGCTTTGCAGGGGGACAAGTATGGGTGATGTTGGGCCGGATGGGAGACAATCCGGCTGTTTTGCTGCTGTTGCTCGTTTTTCTCGGTTCGTTGGCGCTCGCTCGCAGTGTCGCCAACAAATGCGACGAGGCAAAAACCAAGTATGAAGATTTGCGAAAAGAAGCGATCGATAAATTCAAGAGCGACTGGCAAAAAAACATCAAGTCGGAGGCGCGTGACGCGATCTCGAGACGCATGCAGGCTGAACACGATATCAATCTGATCTATAAGAGCTGAGAGAGAGCTGAAATCAAGGCCCCCGCCGAAAAAACTTTAAACCGGCCATAAAGTCTCTAGCCCTGACGAATAAACGCTAAGCAGCTGTAAAAACGATAGGAGACCGGAAAACCTGGAAATGTGGTAAAACGGAGTCAGAAAGCAAAATCTGACTCCGTTTGTATTTGCCCGATTCATATTTTCCTCCCGAATGGGGAAAAGTTTAAATTGCCCCTTCATCCAACATGAGGTTATTTCGGGAGGATTTATGAATCTGAACAGTGAACAGCTCAAAAGCAAAGCACATGAACTGGCATTAACCCATAAGGTTCGCTCCGGCAAAACCGCTTCAAAGCGAATTTGGCGTGAGATCCGAACCGATATTCATGAACTGCAAACTTTTGTCCTCAACATGCGTGGAGAAAATTCGGATTGCGCCCAACCGGCAGAGGAATGGTTGCTTGATCATGCAGAGTTCATTGAAGAACAGACGCTGGAAACCGAGCATGAGCTGAAGGAAAATGCATTTCATTCGCTGCCGGTCGTATCGGGTGGTGAGCCGCGCATTCTGTCCATTTGCGATCACTATCTGGAAGTGACAGACGGATATCTGGAAAAAGAATCGTTTGTAAAGTACATAAATCATTATCAAGAAGTGGCGGTACTCACGCTGTCGGAATTGTGGGCGATTCCGATCGCGCTCAGGGTGGCGCTGCTCCGTCGTCTGGCGCAAACGAAAGAGGCGATCCAGGAGCGACGCAACATATGCAAAAAAGTGGATGAGATGCTTGCGGATGCAGAGCCGGCCGCATTTGATGCGGAAAAGCTGATGGCAGCTCTCGATAAAGCCGGAGAAAAAATCCCGCTATCCGGACCGGTTATCGTGCATCTGATCGGTCACCTGCGCGAATGGGCATTCGATACGGCTACCATTCGCGAATGGGTTAAATGCCGTCTGGAAAACGACGCGGACAGTCTGGAACAGATCATGTCCTATGAATACAAGCTGCAGGCTTCCTTGCAAATGACGATCGGCAACCTGATCGGCAGTTTGCGTGATCTGTCCCGCTGGAACTGGCGCGACGCGTTTAAAGAGGTCAGCTTTGTCGAAAAAACGTTAATGGAAGAAGCGGCAGGAGATTACCCGAAACTCGATATCACCAGCCGGGACACGTTGCGCAAACGGGTGGAAACGTTGGCGAAACGTTTGCATGTGCCGGAAAAATTGTTGGCAGAGCAGGCTGTTCTTCTCGCCAATGAATCGTTTCGGGAGCAATCGGCTGCCCAGGCGGATCCGCCGGCGCGTTCCGCCTATGTCGCCTATTATTTGCTCGATCCGGAAGGGATCGCAGCTTTGAGACGGGCGCTGAAGACATGCAGTCGTCCGCGCGCACTCCCTACGAATGCGATCCGGCGGCGGGCGAAAGTGACTTATTTTAACACGCTGGCCCTCTTCTTTGCCGCATTTCTGGGCCTGTTTGCGATCTGGATCGGAGGAGGCGGCGGTCTCGTTTCCGCTCTCGATTGGATAACGGTCCTGCTCCTTCTGTCCGTACCGGCAGCGGAATGGGCGGTGACGGCGACACACTGGGTCATTGAATGCTGCAGCCGGCCGCGGCCGCTTCTCCGCTATGATTTTTCGGAAGGCGTCCCGAAGGAAGCGACGACGATGGTCGTCATTCCGGTCATTTGGTCGTCGGTAGAAGAAGTTCGGGAAATGGCGGAACGGCTTGAACTGCATTATTTGGCCAACCGCGACCCGAATATCCGCTTTGCGCTGCTCGGTGATTTCAAGGATGCACAGGCGCAGAGCATGCCCGAAGATACAGCCATCGTGCAGGAAGCCAGGGCGTGTATCGAGCGTCTGAACCGAAAATATCCGGACGGCGCTTTTCATTTGCTGCAACGGCGCCGCTTGTGGAATGAGTCGGAAAGAAAATGGATGGGCTGGGAGCGCAAACGCGGCAAATTGGTAGAACTGGTGCAACTGCTTCAGGGCAAACCGGACACAAGCTACGAAATCGTGACCGGAGACGTGTCCAAGTTTGCCGATGTGCGTTATGTGATCACTTTGGATGCCGATACTCAGCTGCCGATCGGCAGCGCGTGGCGCATGATCGGCACGATGCATCTCCCGTACAACCGGCCGCGTCTGAATGCGAACAAGACGCGGGTCGTGGAAGGTTACGGGGTGCTTCAACCGCGAATCGGCATCAGTCACGAGGCCTCTTTGCGCTCCAGATTAGCCCAGCTGTGGTCGCACGAACCGGGTGTCGATCCGTATGCTTTTGCGATTTCGGATCCTTACCAGGATGGCTTCGGTGAAGGCATCTTTACCGGGAAAGGGATTTTTGACGTCGAAACCTTCGCTGCCGTGCTGTGCGACCGGATTCCGGAAAACCGTGTGCTCAGCCACGATTTGCTGGAAGGCGGTTTTTTGAGGGCGGGTCTTTTGTCTGATATCGAGCTGATCGACAGTCAGCCGGCCACTTTTTACGCTCACCAGCAAAGGCAGCATCGCTGGATCCGCGGTGACTGGCAGCTGCTTCTCTGGCTGTTTCCGCGCATCCATGACCGGCGCGGCAATCTCGTTCCGATCGATCTGTCGATCTTGACCCGCTGGCAAATTGTCGACAATTTGCGGCGCAGTCTGCATGCTCCGCTCCTGTTTGTCATCTGGGTTCTTGCGTTCACGGTGCTGCCCGGTTCGTCTGCACGTTGGCTTGCGGTGCTTGCTGTTACATGGTTCCTGCCTGTTTTGCGCCAGCTGTTGACATGGCGTCCGACGCGCAGCCGGTTAAGGGGCGTCATCGCCTCGTTCGCACAAAGTGCCGTGGCGCTCGCCACGTTACCGTACCAGACGATATTGGCTGCGAATGCGATCATCAAAACGCTGTACAGGCTGTTTATTTCGCGGCGAAATCTGCTGGAGTGGGTCAGCTCTGCGGAGATCGAACGGCGCAGCTCCAAGGGGAACCAGCCGCTTCTTTACGGTTTGTACAGCGGCTGGATACTTGTAGCTGCATCTCTGGTTGCGATCTGGCAGGCCGGGGATCGCTTTGCCCTTATGACCGCGGTGCCGCTTGCACTGTTATGGTTTGTCGCGCCGCTGATCGTCCGCTGGCTGGATCAGGGCGTCCGGGATCGGGAAGTGCGTTTTTCCGATGCGGAGCGGGAGCAGCTTCTCACATTGGCCAAAGATATCTGGCAATTTTATGAAGACTTTGTCACAGACGAGGACAACTGGTTGCCGCCGGATAACGTGCAGTTTGATCCTCCCAACGGAATCGCGCATCGCACGTCGCCAACCAACATCGGTCTGTACTTGGCTTGCGCGCTTGCGGCCCGCGATTTCGGCTTTATTGACACCAAGGGACTGGTGGAACGTCTGGATCGTACCGTGAGCACGATCGAGCGGATGGAAAAATGGGAAGGGCACCTGTACAACTGGTATGACACCACGACCTTAAAGCCGCTGCCCCCTTATTACGTGTCCACGGTCGACTCCGGCAATCTCGTGGTTTCCCTGATTGCGGTCCGGGAGGGACTGGAGCAATGGCTGGCATTGGACGGGGAAGGATTGACTGCGCGTGAATTGGCTGCACGCGAACAGGCATTGCGCGTGGCATTTGCCGAAGAATTGACGCCGGATCTCAGGACGTTAGACGAAGAATCTCCCGAATCCGCTGCAAACGATGCAAAAGATGCAGAAGATGCGGCAGATGGCTGGAAAAGGAAAGGTTTAGAGCTGTTAAGGCGTATCGATACGATCGTCAGAAATACCGATTTTCGTCCGCTGTACGATCGGCATACGAATCTGCTGTCGCTCGGCTACCATACCCGTACCCGCCAGCGCGACACCATCCTGTATGATTTGCTCGCTTCAGAAGCGCGGCAGGCCAGTTTTGTCGCCATTGCGATGGGACAGATCCCGGCCTCGCACTGGAATTCGCTCGGCCGGACGATGACGCGGGTCGGAAGGCGCAATGTGCTGCTTTCCTGGTCCGGAACGATGTTTGAATACTTGATGCCCTGGATGTTTATGCGAACGTACAGGAACACGCTGTGGGAAAAGACGTACCACGCGGTCGTGCAGCGGCAGATCGAATATGCGAAACAGCGGGAGATTCCGTTTGGCATTTCCGAATCCGGCTATTACGAATTTGACTACCGGATGAACTACCAATATCGCGCTTTCGGCGTTCCCGGACTCGGTTTTAAACGCGGCCTGGAGCAAGATCTGGTCGTTGCTCCGTATGCGACCCTGTTCGCCCTTCCGTTTGCTCAGCGCGAAACGATGGCGTCGCTAAAACAACTTGAACAGCTGGGGGCTCGCGGGCGTTACGGTTTTTACGAAGCGGTCGATTTTACGCCGCAACGTTTGCCGAAAGGGGAACGGTACCGGATCGTGCAAAGTTTCATGGCGCACCATCAGGGGATGAGTATGCTGACCCTGGCCAACATGCTCCTGCCATACAAAATGTACGATCGCTTCCATCGCAACAAGCAGGTGCGGGCTGCGGAACTGTTGCTGCAGGAGCGCATGCCGGCTCGTCCCAGCCTCGTTCGCAATCCGGCGTTAAGGCAAATTTACAAACCCGCAGCACAGGTGGAACGCATCGTCGGAATGCGGGAATTTGCAAGACCGGAAACGGCAGTGCCGGAAGTGTGCGTGCTTTCCAACGGAACCTATTCGGTTGTCGTCAGCACGACCGGGAGCGGCTTCAGCCGTTTCGGACGTTTGAACATCACCCGCTGGCGCGAAGATCCGGTGTCGGATCCGTGGGGGAGCGCCATCTATGTGCATGACCTGAGCAGCGGACGGCTCTGGTCCCCGACATACCACCCTTGCCGGGTTGCTGCCGATGAGCAACGCATTCGCTTTGCATTCGACAAAGCGACGTTTACGCGGACGGATGGCGAAGTGCAAACCTGCCTGGAGATTGGCGTCGCTCCGGATTTCAATGCGGAAATCAGACGTCTGACGTTGACGAACACCGGAGAAGAAGCACGCGTGCTCGAGGTGACGACATTTGCTGAATTGGCCCTTGCCGATCCCCAGACTGACAATGCACACCCGGCTTTCAGCAAACTGTTTGTCCGCACCGAGTTTGATGCGGATCACGAATGTCTCATTGCCAGCCGCCGTCCGCGTGAAGAAAAGGACAAGCCGGTCTGGGCTGCCCATGCGCTCGCGGTGGAAGGGGAGATGCTCGGCTCGATCGAATTTGAGACCGACCGTGTTGCCTTTATCGGCCGCGGCTACGGTCTGGCCCGGCCGAAAGGTCTTTTTTCCCGTCTGCAAGGCTCGCTCGGTTCGGTTGCGGATCCCGCATTTGTCATGCGCAGGCGCGTGCGCATCGCTCCGGGAGAAAAAGTGCGGTTATTTGCAGTGACCGTGGCAGGCGATACGAAACAAGAAGTGCTCGAAATGGTGCGCCGCTTTTACACGGACCAGGCGGTGGAAAGGACGTTCCAGCTTGCCTGGAATCGCAGCCAGATCGAGATACGGCAATTGCAGTTGAACGTCGCTGATGCCCTTACTGCGCAAACTTTGGCAGGCCGCGTCCTGTACGTTTCTCCGTTTTCACAAGAACGCAAGCAATGGGTGGTCAACAACAGATTGGGCCAATCCGGCCTGTGGGCGCACGGCATATCCGGAGACCGTCCGCTTTTGGCCGTACGGATCAAGGAACGCATCCATCTGCCCTTTGTCGTCAAACTGCTGACCGTGCATGAATATTTGCGCCGGCTGGGAGTGCCTTTTGATCTGGCGATCATCAACGAATCGGACGGGGGGTATCAGCAACAGCTTCAGGATGCGCTCAGGCGGGCGGTCGAGCACGGGATTCCGCGTTTTGCCGTTTCCGAAGGAGACGGGACCGTGGCGATCATCCAGAAAGATCAGCTGCCTGAGGAAGAATGGACGCTGCTGCTTGCGGTGTCCCGGCTCGTCTTAAAGGCGAACGGGCCGAGCTTGCGGGCGCAGCTGCGTACCGCCACAAGACGGCCTCCGTTGGCCCCCAAGTTGCAGCCGGTGCGTCCGCCTGTTGCATCGGACCGGTTCGATGTTTCGACACCTGTCTATGACACGTCCGAGCTTCTGTTTTACAACAGCTGGGGCGGATTTGAAAAGGACGGAAAATCGTACCGGATCGTGTTGAGGCGGGATCATCCTCTTCCGGCACCGTGGATCAATGTGATGGCCAATCCGCAATTTGGCTGCATCGTGTCCGAGCGGGGGAGCGGCTACACCTGGTGGAAAAACAGCCGGGAATTCAAACTGACACCGTGGTCCAACGACCCGGTGCTCGATCCTCCGGGCGAAGTCTGCTATGTGCGTGACGACGATAGCGGCGAAGTTTGGCAAGCGGCTCCGGCGGCTGTAGGAACCGCCAACAACGCGAACGAAACGGTGGAAACGGCGGAAGCAAAAGAAGGTTCCGGTCCCGAAGAACCGCCTTATGTGACTGAACACGGATGGGGGTACAGCCGTTTTCACCATGAGCGGAGCGGCATAGAACAGCAAATGACGATATTTGTTCCGCCGGAAGATGCGGTGAAGATTACGCGGATTACACTGCGCAACAAGAGCGGTTCTGCCCGCCGTCTGTCGGTTACGGCCTATGCGGAATGGGTGCTCGGTGTGATGCGGCACGAAAATGCTCCCTTTATCGTTACGGAATGGGACGAGGAGCATCAGGTCCTGTTGGCCTGCAATACGTATCAGGAAACGTTTCGTGGGGCGCATGCTTTTCTCGGCCTGTTTGTTCCCGGGACAGCGGCGGATCCCGGCAAGGATACCGGCACATCGAGCCAATCTTCCTTGAACCGTTCATTGACGGAACTGTCGTGGACGGCGGATCGTGAAGAATTTATCGGTCGAAACGGCACGCTTGCCCAGCCGGCAGCGCTGGGACGCGAGCGTCTGTCCGGACGCACCGGTGCGATCTATGACCCGTGCGGGGCGGTTCAGGCCAGACTGGAATTGCCGCCGCAAGGGGAAGTGACCGTCTACCTGTTGCTCGGTTGCGGACACGATCGTGGGCAGGCCCTTGCGCTGGCCCGCAAATACCGTAACGCCGAGATGTGTGAGCAAGCCTATCGGCAAACGAGGGCTTTTTGGGAGCATACGCTGCAGCAGGCGGTCGTCGATACCCCTTGCAAGGAGACGAACATATTGCTGAATGGCTGGCTTCTGTACCAGTCACTTTCCTGCCGCATGTGGGCTCGCACTGCCTTTTACCAGGCGGGAGGAGCTTACGGATTCCGGGATCAGTTGCAAGATTCCCTTTCGCTCATGCATACGTTGCCGCATTTGACCCGGCAGCAGATTTTGCTGCATGCGGCGCATCAATATGAAGAAGGGGATGTGCAGCACTGGTGGCACGAGGAAACGGAACGCGGCATCCGCACCCTGTTTACCGATGATTTGCTCTGGCTCCCCTATGCGGTCGCCCGCTATATCGATCATACGGATGACTGGTCGATCCTGGATGAGGTCGTCCCGTACATCAAGAGTGAACCGCTGCAGGAAGGGGAGTGGGAACGCTACGAGCAAACGATCGTTTCCGAACAGAAAGGCAGTGTGTATGAACATTGCCAGCGGGCGATCGACAAGGCGCTGTCCCGCGTCGGAGAGCACGGTCTGCCGCTGATCGGCGTCGGCGACTGGAACGACGGGATGAATATGGTCGGTGCGCAAGGACGCGGAGAAAGCGTCTGGCTCGGCTGGTTTTTGTGCGATGTGCTGATCAGGTTCGCCCGGATTGCGGAGCGGAAAAATGATGCGGCTCTGGCAGTGACATACCGGGAATGGCGCGACCGTTTTGCCCGGGCAATCGACCAGCACGGCTGGGATGGACACTGGTACAGGCGTGCCTTTACCGATGACGGACGTTGGATCGGCTCGGTGGAAAATGAGGAGTGCCGTATTGATGCCATCGCCCAGTCGTGGTCGGTCATTTCCGCTGCCGGAGATCGGGAAAAGGCAGAGATCGCCATGGATTCCTTTGACCGGGAACTGGTTGACCGCGATCTGTCCGTGGTCCGTCTGCTGACACCGCCGTTTGACAAGATGACGCCAAGTCCGGGATATATCCAGGGATACCCTCCGGGGATACGGGAAAACGGGGCCCAATATACCCATGGTGTCATCTGGGGCATCGTCGCTTTCAGTAAACTCGGACGCGGGGAGCAAGCGTATGAGCTGTTTCATATGCTCAACCCGCTGACGCACACGCGGACGCCGCATGAAGTGCGGAAGTATGCCGGCGAACCGTATGTCATGGCCGCGGACGTGTATACGGCACCTCCGCATGAAGGACGTGCCGGATGGACTTGGTATACAGGGTCGGCCGGCTGGATGTACCAGGCCGGACTGGAGTGGATTCTCGGCATCCAGCGTAAAGGAAAACGGCTGTTTTTGAGACCGTGCATTCCGGCTGACTGGAAAGAATACACGATTCGCTATCGCTATGGAAACACCCTCTACCGGATTGTGGTGCGCAATCCGTCCGGACAGCAAACGGGAGTCAAGGCCCTCTATATCAACGGCGTATCCGTACACACCGGAAACGCGTACCCATCCGGTGCGCTCGGCGGCGGTACGGACATCCAGCAAGCCTATGTCGAGCTGGTGGATGACGGCAAGGAACATCTGATCGAAGTGACCATGTAAAACACATTCAAAACATTCGAGACAAACAAATAAAACATTTGAGACAACGAGCAGAACGTTCGAGACGACAAGCCATACAAACGGACTAGAACAAACAAGGCTTAAGACCCGAGCCTGCATGTACAGTGCATGCGCAGTGCTTGACATGCATGGCCGGGCTTAAGCCTTGATCCTTTTGTTTGGGCTATATCCGCTGCATCCCTATTTTTGCGTATCGACGCTCACATCGGGCGGCCTAAGCACGATGCGATTGTTTTCAAGCTGGACTTTGACTTTATTGCTGTTTTGCATACCGAGCGCTTCCAGAAAATTGGCCGGAATCTGGATGCGCCCAGCACGATCCATGACGGCATATTCATCATGCGTATCTTCGTTTTCTTCGTCCAGTTCGGCAAGTTGCTCGGCATACGAGCGGCGGCGAATCATTTCCGAGGAGGTGCGGCCATCGCGAATGGCCACGACCCGATTCACTTTTTTGGCGATCTGCCGGTCATGGGTGACGATCACGATCGTCAGGTTGAGATCGCGGTTCAGCACGTTGAGCAAATCGAGGATCTGGGCTGCTGTTTTCGTATCGACCGATCCGGTCGGTTCGTCGGCCAGCAGGATGCGCGGTTCATTGGCGAGCGCGATGGCAATCGCGACCCGTTGCTGCTCCCCGCCTGAAAGCTGATCGAGACGGTTGTTGCGGCGATGGTAGAGACCGACCGCATCCAAAAGTTCCAGCGCGCGCGATCGGCGCTTTCTTCCCGTGAGCAAGATCGGAATTTCCACATTCTCGACTGCGGTCAGGTAAGGAATCAGATTGCGCGCTTTATTTTGCCAGACGAAGCCGACCGTTTTGCGTTTGTACAAAGTGAGATCGCGGTCGCTCATTTTCAGCATGTCTTTGCCATCGACGATCACCTTGCCTGCGGATGGACGGTCCAATCCGCCCAAAATGTTCAGCAAAGTGGATTTTCCGCTGCCGGAATTGCCGATGATCGCCATCAGTTCTCCTTCTTGCACATGCAGGTCCAGCCCCTGCAGGGCGACGACTTCCAGATCAGCCGTCTTGTAAATTTTAACCAGGTTTTCGCACAGAATCACTTCTCTCACCCCCGGTTCCCTTTTTACGAATCTGTCTGGATCTTGTTAATCTTCTCCAAGTTTTACTGCCTGATGGATCTTCATGCGGCTGAGCAAATAGGTCAGAAAGGCGAGAGCCAAAACAAGCATGATGGCGATCACCAGCGCCAGATGGGTAGTATCTGTACGTCCGATCATCACTTCAAAGGGCGGCATAATCGAACTCGGATCAAAAATGATCTGGAACAGGGGGACGAAGATGAAGCTCGCACTCATCCCGGAGGCGACGCCGATCAGAAAACCGGCCCCCGATGTGAGCAGTTGTTCGACACCAAGCATCGAGACCAGCTGCGCGAACGAGATGCCCATCGCACGAAAAATGCCTAACTGCAACATTCGTCCCTGCAACGACAACACCCAGTAGATCATAAAGCCGATGAAGGTGATTAACAGTGAAAGCACAAATCCGAGACTCATCATTCCATTCATCGCCATCCGGAACGGATCGCTCCGGCTGTCGGCAATCATCGTATGCGTATCTTGCAATGAGAGGAGCTTGATCCCGTTTTCTTGTATGGCGTCATACAGCTTTTGGCGGGAGGCTCCTTCTTCCAGCTTGAGCCAGACCTGGTAGGGCTCGACCCGCAAAAGCGACTGGATCGTAGGCAGATGGGCGACTATCAGCATCGGCTTGCTCCCGTCTTCTTCATGAAGGAGATTGGGGTTGAAAGCCGGAAAATAATCGACGATGCCGTAAACGCGAAATGCCGTTCTTCCCGCCTCCTGCCAGCCGGCATACAGCATGTCACCAGGTTTGATGCCCCATTCATCTGCCATCGTGCGCGAAATGAGCACCGCATGGGGATCGGGAGCGATCAGGTTGAGATAATCGTAGAAATGCGGTCTGAGGAGGCCATTTTTCAACCATGCGGTCCTGCCAAACTGATCGGTGTCGATTCCCATCAGTTTGACGCGCCCGAACTGATTTCCATACCACACGCTTCCCTCTTCCTTGATAAATACGCGCGCCGCTGCTTCCACGCCCGGCAACGTCTCAAATATACCGAACGGAGGTTCAAGATAATTGATCGGTCTGGGCGCGGAGAAGCTTTCGTTTTCCGCAGAGGCGCGGCCCGGGATATAAGGGTATTCCCCTTTCGTTGAGGGACCATCATCGACCCAGCGCTGTTGCAAAACGATGTCCGCCCCCTGGGCGTACCAGATCTGATCTTCCAGGTTGCCATTGATCGTGCGCGCAGCACTGGCATTGAAAATGCCGGTTGCGACCGTCAATAGCAAAAACAGCATCAGTGCGTGGTAATGCTTGCCCCTTCTGCCCACAAGCAGTAGCGTCGAATAGAGCGGAGGTGGCCAGCGCTTTTTGCCAATAGCATAGATGAGCCTGACAAAGAGCGGGTAAATGCGCAAGAGAAACAGTCCTAGGCCGAGGATGAACAGGGAAGGCACTGCGAACAGCAGCGGATCCATCTGTAGATCCCCGCCTTTTAGTCCGAGCTCGATCATGTCGTCGATCCGTTGGCGAAACAGATAAAGCCCGTACAGCGACAATCCGAGAAAGATAAAATCAAGTCCCAAATAGTGCCAAAATGATTTTTTGTCCTGTCTTGCCGCCATCCGTTTTTGATCCACGATGCTGACCCGTGTCGCCAGCAGGACCGGTATGAGATTGAGCAGAAATGCGGCACATGCCGCCACACCGGCGTAAACATAACTTTCCTTGCTCACTCTGACCTGAAGGGCGGTCCGCTGTACGAATCCCATGAACGTATCGGTGGAGCCGATCCATTTGGAGAAGATCAGTCCGATCCACGGGCCGATGGCGAAAGCGGTCAGCGCTAAAATCAGCGTTTCGCATGCAAAAATGAACACAATTTGCCACCGTCCGGCGCCGCGGCTGCGCAATACAGCGATTTCCGGCTTTTGCCTCTCCACGATCAGATTGGAAATGACATATAAATAAAAGGCGATCAATATATACAGAGGGACGTTCAGCGAGCCGAGAAACCGTTTCAGCGCCGCCTCACGTTCTTTGTATCCTTCCAGTGTTTCTTCGAGCGGAAATGACACGTCTGCATAGTTGGCGAACGAATGCCGGAAACGGTCCCGCGTGCGCTCAAACACTTGGAGAGCGGTTACCGCTTTGTCCAGATCGAAATCGTTATATTCATACGTCGTGTACCACGTCGCTCGCGCCAGGCGAATGATCGGTTCTTCGCCGAGAATATCCCGCTCAAACAGCGATTCGTCGATGAAAAAATGATTGTCATAATTGCGCAGCGAACTGTGGTTCCAGTACAGATCTTGCAGGTCGCTTTCGGCGATCACTCCAACCGGCTTGATCCGGAACGGTCTGGAAACATGCCGCTGTCCATCCGACACGACGAATTCGTGATCCAAAACCGTGCGCAATTGGACCAGGGTATTGTCGGTGACGAGAGCTTCATATACGCCATCCACCGGTTCCGGGGACGGAAATCGTCCGTCGATAAGGCGGACGCGGTCGAACAGGCCGGAACGCATCGTCAGGTAAACGCGTCTCATGACATTGGGGTCCACGCGGTGCGGATCGACCGGCTCGATCTGAAACGTCCACGACGTCCTTTCCTTGAAGTAGACGAGCGGTTCGAGTTCTTCCGTGTTCATCGGCACGCTTTCCCAAAACGCGTCCAATTCCTTTACTGCTTTGCCTTGAACCCGGGGATCCAATGGAGCTGCATTGAGTACCGTGTACAGGCGGGCCGGGTGCAGGCTACTGGCCGTGTAAGAGCGGTCCATTTCTTTGATGAGCATGCGCTTCAGGATTGCATCGGTATAAATCGGCATGCTGGCCGTCATCGCGGTGCAAAGCGTCATCCCGACGAGCAGGCTGAGCACAAGCCACCGGTTTTTCAACATTTTGCGAAATAACATCAATAAGATGGACATCCGTTTAACACCCCGAATTGATCGATAGGATTATTTGAGGACGATGGTTTGTCCGGGTTCGAGCCCGGCAACGATCTCCACCTCGGTGGCCGTTTCAATCCCGACTTCCACATCCACTTCCCTGCGTTTTTCCCCTTCGAGCACCTGGACGAACGTGCGTCCGAACACGCTGCGCAATGCTGATTTGGGGATGACGATCACATCTTCTTTTTCGGCCAGAACGATGCTGACGTTCATTTGTTGGCCAGGGGCTGCTTCTTCCGGCAGATCGTCGACCTCTATGTACAGGGTGCGGCTGTATTCTTCACGCAAGCGTTCATCTTCTGTATACGGTGCGGAACGGGGTGTTTGCACCACCTTGCCGGTCAGTTCCTTTCCTTTATAAACGAGATCGACATGCATGCCGACCTGCACGGCGTTTAAGTTTGGTGAATGCACGGAACCGCTGTAGACCAGCCACATTTCTTTCGGATCGGACACAATTACCAAAGGCCGGTACGCATCGACGTAGTCACCCGGTTTGATACTGGCGACAAAGGTGACGATGCCGGAAATTTGAGCTCGCACCCGGGTGGCTTCCAGCTTGGCCTTAGCCTGTTCGACCAACTTTTCCGCAAGTCGCATTTCCATCGTCGCTATCCGGATCCAATCGCCATCCTCGCTTTGCAATGCTTCCTTCAACTCAATTCGTTTTTGTTCCAGCTCGATTTCGCGTTTCATCAGTTCAATATCCAGACCTTCATCTTCGAGCAGAATCAGCACATCGCCGGCTTCCACCGTATCTCCGGAGCGGACGAGAATTTCGCGGATGCGCCCACCCGATTCGGTTAACTGATGGTAAGCTTGCCTCGTCGATTCTAATGTGGCCGGTCCGGTCAGCGTCAGCTGGATTGATCCGGTTTTCACTTCCTCGACCGTATCGGTAATCTTTACCGGCTCAACGAGCGGGGGAGGTAGCGGGTTCTCTTCGGGAGGGAACAGGGAGCAGGCGGTGAAACCAGCGACGATTGCGAAAATCATTCCCGCTTTGATACAGCGCTTCCAAACGGGACGAATCTCATTCAGCTTCAACAATTTGACCATCCTCCAATGCATAAACGCGATCAACAATTTCCATAATGGCGGGATCATGCGTCGTCATCACTACGCTGATTCCTTGTTGTTCCACCAGTTTGCGGAACAACCGTATCACTTGCAATCCCATTTTGGTATCCAGTTCTGCAGTCGGTTCGTCGGCGAGTACCAGTTTGGGTTTGTGGGCGATCGCACGCGCGATTGCCGTCCGCTGTTGCTCGCCGCCGGACAGTTCGCTTGGACGATGGTGCATTCGTTTTTCCAGTCCGACGAAGCCCAGCGCTTCTTCTGCCAGCTGTTTGCGTTGGGAAGGTTGGATTCCGGCTATGCGCAAGCCGAATTCGACGTTTTCGTAAGCGGACATATAAGGAACGAGAGCAAAAGATTGAAAAATGAGTCCGATCTCGCGCCGGCGCAGCTCATTTTTTTGCTTGTCGCTCATCGCCGAAACACGCATGCCGTTGTAAAACACTTCTCCTTCTGTCGGTTCATCGAGAGCGGCCAATATGTTCAGCAGGGTTGTCTTGCCGGAACCGGATCGGCCTTTCAATGCGATCAGCTGCCCAGGCTTCACGCAAAGACTGGCTCCTTTCAAAGCGTGCACGGCGTCCTTGCCCTTTCCAAATATGCGGCTGACCCGTTCGGCACGAAGCAGATCGGATTGTGAGCTTTGACCCACCAGGTCACTCTCCTTTAATCAAAAAGGTAAAAGGCAACGCGTTCAACATCCACCTTTATCCATTTTAAAAATCATTATAACATGAATGGAAAGGAAGCAGTTCCTTTTTCTGTATTTTCTATGATCTTTACATTGATCTTTTTTATAGACTAGAATAGATAGGAAAATCATATGGAAGAGGAGAACGGTCATGGAGACAAAGAAGACGATCGGCAATGAACAGATTGACGAGGCGATCTGTCCTTTGTGCGGAGGCGACAACCGGTGCGGCTATCTGGCCAACCCCCATGCAGGGACTTGTTGGTGCGTTCATGATTTCCCGAAAGAAATTGTGGAACGTGTGCCCGAGCATCTGAAAGGGAAGGCATGTATATGTCCTGAATGTGTTGAACGTTTTAAAGCGGGGAAGCGATAAGGAGCGCTGTCCGCAACTCCGTTTTGCGCCCCAAGTATAATACGGTGAGTCAAGAAATTTGAGTCTGAGAGGACGAGCGTAAACAACTAGCGTAACAGAAACGGAGAGAGTTACGGATGAAAAACCGGATCTTGGTCTTGATCGTGGTATGTATCCTGGCTACAGGTGGATGGACGTTTATGAATTCGCCGCAAAGTGAGGCGGCTACCCCTCATCCGAAACAACCGCAAGACCCACCGCAAGCGTATCTGGACGGAGAGCCGCTTACGTTCGACGTCCCTCCTGTTATTATCAATGGCAGCACAATGGTGCCGTTACGGGGCGTTTTCGAGGCGTTTGGGGCAAAAATCCACTGGGACAACCGAACCAAAACCGTAACAGCTATAAAGTCCGGTCTCGAAGTGCGCTACACGATCGGCGAGCAGGTAGCGTACAAAAACGGGCAGCGGTATACGTTTGCTTCCGAACCGGGGCGCGTCATTTCCGGGCGTACGATGGTGCCATTAAGGTTTGTCGGCGAATCGCTTGACGCATATGTCGAATACGAAGCAGCGACGCGATCGATTTTTATTACAAGTGAACCCGAACGCGGATTGCCGTCCGTTCTGAACCGGTACCGACTTTCGCTACCGTATCACACGATGCTGCAGCGGGCGCCGGAATTCATCGCTTATGTAAAGCAAAATGCGGATGAAAACTCTTATCTCTTTTTTGGCGATTCCCAGACTTGGGGTGCCCATTTGGGCCGGATGCAGGCACATCCATACCGGGTGCAGCAGCTCTTGCGCAAAGATAGCTACAATCTCGGTATACCCGGCTTCAACGATGCGCATTTGTACGCTTTTATGCGCTATGTGCTGGAAGATGTGCATAAACCGAATGTGGTCGTTCAGCTGCAGCTGTTCTGGGAGGGCAGTGAGAAGCCTTATACCGGTCTCGATGCGCTGCTGAACACCACCTTGCCTTCATATGACCAAGCGGTTTCGCGACTGGTAGCGGATCTTCACCGCGATGAGGAATGGGCTAAGCCGCAACCTGCAGCTTATGCGAATTTGAAAGCCAGTGATCGAGCGGAAAGAATTGAGCGCGGCCAACAATTGTTTGTACGTGAAAAATTGCCGCATGCGGCTTTCATCAACCGCCTGCGTGAAATGGCAAACTGGATGGCGACGCGCCCGACGCAAACTTTTTATGTCTATATCCCCCCCTACTATCTGGATGAGCTGACGCGGCATACGAACATGACCAGGGCAGATGTCGAGCGGGTCAGCAAAGAGATCGAGCGCCTGTTCAGCAACGTGCCAAACGTTCGTTTCCGCGACTTTAATTTTGATAGTTCTGTATGGCGGGGCGAACATTTTGTTGACTGGTGGCACCGGACGGAGGCAGGGGAAAAGCTTTTTGCCGAGCGGATGGCGAAGTGGTTGCAAGCCGAATCCCGCTAAATGCTTTCACCCATTTTTAAATCGGGGGCCCGGATGCTTTGGCGGGAAAAATATAGTAAAATATAACCAGTGTACAACCAGGCAGGTCCGGGACGACCGCTTACGATGATGAAGTGGGAAGGAAGATGCGCACATGGGTTTTCTGTTGTTGTTGATCGTAGCCGCCATTCTGTTTGCCGCCGTATACGGGTTAGGCATGTTGTTGCCGGCTCGGTACGAGGTGGAGCGCTCGGTCGAATTGGAAGCACCCCCTAACTTCATCTGGCGGATTGTTACCGATCACGCCAAGGAAACGGAATGGAGAAACGGGGTGCACAGTGTGGAAAAGCAGCATTCCCAGGATCGGAAGCCGCTCTGGAAAGAAACGCGCTACGATATGAGAACCCCGCTGTTTTTGAAAACGGTCGTGTCTGAACCTCCGCACAAGCTGGTGCGAGAGATCGTGGACAATACGTTGATGTCCGGTTCTTATCAGATTGAAATCGCGGCGGCGGGGGAAGAAAAGAGCAAGGTGACGATGCGCCAGGAAGCTGAACTGCACAAACCGTTTCAGCGCATCAAAATGTACCTGTTCGGTTCCAAAGCTGCAGAGGTGGAGCGTTATTTGTCCGATTTAAAACAGCGCGTGCTCGTCATGAAAGCCATGGAGGAAGATGAGGAAGGGGACTGAGCGACGGACCGTACACGAAGAAACGGGTTCCGTTACTTATCTTCCAAAGTCCTTTCTTCTTCCAAAATCCTGCCTTCCAGCACACGGAGACGATAGGCGTTGATCGCCGTTTTGCCCAGGCTTTTGACGAGACCGTAATTGGCCCAGGCGCCGATGACCGCTCCGATGCCGGGCACAATTTGCAGCAATTTTTTAAAATCGAGCGAATCGCGGTAGTCTTGTTGAAACTGCTGCCAATCGATTTCATTCATGTCGGTTAGTGCCGGGTAACGGGAGCTTCCGTCCCACGTTTTGATTTTACTCAGGATCTCCTTTTTTCTGGAGGCTTCCGCATATTCGAGCTGAAACACGCTCAGCAAAAACAACCGTTCCTGTTCTTCATTCGGATCGAATCCGTAAATGTAGGCGAGGTCACTCAACATTTTCATCTTGATCGAAAGCAGGGCGGGAAAATCGATCAGGCTGAGTTTGAAACCGCCCAGGCCCGTTCCGGCTCCTTCCGCTGATGCCCATTGCGTCCATTTCGCTACACGTTCCTCCGCCAGCCGATCCATAACCGGCAGCGTCTCTCCTCTTTTCAAATCCCCTTTTGGCGTAAATTGGATCCCGACGCGGATGGATTCGATCATGGTACGGATTCCCGCAGCGATCGCCTGATGTATCTTTTCCGGGATATGGCGATTTACCTCGCGGCTAAACTGGCGTGACAAACGTTCCAGCACGCCCGGCTCCTGAGTGAGTTCTTGCTCCCACCGCTTAAGTTCCTCCCGCACAAAACGTTCATATTCCGTGAACATGGTAGCCCTCCTGCCAAGTTGCTCTCCAATTCGAGATTTTTCATCGTCATTTTTTCATTTCCCTCTCATTACGTGTTCCATACGTAGCGGAATACAGAACGGTTGCAAATGCAGCAAGATCATCAACGCGCGACTCAACCACAATGGCAATAAAATGAAAAAGCAAATCCCACCATGAGGGGCAATCGCCATGTTCCAGAATCAGGTATAATGAATGCAATCCATTCTAGGAAAAGGAAGGCGGGAGCAAGCATGAAAGTGTCCGCACAGTTGTATACGTTACGCGATTTTTTACAAACACCGCAAGACATTGCGCGCAGCTTGCAAAAAGTGCGGGAAATCGGCTATCGCTCGGTCCAGGTGTCCGGTATCGGTCCGATTGAGGATCAGGAATTAAAAAAAATGGTTGATGCAGAAGGTCTCACGATATGCGCGACACATATCCGCTTCGATGAACTGGTCAACAAGACGGAAGCCGTGATCGACAGGCATCTGACGTGGGAATGCAAGTATGTCGGACTCGGTTCGATGCCGGAGGCGTACCGGAATGACCTGGACGGCTATAAACGGTTTGCTGCGTTGATTTCAGATGTGGCGCGCAAGTTGAAAGAAGCCGGACTGACATTCATTTATCACAACCATCATTTTGAATTCAGAAAAATGGCCGGACGTACAGGCATGGATATTTTGCTTGAAGAATGCGATCCGGCTGCGGTGGAATTCGAACTGGATGTGTATTGGGTGCAGGCCGGTGGCGCTGATCCGGTCGAGTGGATCCGCAAAGTCGCAGGCAGGATGAAAGTCGTCCACCTGAAAGATATGGTGATCGGCCCTGACGGAAACCAACGCTTTGCGGAAATCGGTGAAGGCAACATGAACATGCGCGGCATTTTGCAGGCCTGTGAAGAGATCGGTGTCGAATGGGCTCCGGTGGAACAGGACCAATGTTATGAACGCGATCCGTTTGACAGCCTTGCGCTCAGCCTGAAGAACTTGAATGTATGGGGTTATCATTCCTGATTCGTTTTTTATCTTCCTCACCGGTTCGTTTTTTGTTCCCGATATTCGTCGGATTTATATTTTTTTCAATATGGCAGAAGGGGGAAAACCTTTGATCGCCTTGAACACATTGCTGAAATATCCGATATCTTTAAAGCCGCATCGCTCCGCCACTTCCGAGACGGTAAATCCGCCTGATGACAGCATCATTTCTGCATGATTGATGCGCACTGTATTCAAAAACTGCCGGAATGTCATGCGGGTATGCTTTTTGAACAAACGGCTTAAATACACCGGATGCAGTCCGACGAGCTCCGCAGCCGTTGTCAGTTCGATATCGTCGGAAAAATGATCAATGATGTAAGCCTTCACCTGTTCAACACGGGGATCGTAACCGACACCGGGAATGCGGTACAGCGTTAGTGTAAGCAGACGATGCAAGAGCGCAAGCAGGATGCTTTTGACTTGCATGCGGTATCCGGGCGGCTTGCCGAGCCAGATGTAGTTGAAATCCCGAATGTATTGCAAAATTTCATTGGTGATGTTGTGTTCGGTGACAACGGCGAAGGGAAGGCGAACGTCGTTATCCGGAAGCAAATAGAAATTGAAGGCATATGTATGCAACGGTTCGCTTTGTGATGAATACGCTTCACGGATGCTGCCGGGCGGAATGTAGATCGTGTCGCCGGCTTTGACCTTGTATTCGCGGTCGTTGACAAAATAACTTCCTTTCCCATCGACGATAAATGACAGATCATGAAAGTCAATTTTCTGTCGGATGATTTCCCAGCCTGGAAAACACCTGCGGTCGACAAACAAAAAACAGTCCGGGACGATATTTTCGTACGGAGTCATGTCGATGAGGTTGGTTTCGCTCCATTCGTCCGACATGCATTTTCCCTCCCTGCTTTTCTCCTTGCAGATTGGCTCCGTAAACATCGTTTTTTTTCGTCATTATTGTACCACGAGGTTAAATAATTACAAATTTTCTTGACTAGCTCCATAGTCGAGATAAAAGGGTTTTCCTATAATGAACATGAAATGAACGGGAAAACACCGACTTGAAAGGGATGGTGAAAGGATAGATGGCCAAAACATATGATGCATGTTGGCTTCGATATGATCTCATATCGGATGCTGACCGGCGCGAACAGTGGATTCAGCTCGGCAGTTCTGTCGCTGTAACGCATGACAGCCTGCTCATGCAAACGGTGCAGGAGGAATGGACGCGGGGAGTTCATTCGCTCACCGGACAGAAACCCGTTCTGAATGCACCCTTGTCCGAAGCTTCAATGGTGATGGGTTTAAGAAAAGATCATGAATGGATCGAACAAGTTTGTCAGCCCGAAGAATGGGAAAAACTTGGAGAAGACGGATTTGTCATCCGTTTGGTGCAGGATGGCGACCGCAAACGGATCATTCTGGGCGGAAATACGGACAAAGGGATACTGTACGGAACGTTCCGGCTGCTGATGCTCATCGCGGAAGGTAAAGAGCCGCATGAAATCGATACGTTGGAAAGCCCATCCAACGGCATCCGCATGATCAACCATTGGGACAATATGGACGGAAGTATCGAACGCGGTTATGCGGGCTTGTCATTTTTTTATCGCGACCACCGTTTTGACTGGGATTACGACAGAGTGCGTGACTATGCGCGCTTGCTGGCTTCCGTCGGTATCAATACAATCTCGATCAACAACGTGAATGTGCATGAGACCGAAACCCGCCTGATCAAGGAACCGCTTCTTTCGGATGTGGCCAAATTGGCGGAAGTGTTTCGCGCATACGGAATACAAACTTTCCTCAGCATCAATTTTGCAGCACCCGTAGAAATTGGCGATTTGGACACCGCAGACCCGCTCGATCCGCGTGTGGAGGCTTGGTGGGCCGAACGGGCGCGAGAAATCTATGCGCGTATCCCCGATTTTGGCGGATTTTTGGTAAAAGCCGACTCCGAAAACCGTCCGGGACCGTTCACCTACGGACGCGGTCATAAAGACGGAGCCAACATGTTGGGCAGAGCATTGAAACCGTACGGAGGAATCGTGATCTGGCGCTGCTTTGTTTACAACTGCAAGCAGGACTGGCGCGATCGCGAAACCGACCGAGCGCGGGCGGCGTACGACCATTTTAAACCGCTCGACGGAGAATTTCTCGACAACGTCGTCCTTCAAGTGAAAAACGGACCGATGGATTTCCAAGTTCGCGAACCGGTCTCCCCGCTGCTCGGCGCGTTACAAAACACAAACCATTTGCTCGAATTGCAAATCACCCAGGAGTATACGGGACAGCAGCGTCATCTCGTTTACCTGGTCACCCAGTGGAAAGAAGTGCTCGATTTCGACACGTATGCATACGGACCGGGTTCAGAAGTGAAAAAGATGATCAACGCGACCCGTACCAACGCCACATTGGGAGGCATGGCTGCGGTCGTCAACGTCGGGGAAGACGAGTTTTGGACCGGACATCCGCTGGCACAGGCCAATCTGTACGGCTATGGACGGCTGGCCTGGAATCCGGATCTTTCTGCGGAGCAGATCGCTCACGAATGGATCAAGCTTACATTTGGCCAGGATGAACAAGTCCTGAAAACGGTCAGCGAGATGCTGATGGATTCGTGGCGCATTTATGAAAACTACAACGCGCCGCTTGGCGTGGGATGGATGGTCAATCCTCACCACCACTACGGTCCCAACGTCGACGGATACGAGTATTCCCACTGGGGCACGTACCATTATGCAGATTGCCACGGAATCGGCGTCGACCGCACCGTCAAGACCGGAACCGGATATACGTCTCAATATTTTGAGCCGAATGCGAGCATGTACGAGAATCTGGACACCTGTCCGGACGAGCTGTTATTGTTCTTCCACCATGTGCCGTATACACACAAACTGAAATCCGGCAAGACTGTCATCCAGCACATCTATGACACCCATTTTGAAGGCGCGGAACAAGCGCGTGAGCTGTTGCAGAAATGGGAGTCGCTCGAAGGCAAAGTGGATGAAGCCCGTTTCCAACGTGTCAAGGAACGGTTGGAACACCAGGCAGAACATGCTTGCGAATGGCGTGACGTCATCAATACGTATTTCTACCGAAAATCCGGCATTCCAGACGCACACGGAAGAAAAATCTATTAATGAAATTGGATATATCGAAATCACCCAAATGGAAAATCAATTTGGAAAAATCAATATGGACAAAATCAAGCCCTTCCCGGTCGGGAGGGGCTTTCTGTTCATTCAGACTTTAGGATCAAATCAAATAGACAAAAGTCCCGATTAATCCTTGCTAAAATTTCCGACTCCAGATATAATGAAACTATCATTTCCATTACATAACAACTAAGAAAAGGAAAGGAAGCACCTTCATGATGATCTTTTCTTGAAGTGTGCTTTTTTTATGCAATTGTAAAGGGAAGTAGGAGGTAATGATCATGTATGGAAGAACGTTCGGAAAAAGATTCATGACCATGGT
>CALAME010000085.1 GCA_937925675.1 uncultured Paenibacillaceae bacterium | reverse complement strand
AAAGATCAGAACCTTTTTTATCGACCATTTTGCCTATTGCAATTTTTCAAAAATCGCGAATATCCTAGGAAAAAGGGTATGTTTCTGCCAAATATTGTGGTATACTGACTGTAGGAAGTGCGTATGATGACTAAGGAGCCATGGTGGCGCATGGCTCCAGGTGCAATAGCCGCTTTTAAGGGCGGCAGGCTTGAAACAGGAAATCCGGAATAGACCGTTCCCTGAATCAGGGCGGTCTATTTCCATTTATCGGACATGATCAACACAATGAGTGACGCGAATGCGATCATTAACGACAGTGCTTGATACACGTCCATGAGGCATCCCTCCTTTCGTAGGAGGTAGCCGACCGCCCTTGCAAGCCTATTCTATTGCAAATCGATTATACCATATTTTTCATTTGAATACGAACATATGTTCTAAATTTTTGTGCAAAAAATTTTTATTGTTTTGCTGGTCTTTCAAAAATCAATTCAAAGTAAGACCCGGTTGCCACTCCTGAAGTGACGAAGTCGGGTGAAAAAATTTGAACAAAACGCCACCCTTTTTCTGCATGACTTTTGATGACCTCTCGATAATCCTCCTTGGGCTCGCCTGATATTTTCTCAAACTCGATTTTGACAAACTTGTATTCAAACAACATTTTCATTCCTCCATTCAAATTTTTCCATTTTTTATATACCCATTTGTACGAACTGGATTTAAAAGGGTTTCGAAGAAGAGGTACTGGTTGCGGATGTGTGATACCAAGCCGCGAAGAAAGCGATTGCAGTTTTTTCCGTTTTATTGTAGCTTAGAGGTGACTTGGGAGTAACTTCCCAAGCGGCCTCCTCATGTAGAGTTGGCTCAAAAAAACATGGTTCATGCCGCACATTGGATATATTTGTTATGACACTGTCATCAAAAAATCCTGACACCTGTGAATTCTATCTTCCTGCCATCCGAAGGTAGAATAAAACTGTGATTAGGATGGAAGGATGATGGAATTTGCAAACAACCAGACAACGAATTCGGCTGCTTGATATTTTGCGTGGCTTTGCCGTGTTGGGTACACTTGGGACGAACATATGGATTTTTGCGTACTTGGGAGATCTGAACTATGTTTTCACCTTTACGAACAGCGCTTGGTGGGCGAATGTACAGGATTTTATCAGAGTGAGTGTGCTGTTCCTGGTAAATGGAAAGTTGCTCGGTTTGCTCACGATCATGTTCGGGGTCGGGCTCGAGCTGAAGTATCGGCAGGCATCGCGGAAAGGGCTTCCCTGGCCTGGTATGTACATCTGGACCTGCCTGTTCCTGCTGGTGGAGGGCTTCCTCCATTACACCTTGGTAATGGAATACGACATTTTGATGAGTTACGGTATTACCGCTGTAATTGTGGCTCTCATTATCAGGGGTGGAGATACGGCCATTTGGAGAGCAATGAAGATTTTCGGCGGGATCCATGGAACTGTCATGCTGCTGGTTTTATTGGTCAGCCTCTCGTTGTTCATATCTGGCGCGAACTTGTCCCTTGGTGACTGGAGCCATGTCGTGTCCATGTATCAAGAGGGCAGCTGGCTTATGCAAGTGAAAGAGCGTCTGGTGAATTTTGGCGTCATGCGTCTGGAAGCGATTTTTGTCATACCTATGAACGTATTTCTTTTCCTGCTCGGGATCCGTATGATGAGAAAAGGAGTCTTTGCTCCCGATGAGCGAGGCAAACAGTTGCGCAACAAACTATTGATCCGCGGTCTTTGTTTCGGTATTCCGTTGAATGCCCTGATTTTTATCCCCGGAGGGTATTTTGATTTGCCTGTGCGCTATTTATTTGCGCCGATTCTCGCACTGGGGTATATCGGACTTTTGGCCAAGCTGGTGGAAATGAAGGAGGATCTGTGGTTATGGGATAAGCTGGCCATGGTCGGTCAGATGTCGCTCAGTTGCTACATCCTGCAAAATATCACCGCGTCGGTGCTGTTTTACGGATGGGGGCTGGGATGGGGTGGCCAAGTGAATTCGGCTACCGTTGTGCTGATCTGGCTGGCGATCAGCTGCTTGCAGATCGCGGTTTCGTCCCTATGGCTAAGCCGTTTCAAATGGGGGCCGATGGAATATGTGCGAAGACTTGCCAGCGGTTTTATCGAAAAACGATTGTACCACACCTAAGGTGAGTGTTTTTCTTTAAGGTGAGTGTCTGTCATGCTAAAGAAACTGTACCCTGCCGAACAAATGGAGAAATATTTGCTGATCGATGTCATCGCTCTTCTCTACTTGATTTTCCAGGTATTCAGTGCAAGCGCGATGCCTTGGCTCGAAAGGGTATTGTTCATCGTCTTATACATCTTGTTTTATTATGTGTGCCTGTGGTATCGGGACTGGCGGCTTCTTATTACAAGTTTGGCTGGTTTCCTGCTGCTGGCCATACTGGGCTTGAAAATAGGAACCTGGGTATTGTTGTATGGCTTCGTGTTTGCACACCTTTTAGGCCGGGCGAAGCGGAAGGCTATGATCGGAGCGGGGATAGCGGGAATCGCTGGCATGTTTGTGCTGTATGGCTGGATCCATGAAGGCAGCGGGACGGTTGTGTTCAATTCGTTTTACATGCCGGTTATGATTGGGCAAATGGTCACGCCGTTTATTGTTTCGATGCGGATGAAAGCCATTGATTTGAAAGAAAAGCTGGACATCGCCAACGAGCAGCTCGCCCGCTATATTCAGGAAGAAGAACGAAACCGGATTGCCCGGGATCTCCATGATACCCTGGGCCAGACGTTGACGATGATAAAATTGAAAAGTGAACTGGCTCTGCGCTTCATCGAGAAAAATCCGAACAAGGTTAAAGAGGAATTGAACGACATTCTGAATTCATCCCGCTATGCGCTGAAACAGGTGGGAGAGTTGGTCAGCGAGATGAGATACATCCCGCTTTCACAAGAAATGGAACAATCGAGAGAAGTGTTGCAGAAAGCGGGCATAGGGATCGATCTTGTGACGGAACAGTCACTTCCAGCCCTATCATCTTCTGCGGAAACGATGCTGGCTCTTTCGGTGCGGGAAGCGGTAACCAACATTATCAAACATAGCGGAGCAAGTCGGTGCACGATCGAACAGTTTGTGCGTGATGACGATTACTACGTTCAGATTCGCGATAACGGAAATGGCCACTTGCAGCCTGGAAGAGGAAATGGGTTGCGGTCGATGAAAGAACGATTGAACGCGCTGCAGGGCGAGGTAATGATGACGGCCAATCCGGGCAAAGGAACCACCGTCATTTTTAAAGTGCCGTTGAAAACGAACAGGAGGGTTACGTTGACATGATCCGAATCGTCATTGCCGAGGATCAAAAACTGCTCCGGGGAGCTTTGAGCTCTTTGCTTTCCTTGGAAGAGGATATTGATGTGGTGGCGGAGGCCGAGGATGGTCACGCCGCATGGGAAGCGATCAAGCGGTTGATGCCGGATCTTTGTTTGCTAGACATTGAAATTCCCGGTCTTTCCGGGCTTGAGGTGGCGGAGAAAATCAAACAAGAAGGGCTCGCCACGAAAATCATCATCTTGACGACTTTCGACCGTCCCGGTTACTTGCAAAAGGCGATGGCCTTGAAAGTGGAAGGCTATCTCCTCAAAGATGAGCCCATTGATGTGGTGATTGACTCGATCCGCAAGGTAATGGCGGGAAAGCGGGTTGTGAGTACTGACTTGGCCGCAGCGTTGTTTATGCGGGAAGAAAATCCGTTAACCGAACGGGAGGCGGAAGTGTTAAGACTGGCAAGATCGGGGCTCACAACCCGGGAAATGGCAAACACCCTCCACCTTACCGAAGGGACAGTCCGAAACTATTTGTCCCTGGCCATCCAGAAGCTGGGTGTAGAAACCCGGCAGCAGGCTACCGAGGAAGCGTATCGGAGAGGCTGGATATAAGGAAAGGTTGGATATAAGGATTGGCTGAACATAAGGAGAGGTTGGTTTAAGCATTCCCGCGAATCAGCAAGGCGCTATTGGCATCTGAGCTGCCTCGTACATTACCTGCCTTGGACATAGGCTGCGGTACGGGGGAACTGTGCCGGTTACTGACGACACGGTTTGATCGGGTCATCGGTATCGATTTGTCTCCAGGCCAACTCAAAATTGCCCGCTCATACCATACGCCTGGTTGCGAATATCGGTTGGGTGATTTCCTGGAAATGCCCATAGAAAAAAACACCTACGCTTGTATTGTTTCAGCGGCAGCCGCTCATCACATGCCTTTTGACGAGTTTTTGCAAAAGTGCCGTGATGCGCTCATTCCCGGTGGTGTATTGATCGTTTTGGACCTGTACCAACCGCGAAGCGTAAGTGATTATGTTTTAAGTGGGCTGGCCTTTTTCCCTAACCGCGTGTTGGAGTGGTACCACAATCGAAACAATCCGCTGACGGAGGAGGAAAAGGCGTTGTGGCGCGAACATGGCCAGCATGACGAATATTTGAGTATACGGCAAATTCGCGAGGCGGCAGATGCTCATCTTGCTCGGAATTATCACTTACGGAGATTACTGTATTTTCGTTATTTGTTAACATACCAGAAAACGGAACCATCATGAAACAGACAAACGGTGGAGCAAATCGCTTTTTTTAAAAAGGGATGGAAACCGTTATAGAGTTATGAAAGGAGGGCAAAAGTGGGAATCGTTTATAAGTACAATAAGCCGGTCACTGCCGATGAGGTCATTCAAGTATTTAAAAAGAGCGGAATCCGACGTCCGATCGATCAAAAAGAACGAATTCAGAAAATGATCGACAACGCCAATCTGATTATAACAGCCTGGGACGGCACCAAACTGGTCGGGATTGCTCGTGCACTCACCGATTTCAGCTATTGTTGTTACCTTTCAGACCTGGCGGTGGATCAGGATTATCAAAAGCGTGGGATCGGTAAAACCTTGATCGAATGTATAAAAGAAAAAATCAGTGATGAAGTCGCATTAATATTGCTTTCGGCCCCCGAAGCGATGGAATACTATCCGAAAATCGGATTTGATCCGATCGACAATGGGTTTATCATACGCCGCAAACGTTAGTCCATCGATAGTACCGTACTTATCTTGAAGCACCATACTAATCACTAAGCGCCAAACATCCCGTCGATATCTGAAAAGGTCGAGACGGGGTATTTTATTTTCTGGAGAAAGAGAAGGATCGCAAGAAACTCATGATTTGCGGTCCTTCACTCTGAACCAGTATTTATAAATTTCCGAGTATCCGATTTTGGAATACAGTCTCAGTGCAGGTTCATTGTTGGCGATCACCATTAAATAACTGTATTGGGCCCCGTTTTCTTTTCCCCATTTTAAAAGGTTTAAAATCATCTGCTCTCCAAAACCGCGGTTTCTATAATTTTTGTCGGTCACAATATCGTATAGACCGATATACCCTCTTTCGATTACGCCCAGTCCGCAAGCGACCACCTGATCTTCGACATAAAACGAGATAAACCCCTTTTTGGTTCGGATGTTGGATAACATCCGCTCCATGACGTTCCTGTATTTTTGTACGTTTTGAAGCCTGCAAAAATGTTCCACCCATGCGGGAGTGAGATCTTCATCTATAGTTACCGACGTTAACCTGGGCGCGCTGATCTGATCCAGATCCACCATTTGTACACTGACTGGGTCGACCAAAGTATAGCCCATCTTCTCCAAAACTTCATCAAGGTTTGAAGGCTGGACAAAAGGTGAGATTTTGAATATGGTCGGCAGTTGATGAGAGGCATACAATTTCTCGCATTCTATGATTTTCTGATATACATCTATGGTAGATGCATAAATGGGGTTAACGGAATTGGCTCGTTTCGTGTACCCGTCCGCAAAGCGCAAGATCCATCCATCATATAGCAAGGTCGATAACGGTTGCCAGTGATTCAAGGATAATTCTTCGATGAACTTGTATTTCACAGGTATCCCCCTTATCTATGTGACAAAACTGTGGTTCGCCACTGAAAAATATTAAAAAACGCCTTAAAAACCGCCACGTTATTTTTAATAAAATAATAATAACTATCAAATGCTTTTGTGTCTATTGCTGATTTCTGGCGATTAAAAACTGTCGCGTTTACGTCGCCTGCCTGGCTGAAAGATTTAGAAGCGATATGACTCAAATTGCACGGTCCAAGTTAGATCACTGGAATTCTCCCATTCCCTCAGGTTGTGAGTGAAGGGTGTCGATAAGTGAGTTTGAATTGTGAATCCGAAAACTTTGTGATTGACAGAAGTATTTTAAGAAGAAATATTTAGCTGATGGAGAATGTCGTCGACCTCCGATAGCGCAGTAAACCCGGGGGATCGACGACAAAAAGAAAAAATGAGATACATAAAGAATACAAGTGAAAAAGAACGGAAAAGCATGATTTCAGTGAAATCGGATTTTTGTCAAAACCGAAAAGAAGGAATCTGAGGCTAAATGAAGAATGCTATAATAACGCGGTTTTTTGGGGTTTAGATCTTACCTATAAGGAATTGAAACTTGATCCCTACCCGAATCACGCCA
>CALAME010000084.1 GCA_937925675.1 uncultured Paenibacillaceae bacterium | reverse complement strand
CACGCTTGTTCGTGACGACGGGGATGTCCTCACCTATGATATTTTCCGTTCTGGTAATGATCGTACTCATATTTCTCGCGCGTCAATTGACATTACAACTAGCGATGTAACCGGATCGGTCGAGATGTTCGAAAAAAGTGATGAAGACGACCGGGAAGAGATCGCGACATTGTTGCTTCTCGAATTGGAGAAGGAACGGGACTACGACACGGTCAATCTGTCCTTTATGTACAAAAACGAGCCGATTGACGAAATCCGGTTCGAGACCGAACGGACCTAACCCCAATCGGACTCGTCGGACTCGCACTTCAATCGAACTCGTTGAAAGTAAAGCGGCGCAGCCCTTTTGGCAAATGATTTTTGATCACACTTTTGACTTTTTTCCCCCATCCGAGCGCATGGCCGTCTACACAGACGGCCACCCACCCGTCTTCCACGTTGAATCCCCGCTCATCTGAAGGTGAAATATGAATCGTTTCTCCCCTCAGAAAACGTTGAAGTTCGTCTTGGTCCGGTGCGAACGAAACGAAGTTTGCGATCGATCCCGGTGCCATGGCTAGCGCCAAGGCGTGTGCCGGTTCGATCCTCCCTTTTTTGATGTGAGCCAGATGGAGACCGGGGCTTAGCAATTTCAATCCGAGCAGCCGATCTACATGACGTTTGAGCGATTCATGTTCCGGCAGCCAGTACAACTGGGAGCCTCTTGCGATCGGACAGCCTTGTTCCGGTTTCCATGTGAGCGACGCATGGTCCAAAAACTGTTCGAATTGGCGCCATGGTTCGCGCCAGGACCCCGTATCGGCACGTTTTTTTTCTTTGTTGCGCTTCCGCTCTTTGCTTGGTTTTACAGGAGCTGGCTCTCTGGTGGGATTAGCACTTTCATCCCGTTTGGCCAGGACCGCCACGTAGTGACCTTCCCCCGGGTGAAGATGCGGCCAGATCCGCTTTTCCTCCAGCAGCGTGTATTCGGGATGGGCTTCGAGAAAACGGGCGATCTGCTCCTCATTTTCTTCCGGTGCGAACGTACAGGTGGAATAGACGAGCCTTCCTCCGGGTTTCAACATCGTTGCAGCCGAATGCAAGATGTGCTTCTGTCTGCGGGCGCAGGCGGCAACTTGATCCAGCGACCATTCTTGGATGGCGTTGGCATCTTTGCGAAACATGCCTTCGCCCGAGCAGGGAGCGTCGACCAGGATGCGGTCGAACACTTCATGAAAACATTCCACCAGACGTTCGGGACTTTCGTTCGTCACCACAGTGTTTGTCGCTCCCCAGCGCTCGAGATTTTCCACCAAGATTTTGGCGCGTGCCGGATGGATTTCATTGGCGATAAGAAGACCTTGGTTTCGCATACGGGCGACAATTTGCGTCGCTTTTCCGCCGGGGGCAGCGGACAGGTCAAGCACAAGTTCCCCGGGCTGCGGCGCAAGCATCACGACGGGGAGCATCGCTGACGGTTCCTGCAAATAGTACAGGCCGGCCTGATGATACGGATGCAGACCGGGGCGGGATCCGGCGTCGTAATAAAACCCTTCCTCGCACCAGGGAACCGGCTTCAGTCCGAATATTTCTTTTATCGTTTCAAACGGCTGCGACAATTTATCGACTTTCAAAGAGTTCAGGCGCAATCCTTTATATGCTTTCAAAGAGAGCGCGTTCAAAAAAGATTCGCTTTCCTCTTCAAGCTGTTTACGAATTCGTTCAACAAAGGGCTGCGGCAATAAAAGGGTATGATCCACGATGGTTCCTCCTGACCGGGCGACACTTGACATTTTTCATCATCTCTTTAATTATACGGATGGAGCCGTATCTAACACAAACATCATGTTTGTGAGAAGTAAAAGCAACGTGCTATAATAATACGACATGTATGATGGAGATAAAAGCTAGGTGAGAAGCATGGTGTTTCAACTTCCTGAAAAATTGGAACGTCTGGGCGTGGATATTACGACCGATCAGTTGAGGTATCATCGCAAAAAAGTGAGATTGTCCAGGGAATTCACTTTCGACAGCGCCCATCATTTGCACTGTTACGAAGGCAAATGCAAAAGTTTGCACGGTCATACGTATCGCCTGCAGGTCGTCATGGAGGGGGAACCGGACGAACGCGGCATCGTGATCGATTTTGCTGACATGAAACGGATCACCAAAGAGCGCATTCTCGACAAACTGGATCACCGTTACCTGAACGAGGTGCTGCCGAAGATGAATACGACGGCGGAAAATATGGTCGTTTGGATGTTTGAACAATTGGAAGCCGCGCTCAAGGAAGAAGGATGGTCCCCTCGGGTCGAGGTCGCGCTCGTTCGCCTGTGGGAAACACCGAGCAGCTATGCGGAAATTGACCGGGCGGCGATGAGGGATCAGACATGAGTTCCGCGCGCCTGCCCCTGGTCGAAATCTTTGAAACCGTTGAAGGGGAAGGTACGGGAGCCGGTTTTCCGACCGTATTCGTGCGCCTGTATGGTTGCAATTTGCGCTGTGTATGGTGCGACACACCGTACAGCTATGCGCCGGCCAAGCCGGAACGCACATTGACGATCGCGGAAATTGTAGATGAAGTTCGCAAGTACGGGGCACGCCGGATCTGTCTGACCGGCGGCGAGCCTTTGCTGTACGGGGAGCGGTCCGCTGAACTGATCGAGGCGCTGGTTAAAGGAGTAGACGGTTTGAAAGATTTGCATATCGAAACGAACGGTGCCATCGGACTTCAGTATTTTCTTGAGCGGATCCAATCCCCCCTGGTCCGGTACATCATGGATTACAAGCTGACCGGCTCGGGTGAAAAAGACAGGATGATAACGGAAAACCTCGCGCTTTTAAGAGAAACGGATGAACTGAAATTTGTGATTGCGGATGAAGCCGACTTCGAAGAAGCCTGTGCCGTGTTGGCGGAACATCCGGTTCGCGCGCAAGTGCTGTTCAGTCCGGTGTGGGAAACGATGCCTCCGGACAAGCTGGTCAGACTGATGCTGGATCATCGACTGGCTGATGTGAAACTGAACCTCCAGCTGCACAAAGTCATATGGGATTCTGCCACACGCGGGGTATGAATGTACACGTGGAAAAAGGAAGGGGAATGCAGATGCAAACGCAGACCGGTTTACGTGAGCGCAAGGCGGTTATCATTTTGAGCGGCGGGCTCGATTCGACGACATGCATGGGCATCGCCAAGGAGGAAGGATACGAGCTTTATCCTGTAACCTTTGACTACGGTCAGCGTCATCGCATCGAGATCGAGATGGCAAGCAAGGTGGCCCGTCATTACGGCGTTGCTGACCGGCACCGTATCATTTCCCTCCCGTTTTTGAAACAGTTTGGCGCCAGCGCCTTGACCGATGATTCGATCGAGGTGCCGGTGGCGGAGTCATCTTATTCGGATGCGGACGAAAAAGCGACGGTTACCGATGATGACATTCCGGTGACATATGTTCCGGGGCGCAATATGCTGTTTTTGTCTATTTGTGCTTCCTATGCGGAAGCGATCGGGGCAGAAGCGGTGTATATCGGCGTAAACTCCCTGGATTACAGCGGTTATCCGGACTGCCGACCGGAATTTATCCAGCAGATGCAAAAGGTGTTTGACCTGGCGACCAAAGCCGGCGTGGAAGGCCGGCCGATCCGCATACGCACACCGCTCATCTCGATGTCGAAAAAAGAAATCGTAACGACCGGAACGCGACTCGGCGTTCCTTACGAACTGACCATATCCTGTTACAACGGAACCATCCCGGCCTGCGGCCGCTGTGACAGTTGCAGACTCAGACTGAAAGGATTTGCGGAAGCCGGCTTGAAAGACCCGATCCCTTATGAAACGGATTGAAGTTTCTTGACCCTGGATTGGCTGAGTCTCCATTTGAAGAAATAATTTCCGAACAATCGGCGATACTAAGGGCGAATAGTGCAAATGAAGGAGATGACAGCCAATGAAGTGGAAAAATTCGTTTCTGATCGCCATTACGGTGTTTTTGCTGTTCGGTATGGCCGCTCCTGTCATGGCCCACACTCTCCCGCAACTTGACGCGGACCACAATCGTGATACTCAGGCCACTGCGGATGAGGGTAAACGCGGTGAGAAAGGACATGCGGAAGCGAAGATATGGAAATATGCGGATCGCTGGAAAAAATTGAACGAATTGGAACAGGATTATTTGCAACTCAAAGTCGAGATGCTGAAAAGACAAAACCAAACTTTAGACCTGTACGCGAAAAAGAGCAAATCAAAAGCAAAAGATATGAAAAAAATGAACGCTGATCCCAAATATAAAGAAAAAATGCGTTCACTCCACAACGAATTCATGGAAAATAAAAAACAGATCGCCGAACAGCGGAAAGCGGTCGCGCAGGCGCTCAATAGTGGCGACGATACCGCAATCAAAGCGGCCCTGGACAAATGGATCGATCTGAAGAAAAAACAAAACCGCCTCATGCAAAAGAAATTGAATGTCTGGGATAAAATGTTGAAAAGAATGAAATGACGAAAACAGGAGCCTGATGTGCTCCTGTTTTTTGTGATCGATTGGCTCATGAACGATTTGTTGACGGCGAATGTGTCTCGTTCTTTACGGTGGATGCTGCGCGGGCAGCCCAGTCGAGCCGTTTTAAACCGGCGTGAAACTTGCGGTTCATACGGGATATACGAGGTTGTCTGGGCTCCGTAAAATGACGAAAAGGAGATTCATCCCGAAACCAGTCCAGCCGATTCGTAACCGGTGTTG
>CALAME010000083.1 GCA_937925675.1 uncultured Paenibacillaceae bacterium | reverse complement strand
ACTGTCGATTTCATCGATTTTCCTTACCGGCATGTGGCCGTTTCCCCGTACCAGCAAAAACTGCGGCTCGCGCAAAACCTCGCCAACGGAGGCGGCCTCGACTACTACTTGATCGGGCGTCTGGACAATCATGAGGACCGTTCCGGTTTCGCTCACATCATGGAAATGTTTCACTACCATGCGGAAAACGAAGAGGAATACCGGGACCGCACATCCAGGGCCAACATCGCGATCCTCCATGGCGCAGATGGCAATACGGGCGAATATCGCGGCTGGTTTCGTTTTCTTAGCGAAAACCATTTTCTGTTCGATACGATCATGATGGATGTGGCGCTGGAACGGGACTGGAAGAAATACGATGCGATCATTGTGCCTGACTATGAACCGATCAGCGACGCCGTCTGTGAAAAGCTGGATGCCTTTGCTGCCGAAGGAGGCACAGTCATCGCGGTGGGACGGGCCGCATTTCGCAACGACCGCTATGAAAGACGGTCCGATGTCGCTCTCCGCTCTATGGGCATGGAACGCATACGGTACGTACGTTCCGACATGCGATCCTCCTACTTCAAGATCAAGGACAAGAGCAGGTATCCGCGTCTGAAAGACACAGAACTCATCTATATGGACGGTCTCTATATATACGCAGACTACGCCGACGAAACCGAAAAACATCTCGGCCTGATTCCCCCGCATCATTTCGGTCCGCCTGAACGCTGCTATTATGATCAGGTAACGGACGAACCGGGATTTACGATCCATCGGTACGGTAAAGGCAGAGGGGTGTATATCCCGTGGCAGCCCGGGCAGCTCTTTCATCGGCAGGGTTACATCAACACTATCGATTTTATTGCGGATGTTCTGGAGCACGTTCTCGGCCTCAAACCGGTGAAAGGCAATTTGCCGCCGATGGTGGAAGTGACCCTGTTCGAACAACACCACGATCGATCATTATTCATGCATCTGGTCAATGCCAGCGGCCATTTCGGCGTCACTTTCTATAAACCGATCACCATCCATGACATCGAAGTGGAACTACCCGGTCTGGAAAAACCGCAAGCGGTAAGGAGCCTGGTCAGCAAAACGGAACTTCCCTTCACCTGGAATTCGGGCTCCCTGCACATCAAAGTGCCGCGCCTGGACCTGATGGAAGCGATCAAGATCATCTATTGAGGGGGCGAGTATAGCAATGAACACCTTGAAAAGATCGCTGTGGATTGTAGTGGTTTTGCTCTGTGCGTTCATCCTCGCCGTTGGCTGTTCCGGCGGTAATAAAGATACCGCAAATGATCCGTCCGGAAACAGCCGCCCAGATCCCGGACAGGATTCAACAAAGGGAGGCGAAACTCCATCGGACGATGGAAAGGAAGAACCGGTGGAGATCCAGATCATGGCGCCGCTCCTGCAGGAAGTGCCAAGCCTGGACAATGAATATTACACAATCTTGCAGGAAATGACGAATACGAAGCTGGATATCATCTGGGTGCCGGACGATGATTACAATACCCGCTTTGACCTCGTGATGGCCTCCGGCGATTTGCCGGAAGTGATCACGATGGGCGATTATACCCGCGCCACCCTCCTGCAAGGCATTCAAAACGGTGCGTTCTGGGATTTGACCGATATTCTCGGCGACATGTCCGAGTATCCCAATTTGCGGGACGGCATGACTCCGGGATCCTGGAAATACGTCAACTATGACGGACGCATCATGGGGATTCCCCGTTCCCGCTCCATGATCGATAACGGCATCATCTACCGCCATGACTGGCTGGAAGAATTGAATTTGCCGATCCCGACCACCGTCGATGAATTTTATGAAACGATGAAACGGATCGCGCAGGAAAAGAATGTGATCGCCCTGTTGAATGATCCGCTCTCCAGTTCGTCTTTGTGGGCCGGTTTCGGCATCATCGATCCGACATACGACGAAGACGGCGGCTTGATTCGGGATTTTCTCACTCCCCAGTTTTCCGATCTCGTCCGCTGGTACCGCAATGCCTATGCGGACGGCATGATGGCGATCGAATATTCGGCGCTGACCAACACCGACAAATTTGATCTGCTCACATCCGGACGCGCTGCCTCGTTTGACTACAGCATGTACCGCAAATTTACATGGACAAAAGATATCCAAAACCATACTCCGGAAGGACGGCTGGAAGTTCTTCCGCCGCTGATGGGCCCGGCCGGTTACGCGGCACAGCTCGACATCGGCACGCGCGGAGCCAAATATATCAGCAGCAAGGTACCGGAAGAAAAAGTGCGCAAAATCCTCCGCTATTTCGATACAACGGCCAGTGAAGAAGTGACGCACCTGGCCTATTACGGAAAAGAAGGCATCCACCATGAAGTGATCGACGGTCAGCCGGTCCTGAACGAACTCGGGCGCGAACAAATTCAGGTCACCGCCCTCAATCCGATCACACCGCGCTTCACACAATGGGGTAAAGTGCATTCTCCGACCGCATCTGCCGCGGAAAATGCTGCGCTTGAAGAAGTGGCCAAACTGTACGGGGAGCACGGCAAGGTGAATCCGTTCCGCTGGCTGTACTCCGAGACGTGGCTCGAAGTTTGGCCCGACTACGACAATGAGTTCAAAAGCATGGTCACTCGCGCTGTCGTAGGGCAAATTTCGATGGAACAATTCGATCAATACGTGGAAGGAATCCGAAACGATCCGCGCATACGCCAAGCTTTCCAGGAATATGCGGCCGATTACGCTGCCCGGGCACACCTGGATTAAGATAGGGCCATGAAACGGTTCGGAATGAAAACGGTTTGAACGGTTTGGGGAAAGCGTCAGCGCCGCTTTCCCCCGTATCAGTTGCTTTCAAGGGGGTGGTTGTCATGCGCAAGCCGTCTGTCCATCAGATCCATTTTCAACGGAAAAGTTTGTGGAAGCGAATGAAAGAATACCGTTACATCTATTTGCTGATTTTGCCGGGGTTTTTCTTTTTCCTTCTGTTCAAATACGGGCCGATGTGGGGCCTGATCATGGCCTTTCAAAACTATAGTCCGTACAGGGGCATCCTCGGCAGCGAATGGGTCGGATTCGACAATTTTGTCCATCTGTTCACCAACCCTTATTTTTATACCATGCTGCGCAACACACTCGTCATCAATTTGATGCTGCTCATCTTTTATTTCCCGATCCCGATCGTGCTGGCGCTCATGCTGAACGAAGTGCGCCACGAAATATTCAAGCGGTTCAACCAGTCGATCGTGTACTTGCCCCATTTTTTCTCCTGGGTCGTCGTGGTCAGTCTGACCTTTTTCGTCCTTTCGGTGGACGTCGGTCTCATCAACAAAATCTTGAACGATTGGGGACTCAAACCGATCTCTTTTTTGACCAATCCGAACTACTTCTGGGGCATTATTACATTGCAGAACATCTGGAAAGACGCCGGCTGGGGTACGATCATCTTTCTCGCGGCCATCGCCGGAATCGACCCGGAGCGATATGAAGCAGCTGTCATTGACGGAGCGAGCCGGTTGAGGCAGATCTGGCACATTACGCTGCCGGCGATACGCCCGGTGATCATCATCCTGCTCATTTTACGTCTCGGCAATTTCGCCGATGTCGGATTTGAACAAATTTTGCTGATGATGAACCCGCTTGTCACGAACGTGGCCGAAATTTTTGACACTTATGCCTACAACCATGGCATTTTACGAGGACGCATCAGCGTGGGGGTTACGGTGGGCATGTTCAAAGGAGTCGTCGGGCTCATTTTGATTTTGGCCGCCAATTATACCGTGCGCAAACTGGGCCACGAAGGATTGTTCTGACCAAGAGGAGGAGTGCAAATTTGAGTTTTGTGCTGAAAAAACGGATGACGGTCGGGGATGTCATCAACTGTACATTGCTGACCTTGTTTTCGCTGGTGTGCATTTTTCCGTTCCTGTATATTGTCAGCATTTCGTTTACCGACGCTTCTGTATACGTGCCGTTTGAATTCAACTTGATTCCGAAAAAGTGGTCGCTCGATGCCTATAAATACATTCTGTCCACAGACAGCTTTATCCGTGCGTTTCAAAATACGGTATTCATCACGGTTGTCGGCACCATCCTCAACCTGCTCTTTACTTTCACGATGGCATACGGACTGACCAAAACGGCATTGCCAGGCCGCAATCTGATCCTGTACATGGTGGTGTTCACCTTCGTATTCAGCGCCGGTCTTGTGCCCAACTACATTCTGGTGCAATCGTTGGGATTGTTGAATTCACCGTGGGCGCTGATCTGGCCGAATCTGACCAACGCCTGGAGCCTGATCGTCGTCAAAAGTTTTATGGACTCGTTGCCCAAGGAATTGGAAGAAGCAGCGAAAATCGACGGTTCCAATGATATCGGCGTATTCATCCGCATCATCATCCCGCTGTCGAAACCTTGCATTGCGGCGTTCACGCTGTTTTTCGCCGTCATGCACTGGAATCAGTACTTTCAAGCCCTCATTTATTTGACCGATCATACCAAATGGACATTGCAAGTTCTCGTTGCCGCTCTTGTCATTAACTCCGGAACCGACGCCGTGGCCGGAGAATCCGCCAATGTCGAAGGCAACCTTCCTTCAGAAATGGTGCGCATGGCTTCGATCGTGGTCGCCATGGTGCCGATTTTGATCGTATATCCGTTTTTGCAAAAGTATTTTGCCAAAGGGGTCATGCTCGGCTCCGTCAAAGGCTAGGTCAAATAAAGGCACCTCCCGCAACATGCCCGGGGGTGCCTTTAACGCTGTTTCTCTTGATCGAGATCGCCTCGGTTACAGCCTGAAAGGTCATTTTGACATCGTTGTCCACAGAGCTTGATGGAATGATGTTCAATCCCCCCGTCCGTCAAAGCTTCCTCACGCATTTTAGATATATATGACAGATTTGTTTTTTTCATGACTGGACGGGTCTTTTATACAAGGATAGTGTTTCCATTTGACGTTGCAAGTGCTTTCATATTACTATTGATAAGCACACACTGTTGGAAGAGGTGAGGGGTAATTGGCCCGAGCGATCTATGGTTTGATCCGACGGGTGAAAATACAGCGCAGGCTGGCGTTATCATTTGCCATTTTCTCGCTGATCCCTCTCTTGATTACAGGATGGTATGCCTACCACAAATCCAGTGTAGCGATCAAGAACAAGATCAGCACCTATTCTGTGCAAGTCATGAACCAGGTCAGCATCAATATTCAAAACGAACTGACCAAATTGGAAATTGACAGTGTCGACATTGCTTTTTCGGATACCGTGCAAAATATATTGCTCGATTATCACAAGATGGATAATTGGGAAAAAAACAGCGCGGAAGTCCGCATCAACAACCTCGTCGCAAAACGTTTTTCCTTCGTGCCCAGCGTAACCGATGTGCAATTGTTTACGGATGAAAAGAAACAGATCAATGCCTATGGTGATTTTACCTTTCGGTTCCGATTGAAATCGGATTATCTCGACCGTCTCCTGAGTGAATCTTTGCGCCGTGGCGGCAAACCGGTATGGACGATCCACAGTACAGAACAGGCGGCAGACTGGCAAGACGCAAGTTACAGAGCCGATGTATACGGAGAGCCCGGCATTTTGCTCAGCAGAAGTTTCGGTTCGCTGAAAAGAGGCAACACGCTCGGATATATTTTAATGAGAATGAATGAAAGCTTTATTTTAAGCAAATATAAAGACATCGATCTCGGTGAAGGTTCGGAAATTTTTATTGTGGATGAAAGCGGTCTCGTCATCTCGAGCCGCAATCCTGCGATCCAGAAGGCCAGCCATTACCCGGAACCGTCCTTGATCGAGAACATTCAGCAACATCAAGAGGAAAAAGTTTTTTCTTTCCGGCAAACGATCGCCGGAACGCCATACCTGGTCACCTACAGCCCGATTCCGACGGCCAATTGGTACCTGGTGAGCACGATCCCCTTCTCCTATTTGAATGATGAAGCGGTTACCATCGGCCTTTCCATTGCCTTGCTGGGGATTGTCTGTTTTATGCTCGCATTGATTTTATCCATACTCGTTTCAAAAAGTATCTCCAAGCCATTGCATACGCTCATCACTTCCATGAATCAGGCCAAATCCGGGAAATTCCCGACCCTGATCGACGACAGCAGCCAGGACGAATTGGGTGTGGTGGCCGGTCATTTTAACAAAATGGTACACGATCTCAAATTTTTGGTCAGTGAACTGAAAAAGAACGAAAAATTAAAAAGGGAGGCCGAATTGAATGCCCTGCAATCCCAGATCAACCCTCACTTTTTGTACAATACGTTAAACAATATCCGGTGGCTGGCCAAACTGCAAAAAGCGGACAATATTTCCAACGTGATCTATTCCCTGATTCAACTGCTCAGAGCCAGCATGTGGAGAGTCGGCGAACTGGTGACGATCGAGGAAGAAATGGAATATGTGCAACATTACTTGAACATTATGAAATACCGCTATTATGACAAGTTTGAAGTCCATTTCCAGGTGGAGGAAGAAGTACTTCAGCATCGCACGCTGAAATTTATGCTGCAGCCGATCGTGGAAAATGCCATTTCGCACGGTATAGCACCGTTGGAAGGACAAGGACTGATCGTCATCAAAGCCTACCGAATCGATGATCGCATCAAAATTTCCGTAACGGATAACGGCGTCGGTATGAGTGAAGGTCAACTTTCCAAGGTAATGCCCGCCGAAGGAAAAGCCAATCCGGCCGATTCCAAAAACGTCAGAATGAGCGGTATCGGCATCCGCAACGTCGATCAACGGATCAAACTCTATTTTGGAGACGAATACGGCGTTTCCATACAGAGCGTGCCCGGTCTATTCACCACCATTGAACTGACGATTCCGGTCTTGGACAAGGAGGGAAAGGCTTAAATGATTAAGGTGCTCATCGTCGACGACAGCGCTTCCGCCCGCACGGATCTGAAGACGTTGATCGACTGGGACCAGTGCGGATACGAACTGATCGGGGAAGCCAACCATGGTATCGAAGCGATTGAAATGATCAACAAGCAACTCCCGGATCTGGTCATCACCGATATGAATATGCCGGTCATGGACGGTGTGCAGCTGATTGAATATATCCATTCCCATCATCCTTCCATCAAAACGATTGCCTTGAGCGCTTATGACGATTTTGACTTTGTCAGGCAAAGTCTGAAAAACGGAGCCGTTGACTACTTGTTAAAACACCAGATCAATGCCGATACATTGCTGCAACTGCTCCAGTCAATAAAAGAAGAAATCATCCGGGAACAATCGTCACTTAAAGAGGCCGATCATTTTCCGGGAAGCAAGAAAGTGCTGCGCCATGAATTTCTGTCGATGTTGCTCAGCGGGAGTATCACCGATCCGGAGGAAATCGCCGAAAGTTTAAGGACGCTGGAAATTCCGGTCGACATGAAAGATCTGATGGTCGCTGTAGCTGAGATCGACGATTATGCGTTTGTGAAAGAACGCTATACTTCCAGCGAACAGGAGAAGCTCATCCATACGTTTCTCGATATATCGGAAGAAATTTTGAAAGAATGGAAAGGATCGATCATCTTTCCCGTTGCCTCCGGGCAGTTTGCCCTCATCTTCTCGCTCGGTGGCATCAACAGCAAAATGTACAATTACAATCGCATTTTCAATGTGCTGAATCGCATCCGCTCCGAAGTAAAGCGGATTATGAACATTACCGCCAGCTTTGGCGTCGGTCCGCACACGCTGTCGATCACGGAACTCCCCTGCGCTTTTGAAGAAGCGAAAAAGGTGCTCGAAAGCAAGTTTTATCGGGGGAAAAACGGAATTTATATTGAAAACGTGGAAAAGCTACACGACGGTTTTTTCTGTCTCGACATCAAGGACGAAAAAGAGCTCTATGCTGCACTCTACAATGTGGATCGTGAGCGGGTGGAGCGTCAGATCGAACATATTTTTGCACAAATATCAGAGCTCAGGCTCCGCAGCAAATCGACGCGGCTCGTTTGCGCCGAACTGATCAATATTTTAAACAAAGTATGCAAAGAAAATGGCATAGAAGTTTCCAGGCTGTACAGCGTTGAAGATGTCCCCTATATCATGATGGAAAAGTATGAAACACTGCTGGATATCAAAAAATGGATACAAGGCCTGTTTGCGAATTTGCTGTCCATTTTAGAGCAAAACCGAATCAGCGGCCACTTAAGCAAGGCGACCCAGATGGCCACAATCTATATACAGGAAAATTACGACCGGGACATCTCCCTTTCTGATGCAGCCGAATATGCCGGGGTCAGTCCCTCCTATTTGAGCCGCCTGTTCAAGGAAGAATGCGGCGTCGGTTTTGCGGAATACCTGAATCGGGTACGGATCGAAAAGGCCAAATGGTATATCGAACAGGGAAAATACAAATTGAGTGAAGTGGTCAACCGTGTCGGCTACAACAATTACAATTATTTCTTTACAGTGTTCAAAAAGATGGAAGGCCTGACACCGCTGGAATACGAAAAACGGTGCCGGCATACCGGATAAGGCCTGTTTCACTCGTTTTTACAAAAATTTATGGTTCAAAAATTTATAATGAATAAAAAAAAAGTGTAGTCCTCCAGAGGAACTACACTTTTTATACTGTATTCAGGGCAACATTTACAAAGAAAAAGAGGGAGGAAAAACATGAAAAAATTTGCTCATTTACTGCTGGTCTTGTCGTTTTTGCTGACAACGGTTCTGGCAGGCTGTAGCGGGGGTGGAAGTTCCCAGCCGGCAGATGGCGACGGGAACGGAGGTGCAGCCG
>CALAME010000082.1 GCA_937925675.1 uncultured Paenibacillaceae bacterium | reverse complement strand
GCAGATCTTTGGCCAGCTGTGAAAAAGAGATGTCTTCATGATAGTGCTCTTCTACATATTTTAAAACTTGTTCCACATAGGGAGACCGGCATCTCTTCCTGTTTTTTTGATACTTTTCCGGCTGGGATAACAAATCGCGAACAAACGCCAGCAGTTCATTTTTGTTCTTTTTATGACTGAGCTCATACAAGATTTCCAGGAGCTGATCGGTCGAAAAAGATTCATGAACATGCAAAGCTATATTGCTGATCAATCCGATTCCGAATATTTTCACATCATCAAAAGAAACACGGCCATGCTGTTGAATCGATTGCTCGATTTCTTGCCAGCGGGCCAAGATTTCCTCCTTGTCCATCTGTACGATCGCCTGGTTGATCGACTCCAGATGTTCCAGGGAAATGTCTCGCCAATCCGAAGGAGATAATTTCTCCACATCGTCGATATGATCGATGCGTCTGTATCCTTCAAATTCGCTAAACCTGAGCACCTTTATCGATTCGTTGTATGACTTTTGCAAATGCCGCGGATGATTGTACCACCTGCCGATTCCGACATTCACTTCCACTTCCAAAAAGCGATAAATATGTGTTGTAATTTCCGTTGCGACACGACGGGCTTTTTCCATCAGTTGGTTTGGTTGATTGCCGGTAAACAAAACGGGCAATCGGTCATCGATGAAAGAAAGGTCGTAGGCAGGTTGGGCCGCTTCGAGGATTTCCTGCACAATATTTTTCACGGCAAATTTGAAAATTTGCCAGTCTCTCTCCGTGCTCGCCTTCCCGTTTTGCGGTGGGAATGCCTGAAAACTGATGACCAGCCCGCCTTCCATCATCCCTTCATCGATATTGTAAAATTTCAAGCTGTCCCGAAAATCAGGCCCGAAACGGGTCGGCATCGTCAGCACTTCATACAGAAACCGTTCCCGCAACATGGCCAAATTATTCTGGATTTGACGTTGAATGTTTTGCTCCAATTCCGCCTGTTTTTTTCTTAATCGAATTTCCTTTACGACTTCGTCCAACGTTCCGATCATCTCATCGAGGATAATCGGCTTGAGAATATAACGGCTGACATTGAGGTGAACGGCTTCTTTCGCATAAGAAAAAAGATCATAAGCGCTCAAAATAATAATCGGCACCTGATGATCCCGCTTGCGAATGTGACGGATCAGCTCCAACCCGTCCATTCCATTCATCATAATGTCGGTGACGACGATATCGGTGGGACAATCGAAAAACATTTGCAGCGCTTCCTCACCGCTTGCGGCCGTTTTTACCTGATTGATCCCGATATCCGCCCACGGTATCGATCGCTTCAAATTTTCGCAAATCCGCTCTTCATCGTCTACAAGCAAAATCGTCAATCCGTCCTGGGTATTCGCTTTGTCGACGATCTCCATGAAGACGCCTCCCGTTTTTTTCCGTGGTTAAACCCCGAGATGTTCGCGGATATAGCGGCGGCTGATTTTCGCACACTCTTTTGGACGGCGGCCAAGACTCAGACCATCGTTTCCGTTCTGTTCGACGGTGATCCAGCCCGCATACCCTCTTTCCCGGATGAGACGGAAGATGCCCAAATAATCGGTTTTGCCCTCACCGACCGGCGTATTGAGATCGGTCTCATCATTCCAATCTTTGAACTCCAGATAATGAATGCGGTCCCAATATTTTTGCAAAAAATGAAGCGCCCGTTCGCGATGGGGAAGCTCGACAAAATCTTTTGTGGCATGCCCGATATCGAGCATCAGGGACACAAAGCGAAAATCGAGCTCTTTCATCAAACACTCCATGTCCGTCAACGTTTCGCCGACAGCATCCGTATGATTGTGGTAATGAGCATGGATACCATACGTTTGTGCCAATTCACCGATCCGGTTCATCATCGCTCCGTACTTGGCGTAATCTTTTTCCGTCCCTGCCGGATCGATACAGGCGAGCAGGCGACAATCGAGGGCTTGCATAAATTCAAACACCGGCTTGTATTTTTCCAAATCATCGTGCAACTGAACATCGACCGCTGCCAGTGATAATCCTTCATCGGCAAGCAATGTTTTCAGCGCCTGCGGCTTTTCGATAAAATGTTCCAATCCCCAGTGAGCGAAGCTTGTAATCCCTTCATAACCCGCTTCCCGCACCTCTCTCAACCAGGGAACAAACGCATCTCCGACCGGTACGTTCCATGTCAAATGCATGGCAGCCAGCTTAATGTCCACTTTATGTTGACTTTGCATATTTCCGGCCATCATTCGCTCCCCTTTCCGACCGGCTCCAATCTGCCGCTTTTCATTGACTCATAAATGGCATCGGTCACCACATAATTGTACAGCGACTCCTCCAATGTAAGGTTGGGCGTCGCCCCTTGCGTTATACAATCATACAGATTCATAAGCTGCCCTTCATAGCTGTTAAACACGCCAAACGGAATCGT
>CALAME010000081.1 GCA_937925675.1 uncultured Paenibacillaceae bacterium | reverse complement strand
AGCCGCTTAGAGCAAAAACGGTGCGTCACATAAAAAATATACATGGCTGAAGCACAACTTTTGTACATGAACAAAAAAATGTCCATATCCCTTATCGATTCAACTCTTATATGATGATAAATGAAAACAGAAGGGAAAGGGATGCAGGACATGCTAGAATCGACAAAATCGATCCGAATGGAAACGCTGCTTCAGCTCGATCTCGGGCAAAAGTTGGGGCAACTGAGAGCCATACCGGTCAAAATCGGCGGAAACGATCGCGTTTTCCTCGCGGTGTATGGCGCAGATTTCGACGTGGATCCGTCCGTGAATATGTTTTACTTTCCGACGGATACGCTCAAGATGGTGGTGTTCACAGAAAAAGGAGAGATCGTCTGGAAACGGGATCTGGGGCGCAGTGTCGTTCCGGGAATATGGTTTTGTCCTGTGTTTGCTTTTGACCTGGACCAAGATGGAATCGATGAGATCTACTATGTGAACAACTTGGATAAGGATCATCCGCTTGCGGTACGGGACTATCATTTGGAGCGGCTTGATGCGCGTACCGGTGAAACGACCGGACAGTGGCCGTGGCCGAACGATGGCGGCCGTAAGCAACCGCTCAGCTTGACTTTCCGCAATTTCATTCTCGGTGGATACGCCAATGGTGAGCCGGTTCTGGTCACGGCGCAAGGCACATACGGCACGATGAGCCTGCAAGGTTGGAGCAAGGGAATGAATCGACGGTGGGAATACACCATCGATGCTGACGCTCCGGGCGCGCGCGGCAGCCACATTACACCGATTGTTGATCTCAACAACGATGGTATCGACGAGATTTTGTGGGGCGAACGTTGCATCAGCATCGACACCGGGGAAGAGTTGTTCTGTGCTGACCGCGACGTCTACCGAGGGCATTCCGACGTCATTCAGCCGCTGCTCGATCCGGAAAGTGGCAGATGGACGATCTATACCGTCAGGGAAACCGATCCGGACGCTTCGCCGCGCGTCGTCTTGTTTGATGATCAAGGCAACCGCATCTGGGGCGATGTCGATCATGGACATATCGATATCGGTTGGGTAGCGAGAATCGGCGAAAACCAGCGTCACGTAGCGATGGCGATCCGCATCGGCGCCAAATCGTGCGGACCTGACGGACGCTTCCACCAAGAAATGGACGAATTTACGTTTGATGCACTCACCGGGCGTCCGCACAAGTTGCCGTTCAGCGTCTACCGGACGATTCCGGTCGATGTCAACGGGGACGGCTATCATGAGCTGGTGCGGGGGATGCCCACTGGCGATGGAGAGTTGTTTGACCGGTTCGGGGACTCGTTCGGCAATGTGGGCGGAACCGTGGCGATGGCGGCCAAGTTTCTCGATTTGCCTGGTGAACAGATTCTCTCCTTCTCGAAAGAGGGAATGGTTCGTATCTGGGCGGACCGAAATGCAGAGGATTCACCTGAAGCCTTGAAACGGTATGAACATCCCTTTTATCAAAGGTGTTTGAGCTTGTATGCAGTCGGCTACAACCTGTATTTGTGCGCGGGGCTGTAATAGACGCGTAATGGACATAAAGGACAGCAAAAAACCGGGCAAACCTAGCACTAAAAAATGAAAAAAGGGACCGCCATTACCGGTCCCTTTTTTGCTCAACCTTTTACAGAACCGAGCATAACGCCCTTGACGAAGTATTTCTGAATGAAAGGATATACGACGATGATCGGCAGCGAAGCGAGAAAGACAGCGGCCATGCGTACCGACAAGCCCGTAGTTCGCTGGTTCATTGCGCCGACATCTCCCAACAGCGTCGCCATTTCCATCTGGATGATCATGTCGCGCAGAAAGATTTGCAAAACCTGCAGTTCAGGCGAGTGAATGTAGATGACAGCATCCATAAACTGATTCCAATGAAACACGCCGATAAACAGTCCGATGGTGACAACGGCAGCCATCGAAAGCGGAATATAGATTTTCGTAAATATATAAATGTCATTCGCCCCGTCGATTTTAGCCGCTTCTTCCAGACTTTCATGGATGCTTTCAAAGAAAGAGCGCAACAAGATGACATTGAACGTACTGATCGCCGACGGAATGACGAGCGCCCAGATCGTATCGAGCAAGCCGGTTGCTCTTACGATCAGGTACGTCGGGATGATCCCGCCGTTGAACAACATGGTGATGATGATGTAAATCATAAAGAAACTGCGGCCGGGCAAATATTTTTTTGACAGACCGTAGGCCAGCATGAGCGACAAGGTCAGGTTGATCGACAGCCCGAGCACCGTACGGGTTACCGTCGTGACAAGCGCGGAAATGAACCGGTCGTTTTCCAAAATGATTTTATAGGCTTCCAGATCAAATCCTTTCGGCCACAAAAGCAGCTGTCCTTCACGTACGCTGTGCGGCTCGCTGATCGAAGCCATCATGACGTAGTAAAACGGCAAAAAGGTGCAGATGGCAAAGAGAACGAGGATCGTTCCGATCACAAAATTTCCGATGGAATATTTCGCTTCCATAAGTTCACCTCCCGTAGTTTAACGCTTGTTACCATATGGTGACGTCCCCGAATCTTCTGGCTACCCGGTTGGCTCCCCAGATGAGGAAAAAGCCAATCGCTGATTGGAAAAGGCCGATGGCAGCCGTCATACTGAATTTCGCATCCAACAGACCGATCCGGTAAATATAGGTCGGCAAAATGTCCCCGACGTCATATACAGCCGGGTTGTACAAGACGTAGATTTGTTCAAAGCCGTAATCGAGCATTTGCCCGATTTTCAAAATGAGCATGATGATGATCGTATTGCGAATTCCGGGCAACGTAATGTAAAACAGCTTTTGCAAGCGGCTGGCTCCGTCGATGATCGCCGCTTCGTACTGCTCCGGATCGATGCCGGACAAGGCGGCCAGATAAATGATCGCAGCCCAGCCCGATTCTTTTAAAATGAGCGATGAAATGACGATGCCCCGGAAATAATCCGATTCGACCATAAAATGAATCGGTTCGAGTCCGAACAGTTGCCGGATCTGGTTGACCAGACCGTCTCCCGGGCTCAGCAGTTGGATGATGATACCGCCGAAGATGACCCAGGACAAAAAGTGCGGGAAATAGACGACGGTCTGAATGGAACGTTTAAACACTGCACTTTTCAGTTCATTCAATAAGAGAGCCAGCAAGATCGCCGCAGGGAAGGCGAACAGCAATTCATAGATGTTGATGATGATCGTGTTGCGCACGATCCGGTAAAAATCCGGGAACGTGAAAATGAACTCAAAATGTTTGAGCCCAACCCACGGACTGTGCCATATGCCCTGCCGAAAATTGAAGTCTTTAAATGCGATGATGACTCCGTACATCGGAAGATACTTGTATATAAAGTACCAGATGATTCCCGGCAGCATGAGCAGATACAAGTATTTATACTTGTTCAGATTGCGAAAAAAACGCCGTACTTTTCCTGGCTTGGCCATTTCTGACGGCGTGCTTGTCGCCAAGTGATTCATCGAGCAAATCCTCCTTTTCATAAGTGGTGATTGAGTATGAATTCATTATAAGGAGGGAATATGGGCGATGAAATGATGATTAATTAGCACGATGTAAAAGTTTTTAGATTTTGAATGGACGATATTACAGATTGCTTATAGCAAGCTTTATGTTCATTTTGCTCGATGGACATAATTTTAGAATCATGCTGAAAACCGCTGTTTTGTGAACTTGATCACAGTTGGTTGTGCTATAATCGTTATGCCGACTTGAATACGAACAGCTAGGGGGGAGCGCGGTGTTCAAATCGAAAAGTGTCCCGATCGAAACGAGACACAAGCTCATTTTGGCGGGAATCACCGTTTTAATCGCAGCGGGACTTGCTTCGATCTTGCTATACACCCATTTTTTGGAGCGGGATGCTATCAAGCGGCAAATTGATTTTTTTCAAAAAACACATGACAGCACTTACACTTCCGCTTATCTGCTGACGGACAAGGTGCAGTCCATCTATAACCAGCTTCTTGGCGACAATCGCATCTCGGAGTGGATGCATCACCGCAATGACGAGGACATGTACACGATGCGCCTCATCCAAAATTCATTTGTCAACCTTATTAACAGCTATTCTGAAATCGTTTCCATCTATTTGCACAATCAGAGTCGGGATTTGATATTGTCCACAGAATTCAGGCTGTCCAAATTGGAGCATTTCCCCGACAAAGAAGTGTTTGAAAATTATTACGGAAGCGGTCGCACATACCTCCTATCGCCAGTCCGTTCCATTTCCGGAGACAACCGCAAACCCCTGGTGTTGTCTTTCACTGCGGGCATTCCGTATAACGGACGCCTAGGGTCGGTCACGATCAATTTGGATGCAAAGCAGATTCGCGATAATCTTTTGTCGCGCAACCCCCACGCTCTTTGGATCGACGACAACGGGCACGTATTGCTGGCCGCTGACGATACGATTGCCATGTACGAACAAATGGGCGAGGCGCTTCAAGAAAACGGCTACTTTCAATTTCATGATGTACACGTATTCGTGACCAGCCACCCCAAAAAGATGTGGAAATTAGCCACGGTAGTGCCCCACGCGGAACTGATGCAAGGCGTCAACCGGAACTACAGTTATATCTATGTGATGATCGGGATGGCGGTACTGCTGGTGGCACTGGTCATCTGGTACATTCGCAAAATGTATCAGGAGCCGATCCAACAGTATCAGACGAAACTGGAACAGAGCCTCACCGATTTGCAGCACGAGTTTTTTGTCAGCCTGGTAACCGGAAAAAATAAAGCGGATGACATCGTACGCAAGGCCAAGGAATACGGATTGGATCTCGATGGGGTCTATCGGATCGTCGTGCTGCAGATCGATGATTACTACAACTATTTGCTCAACATGAGCGGGGAAAACCGATTCCTGATCAACAAGCTGATTTTTAATTCGATCATCTGGACATTCAAAGTGCGCTTTAATGCGCATCCAATCAAAACGGATTTTGACAAAGTGTCGATCATGCTCTGCACGAAACCGGGTGAAGACGATGAAGGGCAAGTCAATGAGGTTATCCGGTATTTGCAAAAGGACATCATGGACAATTGCGGTCTGACCGTCTGCGCGGGAATCAGCCCCCAATTTGACAGACTGGACCAGGCTCCGATCGAATACAGCCATGCAGTAAGAGCGCTGGAATACAAGACGATTTACGGCAAGCAATCCATCATCCGCTATGAGGATATTGCAAACAAGACCGGCACCTATGATCAGTATCCGATCGAACAGATCGAGAAATTGATCGATCATTTGCGGAAAAGCGACATGGATGCCGTTCGCAGCACCTTGGATGAGATTGTGGAAGATTTTCTGCACAAAGATTTCATCAATCCGCAGCTGATCAACGCGGTGTTTGCCAACATTATGTCCGGTGTGACGAAGACGATCATGGAATCCCGGTTTTCGGTGGATGACCTGTTTGAGGAAGATGTGTTTATCACCTTGTACAGTTATGATGTCCTCGAGGACAAAAAGGCTTATTTGCTTCACGTGTGCGAAAAAGTGGTTGAATTTTCGCGCAACAAAAAACAGTATGTGCGTAACAAAACGGCGCAGATGATCCTGGATTATATCCATCAAAATTATGACAAGCCGATTTCGCTGACGATCCTGGCGGATGAAATGAATATGAATCCTTCCTATTTAAGTGCTTTTATCAAAAACAACATCGGGATCCGCTTTGTCGACTACATCAGCCAGCTGCGCATTCAAAAAGCGGTCAAATTGCTGATGGATGACAATTTGACGATTCAGGAAATTGCGGAGCGGTGCGGATATGACACCGTGCATTCGTTTATTCGCAATTTCAAGAAAAAATACAACATGCCGCCGAATGAATACCGGTTGCAGTTGCGCAGCCAAAAAAATAACCCGGTCTAGAAAAATAAACATCGATGACACAATAAAATTTACATGAACAAAAATTGTGTCCATTGAATCATCCCGAAAGGCTTCGCATAATGAGCGTATCGGAAAGAGCCCAAATTCCGAAACAACAACATTTACGACCAAAAGGGAGGAAACGCAAATGAGAGGCAGAAAAAAGCTGTGGGCGCTCTTGATGATCGCTTTGTCTCTTGTGTTGGTGCTGGCAGCCTGTTCGGGCGGCGGCAACAATGCGGGTGGAAGCGACCCGGGCGACGCAACGGATGCGGGGGGCAGCTCGAGCGATCATGGAGACAAGTCAGGCGGAGGAGACACCCCGGTCTTCAAGGTTATGTTTGACTTTAATATCGATCCGGGCGGCATGTCTTTGACGGACAATGAATACATCGACTTCTTGCAAGAAAAAACAGGGGTCAGAGTTGAAATCGATTCCCCAGGTTCATCGGGGTATATGGATCGGTTAAACATTTTGATGGCTTCCGGTGACTATCCGGATGCGTTCATGATCAGCCACGCGGAGCGCAATCGTCTGTTGCAATTTGCAAACGACGGATTGCTGACCGATTTGGCACCGTATTTGGACAAATATCCGAACATTAAGAAATACATGCCTGAAGACGCCTGGTTGCCGGTGAAAGACGGCGAGCATATCTGGGCCTTCCCGTACAACCGCCAGGACGGATTGCATCAGGTCGTGTATATTAACAAGGAATGGCTTGATCATTTGAATCTGGAAATCCCGCGCACGATCGATGAATTTTACAATGTCATGAAAGCATTTACAGAAAACGATCCGGACGGAAACGGACAGAATGACACGTTCGGTCTCATTGCGAACAGCGATCTTTCCTATGGTGGACGTATTTTCCGGGCGGCGTTCGACGCGGAAGCCTACCAAGTGATCGATGGGCAAGTGATCCAGCCGGAAATTACCGAAAATTATAAAGAATACTTGACCTTTATGCAGAAACTGTCGGAGGAAGGCATTCTCGATCCGGAATGGGCAACCTCCAGCTCCGCCATAATGCGTGAAAAATTGGCTGACCACCGGCACGGTATTTTTAGCGGATTCTGGCACTTCAAGAGCGGGCTGGAATTTCCGCCGGGCGTGATGGATCCGTTTATCGCGATCGCACCGCCGTTGAAAGAGGATGGCACGCAGTCGACATTTACGTATCCGACGACCAACCGCCACTATATCGCGATTCCGTATACGACCGAAAATGTAGAAGATTTGCTCGCATTCTTTGACTGGGTGCTGTCGCCGGAAGGAACCCGATTTGTCTATCTCGGTATCGAAGATGTCCATTACAAGATCGAAAACGGCGAAATCAAACTTACAGACGTTGAGCCGCACGGCATTCACTGGGCGTTCTCGCTCGTTAAGCACGGACAGCTCAACGATGATGTGCTTGAATACATGGGGCTGAAATACGATCAGGAAGTACTGGATAACCTGATGCTGTCCACAGAAGTCGGAGTCGTGGATCCGATCGCTGCCTCTTTGCCGTACTTCCCTGAACTGTCCAACTACGACTTAAAAGCACCGATCGATGAATACACGTCCCGGGCTATTCTCGGCAACGAGGACATTGAAACGTCCTGGGATAGCTACATCGAGCGTTATATGTCGTCCGGTGGAAAGCAGACGATCGAAAAATGGACGGAATGGTATCAATCCC
>CALAME010000080.1 GCA_937925675.1 uncultured Paenibacillaceae bacterium | reverse complement strand
AGAAAAACTCCCCTCAATGTAGTCCTGATTTTTGATATTTCAGGTGTCTACTTTGAGGGGAGCATATCATCCGGGCGGTCCTATTTTGTTTACTTATCGTTTTATGCATTGAAGTTTTTGTCATGGAATGATTACTTTTGAATGATGACTTTATCAGCACCGATTTGCATCGGATAGCTCATCAACGCAGGACCAGAGGCTTCCACCTGGATCGATTGTCCGTCTTTGAGATCGTCGATCGAGGCAGGAACAAGCTCCCCGTTTACCGTTTTTACGATTTGCGTGTCTTTGTTGATGTAGAACAGGATGCGATCATAGGGCTCATCTTCATCGGCATGCAATTCCAGGCGAGCGAGCCAGGCGGAGCCGCTTCCTTCCTCCGGATACTCGAGATTGGCAATGGTGCCTTCATAGGTGGAGACGGCAGGAGCGATATCGATTTCGTCCGTTTCAGCCGGAATTTGATCTTCTGGCAACACCGGTTCCGGTACGGCTTCCGGTTCACCGTAAATGACAATGTCATAGTCGGAGCTGACGAAGGTGACAGCGAACGGTTCAGTAATCACCGTTGCATTGAAGCTGCCTTCTTCCGGACGCGTGATCCGATAGTAAATATAAGCAGTGTTGTCAACAAATTCGATGCGGGTCACTTTGATTGCATAGCCTGCGCTCGGTTGCGGCTCCATTTGCAGCATAACCTGGTTGATCGTATTCGTTACAGGCTCTACAATGTAGGAAACCCCGTCTTCTTCCAGCGCTTTTTTCCAGTCGAAGTCATGATCCGGTGCTCCAACCACAGGCTCATCTCCCGTATAGGATGGAGAGGCGTTGTCGGAAATCGGTACCGTCAATTCCGGCAGCCCCTTTTCGTTTGCAGCGTGCTCTCCTTTCGTGGAATCTGCCCAAGCGGCGGGAATCACCAATGTCGAAAGCAACAATCCGATAGTGGTCAGTCTTGCCCATTTTTTCATCGTACTCATCCCTCTTTCTTCAAATTGATGCGTTTATTCGTCGGTGACGGATGCACCGATTTTCAAAGCTTCTTCACGGTCGATGGTTCCTGTCAGGCGGTAGATCCGCTTGTCTATCGCCCATTCCACCACAAGCGGCGGTCCTTCATCCACGATAGACGGCTCACGCGGTTCAGCGCCTTCATCCAGCGTTACGACAATGGTGTAATGCTTCTGATCTTGGGAAGTATAGTGCAAATGCCATTGCGGACCTTCTGATGTATCCATCCGGACCGATTCAGATAACGTAAATCCGTCAGGTATATAGGAAGGAAGAGGTGCATGGAACATTTCGTTGGTTTCCATAGTCCCCATCGGCGTTCCCATTGTCGTAAAAGGTTTGTCACAGTCGATGCACCCCGTCTGCGGGTCGGCTCCTTCAGCGCGCATGTCTTGTGGCACATCGATGGTGTCTTCTCCCGGTTCGGAGAACGGATGGACAGGCCCGTTTTCCGGAACTTCGGCAAGATGCAGGTCTTTGTCGGGTTCACTCCCTGTCCAGATTAAGGTTGCAATTATCACGAGCAGACAGGCGGCGGCTGCCCAGGTGAACGGTTGTCGGACGCGCTTTTTTCGGCCGGATTGTTGAATCCGGGCCAGTGTGCGTTGACGCAGCTCCGGGGTGACTTTGATGTCTTGGAGTCGTCGGTCAGATTCCGCCTTGAAGGATTGAAGCGGATCGTCCATGTCAACCCCTCCCTTCCAAGTTCTTTTTCAATCTTTCCCGCGCCCGGTGCAGGCGACTGCGCACCGTTCCTTCTGGAACCTCCAGCACGCGGGCGATTTCTTTCACATCCAGCTCCTGATAATAATACAGGATGATCACGTCCTTCAAAGGTGAAGGCAAGTCCAGCACCTGCTCCCACAATCCGCGATTTTGCTCGCGTTCTATCACCTGTTGTTCGGGCAGGCCGTCATCGGCTGTCCGTTCTGGCAACTTCCCGGTCCAAACGCGTCTGAACCAGAAACTCCGCCTTAAATCTTTGCAAACATTCATCGTAATGCGTAGCAACCACGTTTTAACACTGCTGTCGCCGCGAAAAGTGTCCATCTGTCGAAAGGCGCGCAAGAACACTTCCTGAAAGGCGTCTTCCGCCTTCGATTTGTCCCGCAAATACATGTATGCGATTTTAAGTACATCGTCTCCGTAAAGATCGATCCACTGTTGTATTTTCACATGGGAAGTTACTTTTTCATTTTCGCTCGGTACCGAAGCAAAACTCAAGGGGAAGTTCACCGCCTTTCACCCTATTAGACGAAGCATCCTACTTTTTTGCTCCCGAAATTAAAAAAATTTTTTAATTCTGTTTAAATTTCCGTTTATCAATAGAAAACTCTCCGATTGCATGCAACCGGAGAGTGGAGATGCGCATTGTCTTCATCGATTGTCTTCCATCAGTTGTCTTTCATTAATTGTCTTTCATTAATTGTCTTTATGCCCGACGGTAAGACGACCGCTTTCCTCATATTGGGCGGTGCCGGCCAGTGCCGGAGGTTTCCAGTCGCCGGCGCTGCGTGGGAAGCGGAGCACACCGTTGTTCGGCTGCGGGATGTCCGGCCACGTACGGCCTTCGCCATTAAACTGCGGCAGCCAGGGTGCGAGTGCTTCAAACATTTCATCGCACATCGCCCACACTTCTTCGGTGTTGCACACGGCGGCTGTCAGCGGGTCATGCAGTACGGCCAGCTTCACCAGTTCGCGGTTTCCGGTGAGTGCAGCTTCTACCGCCATCTCCTGCACGCTGATGCTGGCGCGGCAAGTGGCCGCACACTGCAAGGGCAAGGGACCGACCCAGGCGGGATGAATGCCGTTTCTGTCGACATAGCACGGGATCTCGACGGTGCAACCATCCGGCAGGTTGGTGATGAAGCCCCGGTTTTCAACGTTGAAGTGGCCGCGGTACGGTTTACCGGTTTCCAACGCTTCAATGATGTAAGAGCCGTGCTCTTCCGATCGTTCTCCCAGTCGGATATATTCCGCTTCGCCGCTCATCCATTTCGGATACATCTTTTTATATTCGTCCGTTTTTTCCCGGCAATGATTCAAGTAACCGGCGGTGGGGCCGTGAATCCACGACGTGTCGCTGATCCAGCGCCCGATTTCTTCCTTGCGTTTGCGGTACCAGGGCAAATATTCGCTCAGGTGGCCGTTTGATTCGGTGGAGTAGTAGCCGAAACGGCGCAACACGTCGATGCGCACTTTTTCGTCGCGGGAAAGCGTCGGATGTTTTTCAAAGCATTCCAACAGGTAAGGGAGCATGTCTTTTCCTTTGTACGTCACTTGTATGTACCACGTTTGATGATTGATGCCTGCGCAGACGTAGTCCACTTCTTCTTTGGGAAGTCCGAGCGCGGCAGCGATCTGGGAGTGTCCGCCCTGCACACCGTGGCACAATCCGATGACCGGAACCCCGCCGGCTCTTCGCACGGCCCACGTATTCATTGCCATCGGATTGGAATAGTTGAGCAGTAGTGCGTTCGGAGCGACTTCCCGCATATCTTTGGCGATGTCGAGCAGTACAGGAATCGAGCGCAATGCGTAAAAAACACCGCCCGGTCCGAGCGTATCCCCGACGCATTGATCGACACCGTATTTGAGCGGGATCTCAATGTCATACTGAAACGCCTCCAGCCCGCCGACGCGAACAAAGCAGAAGACGTAATCGGCGTCGCGTATAGCTTCCCTTCTGTCCGTGGTGGCGTGGATGACCGCTTCGAGCCCGTTGTCCCGGATCATTTTGCGGCAAAGGTTGGTGGCCATCTGCAAGTTTTCCTCATTGATGTCCATAAACCGGAATTCGGTGTCGCGGAACTGTTCCACCGCCAGGATGTCCATCATCAGGCGGCGTGTGAACCCGATGCTGCCCGCTCCGATCATCGCGATTTTCAGCATTCGGCAAACCTCCTTATGTGAAAATCTTGCTTCATTCTTAAATCGCTTTCATATGGTTTATATCCATCATATAATAGTGACCAGGGAGTTCAATGAGAAAAGTTTGCGATTGGAGGGTAAAATATTGCCTTGGATGGCTTCCGATACGGTCGTATATAAAGCAGGGGAGAGGAAAAGTTACGGGTTTATTTTTTCGGAACTGCAAGATCGATGGCCGGTACAATTGCGTTCTGTCGGCTGGGAAGAACGGACGGAACCGAGCTACGACTGGGATAATCGCAAGCGGGAGGAACACAACCACTTTTTGTTTCAATACACGTTATCCGGAGAGGGGAAAATTTGTTTTGGTGCGGAGCGGGAAGTAACGCTAAATGCCGGGGATGCATTTTATGTCATTATACCGGGGAATCATCGCTACTTTTTACCGCGAACGAGCGATCGCTGGGAGTTTGTGTATGTGATGTTATACGGAGAGATGATCTCTTCCTATGCCAAGCAATTTAAAGGGGCTGCGGAAGGTGTGGTGCATTTGCCGCGCCAGTCACCGCTGATCCGCCAGCTCATGCAACTGTACCTGGAGGCAGCCGCAGATCGAATCAAGGACGGTTACTATGCTTCGGCGCTTGCTTACCCTTTTTTGATGGAGTGGATGCGCATGATGAGGGGGGACGTCCGCTCAGCTGACGCGGATTTTCCAGCGCCGGTGCGTGCGGCTATTTCTTTGGTAGAAACCCGATTTGGGGAACCGATCGGTCTCGATGAAATGGCGGAGGCGGCCGGCTTGTCCCGCTATTATTTCTCGCGTTTGTTTCGTCAGGCCACAGGCTTTACGCCGGTGCAATATTTGAACCGCGTCCGCTTGTCCAAAGCGATCGAATGGCTGAACCGGACAGATTGGACGATCGAACAGATCGGGCGTGCCGCCGGATTTACAAACGGCAACTATTTTTGCAAAGTGTTCCGCAAAACGGTCGGTACATCTCCCGAACGTTTTCGGCGCGGACGGCACACCTTGTCTGTCGATGAATTACGATTTCATTAAAACCTTCTGATCTTGCTCCTTTTTCTCGCTTTTTGGCGACTGCTACGGGCGTATCGAGCATGGCCGGTACGGCCTGCGCGAGCCCGACGTCTTTTTCTCCGGCGGCGTCTCGGTGTTTCAAGAGGCACGGAGTCTTCTGTTGTTTTTGCCTTGAAAAAGGAACCCATCAGCAGTTTGATCATCGGAGCCATCTGCTGCACGTTTTTCATCAGTGTGTTCATTTTCGTGATCGTATTCATGATGCCATCGATGCCGCCCATGCGATCGATAAACGACTTGATGTCTTTGAGCGGCAAATTGCCCAGTCCACCGAGTGGAGAAGAGGGAGTGGCCGGTTGCTGCTGCAGGGGCTGTTGGTAAGGTACCGGCAACATGCTCGGCGGTTCTACCCAGCCCGGATCATAAGGGGCATGGCCGGATGGCAGTCCGGGGAACGGGCTGCTCTGTTGGGGTGAGCCTCCGCTTGGACCGCCGCCGAAAAGCGAGTTCCGGTAAGCTTTGCCTGATTCAAACAGATCGTCTTTGCTGGTATACCATTGATTTTTGTCCATTGCTCACCGATCCTTTTTTAGTATACACTATGATGTAGGCATATGGTTCGTATGGACGGTTGTCACGTTTTTCAATGATAATTTTCCGCTTTTGTTTATAGGTCAAAATCCGTATCCTCGGGCGTTCAATGGTCGTTCAATCCGCCGGACCCTGTTTGGTTTCGGTTCGGTTGCTACAGTCTGTATCGATCCTTTTTCCCTGTGCCACATGAATCTTTTACAGTTTGAAAACATTAAACAAATAAAGTATCATTATGGTTAACGGATGCAGACAGAAAGGAATGGGGAACGATGCAGTTGAAAAAACTGAATGACAAGACGATCGACCAACTGTTTGAAGCGGTGCTGACCCTGAAAACGGTTGAAGAGTGCTACATTTTTTTCGAAGATTTATGTACGGTCAATGAAATTCAATCGATGTCGCAAAGGCTGGAGGTCGCGCGCATGTTGCGACAAGGTTGCACCTATAACCAGATCGAGGCGGAAACGGGTGCAAGCACAGCGACGATCTCCAGGGTGAAACGCTGTCTCAATTACGGGACAGACGGTTACAAACTGGCATTGGAACGGCTGGGCAAATGACCAGGCAAGGCATTCTTGTCATCAGCCATGGTTCGCGCGATCCGGCTTGGGTGAAACTCGTGGACGAGGCGGTGTCGGCTCTGGCCTTGCCTGCTCAGATCCCGGTTGAATCAGCCTTTCTGGAATTGGTGGAAGGGCGCTTGATCCAGGATGGGATCGACCGTCTGGAAGCGTCGGGCGCCACGGAGATCGCGGTCATCCCGCTTTTTATTTCCTCAGGCAGCACTCACGTCCATGAGATCAGTTGGGCGTTCGGCGTTATCGATGAGCCGGCCATTGAAACGGATTTGACGCCGTTTCGTTGTCAATCACGTGTTTTGTTCGGAAAGCCGATCGATGACGATCCGCTGATCGCTTGCATCTTGCAGGAACATGCGGCGTCACTGTCGCGCGATCCCAAGCGGGAAGTGCTGCTTCTGATCGGGCATGGCAGCGATATGGACGGTTTTTACGAGCGATGGCAGCAGGGGATGACGCAACTGGCTGACCGATTGAAACAAGCGCTCGGATTTGCCGCTGCGGAAACGGCGATGCTGTTACCGGATCAGATCGGCAGCAAACTGCGGCTTCTCGACCGACAATTTCCCGGATATGAAGTGGTCGTAGTGCCGCTTTTTTTGAGTGAAGGATATTTTACGCGGACGGTGATTCCGGAGCGATTACGTTCGCATTCATCGCCGCGTTACCGTTATGACGGAAAGGCGCTGCTGCCTCACCCGCTCATTACGGAGTGGATGCGGCGTCAAGTGGGGCATATATTGCAAAAAAGATCGGTGTTTCCTTCATGATGAAAAGTGAGGCGACGGAGACGATGATCAAAAGAGCGCGGCTGATCTACAATCCCACCTCAGGACGGGAAGAAGTCCGCAGAAAACTCCCCGATATTCTGCACAGGCTGGAACAGGGCGGACTGGAGACGTCCTGCCATGCCACGCAAGGTGAAGGCGATGCGACAAAAGCGGCGGCGGAAGCAGTGGAGCGCGGATTTGACGTCATCATCGCTGCAGGGGGAGACGGTACGCTCCATGAAGTGATCAACGGAATGGCGGGAAAACCGAACCGGCCTCCGCTCGGCATCATTCCGCTCGGGACGACGAACGATTTTGCCCGCGCGCTGGGCATTCCGAAAACGTGGGAACGCGCTTGTGACATTATCGTTAAGGGACAGCGAACACCGATCGATGTCGGGCGCATCAATGACAAATATTTTGTCAACATTGCTGGCGGCGGTTCGCTGACGGAACTGACGTACGAAGTGCCGATCAAGTTGAAAACGATGCTTGGCCAGCTGGCTTATTATATGAAAGGGCTGGAAAAGCTGCCGGGGTTCAAACCGTTTGCATTGAAAATGAAGGCGCCCGACCTTGTGATTGAGGAGCAGGTGATGCTGTTTCTGATCGCCAACAGCAACTCTGTAGGCGGATTTGAAAAACTGGCACCGAGTGCCAAACTGGACGACGGTTTGTTTGATGTGTTTGTGCTCAGACAGTGCAATTTGGCCGAATTTATCCGGATCGTGACGCTGGCCATGCGCGGAGAGCACCTTGACGATCCGCTGGTGATCCATTTTCAGACGAATTCGCTGGAGCTGTCTGCCATCGGAAAGATCCAGTTGAATCTCGACGGTGAATTTGGCGGGACGTTGCCCGGATCGTTTTCGGTCCTGCCGCGACATATTGAATGTTTCATTGACCGTTCCGGGGATGATGCAAAGCGTGATGACGTGACTAACAACGTTGCTCAATGAATGTGACGATGCTCTTTGGAATTAACAAACAAACTAAACACATACAGAATCTAGACGGGTGACATCATGGGCAAATCAAAAAGAAATACGCTCACCGCACCGGTACAAAAAAACGATGAAACAGAACTGGATATCAACGGGATCAGCCATGAGGGAGCCGGCATCGGCCGGGTTGAGGGTTATACCCTGTTTGTGCATGGCGCGCTCCCTGGTGAAAGAGTGCGGGTCAAGGTTGTCAAAGTACAAAAAAACTTCGGATACGGCAAGCTGCTGGACGTCCTGCGTGCAAGTCCCGATCGCGTCGAGCCGCCTTGCCGTGTTTTTCGTCAATGCGGCGGATGCCAGCTGCAACACGCTTCTTACGAGGCCCAGCTGCGTTACAAACGGCAGCGGGTCATCGATAACTTGCAGCGGATCGGCGGGTTGGAGGACGTGATCGTGCATCCCGTTATTGGCATGGAAGAGCCGTGGCGCTATCGCAACAAAGCGCAGGTGCCGATCGGTGCGGCGAACGATCAAGCGCAAAATGAAAAAGAAAGGTCAGAGAAAGAAGCCGCCGCAAATGGCGGTAAACGGCATTCGAAACAACGTTCGCCATCCAAGTTGAAACTGATCGCCGGATTTTATGCGCTAGGCAGCCACCGGATCATCGATACGGATGAATGCCTGATCCAGCACGAACAAAACGACCGGGTCATGGTGGCGGTAAAACGGATCGGAGAGGAACTCGGTATCGAGCCTTATGATGAATTGACGCATACCGGTTTATTGCGCCATGTCGTCGCGCGCACGTCCTGGCATACCGGAGAAACGATGGTCGTGCTCGTGACCAATGGGGACAAGTTGCCACATGAAAAAGAGTGGATCGCGCGCATTCGTCGTGAATTGCCTGAAGTGGTCAGCATTTGCCAAAACATCAATACGAAGCGGACCAATGTCATCTTCGGGGAGACGACGAAAGTGCTCTGGGGGCGCGAAACGATTGAAGACAGAATCGGCAACGTGCGTTTTGCCATTTCGGCCCGCTCTTTTTACCAGGTGAATCCGGTGCAGACAAAGGTGCTGTATGAAAAAGCGCTGGAGTATGCACAATTGACCGGCACAGAGACGGTTATGGATGCCTACTGCGGCATCGGTACGATTTCTCTCTTCCTTGCAGAAAAGGCCGCACAGGTATACGGTGTGGAAGTTGTGCCCGAAGCGGTGTATGACGCCCGCCGCAATGCCGAACTGAACGGATTCAGGAATGTGCATTTTGAAATTGGCAAGGCCGAAGAAGTCATTCCGCGCTGGAAAGAGGAAGGGATCAAGGCGGATGTCATCGTCGTCGACCCGCCGCGCAAAGGCTGTGACCCGGCATTGCTCGAAACGATGATCGCGATGAAGCCGAATCGCATCGTCTATGTGTCGTGCAATCCGGCTACGCTGGCACGCGACCTGCGCATCCTGGAAGATGGCGGCTTCCGTACGGTCGAAGTGCAGCCGGTGGATATGTTCCCGCACACGACGCATGTGGAGTGCTGTGTGTCGATCGAAAAAAAATAGAAGATATGTATGAATTCGAGATGCTTTTAAAAGTCCATTTAGAGAGGATTTATAGATAGATTAAAAAACGGGGAGTTAGCGTTAATGAAAATTGTAATGAAATTAGGATTAACAATTGCATTATGCTTTTATCTGTTAATCCTTTCAAAATTAATACTGTTCAAATACCTTACGATTCCAGACATCATCGGTCACTTTACATTCAGTTACGAGGGCCCGTACTGGAATAACCACAATTTTATTCCGTTTAAGACGATTACGTATTATTTGTTTTTGGCGAATGATGTAAATTTCAATATACGGGTTGAAAATCTAACTGGAAATATTATTGGTTTTGTTCCATTTGGATTTATTCTTCCTTTACTGTCAAGCAAGTTTCATAGTTTTAAAAAGGTTACGATTGCAACGTTTTGTTTAAGTATGACATTCGAACTGCTTCAACTTATTTTTAGATTTGGAAGTTTTGATGTCGATGATTTGATTTTAAATACCATTGGCGGAATGATAGGGTATATACCCATAAAACTTGCGAGGGTGTACTTAAAACAGAGACGGGGAGAGCAAAAGAGTGTAATGGATTAAAATTTGAAGGTTTAGGTGAATTCCACTACTCTTGTTACAGGTTGTCTACATTCAGCACTCTACGCATGTGGAGTGCTGTGTGTCGCTCATTCGCAAGTAAGTCTCAAAGCCGCATTTACCTATTTGTTAACGAAAAGGCTCAGGCATTTTGCTTGAGCCTTCAATCATGTCTATTTGACGTATCAATTATTGTGTATGAATTTTTTAAGGAGATAATCATGCTC
>CALAME010000079.1 GCA_937925675.1 uncultured Paenibacillaceae bacterium | reverse complement strand
GAGCAAGATGCGGATATCGTCGCCTTTTTGTATCGCGATGACTACTACAATCAGGAGTCGGAAAAGAAAAATTTGATCGAGATCATCATCGCCAAACAGCGGAACGGTCCGGTCGGAACGGTCGAACTGGTCTTTCTGAAAAACTTTAACAAATTCGTCAATCTCGATCGAACCCATGAAGAACCTCCGGTGGCCTGATCCAGATCGATATATCCGAACGTTACAGAAATAAGTGACCAAAATTGTTCGTTATTTTATTGACTTCAAACATATGGACTGTTAAACTGTTAATGCCGCAGTCTGGCTGGACCGCGGCAAATTTCGTGTGGTTCTCACACACGTGGGGGTAGATGGTATGTCAACCGTTGTAGTGGTTGGAACGCAGTGGGGAGATGAAGGAAAAGGGAAAATCACCGATTTCCTGGCGGAATCGGCGGAAGTGGTGGCACGTTATCAGGGAGGCAACAATGCGGGCCATACGATTATGATCGACGGCAAAAAATATAAGCTTCACCTGATTCCTTCCGGCATATTTTACAAGGATAAAATCTGCGTCATCGGTAACGGCATGGTATTGAATCCCCAGGCTTTGGTCGAGGAAATTCAATATATCCACGATAACGGATTTACCACCGATAATTTGAAAATCAGTGACCGGGCCCATCTCATTATGCCTTATCATTTGCTTTTGGACGAACTGGAAGAAGAACGCAAAGGCGATGAAAAAATCGGTACGACCAAAAAGGGCATCGGCCCATGCTATATGGATAAAGCGGCGCGCATCGGTATCCGCGTTGCCGATCTGATGGATGAAGAGGAATTTGTCCGTAAAGTCCGGCTGCGGGTAGCCGAGAAAAACGACATTATCTCGCGCGTTTATGGCAGGGAACCGCTCGATGCGGATGAAATCATCGAACAGTACTTGCAGTACGCCAAAACGATCCGTCCTTACGTCACCGATACGTCTGTCGTGCTGAACGATGCAATCGATGCAGGCAAGCGTGTGCTCTTTGAAGGGGCGCAAGGCGTGATGCTGGATATCGACCAGGGTACGTATCCGTTTGTGACGTCTTCCAATCCGACGGCCGGCGGCGTTTGCATCGGTTCCGGCGTTGGTCCGACGCGGATTGACCAGGTGATCGGTGTGGCGAAAGCGTACACGACCAGAGTCGGAGACGGTCCTTTTCCGACGGAGTTGCATGACGAAGTCGGCGACTATATTCGCGAAAGAGGGTTTGAATACGGGACAACGACCGGCCGTCCGCGTCGCGTCGGTTGGTTTGACAGCGTCGTCGTACGCCATGCGCGTCGTGTCAGCGGAATCACCGGACTGTCGTTAAACTCGCTTGATGTGATGAGCGGCCTTGATACCGTAAAAATTTGCACCGCCTATATGTACAAAGGGGAACGAATCGAAAATTATCCGGCCAATCTGAAAGTGCTGGAGCAATGCGAGGCGGTTTACGAAGAGCTTCCGGGATGGAAGGAAGATTTGTCTGAGGTGCGGTCGTTAGATGAGCTTCCGGAAAATGCGAGAAGATACGTAGAACGCGTTTCCGAGCTGACCGGTATCCCGATCGCCATCTTCTCCGTCGGTCGCAATCGCGAACAGACGAACCAGGTACTTCCGATTTATTAATTTTTTAAATGATTTTTCTGCACGATTCTTGATGACGAAGCCGTCGCGTGGATCAACCGATCCGTGCGACGCGCTTCGTTTTTGGTTTCATGCACCATTTGGTGAGCCGCTTCCCTTGTTACACGCTGGGATATCGATGAAAATGTTCCGCGACATGCATGTGGGTATGAAGCGCCTGCACACGTATATCGCGGCATACGCACGGTGGATCCGTGCGGCATGCATACGTGTCTCCGTCGCTTTCCCATCGTTTATCCGCTTTAGTTTCCGTCAATAATGGGGGGTATAGAGCGGAGCAAACGGAGGTTGGTGCATGAAACTGTTGTCGTACTTGAGCCGAATGTTAATGACAGCCGTCTTTGTCGCGGTTGTGTCGGTGATGACGACATGGCTGATCGTGGATACATATGTCGAACGGATTTTAGAACGATTTCATTTGCAGGACGTTTATGCTTCCGTTCAGCCGCAACACATGTGGGAGCATATGATCGGCCTGATCCACCCGAAAAACGCAAAAGATTTGGCAGAAACAGAGGACACGCTTGGAAAAAGCGGCTTCAGTTCCCAGGGTGAAAAGAAACCTGACAGCGCCATGGAAACGAACGCACCCGTCGCTGGAACAACGGATTCGGGTAACGAAACGGGCGCAAAAGAAAATGCAGCCAACTATGGCGAAACCAATGAATATGACGGTCAAGATCAACAGGATGACGCGGATAGCAGTGAGAACGATACCCCGGCAGAAGCAGAGCCGGATGCGCTTCCGGTATGGGGGCAATTCAGAGCGCAGTCGCAACAGGAACAAAGCGTGACACAACGGGTTGAGCAGGAAAGTTCGGATTCTCTCCTGATTACAACTGAGCAGCTGAACCGCATCAAAGAGGAAATGAATGATGACGATAAAATGAAAATTTTTTCTTTGGTCGTCCCTAAAATTTCGCAAGAGGAATGGTTCAAGCTGTCCCAGTTGCTGGAAGATGGTTTAACTGCTGAGGAATTGAGCGAATTGCACGCCATGATTGACAGGCATTTGACGGAAGAAGAATGGAAAGAACTGATGTCCATACTGGACAGATACTAAGTTGAAATGAAAAAAAGGCTGTGGTAAAGTAAGAAAAAAACGTTTTTGAGGAGAAACGTATGTTCAACCGGGGGAAACGCTGGCTTCGACAGAAGCTGGGAGAGACCAAAAGTGCGCTATCTGCGCGATTATCAGCACGATTTGCTCACAGAACCGGGCGAACGCTCGGTGAACGATTCCTTCATATCATCTCTGGCGTAGCTGCTTGGACAAGCGAAAACAAAAGGCAATTGATCATCAGTCTAACCGCTGTTGTCGCCGCGACCACTATTTCGTCCGCGGTTTCGCTGGCGCATCAGCAATATATACAAGCTCACACCAATGAAGTTTTCCATATTTATGTAGGGGATGAAAAAGCGGGAACCGTCAGCGACCCGAAAGTGGTACAAGACTTTCTGGAGAAAAAACAGGAAGAAATGAACCAGGAGCATCCCGATGTACATATGGTCCTTACGACGGAGGCCATCACCTATGAGAGCGAAATTGGCTATAAACTGACGAGTGAGGACGGCGCCACGCTTAAGCGTCTCAGCGAATGGCTGGAAGCGAAAGCGATCGGCGTCGATTTGTGGGTAGATGACAAGTTTATCGGCATCGTCAAAGACCAGGAAACGGTAGATGAGATTCTCGCTTACATGGAGTCGAAATACGTGCCGAGCCCACCGGGAGACGTCGGGGTCTTGTCGCATGATGAGTCGGCGAATATCCCGACGAATTACAAAACGCGGGTGCAAAGTGTAGAGTTTGTAGAGGAAGTACGGACTCATGCCGTTGTGACGGATCCCGATCGGATTTTGGATCCGGATGAAGTGATCGCCAAATTGGAAAATCGGAATGCAAAACCGACGACCTACATCGTGCAAGAAGGCGATTGTGTATCTTGTATCGCGGAAAAATTCAGCATCTCCAAGCAAGTGATTTATGAAAACAATCCATGGATCAAGGACGATTTTATTAGAGTCGGTGATGAGCTTGACTTGACGGTGCCCCAGCCGACGTTGTCGGTGAAAACGGTGGAAGAATTGCGGAAGGTCGAAAAGATTCGGCATCCGACGCAATATATTCAGGATGACACGCTGCGCCAAGGGAAGACGGAATTGGTGCAAGCCGGTAAGGACGGGCTGAAAGTGGTGACATTCCATCAGACGAAGATCAACGGCCACCTGGTCGAGGAAGAGCTGGTGGATGAAGAAATCATCGAAGAACCGGTACCCGCGATTGTCAAACGGGGTACGCGCATCGTACCCGGGGAAGGTACAGGCTCATTCCGCTGGCCCGTTCAAAACCCGCGTATCACGAGCAGTTTTGGCATGCGTTGGGGCAGCATGCACAACGGTATAGACATCGTATCGAAAAACCGTAACATTATGGCTGCTGACAATGGCGTCGTCGAATTTGCCGGCTTCAACCGCGGTTATGGAAATTATATTTTGATCAATCATCAAAACGGCTATCATACGTTATATGCTCATTTAAGTGAAATTAAAACGAAGAAGGGAGCCACCGTCGAAAAAGGTGAAGTGATCGGCGTGATGGGATCGACCGGTAACTCCACCGGGGTGCACCTCCATTTTGAAATTCACAAAAACGGCAAACCGCAAAACCCGTCCAATTATTTGAACCGCTAGTGACCGCTGCCAGGGTGCATGCGGTCTTTTTTTTGCTTGAAATATGTTAGAATAGAAACAAGAGTTGGACGTAACAGGCGGTGAGCAGGAATGCAAAAAAAAGTGCTGGTCGTTGATGACGAACAACCGATAGCCGATATTCTCAAATTCAACCTGGAGAAAGAAGGTTATCAGGTGATCTGTGCCTTTGACGGCGAGGAGGCCGTGCGTCTCGCCTTCGAGGAAAAGCCAGATCTGATCCTGCTGGATCTGATGCTTCCGAAAAAAGACGGAATGGACGTTTGCCGGGAAATCCGCATGCGCCTGAACACTCCGATCATTATGCTGACGGCGAAAGATACCGAGCTGGACAAAGTGTTAGGTCTGGAAATGGGTGCCGACGATTATGTGACCAAACCGTTTGGCACACGTGAATTGCTGGCGCGAGTGAAAGCGCACTTGAGACGCCAGTCGAAAACGTTTGCCGCTCAACAGGAGGCCGAAACGGAGAAAAAAGGGCTGAGAATTCATAACCTTGTGATTGACAGCGACATGTATGTCGTCTATAAAAATAACCGGCTTCTGGATTTGACCCACCGCGAATTTGAACTGATTCATTATTTGGCGAAAAACTGCGGCAAAGTGATGACGCGCGAACATTTGTTGCAAGCGGTGTGGGGCTTTGAATATCTGGGCGACGTGCGTACCGTCGATGTGACGATCCGCAGGCTCCGTGAAAAAATTGAAGATGACCCGAGCAAACCGGAATATATTATTACAAGGAGAGGGCTTGGGTACATGATGCGCAATCCCAACGCGGGAGGCTTCTGAATGAAAGGCGTCCGTTTCGTGCAGACGATCCAGATGAAGCTGATCGTCATCTATGTGCTGATGATCCTGGTGGCGATGCAACTCATCGGCATCTATTTTTTTAATACGGTGGAAACATCGTTCATGAACAACTTCAAAGAGTCGATGAACAAGCATGCGAGCTTGCTGGCCGAATATGTGCGGCCGTATTTGAGCGGCCAGTCCGGGGACGCCTTGCCGGATGGCGGGCGAAGCACACAGGATGACCTGCATGATGTCGTAAACAATTTCAACAAGATCAGCGCCGCGGAGATCCAGGTGATTGACGCCAACGGGATCATTCTCAGCTCATCACAAGGGCTGCACCACGTGGGCCAACGCAACACGCAGATTGAAATTACGCGTGCCCTGCAAGGGATCGGCGGCACGGAATGGGACGTGGTGGATTCGCTCGGTGTGCGCAAACGGGCGGCGGCCGTTCCGGTCTGGGATGACGGGCGTGTCGTCGGTGCCATCTACATGGTGCAGTCGATGGAAGATTTGTTTTCGACGATCGATCGCATCAAACGCATTTTTATCGTCGGCATCATGATCGCGCTCACGTTGACCGCGATGCTGGGCATCATCCTCTCCAATACGATTACCCAACCGATCAAGGAGATTACCAAAAAAGCGACCGCCATGGCGGAAGGGAACTTCAATCAGCGGGTTCATGTGCAAAGTCCGGACGAGATCGGCCAGCTTGGGCTGGCGTTTAATTATATGTCCCACCGGCTCAAAGAGGCGCTTTCGTCCATTGAGGAAGAGAAGGAAAAACTGGCCTCGGTATTATCCAACATGAACGACGGTGTCATCGCCACTGACGAATGGGGCAAAACGATCGTCATGAACCGGCGCGCTTACGAAATGCTGCAATTGGAAGAAGGGGACGGCATCGGTCGGGAGCTCAGCGAATTGCTTGATCTCAGCAAAGAAGAGATCGACCATTACGTGTTCGGCGAGAAGAAGACGACGATGCTGGAAATTCACGTGCCGGAACAGGACGAAACGCGCAATATCCGCGTCACCTTTACCCCTTTGTTTCGCAGAGAGCAGGGCATGTTGGGGACGATTGTCGTTTTGCACGATGTGACCGAACAGGAAAAGATGGAACAGTCGCGCAAAGAGTTTGTCGCCAACGTTTCGCATGAATTGCGCACGCCGCTGACATCGATCAAAAGCTACTTGGAAGCATTGGATGATGGAGCGATCGATGATCCGGAAGTGGCGAAGCGGTTTTTAAAAGTCACCCGCAACGAAACGGAACGGATGATTCGGCTCGTCAGCGATCTTTTGCAACTGTCGCGACTCGACTCCAAGCAAGCGGTCATTTCGATCGAGCCGACCGATATCCGCAACATGCTGGAAGACGTCGCCGACCGCTTTTCGTTTCAGCTGAAACAGCGGTCGATTGACATTTCGATCGAGGTGGAGCCGGATATCAGCAAGGTTTTGGTCGATCCGGATCAGATCGATCAGGTACTGGACAACCTCGTTTCCAATGCGATCAAATATACGCCGGAAGGTGGCCGGATCCATATACGCGCTGCCAAACGGGACGAGGAATGGATCGAAGTCACCGTTGAAGATACCGGTATCGGCATTCCGAAAAAAGATTTGGAACGTATTTTCGAACGGTTTTACCGTGTGGACAAGGCGCGTTCTCGCAGCATGGGCGGGACCGGGCTTGGTCTGTCCATTTCCCGGGAAATTGTAAGAGCGCATGGCGGCACGATCCAATTGGAATCCGAAGTGCAGGTGGGAACGAAAGTGACGTTTACGTTGCGCCGTGCTAAAGGAGACGAGGCAGTATGAAAGAAAAGTTCAAAACCGTGATTTTGGTCGTGTTGATCGCGCTCAGCCTATATCAAAGTTATTTGCTTGCCTATAGCAAACCTGATTTCGACCCGGTCAGCCAGGACGAGTACGTCGAAGCCGAATGGATCGGTGAACCGAAAGAGCTGGAACAGCTCGTGTTCCCTACCGAAATGATTTTGCACTTAAGCGAAGGACGACACACGGTGCTCTATCCGGGTTTTCAATTTTACAATCTCGTTTACGATAAAATTCGGCAGCGGACATTTGGGGGGTTCCGCGAGATCAGCACCGATTTCAGTACGATTGAAATGCGTGATCGCCAGCTCGGGCTCGAAATTCGCTTTCGGCAGCCGGTGCCGATCGAAACGTTGACGAAGCTGATGACGATTCGTCCCGACAATCCCGATCTTCCGCAAACGGTACGGCGAATCTGGATTACGATAGAACCGGAAAGCGAACAAGTGCGAACCTTCTTTTCATCCGCGCACGAATCCGTCTGGTATGAAGCCACACAGGCGGATTTGACTGTGCGCGACGTGCAGGAAATGGTCGGTTTCGGTGAGTTTTTGCCGGCTTATCATCCGCAGAGAAACGGGAATTATTATCTCCCCAATGAACCAATCAGCGCGGTGAAGGCCAAGGTCGCTTACAATCGTTATACACCCGAACAGCTGCAAAAAAGTTTGTTTGTCGACCCGGCAAGCAGCCGTCATTTGTTGGAGCGGGATGGGACGGAAATCTATACGGACGGCAAACGCGGGTTGCAAATTTATCATGGACGGCATTGGATGAGTTTCTCGGATCCGGTCGCGCCGATGGACGCCTATCATGACCTGAGGGAAAGTTTGCTGGCCTCGGTCAAGTTTGTCAATCGTCATGGCGGCTGGAATGGAATTTATTTGTGGAGCGGATTGGAAGAAGATGTGGTGCGGCAGTTTTTGTTCCGCCAATATTACCGCCCGTATGCAAACCAGCAGGCGTTGCCGATCCTGCCGACAGATGCGCTGGAATTTGGCTACATTCGTCTCGGCATTCAGCGGGGGACGGTCACGCATTACGAGCGTTCGCTCATTGAATTGGAAGATGAGGTGCTGGAAGTGTCGGAGGCGACGCTTCCTGGCGGTCACGAACTGATTCAGTTACTGAATGAATTTGAGCGCAGTAATGAAATCCGTGCCGTATTTCCAGCGTATGCGCCGCGCTTGAATGAGCAATATGTGGAATTGGTTCCGAAATGGGCAGCTTTGCTGGAAAACGGCGAAGAAGTCTTTTTACATTGACCTCATGAACGGCCGTCGAGCGGAAAGGAGGGGGATGTCATGGAATGGGCGCGGGCGAAGACGATTTTGATCATTACGTTTTTTTTGCTGAATGTCATTTTGGGATACCAACTATGGATCACGAAAGTGGCTGACTCCTACTTTGAACAAGCGGGAATACGCGAAGAGGTCCAGCAGCTTTTGCGCAGTAAAAATATCCGCCTGGAGAAGGAAATCCCCCGTGAAACACCGCAGCTGCGGGAAATTACCGTCACGTTGTCCGGAGACAAAAATGCGATCGAGCCCGTTCGCTTAGAGCGCCCATTCAAGTTGCAGCAATTGGCGCGAAAGCGCATAGCCAAAGACATTGAAAAACAAATCCCCTTCATCGATGAATATGAGTACGATCCGATCCAATCCCGTGAAGGCCTGTACGTGATGAATCAATTGTATGAACAGTGGCCGATGTTTGAAATCAATCTCAATCTGTTTTACGAAGAAGATGAAGTGTATCAATTTACGGCGACGTATGCGGAGATTGAGTCGAGCCTCGACGAAGAGGAAGTCAAAGTCCTGTCGGCGTATCGGGCGATCGCATTTCTCGCTGAAAATGTGCTCGCTCCCGGTACGGTCATTGAAGAAGTGCGGCTCGGTTATCACGGGCAAGTTTTCGATTCGGACATTCAGGTGCTCGCCCCCAAATGGAGGATCGCTCTTGCCAATGGGGAAGTGTATTACGTGCATGCGATCAGCGGTGAACTGGAACAGACCCGTTTGAATGAGAAACCGTAACGGTTTGGTCGTCGCTTTTAAATGGCAAGATGGGGAGACGGAGGAGAAGACGAAGCATGAAAAGGAAAATCTTTGGGGAACACGACGAAAAGACGATTCAGCAATTTGATCGCTGCCTGAACACAGGGAACGTGATCGGCGGGGTCCTCTGTGCCGACGGGCATTATGGTTACAGCCAACCGGTGGGCGGGGTCATCGTCTATGACGGTCAGGTTTCCCCATCGGGAGTAGGGTATGACATCGCATGCGGCAACAAAGCCGTTAAAACCGACCTCAAGTATGAGGACATCAAAGATTCGATTTCACAGATCATGGATGACGTGGCCAGAACGATTTCGTTTGGGATCGGGCGCAACAACGACGAAAAAGTCGATCACGAACTGTTTGACGATGATGCATGGGACGTGTTCAAGGAAATCGGCAAGAAGGAGCATGACACGCTAAAAACACTTGCCCGAAACCAACTGGGCACGGTGGGCTCCGGCAACCATTATGTCGATATTCTGATCGACACCGAAACGGAAGAGGTCTGGGTAGCCAACCATTTCGGGTCCCGGGGATTCGGACACAAAACGGCGTCCGGTTTTCTGAACCTTGCCGCCGGCCGCAAATTTTTGGACCGAGCCCCTGGCGAAAGCATGGACCAACCTCCGACGTTATTGGATCTTGATTCCGAGCTGGGGCAAATGTATTTTACAGCCATGAATTTGGCGGGCCGATACGCATATGCAGGCCGGGATTATGTGATTGACCAGGTGCTTAGCATCCTCGGTGCGTCTTCTACTTATGAAGTGCACAACCACCACAATTTCGCCTGGAAAGAGGTGCACGATGGCCAGGAGGTCATTGTGGTGCGAAAAGGAGCTACGCCTCTTGCGGTCGGCCAACAAGGGTTTATCGGTGGCAGCATGGGAGATATCGCCGTAATCGTAGAAGGAATCGAATCCGATCTTGCCCAAGACGCGTTTTACAGCACGATTCATGGTGCGGGGCGCATCATGTCTCGCACTCAGGCGGCGGGTAAGATGAACTGGAAAACCCGCAAAAGAACGGGTGGACAGATTTCTCAAGAGCAGATGGAGGAAGCGGTCAAGGCATTTGGGGTTGAATTGCGCGGAGGAGGAACGGACGAGAGTCCGTTTGTTTACCGCAAGTTGGCGGAAGTGTTGGAAGCGCACGCGGGAACATTTAAAATTTTGCATACGCTCAAGCCGATCGGCGTATGCATGGCCGGCGCTGATGAATTCGATCCCTATAAAGATTAATAGAGACTCCACGTCAGTAAAGAAGTCGAGCATTTACGAAAGAGAAGTCGTCGAACAAATAGAAGTGCGTGTAATAAAGGAATACGAATAGACAGAGAGCCATCATGATGGAGAAGTAGGAGGAGACGATGTCTTTACGATTCAGCATACTGGCGAGCGGATCTACGGGAAACGCGATGGTGGTGGACAATGGAGAGGTGCGCCTTCTGATCGATGCCGGCCTCAGTGCCCGGAAGATCGAAACGTTGCTGGAACAGATGGACATGAGTTGTGCACAATTGGATGCGGTGCTCGTGACACACGAACATGCCGACCATATCCAGGGCCTGGGCGCTTTGGCGCGCAGGTACCAGTTGCCGGTGTACGCCAATAAACCCACCTGGGAAGCGATGGAAAGCAAGGTGGGGGAATTAAAGCCCGAGCAACGAAAAATGTTCCGTACAGGTGAGACGCTCGATTTCGGCCTGCTTCAGGTCCAGTCCTATGAAGTGTCACATGACGCTGCTGAGCCGGTCGGTTTCAGTTTTATGCAGGGCGATACGAAAGTGTGCCTGATGACGGATATGGGGTATGTCAGCCCGAACGTAAAGAAAGCGGTGAAGGAAGCGGATGTGCTGATATTGGAATGCAATCATGATACGGAGATGTTGCGGGCCGGCCGCTATCCATGGAATGTGAAACGCCGCATTTTGGGCGATCTGGGCCATCTGTCCAACGAGTTGGCAGCGGAGGCCCTTGTCGATCTCGTGACAGAAAAATTGCGGAAGGTGTATTTGGCCCATTTGAGCCGCGATCATAATATGCTGGAATTGGCTCGCATGACCGTGCACCAGCGGTTGCAGGAAAGTGGCGTCAAATGGTCCCATGTTGAACTGAAGGACACGTATTTCGACCGGCCTACGTTATGGGACGATTTAAACGAGCGCTGACTTCATCAAGCAAACGTGCTTTGTTCGTCAGCTCTTTTTTGCTGATCATTCCTTTTTCGTCGAGCAACTCCACCAATGCGTGCAGAAGTAACATGTTCTGATACTGCAATTGTTTCATATCAGCGATTGTGCCGACCAGATTGATTTCTTCGATTACAGGATTCATTGTCCTCATCGGAATCAGCTCCCGTCTATCGTACTTTTTACCATTTTGTACGAGCGGGAGCTGATTTAATCGTTTTTTGGCCGTTTTTTCGCTCCTTTTTGTAATCATGATATGGATTGACGCCACCGAGGAATCCATTTATAATGAGGAATATTTCGGAAGGCCATTTCCTGAAAAATGTAGATTTTCAGGAATGAGGTTCAGGCCAAGGGCGGGGAGAATCACGAATGGGCTTTATTGCAAAACTTAACTGGTTTTTCCGGGAACGGTGGAAATCGTATGCGCTTTCCATCGTGTTGATCATGGCGGATTTTACGCTCGGTATGGTACCGCCGATCATTATTGGCCGCTTTGTAGATCAGGTCGGTTCCGGACAGCTGACCTGGGGTGAATTGCATGTTCTTGTCTGGATTTTAGTGGCGCTGGCTATTGTCGTTTATCTGATTAGTGTACTGTGGGTCAATACGTTATTTCGCAATTCGATCCGGGTGGAACGTGAACTCCGTACCCGGTTGCTCAGCCATTTGTTGAAGATGACACCCACGTTCTTCCAGCGCAATCGCCGCGGTGACTTGATGGCGCAAGCGACTAACGATATTCGCGCGGTAAATGAAGCATCGGGATATGGGATTATGACGATCGTGCATACGGTCGTGGGAGGTACGCTGACCTTAACGATGCTGTTTTGGGTCGGCGGCTGGAAACTGACCTTGTTGACCTTGTTGCCGATGCCGCTGATCAGCGTGGCGATGAAAAAGTTGGGGGCCATGATGCACAAACGTTTCCATGCGGCTCAAGAAGCTTTTGGTGCGCTGAACGATCGGACGCTGGAGTCCATATCCGGCGTGCGCGTCATCCGGGCATACGGACAAGAACAGCCCGATTTCGATGCGTTTGAACGCGTCGCAGAAGATGCGCGTCGCAAAAATGTGGAAGTGGCCGTCGTCTATTCCCTGTTTCAGCCGGTCATTACGTTCGTGGTCGGACTGTGCTTTACGGTCGGAATTGGCTTCGGGGCCTGGCTCGTCATCCAGGGGGAACTGACCTTGGGGAATCTCATTTCTTTTAATATGTATCTTGGTTTTCTCATCTGGCCGATGATTGCATTCGGAGAATTTATCAATGTCTGGCAACGAGGGAACGCCTCGATCGATCGGATTCAGGCGACGCTTGTTCAGGAACCGGACGTAAAGGAGGAGCCTCATGTTCGTTACGATGTTCAACCGGGTACGATCGAATGGCGCAATCTGACCTTCCGCTATCCGGGTGCTGACCACGACAGCTTGCAGGAGATTACGCTTCGCCTCGAAGCGGGACAGACGCTGGGCATTGTCGGCAAGACCGGAAGCGGGAAGTCGACATTGTTGAAAACGCTGTTGAAGCAGTATCCGATCGATGCGGGACGCGTGTGGATCGGCGGTGTTCCGATCGAGGAAATAGCTAGCGAGCGGCTCCGCTCCTGGATCGGATATGTACCGCAAGAACATTTGTTGTTATCCAGAACGATACGTGAAAATATTTGTCTCGGCGCTCCGGATGCTCATGAGGAACAGATTCGCCATGTGGTGCGACTTGCCTCGTTGGAACAAGATCTGGCGCAAATGCCCGACGGGTTGGATACGTTGATCGGTGAAAACGGGTTGATGTTATCCGGCGGACAAAAGCAGCGCATCGGTATCGCGCGAGCATTGATCATCGATCCGGAAATATTGATTTTGGATGACGCGCTGTCTGCAGTGGATGCGCGCACGGAAAAAGCCATTCTTACCCACATCCGTGCCGAACGACTCGGGAAGACGACGCTTATCGTCACCCATCGCTTGTCTGCCGTCCAGCATGCCGATCATATTCTTGTATTGGAAGACGGCAAGATCATGGAAGAGGGCACGCATGAACAATTGATGCAAAAAGGCGGTTGGTATAAAGAACAGTACGAATATCAACAGATGGAGGAAACGTTGGAGGCTTAAAGCAATGGCGTTCAGTTTTCGTTTCTACAGCATCGTCGATGCTGTAGCGGGAGGGGATACGGATGGAAATTACAACGGATGCACCGCGTTCGCGAAGAAGCCTGTGGAAAGTAATCGCAAGGCTGATGAAATATGCAACCGACTATAAATTTCGCATTGCGGGCGCGATATTGATCTTGACGCTGGCGGTCGCTTTAGACATGGTCGGGCCGTTTTTGGGCAAGATCATCATCGATGATTACATTGCCTATTATACGGAACCGGATTTTAGCTTCACGCCGGTGATCTACCTGGCGCTGCTTTATATCGGCATATTGGCGGCATCCGGCGTGCTTCATTTTACGCAATCGATGCTATTGCAGACGACGGCGGTCAGCATTATCAAAAAGATGCGGATGGATCTGTACCGGCACGTTCAGCGTTTGCCGATGCGTTTTTTTGACCACACACCGGCGGGGCGCATCGTCAACCGGATTTCGAATGATACCGAATCGATCCGCGAACTGTATATGAGTTTTATGGCCACCTTTGTCGTCAGCTTCATTCAGGTGGTCTGCATTTATGTGTTTATGTTTATTCTCGACGCGAGATTGGCCAGTTACTGCTTGTTGCTGTTGCCGGTCTTTGTGGCGATTATCACCGTATTGATGACGGTGGGGCGCAAATTTTGGATGGCGATGCGCCAACGCATCAGCGACATGAACACAATGCTGAACGAATCGATCTTGACGATGCCGGTTTTGCAGTTGTTTCGCAGGGAAGAAGCAACGTTGCGTGAGTTTGAAGAAAAGAACGCGGACTGGCAACGCAACTATCGCAAGCAGGTGTTGCTCAATTCAACCATCTCTCGTAATTTGATCGGTTTGACGGGTTCGCTGGTTACAGCGGGATTTGTGTGGTATTTCGGCGGCCAGTCGTTGCAAAATGCGGTGGAGTTCGGTGTCGTTTACGCATTTGTCACGTATACCAGTCGCTTTTTCGAACCGGTGATCGCCATCTATGACCAGATCATGCATGTGCAAAGAGCGCAGGTGGCGGCAGAGCGGGTGTTCGACCTGCTCGATGAGCCGATCCCAGAAGAATCGACAGATCCTAAAAAAGCGACTGATGTGGCAACGCCCCATAGTGCAAAAAGCGAAACGGCAATGACTACGAAAACGGAAGCTTCATTTCCAGCGAGTGAAGAGAAAGGGCATGTGCGGTTTGAAGATGTCTGGTTTGCGTACAAAGCGGACGATTATGTGCTGAAGGGCATCTCTTTTGAAGCGCGGCAGGGACAGACCATTGCTCTCGTTGGCCATACCGGATCGGGCAAAAGTTCGATAATGAATTTGCTGCTTGGTTTTTATACACCTCAGCGCGGAAACATCTATGTCGACGGTAAACGGCTGCAAGATGTTCCGGGGCAGATATGGCGAAAAGAGATGGCGGTGGTCCTGCAAGATCCGTTTTTGTTTACCGGAGACATCGGCTTTAACGTCAGTTTGTATCATGAACAGATCGGGGAAGAAGAGATCAGGGCTGCGCTTAAAAAGGTCGGTGCGGATACGTTTGTCGACCGTTTGCCGAAAGGAATCCATGAGCCGGTCATTGAACGCGGCAGTACGCTTTCGGCCGGTCAGCGGCAATTGATTACGCTGGCGCGGGCCCTTGCCTTCAACCCGTCGATCTTGATTCTCGACGAAGCGACCTCGTCGGTGGACAGTGAAATGGAGGGATTGATCCAGCAGGCGCTGCAAGTAGTCAGCAAAGGCCGCACGACGTTTGTCATCGCACACCGGCTCTCGACGATCCGCGACGCCGATCTCATCCTCGTTCTGCACAAAGGCGAGATTGTGGAGCGGGGTACGCATGAATCGTTAATGGCGGAAAAAGGGCGTTATTATCGCATGTATGAACTGCAAAAAGGGCGAATCACGATCAGTTGATCCGATTAAAAACGAACAATAATTTGGAGGGAACAACGATCCATATTCAAATCATCGCTGTCGGCAAAGTAAAAGAAAAATATTTAATCCAGGGCATCCAAGAATATATGAAGCGAATTCAGCCCTATGCCAAACTACAAATCGTGGAGGTGCCCGATGAAAAAGCTCCTGAATCGCTGAGTGAGGCAGAAGAAGATCAAGTGCGGGAGCGGGAAGGGGAACGCATTTTACAACAGATCCGGCCGGAAACGCACGTGATCGCATTGGCGATTGAAGGACGTAAGCTCGATTCACTGCAATTTGCCGCTGAACTGCAGCGCTTGGCTACCTATGGCCGCAGTCAGGTCGCATTTGTCATCGGAGGTTCGCTCGGCCTGTCGCCGCAAGTGCTCCGCCGTGCCGATCTCACTTTGTCGTTTGGAGCTATGACCTATCCGCACCAGTTGATGCGGTTGATTCTGGTGGAGCAAATTTATCGGGCGTTTAAGATTATCAGGGGTGA
>CALAME010000078.1 GCA_937925675.1 uncultured Paenibacillaceae bacterium | reverse complement strand
TCGACACCGAATTCGGCCCGGAGGTTTTCGAGGCCGGGCCAGGCCGTCGGACCGCTGAGCTGTTGACCGATAACGATTTCGGTGACAGGTTGAGATGGGTAACGGCTGCCCCTTCCAGGAACAGCTGCTCAGCGATTGTGTTCGTGAAGGCGGATATGGACGAGAAACGGGCAATGGTCGGCAGTCAGTCCGGCAGCCATGTATTTATCGTTGTAGAGACGGAAGATTGCTGGAGAGACTATGAACAGATGAAGAACCAGGGGATCTCGTTCATTGGTGAGCCGCAAAATATGCCGTGGGGAATCGAAGTCGTATTCGAAGATCTGTACGGGAACAAGTTAGACTTGCTGCAACCCCATGAAGGCACCGTATGAAATCCGATTGAAGGGTCCCTTCTCTTGTATAGAGAAAACCATACGCTATGCGTGATAAACCACCCGTTCACACGGGTGGTTCAGACTGTCGACAAACCCTGTCGACAGTTTTTATTTTTACACGATATATTTATCAATTCACCGCGTTAATATGTTATAATATATGTAGCTTATTCCCAGAGGTGATCTGTCTTGTTGCGTAAAACCGGTCTAATGGCGATCTGGCTATGGAGGTCAGATCAGCCTTTAGGCTGCAATAGATGGATTTACGTTATGCTCGCTCAATTCAAGAAAAACCTCCTGCTACGTTGCAACGTAAGCAGGAGTTTGTCTTCAATCTGAACCACCCGTTCACACGGGTGGTTGTCGTTTTGATTATGCCGCTTGATCTGTTGCCAGACAAACGATAATGGTGTTTCCTTCGTGATCTTCGATTATGAAATATTGATTGAACTGAATGTCTCTGACAATTTTCACGCCTTTATCTTGCATCAGCTTGAAGGCTTGCGCGACATTGTCGGTCTTCAGCATAAACGTCGGAAACGCTTTCAGATCCTGATTGTTCCGATTATCGTCCAGCAGGATGCCCGTGCCGTTCTCCATGTTGAACCAGCAGATCGGACCTCCGTCCAGTCGTTCCGGATGGATCGTCTGCCCGAACAGTTTGCTGTACCATTCGGAGGCCCGTTTCACATGATTAACAGGAATGACGACATTGTGCAGATGATTTTTGATGGGGTGGGAAGATTCCAGCGGCTGCACGGGATTCGGATTCACCCAATCGGATTGACCGATCATTATGACATTCCCCTCGGAATCCACGATGTTGAAATACGAAAGCCCCGGGTGAGGCTCCTGCTTCTCCAGAGCAATCGCAATCCCGCTTTGCTGAACGCGGAGGTACGCATTGTCGATATCATCAGTTCGGAACATGCAGATCGGATGATGGCTCGCGTACGTCGAGTTGCGGTGATCGTCCAGCATCAGATTCACCCTGTTGTCCATGTCAAATACGTAGAACGGCGTCTCGTTGTCAATCGATTCAAGGGGCATGTTGAGGATGTCGGCATACCATGCGGCAGACGCTTTCAAATCGTTCACGTGCAGGATGGCGCTTGCGACCTCGCTGACAATCCCCGTTTTGCTGGCTGTCGATCTTTTCATTCGAAACCTCCCGGAATATCGATTTACCACATCAAACCCTTGCTTTAGTATAATTTTTAAAACAATACCAAAGATGTGGACCTCTGTCAATAGATTGGTGTTGCCCAGCTTGGTAAAGCAGAAAGCAATAAAGTAGAAGCAACTGTAAAAGATGACGCTCCACCTGTGATCGATTTTCGCATTTCACCAATGGCAACAACCCAACTCTTGGGTGAAAGTGTTTGTGGACATTACCGATGGCGGAAGTTCTATCGCGGAGAAAAAATAAGCAGCAGGTGTGCGAGTTGCTTACTTCCAAACATGGGGAAATGATTTATCCGACAGGACGGAGGAAATGAATACTGGAATTTCGGCGCCGGCAACAAAAAAATCGTCGGGAAAGTCGTGATCGGCAACCATACCTTCTTCCGGGTCGAAGGGTATTGAGACCGGAAACACCCGGAGGCGCCCGGCCTCCGGGTGTTCTCACGAACGGGAAGACGGCGTGAATTTGACCTCGGAAACCGCAAACTTGCCGTCCCGATACGTATATTGACAGACGACGGTGCCCGGAAACTCCCCCGGCGACACCTGCACCGAAACCTCCGCGACCAGCTTGCCATCCTTCACCTCATATTGGGTGATGTTTCCGAACACGATATCATCGAACCAGAAGCCGGCGTCCCCTTCCGGATAAGTGAAGGTGTGCGTTTCCCCGCCCACTTCGAGCGTAAAAATCCGGGCGGCCGGTTCCATCTCCGAGCGGGTGACGGCCAACATCCGGACTTTCCCGACTGCGTCTTCTGCCGGAATTTCGCGGAAATCCCGTTTCAGCACATGGACTCTGCTCTTGCTGTATCCGGTGCCGTATCCGGCCGTCAACACGATGACCGCTTCTTCGTCCGGCTCCTCATCGAGATTGACGGTCCAAACCCGCGGAAAATACGAAGGGTTGGCGACATTTTGCCACTCAAAGCGTTTGATCTGTCCGTCGATTCGAACCGTGATGCCTTGAAACGTATTGCCACCCGCAGCGGGTGAGTCCGCAAGAACCGATACGGTCTTGTCGGCACTCTCGGCGATTACGACGGGCTGCTCCGGATCGCGCGCATCTTCGGGCGCCGGCGGGACGGACGCCGGCGTCTCCTGCCGCACCGTATCCGGAACCGTCAGCCGCGCCGGCTCCATTCCGCCGCCCGAGCACCCCGTGAGCGCGAATGTCACCGTCAAAGCCGCACACCACAACCTTTTGAGATAAAATGATCCCATTCGGAGCGACAACCTCCTTAAATTTCCTCTTCTTCCTTAACATAGACGAATTGGAATTGCACAAAGTTCTGCTTGATTCCCTCCAAACACGGCGCGGCGCCTGGTATGCGAAAAATAATATGCAAAGATTTCCGTTGATTATTCTGGACATACTTCCGCCTTCCATCCCCGCACCGGCTCGTCAAACCCGTCCGCATAGCTGGTCAATTGGCGCATTTGGTGCGCCGAAGGGC
>CALAME010000077.1 GCA_937925675.1 uncultured Paenibacillaceae bacterium | reverse complement strand
TTTTTGTTCGGAACCAATAGTGAAATGGCCTGGATGAAAAATATTATTGAAAGTATGGGAGATTGCCAAATTAAGTTGCTGCCGACAACGAGTAGGGAAGCGATTTTAAGCAACGGAAAATATTTTTCCGGCATTCGCGCGTATCCTTTCATATTTGCCGGTGCGAAAATAGCAAACAGAACGAGACAGAACAAAGTGATATACAGATTCCACTCGTCGGGCAAAGGAATGTGAGGAGGAACGATCATAACGATGGCTGTTACTATGGAGCAGACCGCAGATGAACGAAAATGGTATCCTCCCGAAATCGCTCGTATGAGTACTACTGCCAAAATAGCTAAAGCGGTTTCAGCAGGCTTGCCCAAAATGGCTCCGATTACGAGAGCAGACGTGCATGGGATGAGAAAATTAATCACAATAATCAATGCAAACTTTAAAACTTCAACGCTCGCTGTATCTTTTTCATTGGCATTTTTGATCCAGACCGCCAATCTTTCCGCCATTGTTTCAATCATCGGACAATTCCTTTCTCAAAGCGTAATATAGTAACATTACTAATACAACGCAAACAAATAGCATGAACATAAATGTGACATGTAACGATGAGAAACTGACAAAACTTGTGAAAGAAAGGCAGGCATATCCGAGTATCGTCAACATAAACAACTTGAGGTTGATCCCTTTCAAAGCAAACGGAGCATACTCAAAATCCGGCACAAACGAAAAACCTAAGCGAGCTTTTAACAAAAAGCGAGATATGATAACTGAAACCACCGCAGTAATTGCTTGCGCTAATTTCACAGTAAATGCATTCGGTAGAAACTGTTCGAGAGGAATTCCACAAATGAGCATTAACATGAAAAGTGAATATTGGATAAAGGAATAACCTAAATAACCGTAAACGGTCATTAAGCCAGCGTAGAAGATATGTATTCGAAACATTTGCCAGAAAAACAAGAACAATATCGGTGGTTGGAGAAAAGTCGCAAAGTGTCGATCGATAATTTGAAATACGAAGTACGAAAAGAAAGCCATTACAGCTGATGTCAGCAATATTTGTCCCCAATAACCTTTCAATGGAAACTTAAACATAGCAAATGTAAGAATAATCAGGGCCAGCCATTCAATCACCGAAAAAGATAGAAACTGTATGATATCCATTGACTCGCTCCCAGTTTTGCCAACAAATTTTCGCAATGTATTGTCCTGGAAAGACAATGGCATTATATGCTTCCATTTACTTTTCTTTGATTTTCATTATACAACATGTTTCTTCCAAAATAAAGAGTTAAATGCGAAATATTTCAAATATTTTACTCTTTATCCTAAATATCGCTGCTTTTACAAAAGCATTTGACAATTTCATGGGCGAAAAAAGACGATTCTATGAGACTTTTTTCGATATTATTTTTAGAGGTGACAAGGACATATGAGATTCTGAGATTCTGAGATTATGAGATTATGAGTTTACAAGATTAAGAGTTTAAGACATGCCCAAAATTAGGACAAAGATGATGAAAAAGAGAATCGAATAGGTCTCATACGAGATTTACGATGGTGACCACATTGTCGCCGTCTTGCACGATAATAATATGTTTATGCCGAATGTATTGGACACGGCCGGCTCCGATCCTGAAACTTCGGTGATGGCCCAGTGCATAAAATACATCATCGGCAAGGGTCTTTACACATTCGCTTCTCTCCTTCTCGTCCAACATCCTCCATTCCTGTTCCTTCATTTGAATGAAATCGTAAAAATGTCTAACCCTCTGGATCGCTTGGCTCAAATCCCTCAAAATCTCCGTATAGGCCCTGCCATATTTGACGCCCATCCCATTCCGCCTTTCTCCTTATGCAAGATACTTTGTCTCAGTATCTGCGATCTAATACCATTACATTCATCAAATGGATTTTTTGTTTTCATTCATCCGTTTCTTCATCGGCGGACAAAACCAGTCGCTTATTCCTACGACATCCGACGCAATTCGATAGTCGTAGGAAGGATTACGGCAATTTTTGTCGAATAATTTCATTGTTTTTGATGCAGAGCCAATGTTACCAAGTATACATAACCAAGGGAGTGTCAATGGATGGAGAAATCAACGGTTATCGGCATCTTTCTGGGCTTAATCGGCGTATTTGTGGGCATGGCGATCAAAGGAGCAAATATGGCGATCCTGATCAACCCTGCAGCATTTTTAATTATTTTCGTCGGGACTGCCGCCTCCATTTTCATCGCCTTTCCGATGTCCGAAGTCAAAAAGTTTCCGACATTGCTGAAAATCGCATTTACGGAACAAAAACTGATACCGAAAGCGGAACTGATTCGCCTTTTTACGGAGTGGGCCATGATCACGCGCCGCGAAGGTTTGCTTGCACTGGAAAGCCATGTGGATGAAATTGAAGAGCCGTTTTTGCGCAACGGCATGCGCATGATCATCGACGGGAACGATCATGATTTCGTCAGGGATGTACTGATGGAAGAAATCGCCGCCACAGAAGAAAGGCACAAAGTAGGGGCCAGCATGTTTTCCCAGGCTGGTACTTACGCCCCAACACTCGGGGTGCTCGGAGCTGTCGTTGGCCTGATCGGTGCACTGAGCAATATGAGCGATTTGGATGTACTTGGTTCTGCGATCGCCTCTGCATTTGTTGCGACTTTGCTTGGAATTTTTTCCGGTTATGTGCTCTGGCATCCGATTGCGAACAAACTGAAACGTCTGTCGCAAAAAGAGATCGAATTAAAATTGATGATGGTGGAAGGTCTTTTGTCCATTCAGTCTGGTGTATCAACGATTGCCATTAACCAGAAGCTTTCGGTTTTCTTGTCTCCGCAAGAACGAGCTGAGCAAAACGAGAAGGAGGAAATGCGCGGTGAACAGGAAGCGCAGACAGCATGAAGCCACACGTACCGATGAAACGTGGTTGATTCCCTATGCCGACTTGTTGACGCTTCTGCTTGCGCTGTTTATCGTGCTGTTCGCTTCCAGTCAAATCGACGCACAGCGTTTCCAACAGATCAGTCAGACGCTGAACGCCGTTTTCAGTGGTAACGTCAGTATTCTTGAGCATCCGAGCATGGTCGAACATGATTCACCTGTCGATGGGATCGATTCGGAGCAAGGCAAAATCGGTGATATTGAGTCCGATCAAGAACTGAGCCTGGAAGAGCGCTTCGCTTTGGAAACGACGGAGCTCGAGAAATTAAAAGCGGAGTTGGATAAATACATATCCGAACAAGGACTGGAATCCTTGTTGCAAACCGAATTGAACAGCCAGCAGTTTGTCATTACGATCCGGGACAACGCATTGTTCGACCTCGGCAGCGCTACTGTCAAGCCGGAAGCTCGGCGTCTGGCCGTCGCCATTTCTGAGTTTCTGGTTGATTACCCGCAGTTTGAAGTGGTCGTCTCCGGACATACAGACAACTTGCCGATCAACACAGCGCAGTTCCGCTCCAACTGGGACCTGAGTGCCTACCGTGCCCTTAACTTTATGAAAGTGTTGCTGGAAAATGACAAACTGGACCCAGCCCGGTTTTCAAACGTTGCCTACGGAGAATATAGACCGATCGCTTCCAACGATACAGCAGAGGGACGAGCGCAAAACAGACGTGTGGAAATTTCCTTGTTGCGCAATATTATCCTGCCGGAAGAAGAAGCGGTAACGATTGAACGATAAACCCGTCACCATGTTCAAAATGGATTACGATTGGTTACTGTGGCCGGCATTTTCTTGCCGGCCTTTTCCTTCTGTTCGTTCACCTTCTTCGATGTTTAGCAACTCTGCGATGCGTTTGCGATATTTCGTCGCCGGCCTCGTACCGCAAATAATGTTGGAAAGACGAGATTCCGGGATGTTATACAAGCGGCAAAACTCTTTTTGATCCATCCTCCGTTCGATCAATTCCTTTTTGATCTTCCAACCGAATTCGGTAATCTTCCTGCTTGTCATATGTTTCCACCCTCTCTCTCAATTTATGGTATAATGAGGACAGATTTCCCGCAGCGCTCGTCCTGGGTAACGGGAATTAAAATATATTCCAATTAAATCCATTATATTCGCAATTACGTTATTTTTCCAGGGTTTGACGCAATTTCGTGTTTGTTTTTCATAAATTCGGCATCATCTTCGGTGAGAAAGGATCGGATCGGCATGTATCAAATCTACGAACGTATTGAACAGGTGATCAAAAAAAGCGGATTGACGAAAAAAGAGTTTGCTCGTCAAGTGGGGATCAGCACAGGGAATCTTGGGGATTGGAAAAGCGGCAAATCAGTACCGAGCGCAGGTGCGCTGATTCGCATTGCAGAGCGGTTTCAAGTCTCCCTCGACTGGTTAATGCTCGGCCGACAAATGGAATCAAGCCAGATGATGGAAAACATGGCCGATTATTTTTTTGAGGAAAAGTGGCAATTGAATTACCACCAACTGCAAAATTTAAGTGAGGAGGAACGGCGTTTCATCCGAGAATATATTGAGTTTACCGAATATCGAAAAAAGCGCCGTTAAGTTTTTCCCTACAAAAAAGCCGGAATTCCGTCTGATGCGCATCCTATCTTGCGAATGGATGGAGACGGAATCCGGCTTTACGTTTTGTATTCGAATTTTCGATTAATCTAGGCCGAGCAAGATCCGGGCATACGGCGAATCAATAGGCAGCATGATGACCGTTTCGCCCTGAAAACTGGTTTTATAGCTTTCCAATGTGCGGTAAAGATTGTAAAACTCCGGATCGGCGCCAAAAGCTTCGTTGTAAATGCGCGCCGCTTCTTCTTCACCTTCGGCGATAATGCGCTTCGCCTCAGCTTCCGCCTGAGCAATGATTTCGACAGCTTGCCGATCCGCTTCGGAAGTGATGATACGCGCTTCCTCGTCCCCCTCCGACAGGTAGCGGGCAGCGATCGCTTTACGGTCAGAAATCATGCGATTGAATACACTCGCTTTGTTTTCCTCAGGCAGATCTGTTCTTCTGATCCGCACGTCGATCACTTCGATGCCATAATTGTCGCGCCTCAACGTTTCCTGGACTTCTTCTGTAATCTGCCGGTTCAAATCGCCGCGCCGATCCCCGGTTTCACTGATAATGTCCCCGTATTCCGTTTCGGACAGCTTGCGGCGAACAGCGTTGTAAACTGCGTTGTCAATCCGCTGTTCTCCACGGGCCACCGTTTGCGCTGTACGCAAAAACTTGTGCACATCATCGATGCGCCAAACGGTATAATTGTCCACCTCGATCGGCTTCTGGTCCCGCGTCAAAATCGGCGTCGCATAGCTGTCATAAATCATCTGGTACTTTGGCAGCGAATAGGTAGTCTGCACAAACGGCAACTTGAATTTGAGCCCCGGCGTTTCGTGCACATACACAGCTTCACCGAACTGAAGGACCACTTTGTATTCGCCTTCCTCCACGATGAACATCGACGACGAAGCCAGGACAATGACCGCGACGAGGACGACAATGCCGACGACCCATTTGCTGGTTTTTTTCATGACTGGTTACCCCCCTGTGCCGATTCGGCTTGTGCTGCCCCTTCAGCATCCGTCTGCTGCTTCGGTTCCTGCTGCTGCTGATTTTGTTGCTGTTGGTTTTGCTGCTGTTGCGGTTGCTGTTGTGGTGATGGCTGTTGTGGAGATCTTGACGTATTTCCACCCGACGAGCTGCGCAACAGTTCATTGAGCGGCAAATACTGTACAGTCTCTCCCTGCTCGTTCGTAATGATGATTTTGGCGTTCGGATAAATCTGCTCCAAGGTTTCTACAATGAGGCGTGTACGCGTAATTTCCGGATTGTTGAGGTACGCTCTGTACAAGGCCTGAAACTTGGCCACATCGCCCTGTGCGTTCAAAATCCGCGACTGCTTTTCGGCCTGCGCCTGTTCAATTAACGCTCTTGCCTCACCCCGTGCAAGCGGCAGCCGCTGGTTCACGTAACGGTTGGCCTCGTTGATTTTCGTATTTTTCTCTTCCCTTGCGTTGGTGACTTCACGAAACGCCTGCTGGACCTCTCCTCCCGGAGGCTCAATATCCTGGAACTTTAGGTCGACGATATGAATTCCCGTCTGATATAGTTCGTTCATTTCCCTTAACTTTTGCAGCGCCTCTCCCTGGATAACCGTCTTTCCTTCCGTAATCGCGAAATCGAGCCGGTTGGCCCCGATCACAGAACGGATCGCCGCTGTCGCCGCATTGCGCAGGAACGCTTCGGGATCGTCGATATTGTAAAAGAAATTCCGCATATCCGCTACGTTCCACTCCACAACTGCATCTGCGGATACGAGGTTTTCATCGCCAGTGATCATCAACGCTTCGTTTTCAAGCGGAACGACCTCACCATTTACCATCCGATAGCCGATATGAATTTCCTGGGTAATTTTCGCCGGATATTTGACCACTTTCTGTATCGGATAGGGCAGTTTGATTTTCAGGCCCGCCTGGTCTTCTTCCTTCGTATACTTGCCAAAGGTGAGAATGATCGCTTTTTCCTGTTCCTCGAGCGTGTAAAACATCGTGAATCCGAGAAACAACACGAGCAACAAAACGACACCGATGATCGTCTTTTGGATAAAACCCGGCGGAATCTCGGGAACTTGTTGGCGCGGCTTGCCGCCTTCATATACTTCCATGCTGATTCTCCCCTCTCCCTCGTTGCAAAGTCAAATAAAAACACAACAATTATCTATTATATACGAAAACGAAACTCGCGGGGTTTCCGCTTTGAAGCTATATTCAAAGAAAAACGGGGTATCCTTACGGTGTCATTGAAACGTTCGTTTCAAATCACCATGACGGTATACCCCTTGAAAAGCTTGATGATGATCTTTGTATGGAATGATGATCTCTTTTCTCAGATGATTATCTTTTCAATTGGTGTATGCCTTTTCCTAGCGCACCCTCGGCTGCTTCCATCACGATTTCGCCAAGTGTCGGATGCGCGTGTATGGTCAATGCCAAATCTTCCAAAGTGGCTCCCATCTCGATCGCAAGGCCAAGCTCGGCGATCAGGTTGGACGCCTCGAGACCAACGATCTGGGCCCCTAGAACAACGCCGCTTTCTTTTTCGGCCACGATCTTTACAAAGCCTTCTCCCGCATTCAGCGAGAGTGCACGACCGTTGCCTCCATAATTGAACTTGTTGGTGACGACTTCGTAGCCTTCGCTCTTTGCCTTTTCTTCATCCAGACCGACACTGGCGACTTCCGGATCCGAAAAGACAACTTCCGGGATGCATTTGTAATCGATGGCGCTCGGCAGTCCGGCGATCGCTTCCGCTGCCACTTTTCCTTCATAGGAAGCTTTATGAGCGAGCGCATAACCTTCTACGACGTCACCGATGGCATAGATGTGTGGAACGCTGGTGCGGCATTGCTGATCAATTTTTATCAGTCCGCGTTCGGTCAGTTCTACTCCGATGTTTTCCAGCCCCATGTCGTTCGTATTCGGCCTGCGGCCCACCGTCACGAGCAAATAGTCTCCGGTCGCCTGTTTTTCTTCTCCGTTAACTTCGTAGGTAACCACGACTTTATCGTCTTTGATTTCATGGCTTTTGGCCAGTGCTTTCGTCACCACTTCGGCGCCGTCCTGCTTCAACTTGCGGGCAACCAGACGGGACAGTTCCGCTGAAAAACCGGGCAGGATGCGATCCATGCCTTCCAGAATCGTCACTTTCGCTCCGAATTTGGCGTAAGTTTGTCCCAGTTCCACGCCGATGTATCCGCCGCCGATCACGACGAGGCTTTCCGGAATTTCCTGCAAATTCAGGGCTTCCGTCGAAGACAGGATCCGCTCTCCAAACGGGAACGCCGGCAATTCTACCGGCCGCGAGCCGGTGGCAATGATACAGTCTTTAAATTTCAGCCGCTTGCCTTCTTCTTCGTTGCTCACACTCACGACATTCTGGTCCACAAAAAAGGCCTCGCCCTGCAAAACCTGTATCTGATTTCCTTTCAAGAGCGAACGGACCCCGCCCGTCAATTTGTCGACGATCCCTTGTTTCCAAGCTTGCACTTTATCGAAGTGGACTTTGACGTCCGTCGCTTCCAGTCCCATTTCAGCCGCACCTTTCATCATCTGGTACTGGTTGGCCGCCGAAATGAGCGCTTTGGAAGGGATACAGCCCCGGTTCAGACAAACGCCACCGATTTCCGCCTTGTCCACAATCGTGACCGATCTGCCCAGCTGGGCGGCGCGAATCGCCGCCACATAACCTCCTGGGCCGGAACCGATGACGAGAACGTCCACTTCTTCCACAAAATCTCCTACGACCACCGCCTACACCTCCATGATCAGCAGTTGCGGATCTTCGAGCAGCTGCTTGATGTAGTTCATCGCGTACTGTGCCGTCGCTCCGTCTATGATGCGATGATCGAAACTGAGCGAAAGCGCCATGACTTTGCCGATGACGATCTCTCCATCGCGAACGACCGGCTTTTCCGTGATCCGGCCTGTGCCGAGAATCGCCACTTCCGGATAGTTGATGACCGGCGTGAAGAACAAACCTCCCGCAGAACCGATATTCGTGATGCTGATCGTGCTGCCTCTCATCTCCTCCGCGGTCAGCTTGCCTGCACGGGCGCGCTCCGCCAGATCCCGAATTTCCGCCGCGATCTGCCACATGTTTTTCCGATCCGCGTCGCGCACGACGGGCACCATGAGTCCCTGTTCAGTGTCTGTCGCAATTCCGATATCGTAGTATTTTTTATAGACGATCTCATTTTTCTCATCGTCGATAGAAGCATTCAATACCGGATACTCGCGCACAGCAGCGACCAACGCCTTGACGATGTAAGGAAGGTAAGTCAGCTTGATTCCTTTTTGCTCCATGAGCGGCTTCGCTTTTTCCCTGAGTTCCACCAGCTTGCTGACATCCACTTCGTCCATGATAGTCACGTGCGGTGCCGTATAGACGGATTTGACCATCGCCTGAGCGATCACCTTACGTACGCCTCTAAGCGGTACGCGTTCTTCGACTCTTGCGCCTCCGGCAACAGCAGACACAGGGGCTATTTCCTGATGAACATCCGCAGCGCCGGCAGCGCCTGCGGCCGCTCCTGCTTGGGCAGCTCCGCCTGCGGCATAAGCTTCCACATCTTGACGGGTGATGCGACCGTTTTTGCCCGTTCCTTTGACCTCGGCGATGTTGACGCCAAGCTCGCGCGCCAATTTACGCACCGCAGGAGTCGCCAAAACGAGTCGCTGATCACCGCTTTTAGCAGGGCTGGTTCCGGCAACGGGGCTCGTCGAAGCAGCCGGTGCCGTCGTTTCTGCTGTTTTTTCGGGAGTTGACGGTGCGGATGGTGCAGCTTCCGTCGTGGAATCAGATGTATCCGAAGCCGTTTCGCTGCCTGCCACCTCGCCTTCCGTCTCAATCACCGCCAAAACGTCCCCGACATTGGAAACGGTACCTTCCTCCACTTTCAATTCCTTGACCGTGCCTGTGACCGGGGACGGAACCTCAACGACGGCTTTATCATTCTGCACTTCACAAATGACATCGTCCTCATTGATCGAATCGCCTGGTTTGACGTGCCATTTGATAATTTCACCCTCTACAAGGCCTTCCCCGAGTTCCGGCAGTTTGAATTCATATAACGCCAACTTCAAGACCTCCTTCTTCCGCTGTTAGAATTCGAGCGTTTCTTTGACACCTTTGATGACGCGAGCCGGATCGGGCATCCATTGCTTCTCGATCAGTCCGAATCCCAATACCGTATCCGGGGAAGTGACGCGAACGACCGGCGCTTCCAGGTGCAGAATCGCTTTTTCGTTGATGCGGGCGATCACTTCTGCCGCGATTCCTCCGCTCCGCTGCGCTTCTTGCACGACGACCGCACGGTTCGTCTTCTTCACCGACTCAACGATCGTTTCGGTATCCAATGGCGACAACGTGCGCAGATCGATCACTTCCGCCTCAATGTTTTCTTTCGCCAACTCCTCAGCCGCTGTAAGCGAAGTGTGCACCATCGCTCCGTACGTGATGATCGTCACATCGCGACCTTCACGTACCACATTCGCTTTGCCGATCGGAATCGTATATTCACCTTCCGGCACTTCCTGACGGAACGAACGGTAAAGTTTCAGATGCTCCAGGAAAAAGACCGGATCATTGTCACGAATAGCCGAAATTAACAACCCTTTGGCATCGTAAGGGTTGGAAGGTACAACCACTTTCAAGCCCGGAGTTTGCACCAGCAATCCTTCCAAGCTGTCCGAGTGCAGTTCAGGCGCATTGACTCCCGCACCAAACGGAGCCCGGAACACGATCGGACTGTTATAGCGGCCGCCCGAACGGTACCGCATCCGCGATGCCTGGGAACAAATGGAGTCCATGGCTTCAAAAATAAAGCCGATAAATTGAATTTCCGCAATCGGACGGAACCCTTGTACACCGAGACCGACCGCCAGCCCGGCAATTCCCGATTCGGCCAACGGTGTATCAAACACACGCTCCTCGCCAAACTCTTGCTGCAAACCTTCCGTAGCCCGGAACACACCGCCAACGCGGCCGACGTCTTCACCGAACACCAGCACTTTGTCGTCCCGTCTCAATTCGATACGCATTGCGTCCCGAATGGCTTCGATCATTGTCATATTTGCCATGTCGACATCCCCCTCCGCTTCTGATTCGATAACCCTATTATTGTTCGTACCATTGTTTTTGTTCTTCCAGTTCGGGAGGCGTTACCTCGAACATGCTGTCAATCAATCCAGGCACCGTCATTTTCTCTACCGATTCCGCCTTCTTGATCTCATCCGCAACGAGCTGTTTCGCCTCTTCTACCGTGGCCTGTTCGATCTCTTCGTTCCAGAGCCCGCGTTCGGTCAGATATTTACGGAAGCGAACGAGCGGATCGAACGTTTCCATTTGTTTTTCTTCTTCTTTCGTACGGTATTTGGTCGGATCGTCACCCGACATCGAATGCGGACCAAACCGGTATGTCAGCGCCTCGATCAGCGTCGGTCCTTCGCCGCGACGAGCGCGTTCTGCCGCTTCGTACACGACACTGTAAACCGCTAATACGTCATTACCGTCCACCTGAACCGAATGAACCCCGGCCGCTACTCCTTTGTGGGCAATGCTCAATGCAGCGGTCTGTTTTTGAAACGGCGTAGAAATCGCGTACCCGTTGTTTTGCACGATGAACACAGCGGGCAACTTGAACACTCCAGCGAAGTTGATACCTTCGTAGAAGTCCCCTTGCGAGCTTCCACCGTCACCGGTGTAGGCAACCGCAATATTTTTGCTTCCTTTTTTCTTCAATCCCATCGCGACGCCGGCACATTGCACAATTTGTGCCCCGATAATAATTTGCGGCATCAAGACGTGTACGTCTTCAGGAATTTGCCCTCCGTGCTGATGTCCGCGTGAATAAAGGAACGTTTGATACAGCGGCAACCCGTGCCAAAACAGTTGCGGCATATCACGATAACCCGGGCAAATGAAATCTTCTTTCTTCAGCGCATATTCGCTGCCGATCATCGTCGCTTCCTGTCCAGATACCGGCGCGTAAAAACCAAGCCGACCCTGGCGTTGCAAGCTGACTGCACGTTGGTCGATCGTACGAGTCATCACCATGCGCCGCATCAGTTCTTTCAACTGATCGTCACTGAGGTCCGGCATCCATGCTTCATTGACAATTTCGCCCTGTGCATTCAAGACCGTGAGCGGCTCAACTTTCTCTGTATGCACAACGTGCGATTGCGATTTTACCGTGGCGTTGCTCATTCTGTTCCACCCCATCCTGTTGATTTTGCTTGTCTTACCCTAAACTGTTATACTAATTCATAATAATTGTTAAAACAGGGTAACATTGATATTATCGCGCTTTTTGCCGAAAATATATAACAGTTTATTTTATTATATAATACAGAAGAAAAAATTACTACAACCTCTGGATTCATTTTGTGCGAAAAGGGGAATATTTACTCCGAAAAAATCCAAAACGGGCGAAAGGAAGGGCTGAAATGTCTATATCGCCATACTCCAAAAGGACGATCATCAAAAAAGAAATTCCATCTCAACCGCTTCAACAAACGCGAAGCATCCGCGTTTTTTTGCCGCCGGGTTACAATGAACTCGTTACCTATCCGGTCGTATATTGCCAGGACGGAGAGCAGTTTTTCAATTTTGGACGCATCGCTACCCACGCCACCCGCCTCATCCTGGACGAAGGCATGGAGCCTGTCATGATCGTCGGCGTCGATGCAGATCTGCCACGCCGCACGGACGAATACAGTCCGTCCGGCCGTCTTTTTGATGATTATTGCCAATTTTTTGTGTCCGAGCTTGTCCCCTTCATTGAAAACGAGTTTCCTGTCCGCTCCAGCAAGGAAGAGCGCATCTTAGCGGGCGATTCATTGGGAGGAACGGTCAGCCTGCATCTGGCGCTAGACCGACCGGATCTGTTCTGCAAAGTCATCTCCCTCTCCGGCGCCTTCATGGAATCGACACAGGAACGGTTGCGCGAAGAAACGGACCTGTCAGAACTGGACATCTATATGTTGATTGGACAGGATGAAACAGAAGTCGAAACCGACCGGGGCGTCTTCAATTTTTTGCAGATGAACCGAACGGCGCGGAAGATGTTGGAAGAGCGTGGAGCACGCGTGCGGTATGTAGAAAAGCCGGGCAAACACCTGTGGGGATTTTGGCAAAATGAGTTGCCGGAAGCACTGTTATATTTTTTGGCATGACTTCATTTTGAAGGGATTCCATTAAGGTTTGTAACGCCGTTCGAGTTCGTTTCGAATCCGTATGACCTCCTCAAAAGGCACGTCCGCCTGCTCCTTTTCGTCGGTAATCAAAAAACGCTGACGGCACTCCTCTTTCAATGCGTTAACAAACGCTTCGACTGTCACCGATGCATCGACCAGCTCGGCCAGGCTGGCCATTGTCCCGGAACGTACGGGCGGATGGAAGGAACGAGTAGCTTCATTTGCGGCAGCTTGATAAAAATCAAGCGCCCATCTCATCCGCGCTTCCCCTTGCTGTTCCACCAGAACAAAAGCCTGCACGGAAATGGCGCCAATTTGCCGGCGCTGTGCAAGACCGCAAAACTTGCGTCCACCGATGCTCATATCAAAATCTCCAGGACAATACGAACCGACCACTTCCCCGCACTCGACCGGTTGGGGCAAATGAGGCACCAACCGTTCTATAGCACTACGAACCAGTCCGAACATCAAGCGGAAATCGTCGTGAAAATCGATACGTCCTCTCGGTTTGGGCGTGATGAGCGACACGTTGACAACGCCTTCGTCCAGCGGTACAGCCGCACCTCCGGAATGGCGCACAGCCGTGGAAATGCCATCCCGCTCCATCTGCTCCATCACTTGAGGAGCGTAAGGCAACTTGCTGTCCCTTAAGCCCAGCACAAATGCGCGCTTATGCCGCCACAAATAAAGAAGCGGCGGCCCTTCCCCGTTGCCTGTCCGGCGGCACAACCACTCTTCTTTCGCAAAGGCATCGATCACTTTGCCGGTATGCGGCGTATGGGTTTCATCGATGATCCTCACCGGTTCTTCCCTCCAACGTCTATTGCGATCGTAATTCGTAATTTTATATTCTCGATGGCGAAGCGTCCGTCCCCATCAGATCGGCGAGGGCGTCGTGCAAATGGGGAAAACGAAACGAAAATCCGTGATCCAGCATCACGCGCGGGATCACCCGCTGCCCGTCGAGAAGCAATGTCGCCATTTCTCCCAGCACCGCTCTTAATAATGCCGCCGGCAACGGAATGACCGTCGGACGCCGAAGCCCTTCACCTAATGTCCGTACAAACGTTTCATTCCTGACCGGATGAGGAGCAGTGGCGTTTACGGGACCTGAAATCGTCTCATTTTGCATGCAAAAATCGATCAGGCGCACCATATCTGCAATATGGATCCACGACATCCATTGCTGTCCGCTGCCGATTTTTCCGCCCAAGCCGAATTGAAACGGCAACATCATTTTCGGCAACGCGCCCCCGTCTGTACCGAGCACCAGCCCGATACGAAGCCTTACCACCCGGGCTGACTGGATCGCTTCCGCTTCTTTCTCCCAATGCTGGCAAACCGTAGCGAGAAAATCATCGGGTCCGGCAACGGACGGCGACTTCTCATCAAATTCATCCTGCTCGGAGCGCCCGTAATAACTGATGCCGGAACCGGATATGACGACGCGGGGTTTGGCATCTAACCGCTCTATAATCCTTTTCATCCGCCGCACGGCTTCCACGCGCGAATCGAGAATCAACTGCTTGCCCGCGCGCGTCCAGCGCCGATTGATCGTTTCCCCCGCCAGATTGACAAAAGCATCCACCCCTTCGCACCAGTTCGGCTGATCCTCGGCCTCTTGCCACGATACGAAACGGACGCGATCACCATGACGGCCTCCGCCCGTTTCCGAGCGTCTTGCACGTTCAGGATTGCGCGAGAGAACGATCACCTCGCCCCCGCCCTTGACGATATGACGTACCAGATGACGGCCGATAAAACCGCTGCCGCCCGCAATCGCCACCTTCATGCATTCTCGCCTCCCGTTATGTTAAGATAGGAGTGGTTATACTCTTGTACGTCGGAGGAAGGATATGATCTATATTTTGACCGCCCTTTATGCCGAGGCAAAACCGCTCATCCGTCACTTACAGCTGAAAAAAAAGAAAGGGCTCGGACCGATCCAGGTGTTTGCTAGCGACACGATCGTACTCACCGTCAGCGGTCCGGGGCCGTTATCCGCCGCCATCGGCACGACATTTATGCTCAGCACCCATCCTCCGCAACCCAACGATCTCTTGATCAATTTCGGCATATGCGGTACAAAGAGTGATCGCTTTTCTATCGGTGAAACGGTGATCGTCCACAAACTGATCGACGCGGTTACAATGGGGTCATACTATCCGGATATGCTGGTCGAGCATCCTTTTCAAGAGGCGACACTGCAAACGTTCCCGTCTCCGGTTGACAGCGGGACACCGATGCAAGCGGAACTGGCTGACATGGAAGGCACCGGTTTTTATGAGGCGGCCAGCAAATTTCTCGGCCCGCACCGGATCGTTCTCGTCAAAGTGGTCGCCGACCGATTGCAACCGCATACGGTGAACATAGAGGCGGTCACCCGACTGTGCGAAAATGCGCTTCCCTCACTTGAAACGATCATGGACCGTTATATCGCCACGGAGCTTCCGCCAGCACCAACACTGACCGAAGAGGAAGAAGCGCAGATCATCCGTCTCTGTGAACAGTGGAAGCTGTCGGTTACACTCCGTCACCAGTTGCTGCAGGCCGCTAAGCAATACAAAATACGGACCAACCAGGAACTTCCGGATCTGTCCTCATGGTTGTCCGTTCCGATTGAGAACAAAAGGGAAGGGAAAAAGTATGTCGAACAACTCCGACAATACCTTCTTTACGAATAAATTTTCACATATTTATATCGAAAAAGAAGCGTTCAGCTATCCGCTTACGGAACAGATTCTCGCCCGATTCCCGAAAGCAAAACAGATCGAGGTGGAACGATACAGCGAGGTATTTCATCGCACCCGGCAACATTTTCAAATGCAAAAACGGGCGATGAAACTGATCCTCGCCGTCAAACAGCCGCCCTTTTTGTACCCGGGCGCCGACGTTTGCCACGATTTCGGTCATTCACATTTTTATTATACTTCCTCGGCACTGAATTGTCTTTACAATTGCGAATACTGTTTTTTGCAAGGGATGTTTCCATCCGCCCATACGGTCTTTTTTGTCAATATCGAAGATTATTTTTCCGCCGTATCCGAGCTTCTTCATCAGCATCCGGTCTATTTATGTATTTCTTACGAAACGGATCTGCTTGCTTTTGAGGGGATCGCCCCGTTTTGCCGCAGGTGGATCGACTTTGCCCGCCATCACCCTGATCTGTTGATCGAGTTGCGCACCAAAAGTGCCAATATCTCCAGGTTATCCAAGGTGGAACCTGCAGCCAATGTCGTGCTGGCCTGGACCCTTTCTCCACAGGCAGTCATTGAACGGCATGAACCCGGTACCCCCTCCTTGACGGCCAGACTGGATGCTATCGAAAAAGCCATCCGCGCAGGCTGGCCGGTCAGGCTCTGTTTCGATCCGCTTCTCCACATCGATGGTTGGGAAGAAGCTTACCGGGAATGTGTGGAAATGACGTTTTCACGGCTGCCCGGGGAAGCGATTCGGGAAGTGAGCGTCGGTTCGTTCCGTGTCCCGAAAGATTATATGAAAAGAATGCGTGAGCGGCGGACAGATTCACCCCTGCTTCATTACCCTTTCCTCTGCCAAGACGGGGTATATCGATACCCCGATGGAGTGAACCGCCGCCTGACGGAGCATATCCTCCGCCTTATTCAAAAACATATCCCCGAAGAGCGCATCTATACCGAATAAAAGACAAAAACAAATCAAGACGGCATCGGCACGATATGCATCCCGCGCTCTTCGTCCCATTCAGCATAAAACACTTGTTCCGGCTTGTCGTAGCCTTGCGCCCTGAGCTGTTTTTCCAGCCAGGTCATGTTGTAACCGCTTTTCTTTAAGTTGTCTTCCAGAACCACCCCATCGTTGATCAATGTCACCGGCAAAGCGACCTTGCGGCCGGTCAAGCCCAGATCGCGCCGGACCGGCACATCATACTCCGGTTTTTTCAGCACGGTCAACATTCCGTTGGATTCCAGGATCGCGTACTCTACTTCCCGGAATGAAAACACATTTTTTTGCCGAAGCATGTTTTGCAACTGGTTGATCGTCATTTTGTTTTTCTTCAGTTCTTTTTTATCGATCATACCGTGGCGAACGACAATAGAAGGATTTCCTTCCAAAAATCCGCGTAACTTCAGAAATTTCATCTCGATCCATTCGATTCCGACCAGTAGCGCAGCCCATACGATAACAGCAAACAAAATCTGGAGAACACTGACTTCCTTGTCATAGATCGCGTTTCCAACCAGTTCCCCCAGTACGAGCGCGGAAATAAATTCAAACGGTGTAATCTGGCTGATCTGTGTTTTGCCGATGAGTTTCGTCATGGCAAACAACACGATCAGGCCGATGCCGAGTTCAACAAAGATGTACAAGTAGGTCATATCAGACCCATTTCCTCGATCTGTTTTTTCGTCTCTTCGGTGCCCAGTCGGTGGATCATCTGATAGACCGCACGCATCCCTGTGTCATAAACGTCATTTTCTTCATCCTGATGATAGGGGATACCCGGGATCATGGCACGACGAAAATTGGCGTTTTCTGCCTCCTCCCTGTATTCAAACAGTTCCATCAACTGTTCAATTTCTTTCTCCGTAGCCTGAATTTCAAATTCATATCCGGCTGCTTCCTTGTCTTCCAGCACGGTTCCTGCCTGCACAGAAACGTAATACGTTTGTTTTTCCATCCTTTATCCCCCAAACACGAGATAGTAAAAAATAATCCCTCCGATGGTCAGTACGACCACAAACAGCACATAAGAAAGGAAGATCGGATTGAGCAACACTTTATGCTTGGCAACCGCCTTGCTGACCTCCTCATCCTTGTTGCTCGTCTGTTTGAAACCGACCCGATAAGAAAAAATGAGCGCGTATATCGATATAAAAGCAATGGCTAACAAAGACAGGAACAACCAACCATTTTCCATGACTACACCTCGCTTTAAACGGCTTTGAACAAGTCGCTAAAAACGTTCCGTTTGTGGATAGCTTGCCACAAATACAGCGTTCTTATCATCGCCATTTTTTCTGTGTTACAATAAAACAGATCTTAGAGCAAACAAGATCTTGCCGGAAGCAAAGGAAGCTTTTGCAAACCAGAAAAAGGAGATTTACCCGCATGAAAAGTTTGGTTTTGGCTGAAAAACCGAGCGTGGGACGCGAAATCGCCCGCGTGCTCGGCTGTCGAGATAACCGAAAATATTATCTGGAAGGTCCGAAATATGTAGTCACCTGGGCGCTTGGCCACCTGGTAGAGCTGGCCGAACCGGAAGATTACGATCGCAAATACGCCGTATGGAACCTCGATGATTTGCCCATATTACCGAAAAAAATGAAATTGAAACGTATCCGGGAAACCAACCGCCAGTTGCAGGTGATCGAGCGGCTGGCAAAAAGAAGGGACCTGAAAGAGTTGATCATTGCCACCGATGCCGGTCGAGAAGGAGAACTGGTGGCGCGCTGGATCATGGAGATGGTGCGCTGGTCCAAACCTTTCAAGCGACTGTGGATCTCGTCGCAAACGGACCAGGCGATCAGGGAAGGGTTTCAAAAACTGAAGCCCGGAAAAGAATACGATCGTCTCTATGCCTCCGCCGTCTCACGCGCGGAAGCGGATTGGCTGATCGGACTCAATATTACGCGCGCGTTGACGTGCAAATACAATATCCCGCTGTCAGCGGGGCGTGTACAAAGCCCGACACTGGCGATGCTCGTTGAAAGGGAAAAGGAGATCGAGTCGTTCCGTTCCGAAACTTACCATACCGTCGAGATTGATCTCGGCCCTTTTCGCGCCACCTGGCGCCATCCAGCAAGCGGGGATGCACGCATTTTTGATTCCACACAGGCCGAAGCATTGAAACAAAAACTGACAGGAACACAAGCACGCATCGTCAAATTGAAGACTTTAAGCCGCACCGAACCGCAACCGCTGCCTTACGATCTGACGGAACTGCAGCGTGATGCGAATCGTCGGTATGGCTTTTCCGCCAAAAAAACGTCATCCGTATTGCAATCGCTGTACGAACGGCACAAAACGGTCACTTATCCGCGCACCGATTCGCGTTATTTATCGACCGATATGCTCAGCACGATGAAAGAACGGTTGCTGGCGATGCGGTCGGGTCCTTACGAGCGATGGATCAACGGCCTCGGCAAATTCGAAATCCAGGCCAAAAGAGTGATCAATAACGCCAAAGTGACCGATCACCATGCGATTATACCTACCGAGCAACCGTTGCGCTGGCAAGACCTGGATGCCGATGAACGCAAACTGTACGACTTGATCGCAAAGCGCTTTATTGCCCTGTTTTTGCCTCCCGCCCGTTATGATGAAATGAAATTGACGCTCGAAGCCGCAGGGGAGACGTTCACAGCGGCTGGCAAAATCGAAAGGGAAACGGGTTGGAAAAGCGTGTATGAGAGCGATTCGCCCCCAACCGGCGACGACCCGAACCGAAGAGAGGAAAACGACTTGCTGCAACAGCAGGCAGATGTTTTCAACCGCTCGATTCCGCCGAATCTGAAGCAAGGACAATCGTATCCGATTATGGCGGTCAACATCAATGTCTTGCAGACGACGCCGCCTCCGCGCTTTACCGAGGCAACGCTGCTGACGATGATGGAAAAACATCAGCTCGGAACTCCGGCGACACGTGCGGATATTATTGAAAAACTTTTGCAAGCCGATGCGATTGAGCGAAAAGGAAACACGCTCATTCCTACCCCAAAAGGAAAACAGTTGATCGAACTCGTCACGGAAGACCTGCGTTCGCCGGAACTGACAGCCACTTGGGAACGGGAACTGGAGAAAATCGCCAAAGGGAAAGCGGACATGCACGATTTTTTGCGCAAAATCCGGAAACGGGCAGCGGAGATGGTGGAGGAAGTAAAAACGAGCGAGCAAAAATACAAACCGTTCAATGCGACGCACAGCCACTGTCCGAAGTGCGGAAAAATGTTGCAGCAAGTGAACCGAAAGCGTGGAAAAATGCTCATCTGCATCAACGGGGAGTGCGGGTACCAGCGATCGCTGGAAAAAGTGATCAGCCAGCGCCGCTGTCCACAATGCCATCGAAAAATGGAACTGAGGGAAGGAAAGGCAGGCAAATTCGTCCATTGTCGCCAGTGCAATGTGATCGAAAAATTGGAAGAAGGGATGGCGAACAAAAAACAACAGCGGCGGGAAACGGAGAAATTGCTGAAAAAATACGGTTCCTCTTCTTTTGGCACGAGCCTTGGCGAAGCCTTAAAAAAAGCGTTGGCGGAAAATGATGGAGAACACGTTTGAGTGCGGGGAACACGTTCGAGTGAAAATGCGGGGGATAAGCCTGGGAAAAGAAACGGGGGCAAACATAGTGTTATTCAAATGGGAAATGAGTATAATGTAACAAAAATTGAAGTTGATTTCATGTGGATAGACCTGTCACATCAAAGGAAGGATTCAACCCATGATCAAGTTCGTGCAGGAAGTGATCCGCCGCATACAGGACGACGATGTTCCCGCGCTGGGAGCACAGCTGACCTTTTATTTGATTCTGTCTTTTTTTCCCTTCCTCATTTTTTTGTTAACGCTGGTCAGCTATACTCCACTGGCCCGGGAGGAAATTTTGCACGATCTGTTTCAATTTCTGCCTTCTCAAACCTACCAACTCATTCTGGACATCACGAATGAAACGGTCAAAAATCGCAGCCAGACGCTATTATCGTTCGGGATGATCGGTACGATCTGGGCATCTTCCCGAGGAGTCATGGCCATCATCAAGGGGATCAACAAAGCCTACGATGAAGAAGAAACGCGTTCCTATGTAAAAGTGCGAGGCCTGGCTATCCTCTATACACTCATTTTAGCCATCGTCATTTTGCTGACGTTCATTCTGCTCGTGTTCGGTAAAAAATTAGGGCAATGGGCATTCATGCAAATCAGCCTGCCACACTGGTTTGAATCGATCTGGAAGCCGGCGCAAATTCTCATTCCCCTGTTTACGATGTACGTCGTATTTATGCTGATATACAAATACGCGCCGAGCCGACGACTCGCCTTCGGCGAGGTCGTTCCGGGCGCGCTGTTTGCGACAGCCGGCTGGATCATCTCTTCCCTTTTGTTCGCCTCTTACATCGATCATTTTGGCAGTTTTTCCCGCACGTATGGAAGCATCGGCGGAATCATCGTCTTGTTGATCTGGATGTATGTGAGCAACATCATTATCATTCTGGGCGGAGAGATCAACGCCACACTTGCTTTTTTGCGCGAGGGACGGAGGCGACGTCAGGAAAAACAATTTGGTTATGATTGGCCGTTTTTTCATTCCGGGCGCAAAAAATGAGCATCAGCGAGCTGCTGCGCTGCCAGACGGGGATCATTCGAGTCGCTGATTGCGGTGATGACAGCGGCACCGTCAGCTCCGCTTGCCAGCACATCAGCGATGTTATCCGCCTTGATCCCGCCGATCGCAACGAGCGGAAAATGCGGAAACTGGGCGCGGATCGCCTTCACCATCTCCGGCCCGCATACAGCACGGGTATCCGGTTTGGTTGAAGTGGGATACATCGGACCGACGCCGACATAGTCGGCTCCATCGTCGACAGCACGCCGCACTTCTTCTACATCATGGGCGGAAATGCCGAGAATCCGCGCGCCGATCTTTTCACGAACCGCACGCGCGTCTCCATCTTCCTGTCCAATGTGCACCCCGTCCGCATCGAGTTCGAGCGCAAGATCCACATCGTCGTTGACGATAAACGGAATGCCCCGGGACCGGCAAATATCGCGCAGCTTTTCACCCAAGCGCCGTTTATTCTCACCAGACAGCGCACCGGGTCCTTTTTCACGAAACTGAAAAATCGTTACACCGCCTTTAATCGCCTCTTCCAGTACCTTTTCCGGCTCCAGGCGGCAGTTCGGACTGCCCATCACAAAATACAGCTTGAGCAAGGCGCGCATACGCTCCGGCTGCATCCGACCAGCCCATTCATTTTTTTGCGGCTGCATCGCGCCCCACCTCTAGCTGATACGCCCAATGGTTGGTCGGGCCATGGCCGCGCGCCCCGATATCAAGCGGCGTTTCCAGGGCAGCCTGAATGAATGCTTTGGCTGTCCGCACCGCTTCCTCTTCCGTTACGCCGGTTGCCATCGCTGCCGTTGCTGCTGCAGAGAAAGTGCATCCGGTACCGTGCGTATGCTTCGTCATTACGCGGCGGCCCGCCAGTTCCAGAAAACGTTCACCGTCGTAAAAAACATCGACGGATTGCTCATCTTCAAAATGTCCACCTTTGACCACAACCGTACGGGCTCCCATCCCGACAATCATTTCCGCAGCTTTCCGCTGCTCTTCACGGGTGCGGATCGACATCCCGCACAACACTTCCGCTTCCGGCAAGTTGGGGGTGACAATCGCCGCCAGCGGAATCAGTTCCTCCCTCAACGCATGAACGGCGTCGTCCTGCAGCAGTTTGGCTCCTCCCTTGGCGACCATCACCGGGTCCACAACGAGCCGCGTCCACCCCAGTTCGCGAATTTTGGCCGCAACAAGCCGGATCAGTTCCGCGCTGAACAACATGCCTGTTTTGAGCGCATCCACGCCCATGTCTTCATGCAATACTTCCATTTGTTCCACCACAGCCTGGGGCGGCAGGGGGTACACTTGCTTCACGCCAAGCGTATTTTGCACGGTGACCGCCGTAATGGCGGACATGCCAAACACGCCCAGCTCCTGGAACGTTTTCAGGTCGGCTTGGATGCCCGCGCCCCCTCCACTGTCCGATCCGGCTATCGTCAACGCTTTAAATACTTTCATCCGTCAATCTCCTTCCCTCAGGCAATCGCCTTCCATATTATCCAAAATAACGATGATAAAGGCTGCGCGCTTCCGCGGTATCTTTCGTGCCATGCACGAGTACACGGCCGTCACGAAATGCAACCAGGCGGCGGTGGTCCGGCTGGAAAGCCAACAGATACGGATTCCGTTCCACTTTCAGTCCGAGCGAGCTCAACGACTCGCCAAGCGCGTCCAGATCCAGCGATTGCGGCTTCGGTGGACGGATCTGTACGGTATCCCTTCCGCAGAGCACGGCCGTTCTGCTCAGGTTGGATGCGGACAAAAAGGGATATTGGGCGCGGACACCGCACGAAGGGCAATCTTCTTTTTTCAGCTTGTCGACCCGGATCGAGGCATATTCATTTTTCCAGAGGTCAAAGCTCGTCAACCGGCCCGACATCGCCTCTTCATTGCCGGTCAGCCATTTAAGGGCTTCCGCCGTCTGCAAAGTGACGACCATCTGCACGGCCGGAGCGATCACACCAACCGTATCGCACGTTGCTCCGCCGATCGGGATCGTTTCCAACAAACAAGAAAGACAGGGCGTCTTGCCGGGAATGATGGCATATGAAATGCCGTAACTGCCGAGAACCGCCCCGTAAATCCAAGGAATTTGCTTTTTCTGAGAGATATCGTTCATGATCATGCGGATGTCGAAATTGTCGGAAGCATCGATCATCAGATCGATCCCTTCCGTCAAAGACTCGATTTCAACAGGGGTGACATCCATAATTTTGGCCTCGATCTCGATCGAGGAGTTGATTTTTTTCAGCCTCTCCGCTGCCACCGCTGCCTTCGGCATGCGCTGGATGGCATCTTCCTCCGTATAGAGCTGTTGGCGTTGCAGGTTGCTCCAATCGACATAGTCGCGATCGACAATGGTCACTTTGCCGACCCCGGCGCGGACGAGGATCTCTGCATTCCCCGTACCGAGCGCACCGGCTCCGATGATCAGGACGTGCCGTTCGCCCAGCCGTCTCTGACCTTCTTTGCCGATCGGAGCGAACAATTCCTGACGCGAATAGCGGTCGTTCACGACCCGATCAATCCTTCTTCCGGACTGCTCGCGGTCGCATACGGTTTTTTCGGGATGCGGCCCGCTTCGTACCCAAGCCGTCCGGCTTCCACCGCCAGCTTCATCGCTTCCGCCATTTTGACCGGATCGTCCGCACCGGAAACAGCCGTATTTAACAGCACTCCATCCGCTCCGAGTTCCATCGCCAATGCAGCGTCCGATGGCGAGCCGATACCGGCATCAACGATAACCGGAACGTTCGCCTGCTCGATAATAAAACGCAAGTTGAGCGGGTTGATGATGCCTTGACCGGAACCGATGGGCGAGGCACCGGGCATGACCGCATGCACACCGAGCTCTTCCAACCGCCGTGCCAGAACGACATCATCTGAAATATAAGGAAGAACGATAAATCCTTCTTCCAGCAATTGTTCCGAAGCCTTGAGCGTTTCGATCGGATCGGGCAACAGCGTCTTGTCATCCCCGATCACTTCGACTTTGATCATGTCACACAGCCCCGATGCTCTGGCCAGTCTGGCTGTGCGCACCGCTTCCTCCGCCGTCTTTGCTCCGGCTGTATTCGGTAATAATGTGAACTTTTTCAGGTCGAGTCGCTCCAAAAAGTTGGGCTGATCCGGATCAAAAATATTCATTCGCCGTACGGCGAAGGTAAGAATTTCCGCTCCGGATGCGTAAACCGCCTTTTCCTGTATTTCAAGGTTCGGATATTTGCCGGTGCCCAACAGCAGCCTCGACTTAAACGTATACGGTCCGATTTTCAGCATGCATTAACCCCCTCCCACAAAATGGACGATTTCAAAAACGTCCCCGTCACGGACTTCTGTTGTCGGATGATCCTTTTTCTCCAAAATTTCCCGATTGCGCTCAACGACTGCCACTTTTTGCTCCAGCTTGAAATGTTGGAGCAGTTCGCTGACGGTACGGATGTTGTCGGGCACTTCAACCGTATTGCCGTTAATGGACAGTTTCATGTGATCACCTCCTGCACTCTTTCCGGATAGAACGGCTTCAACTCCTCCTCTTCCGTCCCGGATGCGATCAAGTTCGCAATGGTCTGCCCGGTAATCGGACTGAGCAGAATGCCGTTTCGAAAATGACCGGCCGCTGCATACAGCCCTTCATAGCGCTCGAAGGGACCGATATAGGGCAGTCCATCCGGCGTTTGCGGACGAATGCCGGTCCAGGCTCTTTCCCATTCGGTCTCGACGATGCCCGGCAGAATCTTCTGCGCCTGTTGCATCAGTTGAGAGATCCCCCCGTAAGATACCGCGCGATCGAAGCGATGCGGCACCATCGTCGCGCCGACGATCAGCCGCCCGCCGCCCTTCGGCACGACATATACCGAATCCGCAAATATCGTGCGGTGGATCAGCGGCCGGTGTGAAATGACGGAGAACAGTTCTCCTTTGACCGGATACAAGGGAAGCCGGATGCCGGATCGCTCAAGCAGGCGGCTGCTCCACACGCCCGAGGTAACGACCACATGTTCACTGGTGATGGTGCCAGCGTCCGTCTCCACGCCAACGATCCGAGGCCGGCTGACACCCGGGCGCTGTTCCGTGATCAATTGAAGCACTTCGCAGTGTTCGTAAACTTCCGCACCAAGCGCGACAGCGGCCTGCGCGAAGGCAAGCGAGAGAGAAGGAGCGGATAGTTGCCCATCCCCCGCAATATCCACCGCACCGATGACATCCGAAGATAACGCCGGTTCACATTCGCGTGCCTCTTGACCATCCAACCAGCGGACTTCTTCCCCGGACTCGCGCTGAAAAGCGACGGTCGCCCGCAGCTTATCCACCTGTTCGGGTGTCTGCGCCACTTTCAGCATGCCGCGGCGCATCAAGGCGATGTCGATCCCGGTCAATTCCCGCAATTGGACAGCCAGTTCAGGAAACAAATCCCGGCTCCGGCGAGCCAGTTCATACAGCGGTCCGGTCTCCTCCATCTCAGCCAGCGCGGCCAGCATTCCTGCTGCCGCACCTGACGCCTCGCCAGCCAGGCGATTTCTTTCCAAGAGGAGCGGTTTGAGTCCCCTCCTTGCCAAATAGTAGGCGACCGCGCTGCCAACTACGCCACCGCCAACGATGACAACATCCGCCTGTTTGGGGATAGGTCTGCAATCCATCCGATGTCCTCCCTCTCCTGTCTGTGTCGCGCCCTGTATCAGCGCTTAAGATTCAACGCTTTCGCATAAGCCTGAGCGGCTTCAGCCGGATCGCGGGCCTGTGTGATACCGCTCATGACGGCGATGCCCGCTGCTCCCGCCGCCAAAACATCAGCGACGTTTTCAGGCCGGATACCGCCGATCGCGATCACCGGAATCGTGACCGCTGCACAAGTCTGTCTCAATCCATCGAGCCCGCGTGCTGGGATGCCGGGCTTCGATCCGGTCGGGTACACGTGCCCATACAGCACGTAATCGGCGCCGCGCTTTTCCATTTCGACCGCCTCTTCGGGCGAATGCACCGAGCAGCCGACGGTAAGCGGAGGAAACGTTCGCTTGACAACGTCAACCGGCAAGCTGTGCCAGGCGAGCTGCACGCGGTTGATCTCCCCTGCCAAGGCGGCATCCAGCCGGTCGTTCACGGCGATCTTATGCGGGGGTATCACGCGCTTTAATTGCTCAATCCATTCCGCAATCTCGCGCGCCGATCGCTCTTTTTCACGCACATGAACGACATCGACATAAGGCGCTGCGAAGCGGACAATTTCCAAAAAACGTTTAAGCGATTGTGTTCCGTCTGATATCATATGTAGTTCCGGCTTCACCGCCGCCTTCCTGCTTTGCACCATTTCATCAACCCTTTTAAAACAGAGCCCCACTTTCGTACGAAAGTGGGGTTACATATATCTATCCGTCTGGCGGCTGTACACCATCATGGTGCCGCCAGCACTCTTTTTTCGATCCACTTCCCTACGCTGCTGCTAAGCAGATCAGGTTCTAAGGGTTTTAAAGTTACACTTTAATCTCAGCTCTTCCACAAGAGCTCCCCTAGTGGTCTTTCCGATATGCAGTTTGAATGACAATGACGATTTATTTCATCATAACATCTTCACGCAAATTGTTCAATGAGAAGCTGCTAACTGCCAGGGCAATCGCATTAGACATTTGGATTCGCAAGGGAAAGCACGTGCAACAAATAATCGTCTTTCCAAGAACAGTACTTCCTCTTCAAACATAGACTTTTCTTTGCCGACTGGTCCTGCTTGAGCAAATTCAAGGCGAGACGACGTAGAATTGCAGCGTTTTGGGCAGCGTTCCGTTTGCGGATGCGCAGCTCATCTTCACGAAACGTCATGTCCAGTACCCAATGCAACCCATTTTCGATTCCCCAATGCGCACGTACCGCACGGGCGAATTCATGAATATTGTCAGTCAAACTGGTAATGTAATACCGCCGCTCTACCGTCACCTTTCCATCCAGATGCCGCTCAGCCTCGACCATGCCTACTCCGTTCAAGTCGCTCCACCCATGGTCGGGCAATAACGCGCAAGAAGCCGGACTTAACCAGTAGCGGCGGATTTCTACACGTCCGTGTCCTTTTTCCACCGTTTTGGCATAGGTGTGGGGAATATCGCGAAATTCACGACTTTGGGCATCGTTGAAAAACGTCCGGATATCGTCATGCAACGTTTTCTGGTTGCCTTTGACGGCGATAGCGTAATCCGCTTGTTTCTCCCGAATCTTGTGCACGATCTCCTTTTGGCATCCGATCGCGTCAATGGTGACAATGCATCCTTTGATCATCAGGTCGTCCAGCAGCTTCGGAATGGCGACGATCTCATTCGATTTTTCGTCAACCTTGCGTTGAGCCAGAACCATCCCGTTTTCCGACGCCCACGCGCTGACCAGATGCAATGGCTTTTGTCCGTTCGTTTGATCGTGGGAACGGCGGGCGGTTTTCCCATCGATCGCAATGATCGTGCCCTCGGTAAGCCGACAAATGTCTTGCGTCCAGGACAGAAACGCTTGCTCGAAGGCTTCCGGAGAGATGAGCGAAAATACGCGGCCGAATGTATCATGAGAAGGAATACCGTGAGGTAGTTCCAGGAACTGCCGGAACCACTCTTCCCGGGCCAGACCGAACTCTTCGATACCCACCCAGTCGTCTTCGCCGCATAGTGTGGCAATGATGGCGATGGTGATGATATCGATCAGTTTATGCGCTTTTCGGTTGCCCGTACGGGGATCCGGAATGACCGCGAATCGTTCGAGCCAATTGTTATCCATGAATTCGTCTCTCCCATCAGGTTTTACTGATGGTTAGACGCGATCTCTTCGGAAAAGTTTTCCTAATGCGATTGCCCTGATAATGCTGCACAGGAGCTTCCCCTTTTGGTTTATGTTATGGGCAAATTCACTTTACCAAGGGAGCTCTTTTTCTATGTTCGCTTTTTCCAATCTTTACCCCCACGCAAATTTTACTCTAACGTCAACTCATTTAAAAATGTTACCGAAGGGTAATGGATCACTCACGTAATTTTGTTACCCAGTGGGGCTGTTATACAGCCTCCACGGGTTCTGCTGTGTCGGTGGAGGACGGCACAGGGCGGGAGAGCATCATCTCTAATTGGTTATGTAAGGTGAGCGGATCTTGGGAAAACTGGTATGCCTGCAACCGTTGGGTTTGTTCCGATGAGAGCACGCCCGATTCGATTAACCGCGCAACGGGTGTTTTGGCCGTATCAAAGGTTTTCTTGACACGCGCTCCGTGCCTCTCCTTGCCGATCAGCTTGCAAGTGGGCAGGCAGAAATTGAAGTACCGGTCATGCAGGGCATAGAGGGCATTGAGCCACTCCACTTGTTCTGGGCGATCATAGCGTTCGTAGCCGACCAGCTGGCGGACGAGGAAGCCGTTTTTCTGCTCCACGTGAGCATTGTCGTTTTTGCGATAAGGCCGGCTGCGCGAGAACCGAAACTGGTTTGAAGCGCAGAAGGTTTTCAAATGGGCGTTTAAAAACTCCTGGCCGTTGTCACTGTGGATCCCCCAAGGCTGCATGGGCCACTCGCGATGGGAGCTTAAGCTCACACAGCACAGCAAGTTGGGATTTGCCCAGCAACGCGCGAAAGAGGCTAAATAGGCTTGCTCCGATGACTTATCGTCAGTAACTTGAAAATATTGCATAAAAACGGACTCCGCAATTAACGGAGTCCAGAGAATACGATTTTTGTTTTTTTCACTGTCTACTTGACAGGGAGCAGTTCAGTCGCAAGCGGGAGTTTGTCTTCAGTCAATAACCTTCCATGATGGAGGTTTTTTCATTTTGGAGCCCGTTAAATATATCCTTCCGCTTTCAACAATTCAGCGATCAGAATAGCGCCTCCGGCTGCTCCGCGCAAGGTGTTATGCGACAGTCCGACAAATTTGTAGTCGTATAGAGTGTCCTCGCGAAGCCGTCCGACGGATACGCCCATGCCGTTCCCGATGTTGCGGTCGAGCTTCGTTTGCGGACGGTCATTTTCCTCGAAGTAGGTGATGAATGGGTTCGGTGCGCTTGGCAATCCGAGTTCTTGGGGCCGGCCGCTGTACTGCTGCCAGCAGGCCAGGATTTCCGCCTTCGTCGGCTTATGCTCGAACGAGACGGAGACGGTCGCCAGATGGCCGTCCGTCACGGGAACGCGAACGCATTGCGACGATATGACGGGATTGTTCGCCTTGACGATTTCGCCGTTTTCCACGCGGCCCCAAATGCGCAACGGTTCCTGCTCGCTTTTCTCTTCTTCGCCGTCGATGTAAGGAATGACATTGTCTAGCATTTCCGGCCAATCGGCAAAACTTTTACCGGCTCCGGAAATGGCCTGGTAGGTGGAAACCACGACCTTTGTGGGCTTGAACGGCGCAAGTGCGTGAAGCGCCGGCACGTAGCTTTGGATGGAGCAGTTCGGCTTGGCCACGATAAATCCGGTTGACGTGCCGAGCCGCTTGCGCTGTGCCGGGATCACGGTAAGATGCTCGGGATTGACCTCTGGAATGACCACCGGCACGTCCGGCGTCCAACGATGGGCCGAGTTGTTGGAGACAACCGGTGTGCCCGCCTTCGCGTAGGCTTCCTCCAACGCTTTCGTTTCCTCTTTCTTCATTTCCACGGCACAAAAGACGAAATCGACGTTGGCGCTGACCTCTTCCACGTTCGACGCGTCCTGCACCACGATCGACTTGACCCGCTCCGGAATCGGGCCGGACATTTTCCATCGATGGCGAACGGCTTCTTCGTATGTCTTGCCTGCCGATTTGGGACTGGCCGCGATGGCCGTCACTTCAAACCAAGGGTGATTTTCCAGCAGCTGCACGAATCGCTGGCCGACCATCCCTGTACCTCCAACAATTCCTACTTTCAACTTTTTTTTCATCAAATAAACCTCCCACAAGACTTAGCCTGAACTGTTTAGCGACGACTCAATCTGATAAACCTCACCGTTATCATATACAAAAAATAATTTCCTGCCATTGCCACTTCTGTCTATTGATCTGAAGTCCGTTCCTTTATGGGCTCTTTCACCGCTTGGATTTGATGAACTGCTCCTTGGTTCGTTATATGGGGCAGTGATTGTCGTAAAATCATTTGTCCCTGTCCCGACATTACCGACACGCAACTTTTTGCTGAAATTGCAGCCCCAATTAATGCCGGGTATCCCGATTCGGAAATTTCTTTCATTTCCATAAACGGGAATCCTGTCCCTCTTATTTCTTCTTGCGGTAAAGGTAATCGACGGCGACAACGAAGATCAACCACGGAAGCACATAAGTTGTAGCCCATTCAAACGATCGTATGACGGCGGAATCCGGACCGTTTGCCACAAATAACGCGATGATGAAGATCGGCTCTCCAACAACTGACTTGCGGCCCGAGCTTAAAGTCATTCTCATGCATCAAGAAACAGGATTACCAGCCGCTTCCTTTCCGATCATTATAGCTTAAACGCTTCATTTATGTAAATACAGGCGGTTTATTAGTCAGTGTCAAGCTAGCGTGGGCAGTCATTTAAGATGCTTGGAACGCGAACTCC
>CALAME010000076.1 GCA_937925675.1 uncultured Paenibacillaceae bacterium | reverse complement strand
TGTTTTTGCCTTAATGCCTGAATCAGGGCAAGCCCGTCCATTTTCGGCATATAGATGTCCGTAATGACGATATCGGGCTTTTGTTGCTCGATTTTATGCAGCGCCTCTTCCCCATTTACTGCCGTACCCAGGACGCGAATATTCAGATCGTCCCACGGAATATGATTTATGAGGCCTCGGATGACGTTCGGATCGTCATCGACGATAAATACCGTTTTCATCCTTACACCCCTTTGTACCGCAGAAATGATGAACCTTCACTCCATTGTCTGGCCTCCTGCTCATTGCGAATGACGGGCAAGCGGATTTGCACCCGCGCACCGCCGTCTGCTGCGTTGGAGAGCTGGATGCCATATTGAGAACCACAATACATCTGGATCCGTTCCTGGACGTTTTGAATGCCGATTCCTTTTGCCTCCGCCATATTCCAGTCCGGGGGAAAACCGATACCGTTATCTTCAATGCGGATCTCCAGATACGTCTGGTCTTCCTCCACGATTTCGGCCTGAAGCCGAATTTCGATCACGTCTTGATGAAGGTCTGGATAACCGTGCCGCATACTGTTTTCCACAAACGGCTGCAAAATAATTTTGGGCACATACAGCGCTTTCAACGACGGCGGCATATCGACGATAAAATCAATTTTTCGGCGATGTTGCGCGCGCTGAATGTTAACATAACAGCGCACATGTTCCAGTTCATCCCGCAACGGGATCATTTTTTTACCGCCGCTCAAACCGATCCGAAACATTTTGCTCAGCTGATTGACCATCATGCTGATTTTTTCATCTTTCAAATCCATTGCCCGCCAATGGATAATGTCGAGCGTATTGTAAAGAAAATGCGGCGTAATCTGGCTTTGCAACATTTTAATTTCCGCTTCCCGCTTGGCTTGGCTCTCTTTTTCCAACTCGTACATCAGTTCATCCAGCTGCATCGTCATATGGTTGAATTTCTGTGCCAAAATGGCATATTCCTCAATCGTGTGCTCCGTGTCCATCCGCACATCGAAATTTCCCGTTTCCACATGCTTCATCCCTTGAATGATTCTGCGGATGGGCACGATCAGTTTTTTGCCGATCCACCAGGAGAGCGGAATGGAAAGCAAAAGGCCCACCATACCGAGCAGGACGACGTACCAGCCCATGTTCCGCGTTTCAGCATACAAGGCATCGATCGGAACGAGCTGGATCAGTTTCCAGCGTTCATAAGCAGGTTTGGAGATGAGCATCAAGTAGGTGTCATTTCCAAACTTCAGCATCTGATGACTGTTGGAAAGCCGCATGTACGGTTCGCGCAAACGCATGTAAAAGCCGAACGGATCCGGCTCTGCCAGTTCCTCAAGGACAATGGAAGAGTCTGCATGGCTCTGGATGATGATGCGGCCGCGAGGATCGATCAAAATGAGTTCTTCCTGCACCTCGGCATCATATTGGATTTCCTCCTGCAAATATTCGATAAACGTGTCCGTTTTCATATTTACTTTTACATAGCCGACCGTCTTTCCTTGTTGATTGATCAACCGATGTACGTAACTGACCACATCATCACCGAACAACGCGTCGGTATGCGCTGAAATCCAACCGCTGTCCATCGTGTCGAAAAGGGAAAACCAAAGCTCATCTTTTACGATGCGTAAAGGAAAAACGAGACCTTCTGCCACATACGGGCCGTTCTCATACCGATCGGTATAGATCACGATGGAGTGAAGGTCTCGCTTGAACGTCATAATGCCGTTCATAATATCCGTCAACGTTCTCTGCTCGACGATCGAATCATAGGCATCGGCGCTGGGTTCGGAAAACATGCGCAGAACATTGCGGTTAGTGGCGATATAAATCCCTGCATCGCTGACACTCATAATGAAATTGGTGGCCTTTTGCGTACTCTCATTCAACAGCGCAAGCCGGGCTTGGCTGATCTCTTGCGAAGTGAAATCAACAAAAATTTTGTAAGCAATCAACGTAATACCGATGATAAAGAGGGCATTGATCGAAACCATCGACACAACGATAACCGTGGACAATTTGCGGATTGTCATCACAACCCTTGTCTGATAGATGGAGTCATGGAATCGTAGATAAAAACATCTCTGATAAAAACTAGAAATCATTTTAGCCCTTAATCCCCTGTGTCGCAATCCCTTCCACTATATATCTCTGGAAGATAAAAAAGACAATGATGACCGGTAAAAGAGATAACACGGACATCGCAAATACCGATCCCCAGGCCGATTCTCCTTCGGAATCAACGAACAATCTCAACCCGAGCGGCACGGTAAACTTGTCAGCCGTATTCAGGTAAAGCAAGTGGCTGAAAAAATCGTCCCAGCTCCAAATAAATGTAAAAATTGCCGTCGTGATGAGGGCCGGAACCGACAGCGGCAAGATCATCCGGTAATAAATCTGGATCGGCCCGCAGCCGTCAATCGTTGCACTTTCATCGATTTCCCGCGGAATTCCTCTGAAAAATTGGACCAGCAAAAAGATAAAAAAGGCGTCCGTAGCCAAAAGCCTGGGCACTGTCAACGGATAAAAGGTGTTTACCCAATTCATGTAATGGAAAATCGCATACTGGGGCACAAGCGTAACGTGCGACGGCAACATGATTGTGGACAGCATAAGCGCAAACCAGAACGAGCGAAGCGGGAAATGGATTCTCGCAAATACATATGCCGCCATCGAACACGTAATCAAGTTTCCAAACACGGCAAAAGCGCTGATAAAAAAGGAATTGGCAAAAAACTGACCAAATGTCGTGCCTCTGACGACGTGCCAACCTTTGATGTAGTTATCGAGGGAGGCTGCCCGCGGCCATAGCCCCATGTCGGTGAAAATCAGTTGCTCCGGTTTGAGCGAACTGGAAAACATCCACAAAATCGGATACAGCATGAAAATACCGGCAACGATCATGAACAGATGGATGAAGAAATGCTTGACTCTCGTATCCTGAAACCGCATCAGGGCTTCCCTCCGTACTCATAGTACACCCAGAACCTGGATGAGAAGAACAAGAGCGAAGTCAAGATGGCAAGCGCCAGCACCAAGATCCAGGCCATGGCGGAAGCATAGCCCATATTAAAGAATGAGAACCCTTGCTGGTACAGATAAAGCGTATAGAACAACGTCGCGGTGATCGGACCTCCGGTCCCTTCGCTGATAATATAAGCCGGTGTAAAAATCTGCACCGCCTTGATGGTTTCAATGACCGTATTAAAAAATAATACCGGTGACAACAGCGGGAGCGTGATCATAAAAAATTTGCGAACTTTCCCCGCACCATCCACGGACGCGGCCTCATATAATTCGCTCGGAATCTGTTTCAGACCGGCGAGAAAAATCACCATGCTGGCCCCAAATTGCCAGGTGGCGAGAATGATCAACGTGTAAACCGCATAATCAGGATGGGATACCCACCCATAACCTTGGATGCCGAAAAATCGGTCCAATACCTGATTGACGAGTCCTTCCAGACCGAAAATTTGCTTCCAGAGCAAGGCTACCGCCACGCTTCCTCCCATCAGGGACGGGATATAGTAGGCCGTTCGATAAATACCGATCCCTTTCAACCCCTGGTTTAATAGCATCGCGACGGCAAGGGCCGCGATCAGCTGGCTCGGCACCGCGATGATCATAAATTTGAGCGTCACTTTCACCGAATCGATGTATTTGTAATCATCGGTGAACATTTTGACGTAATTGTCAAACCCGATCCATTGCGGCGGGGTTAGCAAACGATATTCGGTAAAAGACAAATATAGCGAGGCGATCATAGGTCCGATTACAAGTCCAAAAAAACCGATAAACCAAGGTGTCAAAAACAAGTAAGCGGTAAATATATTTTTTCTTCTCAAGGACATGCTCATCTCTCCCGCCTTTTAAGGTTAAGGAGGACCGGCGCCATATCATCGCCGATCCCCCTTTAACAGCCGTTATATCCGAACCCAACTTTTTTGCGCATTATTCATAAACGGTATCCGTATAGCGAATCAATATATCTTTCATCTGGTTGTAGAATTGTTCCGCAGCCTGTTCCGGATTCAGCTGACCGAAGGCCAAACGTTCCAAAATCTCTTTGATCAGCGCTTCGTTCTCGTTATATCCCGGGAAGTTCGGTATATACGGCGAGGAGTGTTCGCTGACATAGCTGATGAATTCCAGCGCGGAACGGTCAGCTTCGTTAGCGAATTGTGCCAAATGATCGCGCATTTCCGAGTTGACCTGTATGCCGCGCTCATTGCCCAGAATTTCAATCGCTTGCGGGTTATTCGTGAAAAAGTCCAGGAATCGAGCCACTTCTTCAGGATGCTCCGTCTTCGCATAACCGGCGAAAAACTGGCTCGGCCTTAAACTTAAACCGCTGCCGTACACCGGATTTTCCACCATGATCGGTGCCGGATGGATAATGATTTCATCTTCGGTCGCGCTATTGAAGGCGATCAGCTGGTTGCTGGCCGCATGGTAGATAGCGACGTCGCGCATGACGACCATCGATTGTTCCGGCGTCTGTGAAGCTTCGACCTGAATTTCAGGAGGGACGATCCCTCCGCTTTCGCGCGCCTGCTCCATCAGTTTGAACCAGTTCAATGCATCCTCTTCCGTAAAGCCCATTTCAAAACGGCCGTCATCATGCTGAATATGGGTTGTTTTTCCGAGCTGAGCGAGGTATACGGCCCACCATTCATCCGTCATATCCATGCTGCCGTAGGAGACACCGCTATCTGTGATCTGTTTGGCAATCTCCAAATATTGTTCGAACGTCCAGTCAGGAGGTGGTAGTGCTACTCCCGCTTCCTCAAATACGGTTTTGTTCAAAATCACACCGAAGGCGTTTGTACCTAGCGTCACACCGTAAAATTTGCCATTGAACGTTCCGGTTTCGATCATATCCGGATCATGCTTGCTGATGTCCAGCTCTTTGCCGATATACGGATCCAGCTCAAGCACGACACCCTGACGCACGTAATCTTCCAGGTTGCCGCCATACTGAATGATGTCGGGGGCGTTACCAGCGGCAAACTGGGTCGTCAATTTATCAAAATATCCATCAAACCCTGAATATTCCGGCACAATCTTGATATGCGGATTGAGTTCTTCATACAGCTCGATCACCTGCAACGTGCGGTCATGGCGTTCTTGTCCGCCCCACCATGCAATGCGGAGCGTAATCTGTTCGCCATCGTCTTGTCCGCCCGCCCCTTCGCCAGGACTTTCGGTATTTCCGGTTTGTCCGCTATCGGTCTGGCTTGTGCCGGAACCGTGATCGCTACTGTTGCCGCCGCCCGAACCACATGCGGTTACAATGAGCATGACAGCAATGAGCAGCAGGACGATGATCGATTTTCTGTTTCTCATCGCTTAACCTCCCACGACATTTTTCAAAACCAGTATAAATGTAAACGCTTTATGAACAAATAAACAAAAGTTAGGTTCGCATTAATAAAAGTTAGATTCTTCAATTTTGCCTCGAAATGATTGGCGCTAAAATCAAAAGTTTGTCTGCAAATGAATCTGAAATTTGTGAACATCGTACTCACTTTTCTTGATTCCCTTTTAAGGCGTGTATCCATTAAAATAGTAGGATTATGCCGCCAAAATCGTGCCGTGGAACATAGACGATAAGGGGAGATGATAGGATTAGAGAGAGGGTAGGGGCGGAGGATAGAGCAAAGGAAAGACGCAGAATATAGGAGCAGAAAATGATCGAAGAGTATTGAAACAAAAAAGGGGGTTCGGTAACCCCCCGGGATCAGAGCCATTTCTTAAACCAGTCGTAAGCTTTGTTACCGGAGAT
>CALAME010000075.1 GCA_937925675.1 uncultured Paenibacillaceae bacterium | reverse complement strand
TCCTTTGTCAAGAAGCCCGGGCTAATTTTACACCACTACTTGAGACTATAACGGATCAAAGGGCTAGGTTTGAATTTTAATGAGATTCACATTACTATGTTAGTGCCTACAAGAAATTTTGTAATGAACATTTCACATAGAACTAAAACAAAGAATTGATCTTACCTACAAACCAACTGCTTTTTTAATTAATTCTCCATACTCACCAATAATAAAAAGATCATCTATTTCGTAATCATTTTGATTAACTAATTCAATCAATTTTAGTACAGATAGTTCTTTACCTGATACTCTTTGTTCATGAAGTATTTTGATTGCTAATTCTGTACGATAGTCTTCCAACTCTCCGTATTTTAGTATGTATACGTTGTTTTCTTTTAATTTTTCCAGGAAGTTATCAATAAAATTCTTGGCTTCGGAATCATGTTCAATAGACGAATAATTTATTTTTTTCTTTGTTATACTTGGACGAAATTCTTCCCAAAGTTTTTTCAATTCCTCTTTATATTCGCGTTTCTCACACATATCATCCAATAAAATACAAAGTTGTTTAGCTACACCAGTTTCAAATTTTCTCTTGATTTCCTTAGAATTTCTATACGGATCTTCTTCCTGTGAAATCATAAAACTGTTGATTATTTCTCTAACTCTAGAAAGTTCTTCAGCTGAATATTCTTGGATGTAATCTTTTAAGTCTTCTAGTCCACTCATGATAAAATCAAAATCTGCAAGAACAAAGAAATCAATTCCTAAATCTCTAAGAATTTTTATATATATGTTAAATTGCCTTTTCCCACCTACTCTGATGACAGAAATATTATGAAAGTCTAGTGCGTTATCCTTTTTCAATAATTTATTGGCAATAGCTGGTAATAAGTACTCCTCGCCCCCTTCTACAAGTATTACTTTATCCGCAAAAAACATTTCTGCATTCTTACTCCATAATACTTGTTTAATTTTTTGAATCTCTTTAGAATTTTCCTCATTAATGATTACTTGCTTTACAATAGTATTTGAAGATGTTATTGGTTTTCTTACAACAGTTATATTATTAATTTCTGTGTTGCGAATAAATTCAGGGCTATGTGTGGCTATTATTACCTGATTTTGAATTGTCTTATTCTGATTAACGAACTCATCAAACTTACTAGATAATACTCTTCGAGCATGAGGATGAAGATATAATTCAGGTTCTTCAATCGCTAGTAATGAACTGTTCTTATGAAATTTACGGCAATAGTAAGAAAAAAGTCCGATAATTAAAGCACTTTGAATGCCCGCCCCTTTATCGGATGCTAACGACTCAATTCCATCATCAACAAGTAAATTTACTCCTTTATATATATCATCTTTTGTATTAGGTAACAGTTGAAAAGATACAGAATGATGGTAAATTACTTCAGACAACTTCTCTTTTAGATCAGATATTGCTTGCTCAAAAACCTGATTACTTAAATCTCTTATATTTTTAACATTGTCTTCAATATCGGTTCGTATGGTATGACTTTTTTCTTCCCAAATTGACTTAATTAACTTGCCGTACCATGACCAATCATTTATTTTAAATTGGGTTTGAGGATCTCTAAATGCGGGAAGTATTGCACTTGTAATAAGTGCATCTCTGATATTATTATTTATTGGCCAACAACGAAAATATACATCATCTTTACGCACAATCATTCCATAAGTTTTTTTATACTTAGAGTCATGGTCCAAGGTCTCTTTGTCTTTCTCGACATATAAATATAGGCAAATTTCTTTCATCGTACTGAAAAAATCATGCAATTTATATCCATTTTTCCATTCCTTTTCATAACGAGAAAAACTATCTACATCTTGTGTAAAAAAAGGATTAAATATTAATTCTCCATCTTCACTTATAATAAACAGATCGCGTTTTGAATCTTTAGAAACATTTATCCCTTTACATTTCTCTAATAACGAGTTATTGACCTCACTTTCATTTCCTCCTAACTTTACTAGAATTAAAAAGTAATCACTGGATGCTGTAATATTATTCCCGTTTATTACAATTTTTTCGCTAAAAAAATCCTTTTCTTCTACTTTGATATAAGTAGGAAATTTTTCTCCTAGTACTAAATCAATAGCTTTTATTATGTTGCTCTTACCAGAATTGTTTTTACCAACTAATACGTTTCTTCCTCGGTTGAATTTTAAATGAACATCCTTTAAACTTCGATAGTTTTTTACTATTAGTTCAGAAATATACATGGAAAATCCCCCCCACATTAATAAACAAATAAAATACATTATAACTTTCGGGAATTATTTTCTTTTCAATTAATCCAAAAGTGTTATTACAACTGGGTGAATTTTTCATCATCCTCTATTTTCCATTGTAATGCCTATTTTCACATTATCAATATTGTTAAAATACTTAGAATTATAACTAGATCATTGGTTATCACTACCCAACTTTTCCGAAAAGGTATCTTTTCGGAAGAATTCATTGAAAATAAATACCCCGAAAATCAAAAAAATCCCATAATCCTCAATAATGGGATTACGGGGAATTTCTTCGCGTTTATCCATCTAGTCTTCTCAACGCAATAATTCGTTTTGCTTTTCTGATCAACTTGAACACTTCAGGCTCTTGTGCGGGCCTAAGAACTTTCTTAGACGTGTTCCCTTTCTTTCCTTTGTAACTTTTAAAAATTTCTTCCCGATTCATGCGAACACCTCGTTCTCTAGGGTTAGAGGCGTTGTTGAGAACTTACAAACCGACCACTTGATGAGTCGCATATCGGTTAGCGACATACCTGCGTACCGACCATTTATCAGCCGCCTGTCGGTCAGCGACAAACTTACCTCACCCATCATTATAACCAAAAACTGGACAGTTTCAATGTATGCCGACAAAGCCTAATCAGGGGTTGCCCATGGTTCGAGAACGCAATAATTTTTGAACCAGCGGGAGTAGCAATTCATGTGCGGATGAGACAAGCCTCCTGGTTAATCGATCATAGTTGCCTTGTCTCATTTGGGAATAAATCGCTTCGATGCATGCCAATATGCATTGAGCAACATTATCGTCAATGAACCTGGATCCGCTCGCGTTTTGCATAGCCGACCGCAACCTGGATGGCTGATTCAAATTGGTACGAGGGTCGGTGATATCTGTATCACATAGCACATCGATAAGTTCCAGCAGTCTTTTTTCGTACTGACCTTCATATCGCTCCAGCAACGCCTCTACAAATTCTCCCAACACATGATCGTCCCAATCAGGACACAGCTCTTCAAAGAAAAATGCCGCCAACGTTCGAAAATGATGAGGTACATCAACCCCCGTTGACGCTTGGATAACTTGAAACTCAGCGGATGATTGAGGTTCAAAAAAAGCAGACATGACGTTGCCAATTTGATCATTGATCATCTTACCATCAACCAAGGGAACTGGCGGATAGTCCCACAAAACATCGCCGCCCTTGTCCAATTCAAAATGTTCAATACGGCAATTCAACCCGAACAGGGAAAACAATCTAAGAAAAAAGACGGTCAGGTCTTCTGCAATCAGGAAATTTTTGTTTTGATCTTCACTGCAAATTGTTCCCGTTATCACGACCGTGTTTCGTTCCCCGACCGAACAACGCACATCACGAACATAACGATTATGAACAGTATCAATCGGCCGAAAATCAGAGACAAGATTTATGCCCGAGATAATCAGCTTAAATTTGGTTTGAACCCAGTCCACGCAAAGCCCCTTCCTTTTCCCCGATTTTCCTTGTATATTTAAATAGGTCAAGTCGATGTTGTACCGACACAATGCACAAATTGATTGATACTTGGCACATAGACATACCCATATTGTTTAAGTTCACTTTTTACGTCTTCCACATCCAAGAACATATCGTCTGCCAGTTCTTCCAAAGAATCGAAACCGCCTTGTTGCAACTGTGAATTGATGAATTGAACTCTTCTTTCAACAGGAAACCGAAAAAACTGGTGGCCGTACACCAAAGCCCCTCCTTCTATCTGAGATTTTTTCTTTCCTTTTATTTTGGCTATGTTAAATTCTAATGTTGATTTGTGGCATAAGAAAACCGCCTTTGTGAAAAGGCGGTTAATTGAGCTATCGTTCCCCGTTAGCGGAGGACATTATTTCTCAAGTGTTTTGGCAAATTCCCTAAGTTTCTCGGGGTCATTTGTTTGGAACACCATCTTTTCAGTATCAAAGATAAGAATAACTGGACGCTTTTCTTCTAGACCTAATGCTTTTAACCATTTCAATTTATCGTTCTCCGGATGTATTGCCACTTGTTCAATGTATTTAAGAAGAGCTGGCTCGGAATTAAGCACCTTATTTACTTCGAAGTTCCAATCTTGGGAAGCCGAAAATATATGCATTGCGTATTTACCTTCTTCTTTTGAAACCAACTTTTCCAGCACATTAGACTTGCTTAGACCGCAACCAGCAAAAATCAAGGCGACTATAAGCAAGAGTAGTCCTAACTTGACTTTTGGCATCATTTTCCCCCTCCCCTTTTCTCACACTTTATTTCACTGGTAACCAATCAGCGTAATAGAATATAACTGCCCGTTAGTTTAACAAGAATAAGCTGAAAGCCGAAGTTTGGTGTTCGTGTCGGTCACAGTAAAAAGGCACGATTTGACCAACATATTCTTCTTATTCGACGTTGTATTCTCATATTCCTTGCTGTCTATATAACGGAACCAAGCCAAATAATGTTGCAAATATTTGGTCGCAACACCATCGTAAATTGCAATATTAAATGCAACACTCTTGTAGAGCCATAGCCATGTAAGGTTTAGGCGATTTGTATGAGCTCATCCAGAAACACTTTTTGCGGTGAACGGTATCCTAGGATTTTTCTCGGGAGAGTATTACACCAGTTTTCCACATAGGCGATCTGTTTCTCGTCGATATCGTCTAATGATTTCCCTTTTGGGATAAATCTACGAATCAAACCATTATGACGCTCATTCGTCCCTCGTTCACAGGATGTATAAGGATGTGTATAATATACGGCTTGGTTAGCTTCCAGAGCCTTGCTCAGCTCACTAAATTCAGAGCCATTATCAGCTGTGATCGTCTTGAAGAGGCTAGGGAATAATGAACCGTACATTTGCTTTAGGGTTTGGATCGCTAGATTCACACACTCCGACGTTCGCTGATGCATCTTCAAGATATGTTCTTTCCGTGTTTTACGCTCGGTTAGCGTGAGTAGGACAGCAGAACCTTTGGACCGTGATCCTAGTACGGTGTCGATCTCCCAATGACCGAATTCCTCCCGCTTGTCGATATGTGCTGGTCGTTGTTCAATGCTGGTTCCGAGAACCTTTTTATGCTGCCGTACGCGTTTCTTCTTCGTGTTCCGAGACACTTTCGAAGGAAGATCCAAGTTCTTTACTGGCAGCAATCCTAGCTCGATATAGCGATACAAGGTTTTGGTGCATACCATGTCACGACCATCAAAAAGCTTCTGGGTCTTCGCATAGCCGCACACCGCGTCCGGAGACCAATGATCCTTCTGGATCTTCTCAACAGCATACTGGATAAATTCAGAGGCTTGGACCAGCTTATACTTAGCCCCACAACGAGAGCGGTTTGATTCATAGATACGTTGTCCGACTTCGGCAAAGTAAGCTTGATACTCGGTGAGATCGGATCGTCTTTGGGTCACGCTCCCGCGTTTTAGTTCACGTGAGATAGTCGATTTGTGGCAGCCGATCTCGTCTGCAATGGCCTGAAGTGTCTTTCCTTGTTTGCGAAGAGCTTGGATCTGTCCACGATCAAATTCTGTCAGGTGTGTAAAAGTGCGTTTTTTTGTGTTATGATGGGAGCGAGCCATAGTAATTCCTCCTGTCATGGATTAGTTTGTAGACCTAATCCTTACATCGGAATTACCATGGCTTTTATTGATGCTTACTTTGTTGCATTTAATTTTACAATGAACGCTTTTTTATTACTCGACAACAGTCCCTGGACAGAATTTTAATGTTTACTCTACAGTTACACTTTTCGCCAAGTTGCGCGGCTTGTCGACGTCGTTTCCGCGGGCTACGGCTGTATAATAGGCAAGCAATTGCAACGGAATGACAGCGAGCATCGGGGCGAGCAGATCGTGCGTACGCGGAATGACGATGCTCTCATGCACCACTTTTTGCAGCTCTGTATCGCCTTCCTGCGCAATTCCGAGTATCCGGGCCCCACGGGCTGCCACTTCCTTGATGTTGCTGATCATTTTTTCGGACACATCCGATTGCGTTGCCAACGCGATCACCGCCACGCCATCCTCGATCAGGGCCAGCGTTCCGTGCTTCAGTTCACCCGCCGCATAGGCTTCGGAGTGAATGTATGAGATCTCCTTGAGCTTGAGCGAACCTTCCAGCGCGACAGCGTAATCGAGTCCGCGGCCGATATAAAACAGGTTTTGATGCGACGCAATTCGCTCCGCATATTGTTTGATTTCTTCTTTGCGGTGCAACAATTGCTCCGCTTGTTTGGGCAGCTGGTTCATCGCCTGGATCAGCTGACGCAGTTCGTCCTGTGGGTATGTGCCCAGCTTCTGGGCCAAATAGATGGCGAACAGATAAAACGCAATCAGCTGTGTCGTATATGCTTTGGTTGAAGCCACCGCAATTTCGGGTCCCGCCCAGGTGAAGATGACTTCATCCGCCTCTCGAGCAACGGAGCTGCCGACCACATTCGTGATCGCCAATACTTTGGCACCACAACGCTTCGCTTCCCTGAGCGCGGCAAGCGTATCCGCCGTTTCCCCCGACTGGCTGACGACGATAACGAGGGTATTGTCCTTAATAATTGGGGAGCGGTAGCGATACTCCGAAGCTACGTCGGTTTCTACCGGAATTCGCACCAGTTTTTCAATCACGTATTTGCCGACCATGCCGGCGTGGTACGCTGTACCGCAAGCGACGATGTGAATCGAACCGATATTGCGCAAATACTCGTCGGTAAACGTCAACTCATCAAAAATGGCGCGCTCTCCGGCTTCATCGATACGGCTGCTCATCGTATCGCGATACGCTCTGGGCTGCTCATGGATTTCTTTGAGCATGAAATGTTCAAAACCAGCTTTTTCAGCCGTCACCAGATCCCATTTGACATGGAACCGTTCGCGTTCGACCGGATTGCCGTCGACGGTCATCAATTCGATGTTATCCCGCGTCAATACCGCCATTTCGCCGTCGTTCAAAATGTAGACGTCACGCGTATGCTCCAAAATCGCCGGGATGTCCGAACCGATGAAGTTCTCCCCTTTACCGACACCGACAATGAGCGGACTGGCCAGCCGTACCGCCACCAGTTTGTCCGGTTCATGATCGGTCAGTACAGCGAGAGCGTAAGCGCCGCGCATTTTTTTCACCGCTTTTTGTACCGTCCGCACGATATCTCCGTCGTACAGATCAGCTAACAAGTGCGCGATCACTTCTGAATCGGTTTCGGAAACGAAGCGGTGTCCTTTGGCGCTCAGTTCCTCTTTCAACGTCATATAGTTTTCGATGATACCGTTATGCACGACCGAAAACTTTTTCGATGTATCATGGTGCGGATGAGAGTTGATATCCGACGGTTCGCCGTGTGTTGCCCATCGGGTATGCCCGATCCCCACTGTCCCTTGAAGCGGAGATTTATCGAGCTTGGATTCCAACTGTTCCAGCCGGCCTTTCGATTTGACGATTTTCAGGCCGTCCTGGGTATATACCGCCAATCCAGCTGAATCGTAGCCGCGATACTCCAGTTTCTTCAATCCATCCAGTAAAATCGGCTGCGAGTCACGATGGCCGATATATCCTACAATTCCACACATTCTCCGGTTATGCCCTCCAATTTTATCGAAGGAGAGTGTCTTACCTCTGACCTAAACCCTCTCCCGATGTTCAAAAAAATATTGTCGTCCTCTTAATCAGGATTGAAAATCCTGCAACAAAAAGTGCAGTAGCATTCTGCCGAAATTTTGTCCGAGCGGTCGCCCACTCGTTTTGTGTTTCGGCTTACGGCCTGAATGCTCAAGACCGGGAGGTCCCCGCCGAACATTTCGAACACCTCCACCTCGTCAACTTCCGCCTGAAGCAGAAGTTCTGGCGCTTAAAAGACGTCTTGAACCTCTACCCTCCTTTCTTTTTTTGACTCAAAAACATATACCCATCTTATTCATTTTTTGCAAGAAATGCAACCCGAACAAATGAACAAAGATGGACATACGTGAAGACGGAACCCGATTCCTTACAAAAGAATGTCTTCTGATGCAAGGAATGAGGCTCCGCCTTCAAAATCCAATGGACTGTCAGGCCAATTCTCGTTGGATGACATCCGCGATCTGCTGGGCATAAGCTTCGACAGTCGCTTTTTCCGGCCCTTCCACCATGACGCGGATGAGCGGTTCCGTCCCCGACGGACGAACGAGCACGCGACCGTCTTCACCGAGACGTTTTTCTACGTCATCGATAGCCGCCAGGATCGCCTCGTTGTTTTTCCAGGCCTGTTTATCCCGCACTTTTACATTGACGAGCACCTGCGGGTATTTTTGCATGATCTTTTTCAATTCTGACAACCGCTTGCCCGATTTTTGCATCGTATTGACAAGTTGCAATCCGGTTAAAATACCATCGCCCGTCGTATTGTAATCCAGGAAAATAATGTGGCCGGATTGTTCACCGCCGAGATTGTAGCCGCCTTTACGCATTTCCTCCATCACGTAACGGTCACCAACGGCCGTTTGGGTCGCTTGCATCCCGTTTTCCCGCACAGCCTTGAAAAAGCCGAGATTGCTCATCACGGTAGTGACGATCGTACGCTTTTTCAATTTGCCGGCCCGGTTCATCGCATCGCCGCAAATCGCCAAAATGTAGTCTCCGTCCACGATATCGCCCGTTTCGTCGACAGCGATGACCCGGTCAGCATCGCCGTCAAACGCCAGTCCGAGGTCAGCACGTTGACGTACTACCTCTGCCCTCAGCGCTTCGGGATACGTCGAGCCGCATTGATCATTGATGTTCAATCCGGTCGGATGTGCACCGATCGTCACCACTTCCGCTCCCAACTCGCGAAACACGCGCGGAGCAAGTTCATAAGCGGCGCCATGCGCGCAATCGAGGACGATTTTCAAGCCTTTAAATGTCGATTGGATCGTCGATTTCAAATAGTTCAAATAACGGTACTTGGCTTCAAAATCGTCATGCACACGTCCCATCGCACGCCCGATCGGACGGGGAAGTTTATCGGTTTCGGCATCAAGCAGGCGCTCGATCTCCAATTCCGTTTCATCGGACAGCTTGAAACCGTCGCTGCCAAAAAACTTGATCCCGTTGTCCTCTACAGGGTTGTGGGATGCCGAAATCATCACTCCTGCATCTGCACCCATTTCTTGCGTTAAATACGCGACACTCGGTGTCGTAACCACGCCGAGCCGGGTGACATCAGCGCCGATCGAAAGCAGTCCTGCCACAAGCGCTGCTTCCAGCATCGGCCCGGAAATGCGCGTGTCCACCCCGATCACGACGTTGGGGCGCACGATTTGTCCGGCAAGCACATAACCGCCGCAGCGTCCGATTTTGTAAGCCAATTCCGGCGTTAACTCCTGGTTGGCAACTCCGCGGACGCCGTCGGTGCCAAAATATTTCCCCATATCGATTCTCCTTTGATGATGTCGTTTCTCCTGTTTTCTATCCGTTACTCCGCACCACCGCCGACCGGAACGCTGTCACGCCCGCCCGTATTTTCTTCTCCGCCAGGTGGCGGCGTTTCCTCGCCTTCGTCCGTGTCCTCCGGTTCACGATCGCCAGGTTTCTCTCCTGTCGAAGGGACCGCCTCATCATCCTTCGCGTCATCCTGAGGGGGATCTGCTCCCGTTGGCGGAGCATCGTCTTGCTGGCGGATTGCAATCCGCACGGATAACGGTTCCTCGCCGCCGTAGCGAACAAACGCCGGCAATTGCAGGCGAACCGGAAGGTGATATTCGCCTGGCGGCAAATTGCCAACATCCACGATCGCTCGAATATCCTGCAACCGAATCGAATTCAAACGGGATGGTGCCCCTTCGAGCAACAGGTCGATTCTGCCCGATTCCGGCTCCAGAAACACCGTCTGGGCATCGGCGTTTCTACCATTCAGCGTCAACGGCACCTGCTCGATCAAGCGGGTTGTTGACGGAACGATCTCCACTTGCACTTTCACTTGTTCGGGCTTAACCCGCACGATGCCGTCTTCGATCGGGATCGGTACGGTGATGGACTCGCTGGTGGAGAGTCCGGAAATATCCACTTCCAAGTTACCGTAAAATTCATATCGATTCAAGACATCTTCAGGAGCAAACAGAGTGACTTCCGTCGTATCTTGCGTGAAGTTTTCCACACTGAAGCCCGCTCTCGGTTCTCCGGTTAAGCGCACGGTTAACGGAACTGTTTTAAACGGCGTGGTTACCGGCACTTCCACCGTGACAACTGACGGGGTAATGATGGCTTCCTCTATCGGTTCTCCGTCCTGGTTATAGGCGGTCAGTTTGCGTTCCACAACAATCGTATCATTCGCACCACTGACATCAACGGTCGCACGCACGGCCGCCACTTCATCCAGCTGTGACGAAGGGAGTGTGACATACACTTGCGCCGGGTTGACCACTGGCTCTCCGACCCGGAATCCTTCCGCAGGTTCTCCGTTCAGCGTGACTTCAACCGTCATCTCTTTTTGCTTCACTTCTTCGATCACAACCCGCACCTGAGCCGGATAAATTTCAACGTCGATGCTGGGCGGAAGTCCGATCGTTTTCAGCGGTACATGTTCATGTGTTCCTTCACCCAAACCGCTCAAATCAGCTACGACGAGGCTCTCTCCGGCCATCGGACTGATGCGGTTGATCTCTCGTAAAGGACCGCTCAGACTGATATTCGCATACGCCGGCTCAATCGACCGAATCGCAAACGATTTTTCATCAAGACCAACAACATCGATTCTGACATCATTGATCATGCGATGTCCGACCTCAGGCCGAATGACGCTTGGAGAGGCAGTAGGCGCACGCTGGTCAAGCTGAACAAGCGCCCATAACAGTACGGCCAATATGAGCGATACCGCCCGGACGACATTTGGATTGTTCAGCCATCTATCCATCACGCTTACCCCTCCATCTCCAAAACGGCTTTTTGTCCTTCGCCTTCTTCGGTGTCAATTCCTCATACAGCTTGGAGATGAGCGATTCTTCCGTGATGCCGCGCACGACCTGACCGTTCATCGCCAACGACACTTTTCCCGTTTCTTCGGAAACGATGATGGAAATCGCATCTGACACTTCGCTGATTCCGATTGCGGCACGATGCCGTGTTCCCAAATCTTTGCTGATAAATGGATTTTCGGATAAAGGCAAGTAGCATCCTGCGGCAATGATGGTATCCTGGCGCACAATAACCGCGCCATCATGCAGGGGAGCGTTTGGAGTGAACAGGTTGATCAACAGTTCGGAACTGATGCGGGAGTGGAGCATGACACCGGATTCCATATAATCGTTCAATCCGGTATTTCTCTCAAAGACGATCAAGGCACCGATCCGATTTCGGGCCAAATAATTGACCGCCTTGATGATCTCATTGATCAGGTGGTTCCATTCGGTTTCCTCGGATACAGGGGTTCTGAACAGCTTTCCACGACCTAGTTGCTCGAGCGCACGCCTGAGTTCCGGCTGAAAAATGATGATGACCGCCAGCACCCCGAAGGTGAACATCTGATTCATCATCCATTGTAGCGTATTCAGATTGAACCAGATGCTCAGTGCCCAGGTGACAACAACGACGACGATACCTTTCAACAGTTGGGCGGCACGTGTTCCACGCACGAGCATAATCAGTTTGTAGATGACATAACTGACGATCAATATGTCGATAATGTCCGTTAATGAGATCGCCCTGAGCAACTCCATGTCAGTTCCCCCGTCCGTTAAGCCGCTTGGCGGCAACAAACATGCCGTTATGCGAAACAGATGATTCGGATGAAACCTAAAACTTCATATAGATCGCTCTTTATATAGATCATTTAGATCGTTATAGATGAAGCCCCCCCGTCAACGGGAGGGCGCTTGCGACGATGAAGGAGAGGTCCAGCGTGAGAACCATTCCCCCGCTTTGAACCAGAGCCGGTCTATAGTTTGGTTGATGCGCGTGACTTCACCGGAAATTTTCGCTGTAGAAGCCAACTGGACGGTCCCATCAATGACGACCAAATTGCCTTCCACTTCTCCATCGATCTGAATCTTACCGTTTTCAACAATCAAGTTGCCTCGAATGACTTTTCCTTTCGGAACGATGACGGTGTCCCCTTCAATGATCAAGTGATCCTGTTGATCGGAAACGCGAACGACAAGCTGCTTTCCTCCGTGATCCACCAGCGAAAACACGCTGCCAAACAGAATCAACAAAAACACGATCACCGCTGCCAAGGCGGGATGCCTTTTGGCCCAGGCAATCCACATCCGTGAACGCTTGGGTTTCGGCAAGTTCGCCATGATGCGTTCTCCGATCTCCTCCGAGACAGGAACAGCAGGCAAAGAACGGATCAGCGCTTCCGTCTTCTCCAACTGGTAGAACCGTTTTCTGCAGGACTCGCACAATTGCAAATGCTCTCGCAATTGCCGTTTCCCTTCGGTTCCAAGATCCCCGTCGAAGTAATCATGTATTAATGAAATGGCTTTCTTGCACTCCAACTCAGCCACACCTTTCTGTCAGGCCTGTGATATTCCATACGCATCAGCGGAAAGGATGTTTCACAAAAACCGTCCTTCGAGCAACTTTTTCCGCAAATATTCGCGTCCTCGATGCACCCGGGTCTTGACTGTCGTCACTGGCATGTCCAAAATGTGGCTGATTTCTTGCAATGACAAATCATGAAAATATCTCAAGATGACGACCGTTTTGTATTTTTCAGGCAATTCTTCAATCGCTCGGCGAATGAGCACGCGTGTCTCCGAGAGCACCGCTTGATCTTCCGGTGAATCCCCCTTGCTGGCCAACATCGCATAGCCGTCGCTTTCCCCGTTGGATACCTCAGCATCCAGCGAATATACCGACTTCCGCTTGCGCAATCGATCGATGCACAGATTCGTCCCAATCCGGTAAATCCAAGTGGAAAATTTGTGGGACGAGTCGTATCGTTCAAAGTTGGCGAACACCCGCATGAACGTTTCCTGCACTATATCTTCTGCTTCGTGTGCATTCCCGAGCATGCGATAGCCAAGCTGATATATTTTATCTTTATATATTTCCACAATTTCGGCAAAAGCATCGCGATCGCCGTTCTTGGCCAGATTTGCCAATCGGGTGTCCCGCATATTCCTCCTACTCTCCTCCAGTTCCTTAAACAGAAGCACTCGGCTCCACCGCGTGCTAACGGGTGTTCGCGGTAACGTGGACGTTAACGCGCTAAGACATCGCCTTATCCGGTATTCCTTAAACCGGCGGCGATGCCATTGATCGTAAGCAGCACTTCACGCAAAATGGCTGGATCATCCCGACCTTCCTTACGAATGGTTCGCAGTTCGGTCAAAAGTCGCACCTGCAGATAGCTGAGCGGATCAACATACGGATTGCGCAGACGGATCGATTCCTGGATGACCGGAACGTTATCCAAAATGTTCGTCTGGTTCGTAATTTTCAGGATCATCTCCGTCGTCTTTTCATATTCTTCTTTGATCATCGAGAAGATGCGTTCCCGAATTTCCTCATCTTCTACCATCAATGAATACTCACGTGCGATGAGCAAATCCGCCTTCGCGATCGCCATTTGCAGACTGTCGATCATCGACTGGAAGAACGACCATTCCCTGTACATTTCCTGTAAGAGCGGCAAATGGGAAGGATCTTCATCACAAAATTCGGCAAAAGCCGTGCCTGCCGCATACCAGGCTGGCAGCAAATATCGACTCTGCGTCCACGAAAACACCCACGGTATCGCACGCAAATCTTCAAAACGGTCGCTGTTTCTCCGTTTGGTCGGGCGTGAACCGATATTCAATTCACCGATCTCCGGCAACGGTGTTGATTCTTTAAAGAAGGTAAGGAATCCTTCTTCCCGAAAGATCAGATCCTGATACTTTTTCTGGGCAATGCGAGATATTTTCCGCAGCACCTGTTCATATTCCGCTTCTTTTTCTTCCTTGCGTCCACTTTTCGCAAGCAGTGCCGCTTTGATGAGCGCCGATGTCGCCTGTTCCAGGCTGCGGTATGCGATACCTTGCAAGGAATAGCGCGAAGACAGCACCTCTCCCTGCTCGGTGATTTTAATGCCTCCGCCGATCGTCTCCGGCGGTTGCACGAGAATGCTTCGGTTCAGCGGCATGCCACCGCGTCCGAGCGCGCCGCCGCGGCCATGGAAAAACTTCACCTTGATTCCGAACGATTTGGCCGTTTCCGAAATCGACTTCAGCGCTTCCCTGAGCTCCCAGTTCGCGGTAACCATTCCGCCGTCTTTGTTGCTATCCGAATAACCGAGCATGATCTCCTGCAAGTCGCCCATCTCGCGCAAACCTTCACGATACGCGTTTAAAGAAAAGAGCGTCTTGATGATGCCCGGCGCAGCATGCAGGTCTTCGATCGTCTCAAACAGCGGAACCGGCTGAATCGCAAGTCCGTTGGTTTCCATATTTTTCAGACCCGCTTCTTTCGCCAGCACCGCTACCTCAAGCATATCGCTAGCGCCTTGGGTCATGCTGATCAGATAGCTGCGAATACAATTCGAGCCGAACGTATCGTGTGCCCGTTTGATGACGCGGAAAACGTTCAATATTTCCTCGGTTGGTTCCGAATAGCAGATGTTGGGGGAAGTAATCGGTCGCGGATCATTCAGCAGCTCGTCAAGCAGTTTCGTTTTCTCTTCCTCAGACAAGGCGGAGTAATCCTCAACCAGATGGATGCGCTGCAAAATTTCCGTCAGTGCCATTTCGTGTTCTTTGCTGTGCTGACGAATATCCAGTGCAGCCAAATGGAATCCGAACAGCTCCACTTGACGGATCGCTTTCTGAATCATATCGTCGGCGGTGTCATCCGCATAATGATGCCGGAGGCTGCGATCGATGATGTGCAAGTCATCTAAAAACTGTTGCGGAGTTTGATAGCCGGGTTGTTCAGCATCCGGTTTACCCGTATTGCGGAGTTTTTCGATCATATACGACAGCTTGATGCGATAAGGCTCGTTTTCATTCCTCCAGACATCTTCGGAACGCAACGTTATGACTTTGCGGTCCTGTTCGATCGATTCCAGCAACTCGTCCGTTACGGTAACGAGATTCGTGCTGAACGACAAATGATCCATAATCTCATACAGAATTTTCCTGTACTTCCGCAGCACGAGTTCCCGATGCATCTCCAACGTTCTCCAAGTCACATCGGAGGTAACGGCAGGGTTGCCGTCGCGATCTCCACCGATCCAGGAACCGAAACGCAAGAAGTTAGGGATGTGCCACTCATGCCCCGGATAATAAATATCGAGACAACGTTCCAGTTCTTTGTAGACCTCAGGCAAAACATCAAACAACGTCTCATCAAAGTAATAAAGCCCGTTGCGTACTTCGTCAATGACTGTCGGTTTGCGATTGCGCAGTTCGTCTGTCTGCCAGAGGGTCAAAATTTCATTGCGCAGCTTTTTCGTCAGGGTTTCACGTTCACGATGGGTCAAGGTCGGATCGTCGAGCCGCATCATTTCCTGCGCGATGCGATGATGGATTTCCAGTACGACGCGTCTCGTCGCCTCGGTCGGATGCGCCGTCATGACCAGTTCCAACGAAATGCTCTGCAAAATGTCCTGGACTTCATGTACCGGCACACCGATGTTTTTCAACTCTGCCACGATGCTTTCAATTGAACCGGGTTGAATTTTCGTCCCAGCAGAGCGTTCGTAATCCCTTTTCCGACGTATGCGGTGGTTTTGCTCCGCAATGTTAACGAGCTGAAAATATATCGCAAACGCCCGGATGACTTGCAAGCGCACACCCGGAGCCAGGTTTTGAATCATTTCCTTGAATTCCTTGAACAATTCCGGCTTAAAGTCAGCCCGCAACGATTTGCTCATCTCGCGGATTTTTTCCACTATTTCCAGGAGCTCGGTTCCCCCTTGATGAACCAGCACTTCCCCGAGCAAATTACCTAGAAATCGTACATCACGCCTCAGACGATTACTCATTTCGCTGCGGCCTGTTTCAGCCATCGTTTGTGCCATTCAACTACACCTCGTTTATTCGTCTCTTCAACAACCGACTCCATAAATAGACCTGCGTCACAAATCCCTGTTTTATATGATACTAAAAAGTTGAAAAAAAATCTTCCCTTTTCAAAAAAAGAAAATCCGGATAAAAATAAAAAAACCCTTTTTGTACAAAGGGTTGTTGCATATAAAAGATGGAGCGGGTGATGGGAATCGAACCCACGCTACCAGCTTGGAAGGCTGGAGTTCTACCACTGAACTACACCCGCATGTTATGGTCGGGACGACACGATTCGAACATGCGACCCCTTGGTCCCAAACCAAGTGCTCTACCAAGCTGAGCTACGTCCCGACGCCATGAAGAAAAACGATAATGGCACGCCCTGAGAGATTCGAACTCCCGACCTTTTGATTCGTAGTCAAACGCTCTATCCAACTGAGCTAAGGGCGCGTAATGGAGCGGACGACGAGATTCGAACTCGCGACCCTCGCCTTGGCAAGGCGATGCTCTACCCCTGAGCCACGTCCGCTCGATGATGGTGTAATGGTGCGCGTGGAGGGACTTGAACCCCCATGTCGTAAGACGCTAGATCCTAAGTCTAGTGCGTCTGCCAATTCCGCCACACGCGCTGAAAAAATGGTGAGCCATGAAGGACTCGAACCTTCGACACCCTGATTAAAAGTCAGGTGCTCTACCAACTGAGCTAATGGCTCTCATACATGGCTGGGGATGTAGGATTCGAACCTACGCATCACGGAGTCAAAGTCCGTTGCCTTACCGCTTGGCTAATCCCCAATAATCGGGTGTTGCTTGAGTAGAGGAAAGGGATGGTGACCCGTACGGGATTCGAACCCGTGTTGCCGCCGTGAAAGGGCGGTGTCTTAACCACTTGACCAACGGGCCACGAAATTGGAATAGATGGAGCTCCCAACCGGGCTTGAACCGGTGACCTCTTCCTTACCATGGAAGCACTCTACCAACTGAGCTATGGGAGCATGGCTCCTCGAACAGGACTCGAACCTGTAACCACTCGGTTAACAGCCGAGCGCTCTACCGATTGAGCTATCGAGGAACGGAGAAATTAAGTATTTTTATCTTTTGTATCTGTCTATATTATAATACATTTCATTTATTCTTTCAAAACCGGATGCGAAAGCAAGGTCCGGGTTGTTTGAGCTTCAA
>CALAME010000074.1 GCA_937925675.1 uncultured Paenibacillaceae bacterium | reverse complement strand
GGTTTCCCGTTTGAACAGGTAGCTTAAATAGTTGCGGGTCAGATGGAGCTCGCGCGCGATTTCGGAAAAGGAGATGTTTTCGTGATAACGCTCCCGCACCACTTTTTTGACGTATTCGACATAACCCTTGCCCCCGCCGGTCGCAGCCGGACATTCCAGGTGGTCGAGAAAAGCATCGAGCCGCTCCCGCATCCATTTCATCAGCTGTTCGCGCGAGTGCAGATGGTGCAAGGTTTGCAGCGAGAGCAGCGCATCGATCCCTTCCACGATGCACGGATCGCGCTCGGCGAGATATAGATACAGGCTGTTCAGGATGCCGATCAGAACCGACTGCAAATAGGAAATGGGAGCATCGCTGGCTTCCAGCAACCGGCTTTCAATCTTGCGCCACTGTTCATGCACCTGCTTGCGGTCAAGGCGCAAAAAAGCCGGGAACATTTTCTGCACCTGGTCAGCCGGATAGTCCGGCCAGCGCTGACCGGGATGGTATAAAAGCTCATCCTCCACGTAGAAAATGCGCTGATGGCCTTCATATTCGGAGAGCATCAACATTTCGCGCGATTCCTGTTCCGATAACGGGTACTGCTCCATATCGCCATACCAGCGGCCGATCCCGACGTTCGCATCGAGATCAAGGTATTGGCCGATGCTTGAGATCAGCTGTTGCGCCAGCGCCTTGGCCCTGTTTACCACCGCGTGTTTGTCCGTTCCAAACAGAAGCAGAGGCAAGCGTTCCTCCATATAGCGCAGCACATAAGCGGCTCCGTCGCTCACAGCAAGCTCATGGGCAATGTTGTTCACCGCGAACTTGAGCAACTGCCAGTCCCGCTCCGAGCGCGTCTTCGCCGACGGTGAGCGATGGATGAGCAGGCTCATCACCAGCCCGCCGTTCATGATCGATTCATCCAGTTCATAAAAAGCGAGCCGGTTTGGCGTCACATCTTTGCGCCGCAAACCGAACGTGATCATATCAAACAGGAACTGTTTGCGCAATATCGGCAAATTTTCATTCACCTGCTGCATGAATTCCGTCATATACCGCTTCTGCCTGGCCTCGGCTTCCATCTCGCGCAAACAATCTTTGACGACATCCATAATTTCGGTGTAGACCGCCGGCTTGAGGATATACTTGCTGACGCCGAGGTGAATCGCCTCCTTGGCGTATTCGAAATGATCATAGCCGCTCAGGATGATCACCGGCATCTCCCTGTCGCGCTCGCGCACCCGCCGGATCAACTCGAGCCCATTCATATTCGGCATGTAAATATCCGTGATCAATAAATCCGGTCGATCTTTCACCACCTTACCCCAGGCCTCTTCTCCGTCATACGCAGTCTCCACGTCTGTAAATCCCAGCTCTTTCCACGGAACCATCTGCAACAATCCGTTTACGACATGCTTTTCATCATCGACAATGAGCAGTTTCATCCATGCTTTCCCTCTTTCCATGACAGCCCCATTTTAACTTGTTTATTTCGGTCCCATTTTGGGCGACTCCAGCGCCTTCAGCGCCTCTTTCGTATCGATGACAGGCAAGGTGATGACGACTTTGACGCCGCCCTGCTCTGATTTTTGCAACTGGACACAATAAGGTTCACCCAAATAAGCACGGATGCGCTCGTCAACGTTACGGATTCCGTACCCGCCTGTCCCTGACACATAGAGCGCATTTTTCTTTTCTTCCACCCGGTTGCCGGCGTCGTTCATCCCTTTGCCGTTGTCTTCGATGATGAGGCGAAACACCGATTCAGTGACCGCCTCCGAAGCGACCATCACGCGTGCCCGTGTCTTCATCTCCGGATCAAAACCGTGTACGATCGCATTTTCGATAAACGGCTGGATGATGATTTTCGGCACATAGCAGGGCAGATAGCGGGCATCCACCCGCTCGATATATTCAAACCGGTCCTCAAAACGCGTCTGCTGAATCTGCGCATACGCCCGGGCATGTTCCAGTTCTTCACGCAGCGGAATAAAGGTGCTGCCCTTGCTGATGCTGATCCGAAACAGCCGCGCCAGCCGGGCGGCCATCTGGCTCACTTCCAGATTGCCCTTGATCGCCGCCATCCAGTTGATCATATCGAGCGTGTTATACAAAAAATGCGGGTTGATCTGACTTTGCAGCACTTTGACTTCAAGATCCCGCTTCAGACGATGCTCTTCCTCCAATTGCCTTAACAACGATTGCAACTGCTCCGCCATATGATTGAAGCTTTTCGCCAAACGGTTCAGTTCGACGATCGTATGCCCCTCCAGGCGGGTAGCGAAATTGCCGCTTTCGATTTTCTGAAAGCCTCTAAGCAAGGAAGGAATCGGCTGGATAATCCGGTTTGACAAATACGAAGCAATCGGAAATGTCAGTATGAGTACGACCACTCCGATCGCGATCATCATATTGCGGATCGTATTGATATCGCGATACACTTCTTCACTGGCAACCCATTCGACAAGCCGCCATCCCCCCCGCGACTGTCCGGTGTAAATCATGAAAAAATCGGCATCGTGAACCGTTATTTTCTGAAAACCGGCTTCGTCTCCCAATTGGGAAATGTGTTGCTGCAGGGCGGCCGCTGACACACCGGACATGGTGGTGTCCGTTTTCCCCGAGCTCACATCCGTCATGACGCGACCGTCCGGGCTGAGCACGACCACCCGGCGGTACGTATCCGGCTCCCCATGGTCATCGCTTTCTTTTAGCAGAAACTGGGCGAGGGCGCGTTCGGCCAGATTGACGGCGACATAGGCAGACGTATTCCGGCCGCGGTCTGAAATTTTCAGCACATATGTCAGTACCGGGGTTTCCCCGTATTCGGAGTGGGTATCGAGATTGGCAGGAATCCAGATCGCGTCCACCTCGTTGAACCGATCCAGTTCTTCTGTCCACGGAATCGCCGATAACGGCAAGATGCGCCGGTTCCCGCCGACAGCAATATCGTCCACAAAACGGTCGGTATACAGTTGAATACTGTTAATATACGGCTTAATGTAGATGAAATTGTCCAGCCACATGTTGAGCTGGCGCCGGACCATGATCGAGTCGATCACATTCAAATGGGTGGAATTGAGGGCTTCCCGCAAATTGCGATCGGTGGATATGGACAGCGCTGTTTCCTCAATTTGCGCAATTTTTTCCTGCAGCTGCTGATGCCGGTTCAGAAGCATTTCCATCCGCGTCTCGCTGATCTGCTTCGTGAAGTAATAGGAGACGCTTACATAAATGGATACCGTGATCAGAATCAGAAAAGAAGCATTAAACAAGACCAGGATCGAAAACAAAAACGGACGGAGCCTCCACTGCCGTTTGATCCGCACCATGTTCATCCCCTCAAATCCCGAACCATACCATCAAAAGTCCAATAAACGGGTTGCTTCTTCATAAAACAAAGCCGCAGCCTGCTCCAGGTCCAGTTGTCCAAACCGCAACTGTTCGTACACTTTTTGATACCATTCACGAATGTCTGCTCCCCCTTCCGCCCACGGTTCAGGTGCAGGAATATCATCCGCGATCTGATCGAGATGCTCAAATGCAAGCGCTGCCACAGGAGAGAGGCGGCTCTTGACCTCGGCGGCTTGAGGTGACCCGATTACCCCCATCTCCGCCTGATAGGGGATGACCGCGAGCGGATCGTTGACAAACCAGTCGATAAACCGGGCGAGCTCATCGCGGAGCGCGGGATCGGAATGCCGGGTGATCGAAAACCCGGTCGCGATCAGATTTTCTCCGCTTTTGTAAGGCGCCCCTTCCACAAAGGGCAGGCGTACAATGTCGACACGGTCTTCTGTATACGTTTGCAAAATTTTGCCCTGATTCGTATTGAGAAACTCAATCGCCGTCACCCGATTGACGAACATGGAATGTTCCCACTGTTCACCTGAATATTTCACCGATACTTCTGCCGGAGGGACGACGCCAAGTTCGCGCAGCTCGCTCCAGTAGGACCAAAATTCGATCAGATCCTCCAGCTCAAATCCCAGTTTGCCGTCGGGGGTAAACAGCGATTTTCCCTTGTTGCGCACATACGTGTCGAAAATCGATTCATTTTCACCCGCATCGTTCACGACGTAAGCGCCTTCCGGCAAACGTTCTTTCAGCTTTAGCGCCCAGTCGCGAAACTCCGCATACGTCAATCCGGACTTGGGTGGCGGATTCATCCCCGCTTCCTTGATCATGTCGACATTGACGATCATGCCCGCCGCAGTCACCCCTTTGGGGATGGTGTACAAACGTCCGTCCACCTTGCCCGCTTCGATGATGGACGGATCCCATCCATCCAGGCGGATGATGCCGCGCTCCACAAATTCATCGAGCGGAATGATCAATTGTTTTTCCGGATATTCGCGTCCATACATCTGTGTATGCAGCGTGATGATCTCCGGGGCGTTGCCGCCTGCGGCCTGCGTCGCCAGGCGGTGCCAGTAATTATTGAAATTGTCAAACTCACGGATGATTTTGACATGAGGATGAAGCTCCTCATACTTGTCCAAGATGTCGTTATACAGCTTGTGGCGCAGTTCGTGTCGCGCTACCGTCCCCCACCAGGCGACGCGAAACTGGATCGGTTTTTCTTCGTCAGACGCAGCCGGCTTAGCGCAAGCTGATAACAACATGATACCAACCAACATCAGGGCTGCGACGATTTTCATCCGCATTCACTGCTTTCGTCCATTCAATATTTTATTTAAATTATATAGCAAAAAGGCCCTTCTCCGATGAAAGTTCGGAGAAGGGAGTTGTAACCAGACCGCATGTTTTTCGGATGTCAGTCTGCAAGCATCCGGTTCGCCTCGTCATATACTTGTTGCGCCGCTTCCTCGATCGTCAGTTGTCCAAAACTGAGCTGATCATATGCGGTCTCAAACAGTTGGCGGAACGTCGATCCCCCTTCCGCCCACGGTTCAGAAGGCGGAATGTCCGCGGATATTTGCGCCATATGCTCGAACGCATACACGTCGGTCGGTGCAATCGTATCGATGATCTTTTCAGCGATATGACTCGGTCCGACGACACCCAGTTCCGCATTAAACTTGCTACCGGCAAATTCGTCGTTGACGAACCAGTTAATAAATTTGGCCAGCTCATCCCGGATCGCCGGATCAGAGTCTTTCGTGATCGCCCAGCCCGACGAGATCAGATTTTCACCGCTTTTATACGGGGCTCCGTCCACCATCGGCAAGCGGATGATGTCGACGTGATCGTCCATATACATCTGAAAGATTTTACCCTGGTTGGAGTTTTCAAACTGGATCGCGTTGATGTTGTTGACGAACATCGAGCTTTCCCACGGCAAGCCAACGTACTCCGCCGTAACTTCCGGCGGCGGGGTGACGCCTGCTTCTCTCAGTTCGTTCCAATATGTCCAGTAATCGATCAGGTCCTGGACTTCAAAGCCGACGGAATTGCCATCAGGTGCAAACAACGACTTGCCCAGGTTGCGCAAATACGTATCGAAAAACGAGTCCTGCCTGCCCACGTCATTCACGACATAGGAACCTTCCGGCAAATTCGGTTGCAACTGAAGGGCCCATTCGCGGAACTCGTCGTAAGTGATCCCGCTTTTCGGGGGCACCTGTCCGCCAGCCCGTTCGATCATA
>CALAME010000073.1 GCA_937925675.1 uncultured Paenibacillaceae bacterium | reverse complement strand
CGGAAACAAGGATAATGATCGTATTCCAAATATAAAAAAGGAGTTTCATGATCGCTCACCTACAAAATATTCACCATTAATGTAGACGCTCAAAAACAGAAAAAGTTTCCATAAAGCACCAAAATCAACCGACTTCAGAAAAACGAACAAGAAATCGGTATCCGGAAATGAAAGAGTCGAGTATCCCGTAAAATAGAATAACAACGCCAAAACCTTGATTGCCGTTATTTGATGGAAGATCTTCCTTCAAGCAATCAAGGTTTTTTGTTTTTTTCCTAACAAAAACAAATAAATTTGGAAATAAAGGCATAGATGTTTGTGTGAAGAATAAAATAGGAGTTGATCGCGATGAAATTAAAAGGGTTTACAATTTGTCTGTTGTTCCTAATGCTTGCATTCAGTTTGGCAGCTTGTGCAAGCGGTTCCAACAGTTCGGAGTCCGCCCCGGATACAAGCGAGCCTGAGCCGGTGGAGCAATCCGGTGAAGACACGGAAGAACCGGAAGTGGAGCAGTATGTGGAGGCCATCGATCTTGGAGGACGCACGATTCGCATTTCAGCCTGGTGGGATTTGACACCCCCTGGAGAGACGGCTGGCGAACGGGCAATGCTTGAACGTATCGCAGAATTGGAAGAGGCTTACAACATGAAGATAGAGTTCGTTCAGGTTCCGTGGGATGAGTATGTCGATACGTTTACGACATCCGTACTAGCCGGCGAGCCGTTTGCCGATATCGTGCGCATGGAAGTGAAATGGGCTCTGCCAGCCATATTGAACGGTCTGTTGCTAGAGATTGATGAATTTACGGATGGATCGATGGATATTCAGAACGAACAGAAATACGTACGTAAAATCAATCCGATCGCGGGGGGAGAATACGGTTTTTCCCACCATGAAGTGAATGGAGCGGCGCTACATTACAACCGGGATATTTTTCGCCAATTGGGTCTACCCGACTTGCAGGAACTGTTCTTAAACGGCGAACTGACCTGGCAGAGAATGCTCGATCTGGCGATTGAGGCCACCCGCGATCTGGACGGTGACGGCACTCCAGATGTGTGGGGATGGTCGGGCTGGGCTGCACATGTTGCCCGAAACCTGATCGCTGCCAATGGTGCAAGAATTGCAGATGATGCTACCGGTCAGCAAGGTTTGACCGATCCGCGTACGATCGAAGCGCTTGAATTCGTACAGCGGCTTTACAACGTGGAAAATGTCGTGTACTTGAGAAGCGGCAGCAAATCGGAATATACGGAATGGGAATCATTCCTCGACGGAAAATCAGCGATGTGGATCGCACATGAATGGCAAGTGGGAGATGTACCGTTTGATTTCGGTGTTGTGCCGATTCCGAATGGACCGAGCGGCAGCCCGGAGGCGACGTATAACAACGGTGGCGCCCATGCCTATTTCATTCCGAAAGGTGTTGAAGATCCGCATATCGTTTATCGCATCTATGAGGAAATGCAAATGATACCGCAATTTGAAGACTATGTCGGGCAGGATTATCTCGAATCGAGATACAGAACACAACAGGATATCGACATCTTTTTGCAATACGTAAACGGCACCGGCGTATTGGAAATGGAAGAAGCGTACCCTGATTTTCCGTTCTACGCGGTGATTGACGAAATTATTGAACAAAACATGTCTGTGTCCGCGACCGTGGAAAAATACAAACAGGAAGCACAGGATGCGATGGACCGTTTAGGACAATAACCTGATTTTGGGTATGGGATGGGAGAAATCTACTTCTTGGTTTTGGATGATGAGATTTCTCCCATTCCTTTAAGGCGACGCATGATAGCGTTAATGGTGGAAAGGGGGAGAAAACGGGATTGGAATGAGTTTTAAACGAATGAAACGCGCGCTTTTTGTAGTCGGGATCATCATGGTCATTGTCGTCCCTGCCCTTTCATTTTCTGTCCCGCAGGTCGCAGGAGAGCGGTCGCAACATGTTTTTCAGCAGGTTTCTGAGGAACAGGGTGCGGACAGTGAAGTGAAAGAAAGGTTTAAGGATGGACTGTACGAGGAATTGGACCGCGTGATTGACCGGCTCACCTACTCTGAATATGAAGCTATGCATCTCGACCAAGCTCGACCAGAACGTGAAATTGTCATTGATGCCGCTTCGTTTTCCGGTGCCAGCAGTGACGTAAGGATGCTGGAACATTTCGAGGAAATGGAAGGTGTTTCGGTCTGGACGGATGAAGAAGGTTGGATCGAATGGGAGGTTCATGTACCGGAAGCGGGGCTTTACCATATTTCCATGCTTTATTATTCGGTCGAAGGCAAAAGTTCGGAAATTCAACGCTCATTGTTGATCAATGGAGAATTGCCGTTTGCTGAAGCGGGCTATTTGCAGTTTTACCGGGTTTGGACGAATTTGCATGACCAGATACGCAAGGACAATCAAGGCCATCACCTGCGGCCAGAACAGACGGAGCGTCCACAGTGGCAGGAACAAATTTTCCGTGATCTCGAGGGATTTTATGAGCAGCCATTTTCTTTTTACTTTCCAGCAGGCAAAAATACGATCACGCTCGTGGCTCAGCGAGAACCAATTGTGATTCGTCAACTTCGACTGCACCAGATGAAGGAAGTACCCTCATATGCAGAAAGGCTTGAAACGTACGAAAAGTCCGGGATCCCTAAGACGAACGGTCATGTCGTTGTCGTGCAGGGTGAAGATGCGAGCGCTAAATCGTCACCGACGTTGTATCCGCTTGCTGACCGTTCCTCCCCCAATGTGGATCCTTACCATCCTGCTTACATCCGCATCAATTCGATCGGTGGACATAACTGGCGCATGCCCGGACAATGGATCGAATGGGAATTCGATGTACCCGAAAGCGGCTTGTACAAAATCGCCTTCAATGTCAAACAAGATTTTGTTCGGGGCGTATTTTCAACGCGGAAATTGACGATTAACGGTCAATTGCCCTTCAAAGAAGCCGAAGAGCTCGTTTTCCCTTATGCGAGCGGATTTCGGATCGTCGAAGCGGGGGAAGGCGAACCGTACCTGTTTTATCTCGAAAAAGGAAAAAATGTGCTGCGGCTTGAGGCGCACCTTGGTCAGTTGGCTCCATTAATCCGTGAAGTGGAGACGAGCTTGCTTCGAATCAATGCCATGTACCGGAAAGTGTTGATGATCACCGGCACTTCACCGGACCGGTTCCGAGACTACCAGATAGAGCGAAAATTGCCAGAACTGACGACGGTTTTTCGTGAAGAAAGCGAGCGGTTAAACCGGATCGCCGAGCAGATGAAAGAGTTGGGAGGAAGTCGCTCCGATCGCGAAGCCGTGCTGTTAACGATGGCTGATCAGCTTGCGGATCTCGCTGACCGGCCGGAAACGTTGCCGCGTCGTCTTGATGATTTCAAGATCAACGCCGGCGGTTTGGGCACATGGCTTTTGCAAGTGAGGGAAATGCCGCTGCAGATCGATTCGATCGTCATCGCTTCCCCGGATGAAAAGGTGCCAATGGAGGATGCCGGCTGGGCGGCGAGGATGTGGCATGAATTTAAACGTTTCGCCTATTCATTCGTGATTGATTACAACGCGATCGGAAACATGTCCGATGAAAATGCACAGCGTTCGATCACCGTGTGGATCGGAAGCGGTCGCGATCAGGCCCAGACGATCAAGGCGATGATCGATGAGACGTTTACGCCACAAACGGGCATCAATGTCGATCTGAAGCTCGTGCAGATGCACCATCTGTTGCCGGCGACATTAGCAGGGGAAGGCCCAGACGTTGCAATGCAAGTCGGTAATGACGTTCCGGTCAACTATGCGCTCCGCAACGCAGCGGTCAATTTGGCGCAGTTTCCGGATTTTGAAGAAGTGGCACAACGCTTTAGACCGAGTGCACTCGTACCGTATCACTTTGACGGTGGCTATTATGCTTTGCCGGAAACGCAGACGTTCGACATGATGTTTTATCGCAAAGATATCTTGCAGGAACTGGGACTTAATCCGCCTGAGACGTGGCAGGACGTATACCACATGCTATCGGTGCTCAGCAAACATCATCTGGAGTTCGGCTTGCCGCTTGTTGTGCAGCCGCAATACCCCGGTCAAAACCTGCCGCCCAATTCGGTTTATGCCGCATTGCTATATCAAAACGGCGGAGCTTTTTATCGAAATGAAGACAAGGAATCGGATCTGGACTCGGAGATCGGCATCCGGGTTTTCAAGGAATGGACGGAGTTTTATACCGATTTCAAGCTGGAGCGCGAATTTGATTTTGCGAACCGTTTGAGAACCGGAGAAATGCCGATCGGTCTGGCCGACTATACGATGTACAATCAGCTGACCGTGTTTGCTCCGGAGATTCGAGGATTGTGGGGGTTCGCTCCGATCCCGGGCACGAGACAGCCAGATGGTTCCATCCGGCGCGATGTGGCCAGCATGGGAATGGCGGTGCTGATGCTGGAAAAAGCAAAAGACAAGGAAGCGGCCTGGGAATTTATGAAATGGTGGACGTCGGAGGAGACCCAGGTCAAATTCGGGCGGGAAATGGAAGGGCTGATGGGAGCAGCAGCTCGCTGGCCCACCGCCAACAAGGCGGCGTTTGAGCAGTTGCCTTGGCCGGTAGCCGACCTTAACCAGCTTAAAGAACAGTTTCAATACGTGCGTGGCATACCTGAAGTGCCGGGTGGTTATTTCACCGGCCGACATCTGACCAATGCCTTTTACAAGACGGTTGTGGGTCAGGTGGAACCGAAAGAATCGCTCATGGATTATGTGCAATACATTCATGAAGAGATTACGTTCAAACGCAATGAATTCGGTCTGCCGACCGATTAGGGGAGGGGTAGCATGTCGAACACGATCGGGCAAGTGGGTCCGGAACAGCGTGTACATACGCTGCCCCGACCCCGCAAACCTCGTTTATCGCAGTGGATAGCCATCTGGAAGAAGCATAAACATTCGTATATTTTGATCATGCCCTTTTTTCTGATTTTCGGCCTGTTCACCGTTTTGCCCGTGCTGATGTCCATGCTGATCAGCTTTACCTATTTTAACATGCTGGAATTTCCGAAGTTTATCGGCTGGCAAAACTATACACGCCTGTTTCTGGATGACGACATCTTCTTGATTGCGCTGAAAAACACGATCCTGTTTGCCGTTATCACCGGCCCGGTGAGCTATTTTGCCTGTTTCTTTTTCGCTTGGATTATCAATGAGTTTTCTCCGCGCGTAAGGGCATTTTTGACACTGGTGTTCTATGCTCCTTCGATTTCGGGAAATATCTATTTCATTTGGAACTTGATTTTTTCCGGGGACCGATACGGATTCGTAAACGGCTTTTTGATCAAGGTGGGCATTCTTTTGGAACCGATCCAATGGCTCAAGGAGGAACAGTGGATCATGCCGGTGCTCATTCTCGTACAGCTATGGCTCAGTCTTGGCACCGGATTTCTGGCCTTTATCGCCGGGCTTCAAACCGTTGACCGGACGTTGTACGAGGCGGGAGCGGTGGACGGTGTAAGAAACCGTTGGCAGGAACTGTGGTATATCACGCTGCCATCGATGAGACCTCAACTGATGTTCGGTGCGGTAATTCAGATCACAACCTCGTTCGCTGTTGCAGACGTATCGATCTATCTGGCCGGATTCCCCAGCGTCAACTACGCGGGGCATACGATCGTGACCCATCTGATCGATTTCGGCACGATCCGCTTTGAGATGGGATATGCTTCTGCGCTGGCTACCATTTTGTTCATCATGATGCTTGGCACCAACCTGATCGTACAAAAATGGCTGCGGAAAGTGGGGGACTAGCACCGTGATCATACCATTTACAAGCAGATCGTCCAGAATCCGACCTTTCAGGATCCGACGCGCCAGGCGTATCAACCGCTCGCTTGGAGGAAATCTGCTCTTGTTTTCATTTTTGGGCATGATGGGAGCGTTCATGGCACTGCCGCTGGTATTTGCCATCAATGCTGCTTTCAAGCCGCTGGATGAGATTTTTCTGTTTCCGCCCAGGGTGTTTGTGCGTAAACCGACGCTGAACAATTTTGTTGATCTGTTCACACTGATGTCCAATTCGTGGGTGCCTTTCTCACGTTATATTTTCAATACCGTCTTTGTGACGCTGATGGGAATCATTGGCCATGTTTTGATCGCTTCGGCGGCTGCCTACCCTCTTTCCAAACATCGTTTTCCCGGCAGGGAGGTTCTGTTTACGTCAGTGGTGCTGGCGCTGATGTTTTCTCCGCACGTCACACAGATTCCAAACTATATGATCATGTCCTGGATCGGTTTCATCGATACGTATTGGGCACTGATCGTCCCGGCGTTTGCCTTTCCGCTCGGGTTGTATTTGATGAAGCAGTTTATGGAACAGATCCCCGATGCCATTCTGGAAGCGGCGAAGATCGATGGTGCAAGTGAATACCGCATCTTCTGGACGGTGGTCATGCCCAATGTAAAACCGGCTTGGCTGACCTTGATCATCTTATTGTTTCAACTGCTGTGGGGGAATCACGGAGAAGGTTTCATTTATAGTGAACAGCTCAAATCGCTGCATTATGCGCTTGAACAGATCATTTTTGGCGGGTTTGCCCGTCACGGGGTGGCCGCCGCGGTTGCGTTGGCGATGATGACCCCGCCGATTCTGTTTTTCATTTTTGCACAAAGCCGCATTATCGAGACGATGGCTGCGTCCGGGATGAAAGATTAGAAGGAGGGACAAAACGGTGCAAAATCGAATCGGGATGTTCGCTTTGTTGGTAGTACTGATGTTCACCCTGTTCCCGGGCTCAGCCTTCGCAGCGCCGTATGAAAGCTACCAGTATGATTTTTATGGGTATGCGGTGGCAGCTCCTGCTCCTTATTTGCCGGAACGGGCGCTAACCGGTCTTGACTTAGGTATCGGCCATTTTGAACAGCCAAACGATATGCACATTACAGAGAACGGGCATTTGTATGTGCTCGATTCCGGAAACAACCGCATCGTACATATCAACGAGCGGGGGGATATGGTAAGAATCATTTCTTCTTTTGCAAACGATGACGGCTTCAATCAGCCGACCGGTCTATATGTAACCAGGGATGGGACGATCTATGTGGCGGACACCGAAAACCGCCGGGTGGTTGTGCTGTCAGCGGAGGGAGAGCTTAAAAAGACCGTCGAGAATCCGGAATCGGACATACTGCCGCCGGACTTTCAGTTTTATCCGTTGAAATTGACCGTTGATCAAGCCGGGCGCATCTATGTCATTTCCCGCGGCATGTTCGAGGGAATTATGCAGTTTGATGAAAATGGCCAATTTCTCGGTTTTGTCGGCACAAATAAAGTCAGACCGAATATCGCCGATTATATCTGGCGCTATTTGTCAACCAGGGAACAGCGTGAGCGGATGGTACTGTTCATCCCGAGCGAGTTTTCCAACGTTGATGTGGATGAACGGGGGTTCATTTACGCGACCAACGTCGATCTGACAACAGATGAAACGATCAAGCGGATCAATCCATCAGGTGAAGACGTGCTGAAACGTTACGGCTATCACCATGTCAAAGGAGATATCCAGTACGATCTGTATGGTTCCAACCGCGGTCCTTCTCGCCTCATCGATATTGTGTATCGCGGAGACGGCATGTACAGTGTGCTCGACGGATTTCGCGGCCGTGTATTTACGTACGATCACGAAGGTAATCTGCTATACGTTTTCGGAGGGATTGGCAATCAGCACGGTGTGTTTCGCACTCCCGTGGCGCTCGCGGCAATGGGGGAAAAATTGGCCGTGCTTGACCGCGGCACGAGCCGCATTATGTTTTTTGAACCGACGTCATTCGGTAGAGCGGTCAATACGGCGGTTTCCTTGCAATACCAGGGGAAAGATGAAGAGGCGGTGCCATACTGGCGCGAAGCTTTGCGCCTCAATGCCAATTTTGATATCGCCTATATCGGGATCGGCAAAGCGTATTTGATGGAAAGAAAAAACCGGGAAGCGATGGAATATTTCAAGCTCGGCATGAACCGGAAATATTATTCGACCGCTTTCAAACGATATCGCAAGGAAGTGATGCGAGAACATTTCGGAGCGATCCTCAATACGGTTATTTTGCTGTCAGCGGGATTCGTTTTTTACCGCATTTACGGAAAGGTGCGAAAAAGGAGGGGAAACACCGGTGAAACAACAACGGTTTGAGTTCCCTTTCAGATTGATGATTCGTCCTTTTTCCTGTTTCTGGGATATGAAATATGAAGGGAAAGGTACTGTTCGGGATGCCTTCATCATTGTGGTGTTGCTCGTTTTAGCCATGATTCTGAATCGGCAATTTGCCGGATTTCTTGTCAATTACTACGATCCACAACTGATGAACAGCCTCAATGAAGTCCGTTACGTCATTGTACCGCTATTGCTCTGGTGTGTATCCAATTGGTCCATAACGACCTTGATGGATGGCGAAGGCAAGTTCCGTGAAATTTTTATGGTTGCATCATATTCCACATTGCCGATCATTCTCGTGTTGATCCCGTTCACGCTAATCAGCAATTTTATGACTGAGGAAGAGACGGTTTTTTACTGGCTGTTTATCATCATTTCCATCGTTTGGTTTGTATGGCTGCTCTTTGTAGGTACGATGACGATACACCAATATTCCGCATCGAAAACGATCGCAACGATGTTTCTGACTCTGATCGTCATGATGATTATAATTTTCCTCGGAATGCTGATGTTCAGTCTGCTCCAGCAAGCGTTCGGGTTTGTTTATAACGTATACAGGGAAATCATTTTTAGATTGTAGGGGGCGGAAACGATGATCCCAAGAAAATGGTTTTTACCGTCAATCGTAACCGCCATTTTGCTAGCGGTGACCCTGATTTTTTTACATGGTCACATTCGCGCGGACAGAGACGGTGTCCATCAAGATGCGCAGCACGCTACAGAAAAACTGCGATTGAATGTTCTTTCCGGAGGCAAGCCGCCCGCTCCCCGCATGTTGAAAGTAGCTGAATCGGAAGCGCTTGAATTGTATTTTCATGAAGAAACGGCGGAAATCGCTGTCGTGGATCGCAACAACGGACACGTCTGGTGGTCGAATCCGCCTGATCGCGCGGAAGATCCGCTCGCTACCCCCTATGAAAAAGAGGTGCTGGCCTCCCAGTTGTCGCTGACATACCAGGATCGTTTCGGCAATTTACGCACCTTTGTCAGCTATACAGACGGAGTGGCGAATGGGCAGTTTACGGCGGAATCGATCGAGGATGGCATCCGCATCACATATACGCTTGGTGAAGCGGAGACCGGTATAGACCGGTTGCCGAAGTATATTCATAAAGACCGGCTTCAACAGCTTGTGCTCGACAAGCTGGATCCGGATGAAGCGCGTTATGTACAAAACCGCTATTATCCGCTTAAAAATGATCCCGACGTGCTGGAGCGGCTCGATGATGCCGTATCCAGGCCGCTCGTGCTGGAACGTATGATTGCTGCATTTGAGAAGGCGGGCTATTCGGAGGAAGATCTCGCTTTTGACAATGAGGAACACGGTGTTGGTGAAGAAGGTGCGGCAGAACGGCCGAGATTTGTAGTACCGATAGAATACCGGCTGGATGGTGAAGATCTTATCGTGCATGTCCCCGCCAGCAAGATTGAGGAGACGGAAAACTTTCGTTTGCGCACCTTGGATATTCTCATGTTTTTTGGTGCTGCCGGAGCGGAAGAGGAAGGGTATACGTTTGTGCCGGACGGGATGGGCAGTTTAATTTACCATAACAACGGAAAAACGAAGGACGATATATACTCCCAGCCGCTTTTTGGCATGAATGAGACGAGGGAGCAATACCGGCGCCAACAGATTACGGAAAAAGCAAGGCTTCCGGTGCTTGGTCTGAAAAAGGGAGATCGTGCTTGGTTCGCCATGATCGAGGAAGGGGCCGGTCTGGCGAGTGTACGTGCAGATATTAGCGGAAAAAGGCACTCCTATAACCATGCTTATATCCGCCTGCATCTGCGTGAGGAGGATGAAGTTTCGTTCGCCGTAGCCAATCGTGTCGAAGATGTGCCTGTGATGAACGAAAAAATGTATGGTGGTTCTTTTACTGTCCGCTACACGTTTTTGTATGGGGAAGAAGCGGACTATTCGGGGATGGCAGCCGAGTATCGTGAAAGATTGTACGCAAGCGGTCAATTGACCCGCATCGATGAGAAAGGGGACCTTCCTTTCTATCTGGATGTCATCGGGGCGATCACGCGCAGAAAGTTTTTTCTCGGTGTGCCGTATGAAGGGACGGTGGCCACAACGACGTTTGAACAGGCGCAACACATTTATGAACAGCTGAGCCGGGAAGGGGTGCACAATGTGCACATGCGTTATCTCGGCTGGTTCAACAAAGGAATTTATCATACGAAACCGACAAATATCCGCCTCGTTCGTGCACTTGGAAATCGCTTCGATTTGGACGCTTTGATCGCGGCGATCGCGCAAGGCGGAGGTCAATTGTATCCGGATACGGCGTTTCAGCATGTCAATCGCGATTCACCGGGATTTTTCCCGTCGCAGGAAGCTTCGCGTTACTTAACCAAATATGTGGCCTGGAGAGCCCATTATAACCGGGCGCGCAACCGGATGCAATGGATGAAAGGGGATTATTATCTGTTATCGCCCGCTCATCTACCGAAGCATACGTCGAAATTCGCAGACCGCTATGAACGTTTCGGTTTGTCGTCGCTTTCACTGCGAGATCTGGGGGATCTGTTGCATTCCGATGCGCGAACCAAACAGGAAATTTTGCGGGAGGAAGCAAGAGAAATTGTAGTGGGGGAACTGGCGATGCTGGCCCAGCGTTTTCCCGATCTCCTTGTTGCAGGTGGCAATGCGTATGCGCTCCCTTATGCGCGGCATCTCATTGATGTGCCGGAATCCACAAGCCGATTTAACATAACGGATGAAGAGGTGCCCTTTTACCAAATGGTCGTACATGGCTCCATCGATTATGCCGGTGCTCCGCTCAATCTGGCCAACGAACAGGACCTGAAGCGATCCATGCTCAAGCTGGTCGAATACGGGATGGCGCCGCGTTTTGCCTGGTCTTACGCCCCTTCCTCAATGTTCAAGCAAACGATGTTCGATCATTATTATTCCACCTATTATGAAGATTGGCTGGAACAGGCGGTTGATCTGTATTTACAGCTCAATGAAGCTTTGTCTTCTGTGCGATCTGAGCATATGGTCGGGCATGAAAAAATAGATGAAGGTGTCTTCAAAACGACGTACGAAAGCGGATCGTTTTTCATCGTGAACTACAACGAATTTCCGGTAACGGTTGACGATGCGGTTATTCCGGCCCAATCTTTCGTGGCGGGAGGGAAGAGCCAATGAAAAAGGGAATGACTTTGCGCCGCAGGCAGGCCCTGTTGGGTATCTCCTTTATTTTTCCCTGGCTATGCGGATTTGTCCTCCTGTTTGCGGTACCGCTATTGCAATCGATTCGCTACAGTTTCAGCAAGCTGAATATTTTGCCTGGTGGAGGATATGAGCTGGAGTCGGTCGGCTTGAGCAATTTTCGCTATGCGATTTTGACTGATGCGACATACAACCGCCTTTTGACAGAAGCGGTGCTTGATATGGTCATCAACGTGCCGCTGATCCTGTTTTTCAGCCTCTTTTGTGCCACTTTGCTGAATCAAAAGTTTCGAGGCCGTTCGGTTGCGCGAGCGCTATTTTTTCTGCCGGTCATCCTCGCTTCGGGTGCGATTGCGCAAGCGGAACTGGCCGGGTTGATCAATATGACGGGCAGTGCGCAAGCGGCGGAGGAACTGGCAGAATCGTCGGCCCTGTTTGACACACTGCCTTTTACCTCTTTGCTGCTCGACCTCAATGTGCCTATGGTCGTTGTCGATTATTTGATCGGGGCCGTCAACCGGATTTACGAAATTATTACAAGTTCCGGTGTCCAGATTCTGATCTTTCTAGCGGCTTTGCAATCGATCCCCAGTTCCATGTATGAAGTGGCCAGATTGGAGGGAGCGACAAGCTACGAAATATTTTGGAAAATTACATTTCCGATGGTCAGCCCGCTCATTTTGACCAACGTCATCTATACGATCATCGATTCGTTTACGAACAGTCCCGTCACAGAAACGATATACAACACTGCTTTTCAGTCGCTCGATTTCGGTCTGAGCGCATCGATGGCATGGATCTATACGCTTACGGTCGGCCTGCTTTTGATTGGGATCGGCTATGTCGTATCCAGAAGAGTGTTTTATTATCACTAGGATCATTCCCGGGATCGGGATGATTCCACGAGGTTGATGATTGTGGTAAAGGAGGAGATTGACTTGCAGGTCGGCAAACTTCAGCGTTTCAGACCAGACGAAAACCTATTGTACAGGTGGAAGACAAAATCGCTCGGATACCTTTGGAGTTTTGGGCGTTTTATCCTGATTGCTGGTATTTCGTTTGTTATCATCCAGCCGATTATCATGAAAATATCGATGGCGATCAAGGATAAGCAGGATATTTTGAACCGAATGATATTTATCATTCCTGAAAACTTCACGCTAGATAACATTCGCCATGCGATGGACATTCTGAATTATTTTCCGTCATTGACCAACACGGTGTTGTATTCAGCGATCATAATGTTTTTGCAGGCGGCTTCATGTGCGCTGGCCGGTTATGGATTTGCCCGTTTTGATTTCAAAGGGAAAAACGTGCTTTTTGCCCTTGTTATTCTTACGATCCTCGTACCTCCTCAAACGCTGATGGTCCCGATGTACTTGTATTTTCGCAATTTTGATCTGTTTGGAATCTTGAAATTGTTAACGGGCAAGGAGAGTATCAATCTGATCAACACCTATTGGCCGTCCATCGTTCTATCCGCGACTGCCAACGGCTTGAAGTCCGGTTTGTACATTTATATATTCCGCCAATTTTTCCGCGGCACACCGAAAGAAATTGAGGAGGCAGCACTGATAGACGGTGCGGGCGGATTCCAGACTTTTTTCCGCATCATGCTGCCCAATGCCATTCCGCCACTTGTAACCGTCATGCTGTTTGCTTTTGTGTGGCAGTATAACGACACGTACTTTGCATCCCTTTTCATGAGCCAAACGAACCTGTTGTCCATCCAGATCGCATCGTTGCCGGCAAATGCGAACGTATATATTTCGCTTATGTATGAGCAGATGCCGGATGCCAAGGCCGATCCGAACCATGTCGCGATGATCGTGGATACTGGCATTTTGCTGGCGATTATTCCGCTGATTATCATGTATTTGTTTGTGCAGCGCTACTTTGTGGAGAGCATCGAACGTACAGGGGTAATTGGATAAAGGTTAGCTGGAACGGAAACGGGAGAAAGCGCAGCACGTATTGGAACAGTGGTACCGGATTCGATAATATTGTCGAAATTTGCTAATCTTTGTGGTATAATCATCCTAAAATATGTGCAAAATGGATCGGTTTATCCGATTTGTTCGTCATGGATCGGGGGAAGGAGGCTTAGCGATGCCAAACTCACCGGAAATGGTTCCAAACAAAATGTACCACTATTTGCGAGTGCAGCTATCCCCATCTCCTTTCAGCGAGCGAAAAACGGAACGTGAGGGAGCATCTTTCGAACAAACACTGGTGAAAACGATGACGGCTTCCGGTGCATCACCAACGCTTTACGGGCTCGAGGAATCGGTGCGTATGGTCAACATGTTTCGCTCCAGTGTGGATCGATACGAACCAGCCCATTCACCGCTATATCAAGAGGTGGTTTCAACGGACCGTACTGCTTTCAAGTCTCTGAAACGCCGCAGTTCTGTAGCACCGGGCGCCTACGACGACATCATTCGAGCTGCTTCGCAACGTTTTGGCGTGCGAGAAGAACTGATCCGGGCTGTCATTTTTACGGAATCCTCGTTTCGACCTGATGCCGTTTCGCCGGCTGGAGCAAAAGGCCTGATGCAGTTGATGGACCGGACGGCAGCTTCTTTAGGTGTGACCGATCCTTTCGATCCTGTGCAAAACATTATGGGCGGAACACGTTACTTGGCGCAGATGCTTCAGCGTTTTAACGGTTCTGAGAAACTGGCATTGGCTGCATACAACGCCGGACCGGGCAGGCTGAAACAACTCGGCATACATACCGAAGAAGATTTGATGAAGTATTACCATCGGTTGCCGCTCGAAACACAGCGTTACATTCCCAAGGTTCTGGGGCAAATCGGATAAGTTCGCGTTTTTTCAAGATCGCCACTGCTGGGGCGATCTTGTTTTTTTTCCATCTTTGCACTGGAAGCCATTAGTGATATGAAGTACTATGAAATGGAAGAACTCTATAAATGGTAAAACAGCCAAGGAGGGATACCATGGGTCAGGAAGCGTTGGATTTGCCGAAGACGATGAAGGCGGCGGTGATGCGCAAAACGTTCGAGATTGAAATGGAAGAACGTCCGGTACCTGAAATCAGCGGAGATGAAGTGCTGGTCAAAGTGATGGCGGTTGGCATTTGCGGCTCGGACATTCATTATTACGAGCACGGGCGCATTGGCCCCTATGTGGTGGAAAAACCGATCATCCTCGGTCATGAATGCGCCGGGATTGTCGTTGAAGTCGGCGAGCGTGTGGAAGGGTTGAAACCGGGAGACCGGGTGGCGATTGAACCTGGAATTACATGTGGCGTTTGCCGGTTTTGCAAATCGGGACGTTACAACCTTTGCCCGCATGTTCAATTTTTGGCTACTCCGCCTGTCGATGGAGCCTTTGTGCAATATATTAAACATCGTGCTGACTTTTTGTATCGGATTCCGGACTCTCTCAGTTTTGAAGCGGCGGCTTTGAATGAACCGTTGTCCGTCGGTATTCATGCTGCCAACCGGGCGCAGCTGAAAGCGGGAGAGACGGTAGCGATCATCGGTATGGGACCGGTCGGTTTAATGGCTGTAGTCGCAGCGAAAGCGTATGGAGCAAGTAAAATTTTTGTATCCGATCTGGAACCGAACCGGCTAAAAGCAGCTCGCGAACTGGGAGCGACCCATGCGATTCTCGCGCGCGATGTCGATGTGGCCAAAGAAATTCGCCGTTTGAATGACAATCGCGGAGTAGACGTTGCCTTTGAAACGGCCGGACATCCAATAGCATTGAAAACAGCGATGTCCGTACTGGATCGTGGCGGCCGCCTGTCGATTGTTGGTTTGCCACCGCAAGACGAAATCGCTCTGAACATCCCTGCGATTGCCGATAATGAAATTGATATTTACGGCATTTTCCGTTATGCGAATACGTATCCGAAAGGGATATCCATTTTGTCTTCCGGCCTTTCCAATGTCGATGTGATGATTACTGATCGCTATCCGCTTGAACAGACGAAAGAAGCGATGGAGAGGGCACGGACGAACAAGAGCGGATCGTTGAAAGTGGTCGTCTACCCGAATGGTCTGCCGGAAAGTTCGCAATGAAAAACATGAAAGCGCTTGTCACTGATTAACCGTACAAAATGCAAAAGACCCGTTCGTATCGTACCATACGAGCGGGTTTTTTTCGGGTTAGGCCTCGACGTGTCCTTCATTTCGCAAATAGCGGTGAAAGAGCACTTCCGCCAGTCCAATGACAACGGCAATGGCCAGCGCTTCAGATGCAATCAAATCCCAATCGAACAAAGCGGATGCCCACCACAAAAATCCGAAGCTCAACAGAGCGTCCACATAGGTGGCAAAAGCGTTAAAGGATTCGGGCAACACGAAACGGTCGCCGATAAAATAAGCAACGATGGCCAAGAGCACAGCAGTGACAAAAGCCGTAAAAAACGGAATGTCCGCCAGCCACATTAACATGGGAATGGCGATGACGCCGTTTAGAAACAATTTAATGAGAAAAGACAACGACGATTCCTCCCTTCCGTGGTCTCTGGTTTTTAAAATGTCCGAAATACACAAGATTATACAAAAGATATGGTCTTCAATTGAGCGAGGGTATTACTCTTTCCAATGAATGTGAATTTCTTTGTACGTTTCGGCTTCTTCATTTTTCGGAAGGTGGATTTCAATCCAGCCGTTCTGGTAGACGGATTTGGCTTGTCCGGGGTTTACACGGTGTGGAAGGGGAATGATTTGAACTTTTTGATGCGGCACCACTTGCACTCGGATTCGATCTGAACTGGAAGCGACACGGATACGTCTCGGATTGAGATGTTCCGGTACGTACACTTTGACGACGACATGTCTGAACAATTCAAGAACTTCGGTTTTCAGTTCGTCCAGTTCGGTGCGGTAATGGGAAGTAAAGGCTCGATCTTTGTTGTGGGAGGCAGATTTTTTGGGGGAAGCCTTCTTTTTTTTGTAGTCGTTTTTTTGGGGTGTAAATGTAGCCGGAGGTTTTGCCGAAAAAGCGCGCTTGAGCGCGTCTTGTACATATTTTTCGATCCAGGTCAGGTCCATTTCTGGCAGTTTGGCGATTTCCCTGTCAGGATCAGGCAGTCGTGCCTTCAGGTCTTTGGTGAACTGTTCCCAATCAAATGAATGATTCATATTCCGACACGCTCCCAAATATGAATGAAGTATATTAATAATATATTCATTTTTGGGCGGATATGTTGTTTCTGAGCATATGTTGAGATTTCGCATGAAAGAACAATAAAGGGATGTTGTCCATATGCCGGGTTTTGTAGGGAATATGAAAGTGGTGAGTGTGGGCAGCGGCGGCGTGGTACAGATCGGGGACTGTATCCAGATTGCGCCGCAAAGTACTTCGAAAACGTTTGCCGGTTCCGGATCTTTCAATACGGGCGACATTCCGCAAACCTATACAGCGGTCAACAATACGAATACGAGTGATAACGATCTGAAAGACTCCACGCAGGATTCGTTGGGCAATCAGGGAGTGACCGGCGGAGGGATCTTCTAATATGCAATTGAATGTGCAGCAAACGATCGTGATCCACCAATTTCAGGTGGAGAGCGTGTCCAATTCTTCCGTACTGCAAGTGGGCAGCGCCGGTTCGATTCAAAATATGTCCCAACTGTACAATAGCGGCGGTTTTACCGGACCGGCCCCGCCTCTCACTTCACCGGGGACGTTTGTCCGTCACGGGCCGCCGCTTCTTGTCCCTCTCATACCGCCATCTGTTGCTCCTTGGAATAACTAGCGATGCAGGAGGGATTGAAGTTGCACGATTCGAACCCATGCTGCCAGCATCTGTACCGACAATTGATCGCTCACCTTCAGGAACAAAACCGCTGGCTGGCCCAGTTGGAGCGCCACATGAGTGCCTTGATCAGCGAGTTGTCAACCCGGCCAAAAGATCAGCCGGTAACGATCGAAAAGATTGAATATCATTTCGATCAGCTCAAGGTGGAATCGTTGGAAGGCACCTTGCACATTGGCGTGCAGCCGGGAATGGAAAAGGAACAGCCCTTTTTTACCCAGACCTTCCGCTCACAGCTGCATGATCAGGTAAAGAAACAGGTGCTTCAGTACATCGATGAAGTGATCCCGGATCAGATTCGTCTGTTGCAACAGAAGCATCAATGTGTGCTCGGAGATGACTACGTTCGTGAGATGATCCAGGATCTCAAAAATCAGGTGGATGACCGTATCACTTACTATATTAACCACCCGGCTCTTCCGGCTAATGACGTGGAAAAAGTCCGGTTCGTTTATGAATATACTATCGCGGATATCGAACGTTCGGTGGAACATCACTTTCAACAACTTTCTCATTCCGAGAAAGAAGGAGGTCATTCATGAACATCCATGTCGTCAATCGCTCTTTGCAAGTAGGGAGCATTCGGATCCTCTCGATTTCCAGCTCATCGATGCTGCTTGTTGGCGATACACAGTCCATCGTCAACTCCTCTATCTTTGATACGCCGCCGGAATCCGTCATCGTCGGCCCGCTTGTCCCGATTGCGCCAGAGGCACCTGTCGGAACAAGATGAAAAATCAGTTCAAGATGAAACCGCGCCGATCCTATGTCGGGGTTGTCCGGGTCGTTTCGGTCGGCTTGAGCTCAATTGTAAAAGTGGGAGACACCGGCGAACTGAAACCTTCGGCGAAAATCTTTGCCGTTCAACGACAGGTGCCGGTCTTTCAGACTGCTGAGGGGGATCTCTCACACTTTCCTACTTTTTCAAGAGAGATCCCATTGCCTGTTCCAAACACACGATGGGTGATGCACACGCAAAATGAAGCGGAAATTGAGGTCGGACAGATCAATATCATCGGCGTATCCGCATCCAGCATTGTCCATATCGGTTCGGTTGAAAACGTAAAAGCAGAATCCCGGACGAAACATATTCGGCAATTCGTGACCCAATGAAAAAACTCCCGGACAACCCGGACCTGTTTTATAAATGAAGCAAAACCCGCAACTTTTCCTATTTATGGAATGTATCGTTTAATGTATAGTTAATAGAGCAATACCCTGTAAAGGTGGATTTTGGATGAAAAAATGGATATTCTTATGTTCAATCTTTCTTTTGTTGGTTGGCTGCACGGGAAGTGAGGACCTACCTGCAACGAATGAGAACCCGCCTGCGACGGATTCGCCCTCAAATGAGCCTCAGGCTGTTGCTCCTGACAGTCTGTCTTCCGAGCCACCGTTGCCTGCGACCGAAGCGGAAGAAACGGAGGCGGTGTATATCGATGAATCCCAATATGAGGGAGACGCGCTCATTTTTGCTCAATTAATTAACCGTGCTGTCCAGTATATCAACGAGGAAAACGAGGATGGATATAAGTCGCTGCTAGCGAGCAATTCTCCAATTAACTCCCTGCCGAAAAGAAAAGTAAACAAAGTGGAGTTGGTAGAAATAGGTGAGCCTTACGGATCCAATATTGTGATCGATGTGAATGATTGGCGAGATGGGGAAGAGCAAAGCCGAACGTATGTCTTTACGAAAGAAAACAATGAATGGAAAATACTAGATATTGACTAAATATTTACAGAAAAAGCCGGTGGGGTATTTTCCACCGGCTTAAAAATACTGCATAAAAAACTGGACTCCACATTAACGGAGTCCAGTCAATACGATTTTGTTATTTCCACTGTCGACTTGACAAAGGGCTGTCCAAACGGAACAACCTCCGGGAGTTTTGCTTCGATTTAGAAAGCAGATCCGCCAAACAAGAAGCGGTATTCCCAATGTTTTCCGGCAATCGAGTCAATCCGCACTCCGCCTGATTCTTTCGAATACGTATGCAAAATGCGGCCGTCTCCGAGATAAATGCCGACATGGTTAATCGTTTGCTTGCTTTTGTTGATGCCGCTGTAGTCACTTTTTTTCGGACCGCGGTACGACATAAAGAACATCAGATCTCCAGCCTTGAGATTGCGCCAGTTTGTTGTCGTTTTGCCCTTCTTTTTGACATATTCTCCTTGCTGGCGCGAATCCGGAGGCAAGGTCAGTCCGATTCCGTCAAGGAAAGCGCGGCGAACGAAAGCCGAACAATCGAATGTAGCAGTGCTGTTGCGGTCAGAGCCGTATTCATAAGGAGTGCCCAAATATTTCATGCCGGCTTTGATGACTTTGGCTGCCAGTTCGCTGGCGTCGCCCTTTACAACGCTGTTATTGTTGCCGGAATTGCTATTCTTGTTGCCTGCACTAGGCAGGTTATCTACGTTTCTTCCGACGAGGCGTATGTATTTGCTACTCGAGCTGACATAACCGGTCTGTCCGTTGCGATCCTTGACTTTGTACCAGTTGGCATTCGTCTTTTCAATGATGTCGACCGTCTCGCCTTTTTTCAGCATGCGAATAATTTTTCCGCTTGAGGTCGAGGGTGCGGTGCGAAAGTTCACGCCATAGATCACTTCGCCCTTGGTCAAGGAATTGGATGTGGATGTATTCGTGCGGATATAGGTCGGGCTCGAGCTGACGTATCCGATGCGGCCGTTGCGATCCTTGACCTTGTACCAGTAGGCATTCGTCACTTCAATGATGTCCACGGTCTCGCCTTTTTTCAGCATGCGGATGATTTTTCCGCTCGAGGTCGAGGGTGCAGTACGGAAGTTCACACCGCTTACGATTTCACCTCGCATCAATACCGAAGACGCTTCCGCTGTGATCGGTGCGGATATGCCTGGGACCGATGACATCACCAGCGATGCGGCAATGATGGATGAAATCAGTTGTTTTCTCATGATTTGGGAAATCCCTCCTTTGGCCCCATCTTACCATAGACGGGACAAGCTTTTGGCTTGAAAAGAATCCCATGGAAAAGTTGTAGGCCGCTCAATTGTCAATGGAGGGATTTACTGGAATGACTGAAGCGTGGAAAACCGTTTTGATTAGGGCTAAAAGCGCATTCATTCCCGCCTTCGATTACGTCTTTTGGCTATGTTCAAGCCGTAACTAGCGCCTGTGTTGCAATGAATGCCGCAGGTTGCTAGGACAAACGTTTCATTTTGCGCTGGAAAAGGATCGTTGTCAAAAAAGAAAAAATATGGAACCCGTTTTGTGGAGGTCGGAGGCCGTCCCAGACCAAAGTCCAGTTCGAAAAACCGCCGGGGGACTGTTTTTGCCGGCTTTTCTAAAGTCTACAATAAAGACAAGACAAATACAGAAAGGATGGGAGCCAGAACGATGAACGTAACAGGTAAAAACGGTTGGGCGCTATTACTTATCTTTCTCGGGGCTCTGATTTTCCTGAACTTTATCGGAATTGGCCTCGGCGCACTGATCGGGCTTCTCTTCCCGCTGGCGCTGATCGGCCTCGGGATTGTCGGCATAAAAAATCAAAAATCAGTGATCGGTTGGACCCTCATCGTCATTGGCCTGATCGGTTTGTTGTCGAAGCTGTCCGGTTGGATCGGTCTCATTCTCGCTGTAATCCTGATTGGGGCCGGCATATCCATGCTGAAACAGCGCCGAGTTTATTGATCAAGAGGAAATGGAGGGTGAGAAGATGGACCTGATGAGAAGAATGAAAGATATGACCCGGGCTACATTGAATGAAATGCTGGAAAAATCGGAAGATCCGGTACGCGCGATAGACCGTTACATCCAGGAACAACGCCACAATATCCACGAGTTGGAAATGTTATATCGCGACCAGCTCAGACATGCCCATTCCTTGCGCAAACAGATCGATGATGCAGCAAAAATGATCGAAAAACGTGAACAGCAGGCACAGCTGGCCATACAGGCCGGGGAAGAACAAGTCGCCCGCATGGCGCTTGAAGATAAGATCGCCCAGGAGGAAAAACGGGAACGTTACAAAGAGCTGTATGCCCAGGCAAAAGAAGCGTTGATTGAATTGGAAGATCGCCTCGATGAACTGAAAAGCGACTTGCAGGAGGTGATCGACAAACGGAAGTATTATGCAGCCCGCATGGAATCGATTCAGCTTCGCAAAAGAATCAACGAACGCAGAGCGCAATGGAGTACGCGTTCGACGAGCTGGTTTGACCGGTTGGAAGACCTTTTGACGGATTGGGAGCTGGAGACCGATATGTTCGATGAACTGTTCGGCGACTACAAACGCAAAACGAGATCCATGTCGGCGCAGGGCACAGGCGATGCGGTCGATCGAGAAATTGAACGTTTGAAGAAGAAGCTGGATTCGGATCGGAGGGAGATCAATTGACACGGATATACCGCTCACAGCGTGACAAAAAAATATTCGGTTTGTGTGGCGGTTTGGCAGAAGCGTTTAATATCGACTCCACGATTCTGCGTCTCGTACTCATCATTACGGCCTTTTTCTCAGGCGGAACGGTGATTTTCCTGTATATCGTAGCCAGCCTGGTCATTCCGAAAGAGCCTTTGTATGACGACCGTTTTGATGATTACGGCTTCGACGACCGCTACAACGGACATTATTACAACCGGCGTTATCATGGTCCCAGACACCACCGTGCGAGATACGACTCTCCGTATCGGGGTGAACGGGATACGATCGATGAAATGATGGAGGACATTGAAAAAAAGGCTTTGCGTAAAGAAATTGAGGAATTGCGTGAAAAGCTCAGAAAATATGAACAAAATCAGGAAGGGGATCGTTAAAGATGAGTGTATTTAAAAGAATTAAAGATATGACGAAAGCTTCGATTCATGAAATGCTGGACCGTGTTGAAGACCCGGTAGTTATGCTCAATCAATATTTGCGCGATATGGAAGAAGAGATCGCACAGGCTGAAGTGACCGTCGCAAAACAGATGGCACATGAGCGGAGAATGCTGCATAGAGTTGAAGAAATCAGACGTCGCCGGGATGCTGCCGAGCAAAAAGCAGAACAGTTCATCCGTTCCGGGCAAGAAGAAGCGGCGCGGGAAGCCATCGAAGAAAAACTGTACTATGATGAGCAGCTGGAAGAGTATCAGAACTTGCATCAGTCCGCCAAAGAACAGGCAGCTGAATTGCAAGAACAACTGCATCAAATGAAAGACGAATTTTACAAAATGCGCAACAAGCGCAATGAACTGAGAGCTCGCGCACAAATGGCTGCGGCGCGCAAACAGCTGGCATCTATCTCTTCGGTTCCCACGCTGGGCAGCGGCCACGCCAGCAAAGGATTTCACCGTATCGAAGAAAAAATTATCGAAATGGAGATCGAGGCCGATCTGATCCGGAGCCCGTATAAGGCAGGCCGCGTCTCGAATCCGGAATCCGATCCTGTCCGTCAAGCTCGCGTCGACGAACAATTGGAAGCTTTGAAGCAAAAAGTGAATCAAGAAGAAGCCTGAAAAATGAAGAAGTCTCCATCATGAAGAAGCTTCCAGTAACCATGGAGTTGTGATATTCTAGAAAGGATGGCAAGCCATAGCCGGGACCTGTGTCCCCTATGGCTTTTTCCTGAATTTTCAGACCTGTGAAAGGGGTGACGGTGTGGAACAGCGAAATCGCAACACAGCTATATTGCTGATTGCAGCTGGCTTGTTCCTGTTTTTTGGTTCTTTGGTTGGCTATTTCACCGTTACCGCCGTGCTCATCCTGTGGTTAGCCATCATGAAGATTCGTGCTAACGACAATATCGGCTACGTTTTGCTTGGTGTAGCCGTCATTATGCTTTTAAACGATCACTTTGTTGCCATGGTGGCTGTCATCTTAGTACTGGCCGGGCTGTATTACTACAGTTCCCGCGATGTGTCGGCGCAAGACGGGTTCTGGAAAAAGCAAAATGTGCTGGAAAGTTTGAAGTGGAACAAGGAACAGTGGGAATTGCGCGATATGAGCATCACGAACGTGATCGGGGAAATCCGCATGGATTTTTCCCTGGCCGTTATCGAAGAGAAGGAAACGACGGTCGTCTTGCAAGGTGTCGTAGGCGACGTCGATATTATCATACCGGAAGATATCGGTGTAGCAATCAACGCTTCAGTATTGATCGGACAGATTGATATCGGACGCGAAAAGGAAGCGGGACTCGGGAACAAGCTCGTCTGGCGTTCTCCGGATTATGATGAATGTGAATACAAAGTGAACCTGGAAATTTCTTATGCATTTGGAGATGTTAAGATCAGAAGATTGTAGTCATATATTCCACTGATAGTTATCCCGTATCCTTCAGGCTCAACCGATTGACAAGGAGTCGTTGGTATTGAGTGCAAAGCAAAAGAAAAAACTGACCAGCATCATATGGAGACATATGGGGGAAGCAGCCGTCCTGTGTCTCGTTGTCATGTCCATCGTCCTGTATCTGTTGTATACTTACGGCTACTTTCCTTTGCAGCAATTTTGGCCAGGCGGTCTGTTTATCTTCCATATGCTGTCGATTGTGGCGGTCTGTTTTGTGATCGGCATCGGTTTCGGTTACTGGCAGGCTTCCGGTCTCAAAAAAAGACTGGAACGATTGCAGGATGCCATGCTGATGTTGGAGAAAGGAAATCTATCCCGCGATATACCGCCTATGGGAGAAGATGAGATCGGTGTTTTGGCAGAGCAGCTCAGCAACATCGGCAAGCGGTGGGAGGAACAGGTCAATTCGTTGCAGCGTCTGTCCACGCACAATGCCCAGCTGGCCGAAAAAGCCAAAATCTCCGCCATTACCGAGGAAAGGCAACGTTTGGCCAGGGAATTGCATGATGCTGTCAGTCAGCAATTGTTCGCCATTTCGATGACTGCAACTGCACTCGGACGTACATTGGACAAAGATCCGCAGCAATCGCGGCGCCAAGTCTCGCTCATTGAGGAGATGGCATCGGTGGCTCAGTCGGAAATGCGCGCGCTACTGCTCCATCTTCGCCCCGTGCATCTGGAAGGAAAGCAGCTGGTACAAGGGCTGACCGATCTGTTGAACGAAATGAAACAAAAAGTCCCTCTTGACATTGACTTCGACATGGATGAACATATTCATTTGAACAAAGGTGTAGAAGACCATCTGTTTCGCATCGCGCAGGAAGCGCTATCGAATACGCTGCGCCATGCGAAAGCGAGCAAACTGGAAATTCGCTTGTATGAACGATCCGATTCGATTCGCATGACAATTCGTGACGATGGCGTTGGGTTTGATCTTGACAAACAGAAGAAAGTTTCATACGGATTGGCTTCGATGGAAGAACGTGTGAATGAAATCGGCGGCACCATGCAAATTATTACCGCTCCTGGCAAGGGGACTCGGATCGACATACGCGTTCCGATTGTGAAAGAGGAGGAAGGAACTGATGACTCCGGAACAGCCTATTCATCCGGAACAGCCGATTAAAGTGTTGCTGGTGGACGATCACGAAATGGTGCGGATCGGCCTTGCAGCGGTGCTCGGTACCGAACCGGATATCGAGGTCGTTGGCGAAGCGAGCAACGGGGAAGAAGGGATCCGTCTGGCCGAAGAATACCGTCCTGACGTGGTCTTGATGGATCTGGTCATGGATGGAATGGATGGCATCGAAACGACGAAGCGTCTGTTGAAAGTTGTCCCGGATTGCAAAGTGATCGTATTGACCAGCTATCTTGATGATGAGAAAATATATCCTGTGATCGAGGCGGGGGCGTTCAGTTATTTGCTGAAAACGTCACGGGCACACGAAATCGCCGGGGCGATCCGTTCGGCGATGAAAGGGCAGCCGATCCTTGAATCACAGGTAGCCAGCAAGATCATGAACCGCTTTCGTCAGCCGAAGCAAATGCCGCACGATCAGCTAACTGAACGGGAAATGGAAGTGCTCAAGCTGATTGCTAAAGGCAAATCGAATCAGGAATTAGCAGACGAACTGCATATCGGCATCAAGACTGTCAAATTTCACGTCACGAATATTTTGGCCAAACTTGGTGTCGAAGATCGGACACAAGCGGCAATATATGCCTATAAACATGGATTGGCAGACTGAAGGAAAATGTGCTAAACTGTAAAAAAATCTGAAAGAGTGAAGTAAGAGATGAATTCGTTCAACACAAATCGGCCGGAAGGCTGCTTGTTATTTTTGTTTGGGGCGACCGGAGACTTGGCTCGCCGCAAGCTGTATCCGGCTATTTACAGCATGTACAAGGAGCAAAAAATAGGAGAAAATTTTGCTGTCATTGGACTGGCACGTCGCTCCCGTACCGATGAGCAATATCGGGAAGATATTTATGCATCCGTGCGGGAATTCGCTCGTTACGATGTCACCAAGGACGAGCAATGGGAGAAATTCGCATCCCATTTTCATTATCATTCCATGAACATAAACGAACTGTCCGCCTTTTATGAGCTGTTAAAAAAATGCGAACAGCTGGAGGAACAGTTTTATTTAAATGGCAACCGGCTTTTTTATTTGGCGCTGGCACCGGAGTTGTTCGGGCAAGTCGCCATCCATCTCAAAGAAAGCGGGTTGCTTTCCACACGCGGTTGGCGCCGTCTCGTGATCGAAAAACCGTTCGGATATGACCTCAAATCCGCGGAAAAACTGAACAGTGAACTGCGCCAAGTCTTTGAAGAACATGAAATTTTCCGCATCGACCATTATCTGGGCAAAGAAATGGTGCAAAATATCGAAGTGATTCGTTTTGCCAACGCATTTTTTGAGCCGCTCTGGAATCGGAAATACATTTCCAACATCCAGATTACGCTCAGTGAAACGGTCGGTGTGGAAGACCGCGGTGAGTATTATGATCAGGCCGGTGCGATTCGTGACATGGCGCAGAACCATATGCTGCAAATGGTAGCGATGATGGCCATGGAGCCTCCGAGCCGGCCGATTGCTGAAGACATTCGCGACGAAAAGGTGAAAGTGTTGCGTTCGTTGCGGATGTTCACTCCTCAGGAAGTGCGGGAAAACGTGATCCGCGGCCAGTATACCGCGGGTCAGATTAACGGTCAGCCCTGCAAGGGTTACCGTGACGAAGACAAAGTGGATCCGAACTCGATGACGGAGACGTTTTTTGCCGCCAAATTGTATGTGGACAATTTCCGGTGGGCCGGTGTGCCCTTCTATGTTCGGACAGGCAAGCGACTGCCGGTCAAATCGACAGAAATCGTTGTCGAATTTAAAAACATGCCAGACCATGTCCATTTCACACAAAAGGGTGGACTGGAGCCGAATTTGCTCGTTTTTCGCGTACAACCGATGGAAGGGATATACATCCGCTTCAATGCGAAGAAACCGGGCGGAGAAGCCGCAGCTATCGTTCCGGTGGCAATGGATTTTTGCCAGAGCTGCCAGGTTGGCCTGAACACGCCTGAAGCGTATGAGCGATTGCTGACCGATGCGATCGCCGGCGATTCCACGTACTTTACGCGTTGGGACGAAGTATCGCTCGCCTGGGAGTTCGTCGACAGAATCGTCGATGCGTGGAAAACGATGGACGATCTCCATTTCTACCCTGCCGGCAGCTGGGGGCCGGAAGCGACCAAACAGTTGCTGGAGAGAGAGGGCCATCATTGGTGGCCGGTGCATGGTCAGCATGAGGGAGAAATTGTGTGGGAAATGGCCCGCTAATAAATCTTTTCTGGGCTGTCCGTTTGTGAGCAAGCGGACAGTCTTTTGAATTTTTTCGGATTCATTTTAGCCATTGACAATGTTGCGCATAACATGCAAAATATACTTACACATAAAAATGTACGCGCGTACACTATTTATGCGCGCCCTGCGGGAGGTGGAACGAATAACTACGCGGAAGCAGGTGGCTGAGCGCGCCGGTGTGTCCGAGGCGACGGTGTCACGGGTATTGAACAACGTCGGTCCGGTCAAGGAGTCGACGCGGCGCAAAGTACTGCAAGCGGCAAAGGAATTGGGATATGTTCCCAACGCCATTGCCCAGAGATTTGCCCGCAGAAAAAGCGGCAGCATCGGTGTCGTGTTGCCCTTTGTGCCCAAAGTGCGGATGTTTTCAACCTTTTATTTCTCGGAAATTTTGAGCGGTATCGGTGAAGAAATTGTACGTAAGGGTCTCGATTTGTTGTTGTTATTCAAACCCGCTGATGGTGAAATGGATTACACGATGCCGTTCAGGACCGGGAAGATCGACGCTTTGATCATACTCGGATCCCGCAACCGCCCCGGTGAACTGCGCGAACTGATCAAACTGCAACAATCCGGATACCCTTTCTGCCTCGTCAACCAGCACTTTCCGGGCTACAGCTTCAATGGAATTGACGCTGATCATGTACGTGGCAGCCGCGAGGCTGTGCAGCACTTGATCGAGCAAGGATACAAGCGCATCGCATTTTTGAACGGACCGGTGGAATATTCCAACAGCCTCGACCGGCTTGAAGGGTATCGGCAGGCGCTTGAAGAGGCCGGCCTGCCGCTTGTTTCCGACCTGATCTTCGAAGGCAATTACAGCCGCACGAGCGGCTACCGGGCTGCCAGTGACGTCGCAGCGAAAATTTCGGACATCGATGCCATCTTTGCGGCGAATGACCGGATGGCAATTGGACTGATTCAAGGTCTGTATGAACGAGGCATTCGCGCCGGTGTCGATATCGCTGTCGTCGGTTACGACAATATCGACGCAGCTGTCGTGTGTGAGCCGCCGTTAACGACGGTTCACGTTCCTTTCCACGAGATGGGAAAACGGGCGGCAGAATGGATGATCAGTCAGATGACAAGCGGCGCGGAAGTTCATTTTTATGAAAAGTTGGAAACCGAATTGATTGTGCGACGGTCATCAATTAAAGAAGGAGGCGTTACAAGCCAATGAAAGAAGTTCGTGTAGGGATGGTCGGATACAAGTTTATGGGAAAGGCACACAGCCATGCTTACAAAGATTTGACGATGTTTTTTCCTGATGCCATACGGCCGGTAATGAAAGCGATTTGCGGCCGTAATGAAGAAGGGGTCAAACAGGCTTGCGAACAATTCGGCTGGGAAAGCTGGGAAACGGATTGGCGCAAGCTGGTTGCGCGCGACGATATCGACCTGATCGACATCAATGCTCCGAGCAATGCGCACAAGGAAATTGCTTTGGAAGCGGCGAAAGCGGGCAAACATCTGTTTTGTGAAAAACCGTTGGCCCTTACGTTGTCAGATGCTCGCGAAATGCTGGAAGCTGCGGAAAAAGCGAACGTCAAGCATATGATCGGTTTCAACTATCGCTTTGCCCCGGCGGTTCAATTGGCGAAAAAACTCGTCGACGAAGGCCGGCTTGGACAAATTTATCATTTTCGTGCCTGGTTTTTGCAAGATTGGCTTGTCGATCCGAATTTCCCGTTTGCTTGGCGGCTGGACAAAGAAGTGGCCGGTTCCGGTGCCCATGGTGATCTGGGAGCCCATCTGATCGACCTGGCGCACTTCCTTGTCGGGGACTTTGAAGAAGTGGTCGGCATGAACGAAACGTTTGTCAAGGAACGGCCAAGCGCGGAGTCGATGACAGGTCTTAGCGCCAAAGGCAGCGCTTCCGGTCCGATGAAGCAGGTGACGGTCGATGACGCGACGTTGTTCTTGGCCCGCTTCAAAAACGGTGCGCTGGCCAGCTTTGAAGCCACGAGATTTGCAGCCGGACATCGCTGTACGAACGCCTTTGAAATTAACGGAAGCAAAGGTAGCGTTCGCTTCGATTTCGAGCGGATGAACGAACTGGAAGTATACTTTACCGATGATGCGGAAGATGTGCAAGGATTTCGTCGCGTGTTGGCTACCGATCCGGCACACGCGTATATGGACGCGTGGTGGCCACCGGGACATACGATCGGCTATGAGCATACGTTCATCCATGAAGTATATGAATTGATGGAGGCGTTGAAAGAAGACCGGCAGCCGGTACCGAACTTTGCTGACGGTGTCAAATGCCAGCAAGTATTGGAAGCCGTTGATCTTTCGATCGCCGAACGGCGCTGGGTAAAAGTCAACGAATTGTAAAGGGGATCGATACAACATGAAAAAAGCTCTGATTTTTCAAGGAGGCTGGGAAGGTCACGAACCAGCAGAAGTGGCCGAAATACTTGCGGGTATTTTAAGAGAAGAAAATTTCGATGTCAAAATTACGGATACACTGGAAACGCTTGAAAAAGAAGATCTGACGGTTTACGATCTGATTGTTCCTAACTGGACGCAGGGCACGATTACGGATGAACAGTTGAACCCGCTGTTGGAAGCGGTGGCAAAAGGAACCGGACTCGCTGGCTTGCACGGAGGGATGGGTGATTCGTTCCGGACCGCAACCCGGTATCAGTTCATGGTGGGCGGCCAGTGGGTGGAACACCCCGGCAATGACGGTGTGGAATATGTCGTAAACATTGTCGACCGCAACCATCCCTTGACGAAAGATATGGACGATTTTACAGTCGTTTCGGAACAATACTATATGCATATCGATCCTGCCATTAAAGTGCATGCTACGACCCGGTTCCCGGTTGTGGACGGTCCACATGCTGCCAATGGTCCGGTTGACATGCCGGTCGTATGGACGAAAATGTGGGGGAAAGGCAGAGTATACTACAATTCGCTTGGACATGTCGCGAATATTGTCCGTATGCCTGAAGTCATGCTTTTGATGCGGCGCGGTTTTCTGTGGGCTGCACGCTAACGCAGACAATTTGACATCGGGAGTGACCAGCTTGAAAAAAGTCAAGATCGGAATGATCGGATGTGGCAATATCAGCGAAATATATATGCAAAACTGCAAAAAGTTCCCTATCCTGGATCTGGTCGCGTGTGCTGATCTCGATCTGGAACGTGCACGTTCCCGTGCGGAACAGTTCGATATTCCGCGAGCTTGTACCGTGGAAGAACTGCTTCAAGATCCAGAGATTGAGTTGGTCGTCAATCTGACCATACCGGCTGCCCACGCGGACGTTTGTATCCAGGCGCTCCAGGCCGGCAAACATGTGTATGTCGAAAAGCCGCTGGCGGTCACTTTGGAAGAAGGGCGACGGATATTGTCCGTAGCGAAAGAAAAAGGTTTGAGAGTCGGATCCGCCCCGGAAACTTTCATGGGCGGAGGTATTCAGACTTGCAAAAAACTGATTGAGGACGGCTGGATCGGCCAACCGATCGCAGCCGTCGCCTTCATGATGTCGCGCGGGCATGAACATTGGCATCCCAACCCTGAATTTTACTATCAGGTTGGCGGTGGTCCCCTGTTTGACATGGGACCCTATTATTTGACCGCTCTTGTCAATTTGCTCGGACCGATCAGCCGTGTGACCGGTTCGGCAAAAACATCGTTTCCGACTCGGACGATTACAAGTGCAGCCAAATTCGGCAACACGATTCAAGTAGAAGTTCCCACCCATGTCGCCGGTGTACTGGACTTTAAGGATGGAGCGGCCGCCACGCTGATTACGAGCTTTGATATTATGGCAGGTGCTTCATTGCCCAATATCGAGATTTATGGCAGCCTCGGTACGTTGAGAGTGCCTGATCCGAACCGTTTCGGCGGGCCGGTGCTGTTCCGCAGCATTCATTCCAAGGATTGGACGGAGATGCCGCTTACGCACGGCTATACGGACAATTTCCGTGGTATCGGCGTGGCTGACATGGCTTATGCGATTCGTCATGGACGAGCGCATCGCGCCCATGGAGATTTGGCCTACCATGTGCTGGAAGCGATGCACGGCCTTTATGAAGCTTCCAATCGCGGGCGTCACTATGAAATGGAAAGCACGACGGAATTACCGGCGATGATGCCGCGCGATGTTTTGCCGTTCACCCTGGACTGATCACAGCACCTGATCCAAACGCGGGGTTCAGCGGCCGTAGATGAACGGGTGTGATACCATTAAATCGTTTTGATCAAGTTGTCCGGCACGGTGTGCCGGACATTTGTATTTTCCAACGGTTCAGTTGGGCACATTGGCATTTAAGGTAGACACAAGCTGCTTTTTCGTTTCTTCTGCACTGTTTTCCCAGATGATTTCGAACAATACCCCCAGTCCAGGGAGTGCACGCTCTTCACTTCTTACGGAATCTTCAATGATCTGATAAAGCTCATCATCGTTTTTGTTTCGTACGCGTTGGATGATCGCTTGCCGCAAAGTGAGTGTCTTCATCAGTATCGTCATCCCTTCATTTTCATCTTTGTATAATATGCGCAGAAACGGGCTCGTTCATGTGATGGCTTTGTTGAGTTAAACCGTTACTTTTTGCTGGCTATCGCTCTGTTGTATAATGGAGAAAATGGAAAAGCGTGAATACGAAAGTTGGAGGCCGTGGCCATAAATGAAAAAACAGTTTGCTGTCATCGGACTGGGCCGTTTTGGTTCCAGTGTCGCCAAAACGTTGTACCAGATGGGGTTTGATGTGCTCGCCATCGATGTGAACGAAAGCCGTGTACAAGCCATGATGAACGAAGTGACCCACGTGATCCAGGCTGATTGCACGGATGAAGATGTGCTGAAGTCGATCGGTATCCGCAATTTTGATGTCGTGGTGGTCGCGATTGGCCAGGATATTCAGTCGAGCATTTTGACAACACTGATCATAAAGGAACTGGGTGTCAAGAGACTGGTCGTCAAGGCGCAAAATGAATTGCATGGCAAAGTGTTGCACAAAATCGGGGCGGACAAAGTAATCTTCCCGGAGCGGGATATGGGCGTGCGCCTGGCTCACCACCTGATCTCACCCAACATTCTGGACATCATCGAACTGTCAGACGATTACAGTATCGTGGAAATGAAAGCGACGAAAAAGATGATCGGAAAAAGCCTGAGTCAGCTGCATATCCGCGCCAAATACGGTTGCAACGTCATCGCAATCAAGGGTGAGGAGCGCATGAACATTTCTCCGAAAGCCGAAGACGTCATACAGGAAGAAGATATACTTGTTATTGTCGGTGACAATGAACATATTCAACATTTCGAAATGTCGTTCCAGGAGTGATTCGAACATTGGACAAGATCATGATCCGCTCTGTAGCCAACCCGCGTGTTGCGGAATGGTCCCGGTTGCTGCAAAAAAAAGGGCGGGATCAACAGAACCGGTTTTTGATTGAAGGCATCCATCTCGTTCAGGAGGCTCTGAAGAGTGGACTTTCGATCGATTGTATCGTTTATTCCGGCGAACGGGGATGGCCCAAAGAGCTGGAGCGTCCTCACGATGTAGAGTGTGTGGCGGTCAGTGAAAACGTCATGCGCAAATGTACGGATACGAAGACGCCGCAAGCTGTGTTTGCGGTGTTGTCAAAAAATGAAGTCACACCTGATGAAAAGGAAATGAGAGAGCTCCTGAATCGACGCAGCGGCCTGTTTGTCGTGGCAGACCGGGTCCAGGACCCCGGCAATTTGGGCACGATTATTCGTTCTGCAGATGCGGTGGCTGCCGACGGAGTCGTCATCGGTAAAGGCAGTGTCGACCTGTTTCATCCGAAAACGGTCAGGGCCACGATGGGATCCTTATTTCATCTTCCAATCTGGGAAGCAGAGCTGACCGACCTGTTGGAAAAAATACGTGAAAACGGTGCGCAGATTGTGGCGACAACCCCCCAGGCCAAGATCGCTTATGATGATCTGGATTGGACAAAAACGAGCTGGGTTTTGATCGGAAACGAGGGAAGCGGCTTGTCTCCCGAAGTCAGGCGTCTTGCAACCGTGGAAACGGTCATACCGATGCCGGGAAAGGCAGAATCACTGAATGCGGGTATGGCGGCAACTGTGCTCTTGTATGAAGCGCTCAGGCAGCGACGGAAGCGCGGATAGTGTTACAAAGACATCGAGCTTCTGCTCGAGCCCAATCACCATCCTGCCGCCAAGGAGTATCAGCAGAAAATCTATGCTGATGGCATACCGATAACGATGTTCGGCGTCGTCCAGAAATAAAAAAGAGTACGAAAAAACGGGAGATCATCAGTTCGTATCTGGTTATCTCCCGTTTTTTTCTTGAAAATGATTGGGCATTTTGGAAGGGATCGTGCTGGAAATTATAAGTCGCGGCGAGATTTATGGATATGAAATTACCAAGCAATAATCAAAAAAGCAGGTATCAGTCTTTACGTTTACCTGCATAAATGAGATGGGGGTTATGGGACAAAGGCTTGCTCCCGGCTCGCTTCTCTCCGGTTAAACAGCGGTTCGTCTTTTTTTCGGATGAGCGTCATAACCATGTAATAACAGGGTTCTTAATGACAAAAAACCGGGGAGTCAAGATGAGGAGACGAAAGTTCAGAAGCCGTTCAAAAAAAGGAAGAAAACGCCGCATCTTCTTTTTCACGCTCATTATCGCCGTGTTTTTGATCCTGCAAAGTTTTATTTATATCGAAAAAAATTTGCGGGAACCGCTTATGTCGATCGCGCAGATGCGTATCAAACAGATTGCCACGCAATCGATCAACAGGGCCATTACGGAAAGGGTGGCTCAAGATCCGGACATCAACAGGCTGATCGACTGGCAGTTTGACCGCAATGGAAAGACAACGGGATTTATGATTAATTATAGCGAGCATATGCGCATCACGTCAGATGCGGTGCAAATTGTTCAGCGCACGCTTGAACAACTGCAACAAAGGCAAGAATATGTTCCGATCGGCCAAGCGTTAAACAGCCCCATACTCGCTTCCATCGGTCCGGATGTTCCGATCCGACTCGTGCCGGCCGGCGCGGTGAAGGTTGATCTGAGCACCCGGCAAAAGGATGCGGGGATCAATATGGTGCTTGTCGAAATCTACCTCCGCATCATCACAGAGGTGGCCGTGATCATTCCGTTCGATTCCGGAACGGAAATCGTACAGACCGATGTGCCTCTCTCATATTTGCTCGTCGTAGGAGATGTACCGATGTATTATTTCGACAACAAAGGCAGACCGCTCGATGCTCCGGGAGGAGGAGTGTTGCCGCCGACGATCTCGCTGCCGGAGATCCGTGCTGATGCCGAGAGGGGGGACGGTTGGCGATGATTGAAAATTTCGGAGATTTTGATCGTTATCTTTGTTTCCGTCTCGCCTGACGTTCCTGGCGTTCCCATTTTTTCAAATACGGATACGGATCAAAGGACCATTCGGTATAACCGGCATCCCGGTACAGTCCATAATGCAAATGCGGCGGGAATTTCCCCTGGGTTCCCGGTTTCCCGTAACCGGAATTGCCTACCCAACCGATCGTATCGCCAGGTGAGACAATGTCGCCGACAGCAAACTGCTTATTAAAACCGGACAGATGGGCGTAATAGTGGTACACTCCATTCAAATCACGGATTCCGATGCGCCAACCTCCAAACCGATTCCAGCCCATCACTTCAATAATGCCGTAGCAGGTGCTGCGAACGGGCACGCCGTATCCGGCAAAGATGTCGGTTCCTTCATGGATGCGGTATCCGCCATAGCTTCGTGCAGCTCCCCAGGTGCTTCGGTAAGAATAATTGGCGCTGAGCGGCAGCGGAAACACCTTATGATGCAAGTCGAGCCGGTCAAAATGTTCGTAAATTTTTGCAAATTGTAACACGCGTATCGGGCTGGTCGGAGTCTTGTAAAACTCCCAGATTGCAATGCGAAAATCGTCCTCGCTCGTTCCGTACTTTAAAATATGCGTTGCCATCGTATACAGCACGTCTATATCGTTGTTTTTGTCCGCGAGTCCATCTCCATCGCCGTCTTTACCGATTCCCCCGAACAAGGCGATCGCATCCGGCCGCGTTTCATCCGGGTCCGGATTGAAAGCACCGGCCCACTGCTCGTCTGTAAACCGGATTGCGATCAAACCTTCCTCTTTCCGTTGTGGCCGTTTTTTGGGCAAGGCAAGGTTCAGGCTGCGCTCGTATTGATCAACGGCGGCCAGGTACGTCCATGGAATTCCGGTCAACGCGCTCATTTGTTCAAACAAAAGTCTTCGTTCGGCGTATTCACCTTGATCTGCGTTCTGATCTTTGTGTACGGGCGAAGCGGCATCCACCGCTGGCATGATCCAGATGAAAGCGACAGATAAAGCGATCCAGATGAGGATAATTCGGTTCAGCAAAATCATGGTGATGATGCTCCTTCGCAAAATGGTTGCAAAATGGTGTCGCCATATGATCTGTATTATCTTGTTCCGAGGTCGAGCAGTTTATAAGACGAGGCTGCGAGCGAACCAGGTGAAATTTTGGTAAAATGATAGCAGTGAATCGGACAAGGACGAGAACGAACCGTCAGGGGGCTGATCTATGTTTGATCATGCAGAAGAACACGTGGATGACGGCATGGTCGTGCTGCAGGCCAATATCGATGACATGAATCCGGAATATTGCAGTCACGTGAGCGATTTGCTGTTTGAACGCGGTGCAAATGATGTATACTGGATTCCGATCGTCATGAAAAAAGGAAGACCGGGATTGATGCTGAATGTGCTTGCGGCAAAGACCAAGCTGGATGAGATGAAGCGGATCATCTTCCAAGAAACGACCACACTTGGCATACGGTATTGGGACGCATCCTGTCATCGCCTGGGCAGAAAGAAGGTTCCGGTCGAGACGCCATGGGGCCAGATCCATATCAAAGTGGGGATTTTAAATGGGGAAGTTGTGCAGGCTGCTCCCGAGTTCAGTGAATGCGAGGCAGCGGCCAAAACTTACCAAGTGCCGCTCAAAACCGTGTACCAGACCGTTTTGAACGAATATTACGGTTTTAAAAAATAAAAGGGGACAGGCTTTTGCCTGTCCCTTAAGTTTATAACGGTCTTTCAGGCTGCCGATATCGTCTTTAATGTGGGCTTAATGTTTGTCATGATGATGCGGCAGTTCGCGTCCTGCAGGCTGTTCACCTGGCAAGGTTTCCATCTGAATCGGCGACCGGAGCCGGTATTCCCTCTTTTCGCCGATGACGGTTCTAAGCACGTTCGGTTGTCCGGGCAAGTCTCGCGTACCGGCGCCATAGCCGATACTTTCGACGATAAGAGGTGGAAAAGAAGGCGAAAATTCTTCAGCGAGCGCTGCGACAATTCCTGCCCCTGTCGGCGTGGTCAGCTCCACGGCATGATGGCTTGGTGCCAGGGGGATCCCTTTCATGATCTCCAGCGTTGCAGGCGCAGGAACGGGATAAATGCCGTGTGCGCATTTGACCTTGCCCGATCCGAGCGGCACCGGTGACGATATGATGCGGTCAATATTCAGGGAGTCGAGTGCCAGAGCAACGCCGACAATATCGACGATCGAATCGATCGCTCCTACTTCATGAAAATGCACCTTTTCCAGCGGGAGATGATGAATTTTGGCCTCAGCCTGAGCGATTTTTTCGAATATGGCCAGGCTCATTTTTGTGACTCGGTCGTTAAACCCGGCTGCTTCGATCAGGCGCACGATCTCCGCATAGTTGCGATGATGGTGCCCACCATGATGAGCATGATGGTGGTGATCATGGTGATGATGGTCGCCGTGATGCGAATGTATATGCCCGTGACCATGCG
>CALAME010000072.1 GCA_937925675.1 uncultured Paenibacillaceae bacterium | reverse complement strand
AGTATTGACGTAATAGGTCGTAAACGGAATACCGGTCAAGCCTCTCCATCCGATCGCATAGTTCTCCAGCGTAAACGGCCGCGGTAAGAGCGACATATTTTGAAAAATGACGTTGTCCGGTTTAAACGAACTGCTGATCAGCCACAGCAAGGGGTACATGAGGATGAGACCCATCAGCGTGACGACGACGTATCTTGCCGCTTTGCTCAGCGTGCCTGTTTTCAACGCAATCTCCTCCTAACTTTCGTAGTACACCCATCGTTTCGATAACCAGAACAACAGGGAAGTGAAAGCGGCGATCATCAAAAGCAGGATCCACGCCATCGCTGATGCATACCCCATGGAAAAGTGCTGGAACGCTTTAATATACAAGTACAGGGTGTAAAACAAGATCGAATCCAGTGCTCCCCCAGACCCGCCCCCGATGACATAGGCCGGGGTGAAAGCCTGGAAGGCCGCGATCGTCTGCATGACCAGATTAAAAAAGATAATCGGAGACAAAAGCGGGATCGTGATTTTAAAAAAAGTCTGCACCCGATTCGCACCGTCGATCGCGGATGACTCGTACAGTTCTTTTGGAATCTGCCTCAGTCCCGCCAAAAAGATCACCATCGGTGAACCGAACTGCCATACTTTGAGCGCGACCAGGGTATAAAGTGCCGTGTTCGGATTGGACACCCAGCTCGTTTCCGACATGACGCCAAAAAAGCGGAGCACATGGTTGATCAGCCCATCGGTGCCAAACACTTGACGCCACAAGATGGCGACGGCTACACTGCCACCGAGCAGTGAAGGAATGTAATAAATCGCTCTGTAAACGGACAACCCCCGTATGCCCCGGTTCAACATCATTGCGAAAGCGAGCGAAAAAAGGAGCACGAGCGGCACGCCGAGTCCAACATACGTAAGCGTGACCATGATCGCTTTTTTATAGCGGGTATCTTCGCTAAACATTTGCACATAGTTGTCTATGCCGATGAAACGCGGCGCTCTGTACAGATCATAGTCCGTAAGCGACAGGAAGAAGGACGCCAGCATCGGAATGATGCCCAAACAGAACATTCCGATGAACCAGGGGGACAAAAACAGCCATGCCCATTTGTTTTTGTTCCAGAAACGAACCAGTGCCGATTTGGATTTCGGCAGCTGTCTTGGATCCGCTTGTACCATTGCACCCGCCCCACTTCTTTCAGAATGCAGAGATGAAGATTCTGCTTTTCTAAAAATTCAGAAATTTGGAGGGGACAGGCGGTGTATACGCATACAACTTCCGCCGTCCCTTCACGCTTATTGGCTGCCCAAAATACGATTGACTTCAGCAAACACTTCATCGACCGCTTCTTCGATGCTCTTGACGCCGTATTCAATTTCTTCGCGCGCCTTCACCATCAGATCATCGATCTGCGCCATGCCCGGTACGCGGTGCGGCTGCGGCTCCGTCGATTGGGCGACATCCAGCATATTTTGCGATGTGACCACGTCCTGCGGATGCATCTCCGGCTCCATTTCCTTGAGCAGTTTTTCGTTGATAATGATGCCGTGTTCATTGTTGTACAATTTGTTAAATTCGAGATCGTTCATCCACATATCGATCAGTTTGGCCACCATTTCCGGATGTTTTGAATGTGCCGAAATTCCGATAAATGCCCCGGTTAACACCTCACCAAAGCGCCCGTCGTGAGACGGCACCCGGATCAGTCCCAGATCGTCTTCCATATGATCATCCATCCGTTTCAGATGGTTGCCGGGACGGAAATCCATAATGATGTCTTGCCGCGCCAACATCCCCATTTCCCAGTCCTGGTCCCCCAGTTCCGAGACCAGTTGCGGCGGCGGAGTGATCCCTTCCTGTTGCATCTGAACGTAAAACTCAAACAATTCGATCAGATCTTCCTTTTCAAAGCCGAAACCGGTACGCTCTTCGTTAAAAAGACGCTTGCCTTTCGCTCTCATCCACGTTTCCAAAAACAAGTTGTTGTGAGGCTTGATCCACATCGGATAAATTTCGCGCCCGTGTTCATTAGTACCGAGCTTCGGTTTGATTTCCCGCATATAGGCCACCATTTCATCCCAGCTCATCTCATATTCAGGCAGAGGAAGTCCTTTTCGTTCGAGCAAACTTTTGTTGTACACGATCGCATATGCGGCTTTTCCTTTTGACAGCATATACAGTTTGCCGTTGTACCTGCCGAGTTCGACCAGATTCGGATCGAGATCACTGATGTCAATCGTGCCATCTGCGATGAAATCGTCCAGCGGAAGAACCGCATCCCTTTCGATATATTCAACGACTTGTCCTTCTGTCGTCCATTGCAGGATGTCAGGCGGATTGCCTCCGGCGGTCTGGGTCGCAATTTTGTCCCAATAGTCCCCCCAAGTGGCCGGTTCCCGGATGATTTTCACATTCGGATACTTCGCTTCAAACATGTCCATCATCTGATTGTATTTTTCGTGGCGATCTACATTTCCCCACCAGGGGTAACGCAATTCGATCACTTCGTCACTCGTTCCACTTTCGCTGCTTTGCTCCGAATCCGTGTTATTTTTCGCCGTTAAACCGCTTTCAGTTCCGCCACCACTGCCACCGCTGTTGCTGCATGCAGCAACGCCAATCACAAGCGATAGCAGAACAAGTGTGAACATCCATCTTTTCATCGATCATAACCTCCTTTTCAGTCATCCCTGACATCAGGCGATGCATTTCGTATTTTTATTGTTTCATGATGTGGATCATTTTGAAATATATGGAGGTATGGTAAAAATGGACTCATGTACGATATTTTTGTCCGAATCCAACATTTGAGCCGATTTCTGGAAAAAAACGGATAACGCTTCT
>CALAME010000071.1 GCA_937925675.1 uncultured Paenibacillaceae bacterium | reverse complement strand
TTTTCCCGGCGAGCCTTTTCCCTTGGTTCATCGGCGTGGCGAGCTTCATCGTGGTGGCGTGGATCGAGATGCGGGTCGCGTTGATGACGAACTGTGACCGAAACGTCATCATCCTCGACCTTCACCCTTTCAACCAAAAATGCGCGTAAAATTTCCAGCTCTCTGGTGCCGATGAGCGTTCCTTTATGAAAAAGAAGACTGCCCAGCGGTGTATACACTTCTTCGGCCAGACGTACGCCCGGTTTTAATTGGGATACTGCCCTTTGGGTTACCGCTCGTTCACCCATTTGCTTTCACCTGACCTATCCCAGAAAAATACTTTTGTCTCAGACGTCTTTGCCCTTATTGCCCTTATTCAATGTCCGTCGAAATTTTCATCTTGTTGAGACTCATCATTTTGTTGAGCATCTTCATTTTTTTCCACTCTGGCCACCGTTGCCACTTCATCGTCTTCGCGGATATGAATCAGCTTGACTCCCTGTGCATAGCGGCCGTAGGTTGAAATGCCGTCCACACTGGTGCGGATCAACGTGCCGGAAGCGGTAATGATCATGAGATCGTCCTCATCGCTCACCATCTTCAACGCGACCATCGGTCCGTTCCTATCCGTTACGCTGATCGTTTTGATTCCTTTTCCACCCCGCGATTGAATCCGGTACTCTTTGACAGGTGTTCGCTTACCATAGCCTTTGGCTGTAACGATTAACACATCGAGGTTTTCGTCGACAACATCCATTCCGATGACGGAATCGCCTTCGGATAAATGGATGCCCTTGACACCATACGCGGATCGTCCCATGGGACGCACGTCTTTTTCCGAAAAGCGAATGGACATCCCCTGGGATGTACCCATCAGAATGTCTTGATTGCCGTCGGTAAGCCGTACCCCGATCAGTTCATCATCTTCACGCAAATAGATCGCGATCAAACCGTCTTTCCGTATGTTTGTATATTCCTTCAGCGGTGTTTTCTTCACGGTACCGTTTCTAGTTGCGAAAAATAGATGTTTATCCGCGTCAAACGTTTCTACCGGAATGACCGCATGGATATATTCACCCGGTTCAATCTGCAGCAGATTGATGATTGGCGTACCGCGCGCCGTTCGGCCTAATTCCGGAATTTCGTAGGCTTTCAGCCGGTACACTTTGCCTTTGTTCGTAAAGAAAAGCAAATAGTGATGGCTGTTGGTGGTAATCAGATGTTCAACAAAATCATCTTCTTTTGTATCCATACCGACGACACCTTTGCCACCCCGTTTTTGGGTGCGGTATGTCGTCACCGGCAGTCGTTTGACATAACCGGTATGCGTGAGCGTAACGATCACTTCTTCACGCGGGATCAAATCTTCATCGAGAATATCCAGTTCGTCCAACGTAATTTCCGTTCGCCGCTCGTCTCCGTATTTTTGCTTAATTTCTTCCAATTCATCGCGGATGATGTTCAAAACGCGCTGCTCATCGGCCAGGATCGCTTTGTATTCAGCGATTTTTTCCAGCAATTCGCGGTACTCGCTCTCGATTTTTTCCTGTTCGAGACCGGTGAGGCGCTGCAGACGCATGTCCAAAATCGCCTGCGCCTGTTCATGGGTCAGCTCGAAATTGTTCATCAGGCCATCGCGAGCTTCTTCCGTCGTGCGAGAACTACGGATCAGAGCGATCACATCATCGAGATGACGAAGGGCAATACGCAAACCTTCCAGAATATGCGCACGCGCTTCTGCCCGACGCAGGTCATATTCGGTACGACGGCGGATTACAACGATTTGATGGTCCAGATAATGTTGCAAAACTTCCTTCAAATTGAGGATTTTCGGTTCACCGTCGACCAAAGCCAGCATATTCATGCCAAAATTGGATTGCATGGCCGTATGTTTGTACAAATTGTTCAAGACGACGTTCGGATTGACATCTTTGCGCAATTCAATGACGATGCGCATTCCGTTGCGGTCGGACTCATCCCGAAGATCGGTAATGCCGTCGATTTTGCGGTCCCGAACCAACTCGGCAATTTTTTCGATCAAGCGCGCCTTGATCACCTGGTATGGCAATTCGGTCACGATGATGCGCGAGCGTGAACCGACTTCTTCAATCTCCGTTTTGGCCCGCATCGTGATCGATCCGCGACCGGTCGCATAGGCCTGGCGAATTCCGGACTTGCCGATGATGTAGCCACCTGTAGGAAAATCCGGACCTTTGATATATTCCATCAGCTCGATTGGCGTCAGATCGGGATTTTCGATAAGCGCCTTCAAGCCGTCGATCACTTCGCCCAGATTGTGCGGAGGAATGTTCGTGGCCATACCGACAGCAATCCCGGAGATACCGTTGACGAGCAAGTTTGGAAAACGCGCCGGGAGCACGGACGGCTCTTTTTCCTCCCCATCGTAGTTCGGCACGAACGGGATCGTGTCTTTCTGAATATCGCGCAGCATCTCCATCGCAATTTTCGATAGCCGCGCTTCTGTATAACGCATGGCCGCAGCAGCATCGCCATCGATTGAACCAAAGTTTCCATGTCCTTCGATCAACATATAGCGGAGCGAAAAATCTTGCGCCATGCGCACCATCGTTTCATATACGGCCGCATCCCCGTGCGGATGGTATTTACCGATAACCTCGCCGACGATTCTCGCCGACTTTTTGAACGGTTTATCCGGTGACATGCCCAGTTCCGACATCGCATACAAAATGCGGCGATGAACAGGTTTAAGACCGTCCCGCACATCGGGCAAGGCACGGCTTACAATAATGCTCATCGCATAATCCATAAAGGAACTGCGCATCTCTTGACCGATGTCTCTCTCCACAATTTGGGATCTGTTCTCGTCAGCCATGCTTTTCCTCCTGAAATGTTTAAATCTGTCCTAATCTCCTAACATCCGTAACCCTATAAAAATCAGGTTATATATCGAGATTGGTCACGTACTTGGCATGCTGCTGGATAAATTCACGACGCGGTTCCACATTATCGCCCATCAAGGTATCAAACAGCATATCCGCCTCGATCGCATCCTTGATGCTGACTTTAATCAGCGTGCGGCTTTCCGGATCCATCGTCGTTTCCCACAGCTGATCCGCGTTCATTTCTCCAAGCCCTTTGTAGCGCTGAATGTTCACTTTGCCGTCATCGCCCAATTCCTTGAGCACTTCTTCTTTATCCTTTTCCGAATAAGCGTAACGGATGACCTTGTTTTTCTCCAGCCGATAAAGCGGCGGTTGCGCGATATAAATATATCCTTTTTCGATCAATTCCCGCATATAGCGATAGAAAAAGGTCAACAACAATGTGCGGATGTGCGCTCCGTCCACATCGGCATCCGTCATGATGATCACTTTATGGTACCTTGCCTTTGTAATATCAAAATCATCGCCGATTCCGGTGCCAAGCGCGGTGATGATCGCCCGGATTTCCGCATTGGACAAAATTTTGTCCAGACGCGCTTTTTCAACGTTCAAAATTTTTCCGCGAAGCGGCAATATCGCCTGAAAATGGCGATCGCGTCCCTGTTTGGCCGAGCCGCCGGCAGAGTCACCCTCGACGATGTACAATTCGCTGATCGAAGCATCGCGCGACGAACAGTCCGCCAATTTACCCGGGAGCGAGCTGACTTCCAGCGCATTTTTACGGCGGGTCAATTCCCGCGCTTTACGCGCCGCTTCCCGCGCACGTGCTGCTTGCAGAGCCTTGTCCACAATGCGGCGGGCAACGGCCGGGTTTTCATCCAAAAACTCGATCAATTTTTCGGAAAACAAAGATTCGACGATTCCGCGGACTTCGCTGTTGCCGAGCTTGGTCTTGGTCTGACCTTCAAACTGTGGTTCCGGAATTTTAACGGAGAGGATTGAAGTGAGCCCTTCCCGCACATCTTCACCGCTGAAATGGGTATCGCCGTTTTTAATCAGTGAATGTTTTCGTGCATATTCGTTAATAATACGCGTCAGGGCACTCTTGAATCCTGCTTCGTGCGTACCGCCTTCATGCGTGTTGATGTTGTTGGCGAAGGAGTAAATATTTTCGCTGTAGCCGTCGTTGTATTGGAGAGCAATTTCGACCTGTATGTTATCGCGTTCGCCTTCAACGTAAATCGGAGGTTCGTGCAAAACTTCACGGTTTCGATTTAAATATTCGACAAACGAAACGATCCCGCCCTCATAACAATATGTGTTTTCCTGGCCGGTTCTGTTGTCTTTTAACGTAATGCGCACGCCTTTATTTAAAAACGCCAGCTCGCGCAGACGGGTTTGCAACGTCTCGTAGTCAAACTCTATCGATTCCGTAAAGATTTCCCGGTCCGGGAAAAACGTAATGCGCGTGCCGGTTTCTTCGGTTTCTCCGATCACTTTCAATTCGGATTGGGGAATGCCGCGCCGATACTCCTGAAAATGGATTTTGCCTTCTCTTTTAACCTCGACCTTCAGCCACTCGGAAAGCGCATTGACGACAGAAACGCCGACGCCATGCAGCCCCCCGGAAACTTTATAACCTTCTCCACCGAATTTTCCCCCAGCATGCAATACCGTCATGACGACTTCCACAGTGGAGCGCTTCAGCTGCGGATGGATGCCGACCGGTATTCCGCGTCCATCGTCCGAAACGGTAATCGAACCGTCCTTTTCTACGATGACTTCGATGTTGCTGCACACCCCGGCCATCGCTTCGTCTATGCTGTTGTCGACGACTTCCCATACGAGGTGGTGAAGGCCTCTCGGTCCGGTCGATCCGATATACATCCCCGGACGTTTCCGTACCGCCTCAAGCCCTTCCAACACCTGTATCTGGCTCTCATCATACGTATGTTGTTCCACTGACATGCGCCTTTTCACCTGCTCCTTCTTCTCATCAGTTTGCACGCTCGATGCCGTCACTGCTCGCTCAATGACTGGGCTCGTTTTTTCAACGTAGCGGGCGATATCGGGGAGTAGTACAGCTTGGTCGAAGTCAGAACCAGCGATTTCGGCTCCTCTTCACCGATTTTTTCTATCGCTTTTCTCTCCAATGCTTCTTGGACGAACTGGTAGGAAATTTTGGAGGACTTTTCAATCGACAGATCGAAAATGGCGATCAACTCATTTGAGCGAATCAATTTTTCCCCGCCGAGGTGGATGAACATTTTCCGTTCTCAACTCCATGAATCAACTTTGCTCACTTCAACACACGGCCATCAACCACACGGAAAATACGAGCATCACCGAGACGGTTTTTATCGATGCTATCGATTTCCGTTGCCGTAATAAACGTCTGCACTTTGTCTTTGAACGTCTCGATCAGCCGCATTTGCCGGCTTCGATCGAGTTCACTCAACACGTCGTCCAACAAGAGCACCGGATATTCGCCGATCTCATCTTTCATCAATTCGATTTCAGCCAGTTTGACGGACAGGGCCGTCGTGCGCTGCTGGCCTTGAGAACCGTAAGTTCCCGCCTCTTTATCATTGATATAAAAAAGAATATCATCTCGATGCGGTCCTGCCAAAGTGATGCCGCGCCTGATTTCCTGCATCCTTATCTGTGATAACTTTAACATAAATCGTTCAAATAAAACAGTTTCATCTGCAAAATCTTCGCTTTCCACCGACGGCTGGTAGACAATTTTCAGTCTTTCTTTACCTTCGGTGATACTGTCATGTATTTGGGCAGCCACGATTTGCAGTTTACTTATAAAGTTTTGACGTTTTTTCATAATTTTAGAACCATGCTCAGCAAGTTGACGGTCCCAGACTTCCAACATCCCGAGGTCTATGGCATTCGGATCGCGCTGCTGCTTCAAATATAGGTTTCGTTGTTGCAACACTTTTTGAAACCGGGTCAGGTGGTATAAATAGCGAGGTTCCACCTGCGCGATCTCCATATCCATAAACCGTCTTCTGATGCCGGGAGCACCTTTGACGATATCGAGATCTTCCGGCGCAAACATCACGACGTTCAGCGTACCGATAAAATCGCTCAGTTTTTTTTGCTCAAGGCCGTTAATCTTCGCCCTTTTCCCCGACGACGCCAGCAACAGATCCAGCCGGCACGGTCCATATTTTTTTTCGATCTCTGCAGAGATGCGAGCTTGTTTTGCCCCCCATCGGATCAATTCTTTGTCTTTATGGGTACGGTGCGATTTGGACAGCGCCAGCGCATAAATCGATTCGAGCAAATTCGTTTTCCCCTGTGCATTTTGTCCGATAAACAGATTGACGGGGGAGTCGAATGCAAGTTCGATTTGCTCGTAATTCCGAAACTGGTACAATTGCAGGCTGTTTAAGATCAATCGCTGCTCACCACTTTATAATCGACACCATCGATCGTGACGACATCGCCGATGAAAATCTTCTTTCCACGGCGATTTTCAGTCACCCCGTTCACCTTTACCCGCGGTTCGCGGAGAAAAAATTTCGCTTCACCGCCGGTTTGAATATGTTCGGTTAGCTTCAGCAACTGCCCGAGCGTAATCGGTTCTTTCCGTATTCCGATCGTTTTCATCTCTAACTCGCCGTCTCTTCCTTTCTCCAAATTGACCGCTTCGTTAACCGCTTGTCCGGTAAGGCAACACAAGATTCAGCAAGCGATTGTCATCGACCGGACGAACAAGAATCGGGCTCATCGCTCCGTTAAAACCGAGATAAATTTGATCGCTGTCGATGACTTTTAAGGCGTCGAGCATATATTTCGCATTAAATGAAATTTTTAATGATTCCCCCTGCAAATGTTCCACCTCGCATTGCTCCGTGATTCTGCCCAATTCCGACAAGCTGGATGAAATGACGATCGTTTCGTTTTCTTCCGTATTCAGATTGACGATATTCGTTTTTTCTTCACGCGACAACAAATAAGCGCGGTCCATCGCATCGAGCAGACGCTTCGTTTCCACGACGATCTCCGTTTTGAACTGTTCAGGAATAATGCGGGTCGTGTCGGGATACATCCCGTCCAACACGCGCGAATAAAAGAGGATAGAATCCATTTTAAACAAAACTTGGTTTTCATTGACAACAATATCGATCATGGTGTCCTGTTCCGGGATTAATTTGGCCAGTTCATTCATCGTTTTTCCGGAGATGACCACATTTTTAAATGTCAATCCGTCCCCGTTATCGAGTTGAACGCGCCTGCTCGCCAGTCGATGCCGGTCTGTAGCGACGAATTTGAGCACATTGTCTTCGAGCGTCCATAAAACCCCGGTCAAAATCGGTGTGCTTTCGTTGGCCGAAACGGCGAATACCGTCTGGCGAATCATCGTTTTTAACAGATCGGATGAGATGGAAAAGAGCCGAGATTCATCCAGCACGGGCAAGACCGGAAATTCTTCCGGATCCAGTCCATGAAGCTGGATTTCTGTCGCACCGGAACGGATCATCGTGCGAAAACCTTCATATACTTCCAGTTCAACTTGTTCTTCCGGAAGTTTACGCACGATTTCGACAAAAAATTTGGCCGGCAAGACGACGCTACCCGCTCGCTCCAGTTCCACAATATCACGATCGTCTTTACTTATCGGAATAAAACTTTGAATAGAAATATCTGTATCACTGGCTGTCAGAGTCAACCCGTCAGCATGTGCGTCGATCTTGATTCCGGCCAAAATGGGGATCGTCGTACGTGGACTGATTGCTCTGGATACGTGTTGAATCGCTTCGTTAAGTTCGGTTTTGGTGATGTTTAGTTTCATCGATTTCGTTCACTCCCGACTGATAATCACTAATCATATCATAACTTTAATTTGGTAGCATGAGTAGTAGGAGGCGGGATATTGTGGATAACTAAAGCTAAATAAAAAAGATTCAGCCTATCCACATGTGCATAAAATGTGTATAGGCTGTCGAGCAACTGTGTATAGTTTTACGAAGGATTTTGGATCTGGTTTTTCAACGTGTGGACAATTTTATATAATTCCTGATCCTGTTTGATGGATTGCGAAATTTTTTCGTAAGCGTGGATAACAGTCGTATGGTCCCTGCCACCAAAGGCTTCCCCGATTTTCGGCAAGGACAGATCGGTCAGTTCCCGCGACAGGTACATGGCGATTTGCCGCGGAAAGGCTACGGAGCGCGTACGTTTGCGCGCTTTGAGATCCTCCACTTTTAACCCGAAAAACTCACACGTTTTTTGCTGAATATCTTCGACCGTAATTTGATGCGGCCGATTCGACGGAATAATATCTTTCAGCGCCTCCGCTGCCAAATGGACCGTTATATCTTCATTGATAAGCGAAGAATAGGCGACAACGCGGATCAGCGCACCTTCCAGTTCGCGGATGTTCGTATTGATCTGGTTGGCGATATAAACGAGCGCTTCGTTCGGAATGTCGAGATTTTCGGCTTTCGCCTTTTTCCTCAAAATCGCGATGCGCGTTTCCAGGTCCGGCGGCTGGATGTCGGTGATCAATCCCCATTCGAAACGCGAGCGGAGCCGTTCTTCCAAAGTCGGAATTTCTTTCGGGGGACGGTCGCTCGAAATAATAATCTGTTTCGATTCTTCATGCAGCGCATTAAATGTATGGAAAAATTCTTCCTGAGTCTGTTCTTTCCCCGCCAAGAATTGGATGTCGTCAATTAAAAGGACGTCGATGTTCCGATATTTGTTGCGAAAATCTTCACCGCGGTTGTCGCGGATCGCGTTGATGAATTCATTCGTAAATTTCTCCGACGAAATATAAAGGACGCGCGTTCCCGGAGAATGTTCCAGAATAAAATGACCGATTGCATGCATGAGATGCGTTTTGCCCAATCCGACGCCTCCGTACAAAAACAACGGATTGTAAGCGTTTGCTGGAGCTTCGGCTACGGCGAGTGAGGCAGCGTGTGCGAACCGGTTGCCCGCACCGATTACGAACGTGTCAAACGTATATTTCGGGTTCAGCATGGTTGAAACCGTTTCCTCATTGACGGTTACGGAAGGTTTCGGTTTCGGTTGGGGCTGGGGCAATGTTTCGTTTTCCGTTTCTTCTTCATCTTTAATGATAAATTTGATCTCGACATCGTGTCCGGTTAATTCTTTCACACATGCGGAGATCAGCTGCACATAGCGATTTTCGAGCCAATCTTTGGCCAGCTTGTTCGGAGCACACACAACGAGTACAGAATCGGTAAAGACGGCGGCGCTGGTCGATTTGAGCCAGGTGTCAAAACTCGGCTTGCTAATTTTTTTTTTGATGAGGGAAAGAACTTGCTGCCACATGAGGTCGGCTCGACTTTCCACACTTGCTCACTCCTTCTATGTATTCCGGACAAAAAATAATGCATTGTTTTTAAAAGGGGCGCATATCATGTAAAAAAATGCTGTAGTCCGACCACGAGATATGTAGATTTATCAACAATACGAATAGGATGTGAATATGAAGTTATCAACAGGAGGATAAATTGTTCACAGATTTATCCACAGGCTGTGTATAAATTCGGGTAAAAAGGGGAATATCCACAATGAGAGCAATCAATATGATAACAAAAGAGTAGTCTAATTTCAACGAAATTCATCATTTTATCCACAATATCTACGTATTGTGCATGAATATTTATCAACAACACTACATATTGTGAATAAGTTGTTTATAATTCGACAAACGGAGCTCATTTCGACATCCAAAATATGCACATGTTGTCAACGTTCGTGTTTTTTCTACATGTTCTTGCACCTCTTTTTGTGGACAAGATGCAGCGCGTCAGGTTGACAATAGAGGCCGAAAGTGATTTAATTTAAGAGTTGAAACAGCTAAGACAGGAGGTGCCCCAGTAATGAGTGTGACTTTTAAACCGAACGTGAGAAAACGCAAGAAAGTGCACGGCTTCCGCAAACGGATGTCCACGAAGAGCGGGAGAAAAGTGTTGAAGGCTCGTCGCAAGAAAGGCAGAAAAGTGATCAGTGCATAAATACAGGCCACAAACAAGTGGTCTATTTTTTTTAAATGGTTAAAGGGGCAACGTTTCAAGGTGCACAGAAAAAATCGTTTGACCGATCGGGAAGATTTTAAAAAAGTATATCGACAAGGACAATCGACGGCCAACTATCAATTTGCGCTCTATTATATGGAACGCGCTGATCAAGGGCCGTTTCGCGTCGGCGTATCTGTGAGCAAAAAGATCGGAAAAGCCGTTGTACGCAATCGTTTGCGCCGCAGGATCAAAGAAGCGGTCCGTTTGAATCAGCATTTGCTCAAAGATGGCTACGACCTGATTATCATCGCCCGCAGAGCATCTTTGAACCTCAATGATTTTAAAGCTTTGCAAAAAAGTTTGCTGCACGTCTTGCGAAAGGCGTCTTTATTACGTTGAGGAAACTGTTTCATTTGCATAACGTTCTATGATATAGTTGATTTTGGATTATTGGGACGAGCCGTCCTGGAACTGTGCACGTGATGGGAGGATTCGGAATTTGTCTCGTAGATGGATATTGTTTGCTGTTTTGACGCTGGTGGCAGTGGTATTGGCCGGTTGTAGCATGGATCCGACGGTCAATCCGATCGATCCGCAAAACGGAATCTGGGACAAGTATTTCGTCTATCCGCTATCGGAAACGTTGGATTGGTTCGCCGCTATTTTTTGGAATGAATACGGCATTTCCATACTTATCGTCACCATTATTATTCGTTTGCTGATTTTGCCGCTGGCGATCAAACAGTATCGGAGTTCCAAACAGATGCAGGCGATCCAGCCTGAACTGAAAAAGTTGCAGCAAAAATATAAAGATGATCCGAAAAAACAGCAAGAGGAAACGATGAAGCTGTTCCAGAAGCACAACATCAATCCGCTTGCTGGATGCTTTCCTGTGCTCATTCAGATGCCGGTGTTGATCGCGCTTTATCACGCCATCATGCGCAACACCGAAATCAGCTCCCATTCGTTTTTATGGTTGCAATTGGGAGAGAGAGATCCGTTTATCTTGCCGCTTCTGGCTGCGCTGACGACGTGGATTCAGCAAAAAGTCATGACCATGCATATGCCCAACAACCAGATGCAGGCACTGCTTGTCATCTTCCCGGTTTTGATCTTCGTAATGGCCATGAGTTTTCCGTCCGCTTTACCTTTGTATTGGGTATATAGTAATATATTTACAATCATACAAACTTACTTTTTGTACGGAAGATCTCAAAAAGACGAAAAAGGAGGCCTTACGAAGTGAGGAAGGTGACGGTAACGGGCAAGACTGTAGAAGAAGCGATAAAAAGCGGTCTTGCCCAATGGAACGTGCCGGAGGACCGCGTCAAAGTGAATGTGCTTGAAGAGCCGGCCAGAGGGTTATTCGGATTGATCGGTGCACGGGAAGCGAAAGTCGAGCTGGAACTGATCCCGGATGGACTGGAAGAAGCGGAACGATTTTTAAATGATGTGTTGAAAACGATGGGATTGGACACGACGGTTGAAGTGCGCAAATTAAAGGACAAAACCGTATTTGATATCAAAGGCAGCGAACTCGGTATCGTGATCGGTCGCCGCGGGCAAACTTTGGATGCGCTTCAATATTTGGTGAATGTCGTAGCCAACCGCTATTCCGATGAGCATATCCGCATCGTGCTCGATGCCGAAAACTTCCGCAAACGGCGCAGGGAAACATTAGAAAACTTGGCCGTTCGTCTGGCAAAAAGGGTCTCCCGCACAGGACAGGAAATCGTGCTTGAGCCGATGTCGCCACAAGATCGGAAGGTCATTCACTCCGTGCTGCAAAACCATGCAAAAGTCGTCACCTACAGTAAAGGACAAGATCCGAATCGGCGCGTCGTTATCGATCTCCGCTCCTGAACAAATCCCATTCCCGGATTTTCTGGACAACATTTATAAAAGGATCCATAGCATAATCCCATATCGAATCGGGTTAGAACTTATGAAGCAATGACTTTCGCGACTGCCGAAAAGTCATTGTTTTTTTCGGTAAAACCGTTATTTCCATCACGTGAGCAGGGCAGGCTAAAAAATAAATGATCGAGGTGGCCGCTTTGATTAGCGATACGATCGCAGCAATATCGACGCCGCTGGGTGAAGGAGGCATAGCCGTCATTCGCGTCAGCGGCAAAGAGGCGATACAGCTTGTTGAACCGCTCGTGCGCACAAAGCAAAAATTGAGCGAGGTGCCTTCTCATACGGTTCATTACGGATTTGTCGTCGACCCAGCCAATGGAGAAAAAGTGGACGAAGTGCTGGTTACCGTCATGCGCGCACCGAAAACATTTACGAGAGAAGACGTTGTTGAAATCAGCTGCCATGGCGGCATCCTTCCGGTAAAAAAGGTATTGGATCTCTTATTGAAACATGGCATACGTCTGGCGGAACCGGGCGAGTTTACGAAACGGGCATTTCTCAACGGACGCATCGACTTAAGTCAGGCGGAAGCGGTCATGGATCTGATCCGCTCCAAATCGGATCGCGCTTACGCGCAGGCGTTGAAACAGGTGGATGGCCAATTGTCGCGCAAGGTGCGGGAATTGCGTCAGTTGCTCGTCGAATTGATGGCACATATTGAGGTCAATATCGATTATCCGGAACATGATGTTGAGGAAGTAACGAACCGAACGATCAGAGAGCATTGCGAGCGGGCATTGGTTCAAATTGACGAGCTGCTCAAAACAGCGGAGCGGGGGAAAATTTTGCGCGAAGGAGTCGTGACCGCGATCATCGGACGTCCGAACGCCGGCAAGTCGTCGCTGCTTAATCTGTTAGCCCGTGAAAACCGTGCGATCGTAACGGATATTCCGGGTACGACGAGAGATGTAATCGAAGAGTATGTAAACGTTGCCGGCATTCCGTTAAAACTGCTGGATACAGCGGGCTTGCGGGAAACCGATGATGTTGTGGAGCAAATTGGAGTGGAAAGATCGCTCCAGGCTCTTTCCCAAGCGGACCTGATTCTGTTAGTATTAAATTACAACGAACGTTTGAATGAAGAAGAAAGGCGAATTATCGAGCAAGTCCGGACGCGGCAGTCGCTGGCGATCATCAATAAAAAAGACCTGCCGCGTCAATTGGAAATGGAGGAAGTGTACGCCGCGTTTCCGCCTGAGAGGGTGGTGGAAATGTCTGTCTTGCATGAAGATGGCGTCGAGCGGCTGGAAAAGGCGATCGCGGACATGTTTTTCAGCGGCAGTATTCAAGGACAAGATCTTTCCTATGTGAGCAACGCACGTCATATTGCGGAACTGGAACAGGCGAAAGCATGTCTAAAAGAAGCGCTGGCCGCGGCCGAACAATTGGTCCCGATCGATATGATTCAAATCGATGTGCGGAGAGCCTGGGAACATCTTGGCGAAATTATCGGTGAGAATGTCAGTGAATCGCTGATCGATCAAATTTTTTCGCAGTTCTGTTTAGGTAAATAGGGGACGAAGGAGGCGAAAGGAATGGGATTTAAGGCAGGAGAGTACGATGTGATCGTCATCGGCGCCGGACATGCCGGATGCGAGGCGGCGCTAGCCGCTGCGCGCATGGGTTGCAACACGTTGCTGGTGACGATGAGTTTGGATATGGTGGCCTTTATGCCTTGCAATCCGTCCATCGGCGGACCGGCGAAAGGTCATGTCGTCCGTGAAATCGATGCGCTTGGTGGCGAAATGGGGCGCAACATCGACAAAACGTACATTCAAATGCGCATGCTGAACACAGGCAAAGGTCCGGCTGTCCAGGCCTTGCGTGCCCAGCTGGATAAATTTTTGTACCAGCATACGATGAAGGAAACGCTGGAGAAACAGGAAAACTTGACACTCAGGCAGGCGATGGTGGAAGAACTGATTGTCGAAAATGGGGTTTGCCGCGGCGTCGTTACCAAAACGGGTGCCGAATATTACGCCAAAACGACCGTATTAACGACAGGGACCTTTTTGCGCGGAAGGGTGATTATCGGCGAATGCTCCTATGAAAGCGGGCCGAACAATCAGCAACCGTCCGTGCGCCTGTCCGAATGTTTGTCGGAACTCGGCTTTAAATTGGTACGCTTTAAGACCGGTACACCACCGCGCATCCATAAAGATTCCATTGATTTTTCCAAAACGGAAATTCAGCCGGGGGATGAAAATCCGAAATTTTTCTCGTACGAGACCGAATCTCCTCCGCCTGGGGAGCAATTGCCTTGCTGGTTGACATATACGTCGCCGGAAACGCATGAGATCATTCAAAAAAATTTGCATCGCGCTCCGATGTACTCGGGAGCGATTGAAGGAATCGGAACGAGATATTGCCCTTCGATCGAGGACAAAATCGTCCGTTTCAGCGACAAGCCGAAGCATCAGATTTTTTTGGAACCGGAAGGACGCTACACGTCCGAATATTATGTGCAAGGCCTTTCCACGAGCATGCCGGAAGAAATTCAGCTGCAAATGCTGCGCTCGGTACCGGGGTTGGAAAATGCCAAAATGATGCGTACCGGATATGCGATTGAGTACGATGTCATCGTACCTTCCCAATTGTGGCCCACGTTGGAAACGAAACTTGTAGAAAACCTGTTCACCGCGGGGCAGGTCAATGGAACTTCCGGATATGAAGAAGCAGCGGCACAAGGAATTATGGCCGGCATCAACGCTGCGCGGAAAGTGCAAGGAAAAGAGCCGGTTATCATCCAACGTTCGCAAGGATATATCGGAGTCTTGATCGATGATTTGGTGACGAAAGGAACGAATGAACCGTATCGGCTGCTGACGTCGCGCGCCGAATATCGGCTCTTGCTCCGCCATGACAATGCCGACATGCGGTTGACGCCGCTCGGTTATGAGATCGGCCTCATTTCTGAAGAAAGGTATCAGAAGTTTTTGCGGAAAAAACGGAACATCGAAACGGAAATCAACCGGCTCAAAACGACCAAAGTTAAGCCGGATGAAGCGGCACCGATATTAGAAGAAGTCGAAAGTTCACCTTTGCAAAACAGTACAAGCCTGGACAATCTGCTCCGAAGACCGGAAATTAAATATGAACACATTGAGCGACTTTCACCGGCACCGGAACCTTTGACGGAAGAAGAGAAAGAACAGGTAGAAATTCAGATCAAATATGCGGGCTATATTGAAAAGCAGATGCAACATGTTGAACGCATGCGGCAAATGGAGAAAAAGAAAATTCCGGCAGATATCGATTACAACGATGTAAAAGGATTGTCCGTAATTGCACAGCAAAAGCTGTCCGAAATCCGGCCGCTTTCCATCGGGCAAGCTTCCCGTATTGCCGGTGTATCTCCAGCTGACATTTCCATATTGCTTGTCTATTTAGAGTCGTACAACAAAGTAACGGCGGCGAGAAATTCATGAACAGAGTAGGCGATACCAACATCGAACAAAAAATGGCCCTCTGGCTCAAAGAACGCGGGATCGAACTGGATGATACACAGTGGCGCCAATTTGAACAATACTATGAACAACTGGCGGAATGGAATCAAAAAATGAATTTGACGGCCATTGAGAATCGCGATGATGTTTATATCAAACACTTTTACGATTCCATTTCGCTTTCTTTTTTTGTTTCTCTCGATCAAGTACAAACCTTGGCTGATATTGGCTCCGGTGCCGGTTTTCCTTCCATTCCTTTAAAAATTATGTATCCGCATTTGCGCATTACCATCATCGATGCGTTAAATAAAAGAATTACATTTTTACGTCATCTGGTCGAAACGCTGAAGTTGGACCAGGTGGAATGTATCCATGCCCGTGCGGAAGATGCGGCACGTTTAAAAGAACATCGGGACGCTTATGAAGTGGTGACAGCGAGAGCGGTTGCCAGAATGAACGTCCTGAATGAGCTTTGTTTGCCCTTTGTCAAACCGTCGGGAATTTTTGTTGCGATGAAGGGCAGCCAGGCGCCGCAAGAATTGGAAGAGGCTCAAGCCAGTTTTCGTCTGCTTGGCGCACAATTGGAACAAGTCCATCGTTTTTTGTTGCCATCGGAACAAGCGGAACGCCATATCGTCATTGTGCGCAAGAAAACCCATACGCCAAAACGATTTCCACGCAAGGCAGGGGAACCGGCACGTCATCCGCTGCGTAAATAGAACATGTGCATCTTCGGATTGGATACAACCCAAAATGTTTCACGTGGAACATTTTCTCTGTCCCAGCAGGATATTTCACCCTTAATGGAGAAATCCATTAATCGGGTAGAACAGATTACAGAAGACCGGGGATTGGGTGGTATGAAATGAAGGAGCAATTATCTAAAATATTTGGATTTACTGAGCGGGGAGAAAACGAAGAAATTAAACATATCAAAGTAAAAGACATTGTTCCCAGCCCGTTTCAGCCACGTACTGTATTCGATGATGAACGAATCGAAGAATTGAGCCAAACGATTAAAACCCATGGCGTCATACAACCGATCGTTGTACGCGTTCGTAATGATAAATTTGAAATTATCGCTGGTGAGAGACGTTTTCGGGCGGTACAGAAGCTTGGGATGGAGACGATTCCGGCTATTGTCAAAGAATTCAACGATTCTCAAGCTGCTTCGATCGCCTTAATCGAGAACTTGCAGCGGGAAGGGCTCTCTTCTATTGAAGAAGCAAACGCCTATCAGCAGCTCATGGAAATACACCAGTTGACACAAGAAAGTCTCGCTCAGCGAATTGGCAAAAGCCAGTCTACGATCGCCAACAAAATTCGTCTGCTGCAACTGAGCGAGCCGGTAAAAGAAGCATTAAGATACAGAAAAATCAGTGAACGACATGCACGCGCATTGCTGGCATTAAAAGACGAAAAATTGCAAGTCAAAGTCCTCAATGAAATTTTAGAGCGGGATTTGAATGTCAAGCAGACGGAAGCGCGGGTCCAGCAGTTCAAGGCAGAGAAAAAAACAACAACTCGTCCAAAACGGATTTCATTTTCCAAGGACGTCCGACTGGCATTGAATACGATCCGTCAATCGATCCAACTCGTCACACAGTCCGGGATGGCGATTGAAACGGATGAACAGGATTATGAAGATTACTATGAAATTAAAATCAAAATTCCAAAACAAAAATAAATGGACTTATTTCCTACGGTTTGCGATATCGCCGTAATCCCCATATTTCCGGATGGAATCTTTATTTTCATCTCACATATAAAAGTCGTAAAAATGCGGCGAAAGCCGCTATTTTCAACGAACAAATCATATTTTTTTGCGTCTATAAGTTAGAGCAATAAAAAACTCGGGGTGAATTCATTTTGTCTAAAATCATTGCGATCACCAATCAAAAGGGTGGGGTTGGAAAAACGACAACTTCCGTAAATTTGGGCGCATCGCTTGCTACACTCGGCAAAAAAGTGCTGCTCGTTGATATCGATCCGCAAGGAAATACGACCAGTGGAATTGGTATCAATAAAGCAGATGTCACTTATTGCATATACGATATGATCATAAATGACGTTCATCCGAAAGACGTGATCGTCGATACGAACATTGAAAATTTGAAAATCATCCCGGCCACCATTCAACTGGCGGGAGCTGAAATCGAGCTGGTTCCAACGATATCGAGAGAAATCCGGCTGAAAAAATCGTTACAATTGATCCGTCATATGTTTGATTATATTTTAATTGATTGTCCGCCATCCCTGGGAATTTTGACCGTGAACTCTTTGACGGCTGCCGATTCGGTCATTATACCGATTCAATGCGAGTATTATGCGTTGGAAGGATTGAGCCAGCTTTTAAATACGGTTCGATTGGTGCAAAAACATTTAAATACGAATCTGCGCATTGAAGGTGTATTGTTGACCATGTTTGACGCGAGGACCAATCTGGGCATTCAGGTTATTGAAGAAGTGAAAAAATATTTTCAGCAAAAAGTGTATAACACCATCATTCCTCGTAATGTCAGATTGAGTGAAGCACCGAGCCATGGACAATCGATCATTACGTATGACCCCAAATCGAAAGGCTCCGAAGTGTATATGGAGCTAGCAAAGGAAGTGGTAGCAAGTGAGTAGACGATTAGGGAGGGGTCTGGATGCTTTAATTCCTTCATTGGATATTACTGATGATGATAAAGTGATCGAGATCCCGCTTTCCCAACTCCGTGCCAACCCATACCAACCGCGTAAACAATTCGACCAGGAAAGTATTGACGAATTGGCCGAATCCATCAAAGAACATGGTGTCATCCAGCCGATTATTGTTCGTTCTGTAGTAAAGGGCTATGAAATCATCGCTGGTGAAAGAAGATGGAGAGCTTCCAAAATAGCAGGAAAAGATACGATTCCAGCGGTAGTGCGTGATTTTTCCGACCAGCAAGTAATGGAAATTGCCCTGATTGAAAACTTACAACGTGAAGATTTAAATGCACTCGAAATTGCTTCTGCTTATCAAAATTTGATGGAACGCTTTTCGTTAACACAAGAAGAATTGTCTGCTAAGGTTGGCAAATCACGCTCCCATGTTGCTAACTTTCTGCGATTGTTGCAGCTGCCGGATGAAGTCAAAGAACATGTTTCACGTGGAACATTGTCGATGGGCCATGCGCGAGCCATCGCTGGGGTTGAAGATGACGAACAGAAAAAGAAGTTGGCAGAACAGACCGTGCGAGAACAATGGAGCGTTCGTGAACTGGAAGAAAGGATTAAAAACTTGTCCTCGCCGAAAAAGAAAAAGTCAACAAGCGAACGATCCAGAAAATATGATCCTTATCTCGAACAGATAGAGGACGAGCTGCGTCAAACGTACCAGACGACCGTAAAAATTGTAAATCATAAAGATCGGGGTAAAATTGAATTTTCCTTTTACTCCAAAGATGATCTGGAACGGCTCTTATCCTTGTTACAGAAAAACAATCAAAAAGAAAAATAAAACGGTGCAGAGCCGTTTTTCTTTTTTTCATTGGACTGAATAGAAATGAGGGGAGTTCATGAAAAAAATATACTATTTTGACCACGCCGCTTCTTCCTGGCCTAAACCGCCAGAAGTGATCGAGGCGATGAAGCAAGCGGTAGAGGAGTACGGCGCCAATCCGGGACGGGGCAGCCATTATTTGGCGATGAAGGCCAGCCGTACCTTATTTCAAACACGCAAACGATTAGCGGAACTGTTTCGTATCAACAATGAAAATGACATTTCGTTTTGCATCAACACTTCCTATGCGTTAAACCAGGCGATTCAAGGATATTTACGCGAAGGTGACCATGTCATTACAACCGCGCTTGAGCACAATTCTGTGCGGAGACCGCTGGAATATTTAAAACGAAAAATCGGCATCAGCGTCACATATTTGCCGGCGGATGAAAGGGGACAGATCGATCTCAACGAGCTGAAAGCAGCGTTGACGAACAAAACGAGAATGCTCATTGTCAACCACAGTTCCAATTTGTTGGGAACGATACTGCCGATCGATAAAATGAGCGAGATCGTCAAGAAAAAAGACGTCTGTGTGCTCGTCGATGCGGCGCAAACCGCGGGTACCTATCCGATTGATGTCCGTCAATTGGGTATCGATATGCTGGCATTTCCTGGTCATAAAGGACTGCTTGGTCCGCAAGGAACGGGCGGATTGTATGTAAGATCAGGGATTGAACTGGAGCCGCTTATCCATGGTGGGACGGGAAGCCGGTCGGAAGAGGTGTTGCAACCGGATGTTCTTCCCGATCGATTTGAAACGGGAACGCAAAATACGCCGGGAATTGCGGGTCTTGGTGCCGGAGTAGCCAAAGTATTGGAAGAAACACCGGAGAAGATTCATCGCAGGGAATGGGAATTGACGCAGATGTTAATGGAAGGGTTGCTGCAAATCCGTGGGATTCAGTTGCTCGGTCCGCCTCTGGGTGAGCCGAGAACCGGGATCGTTTCATTTACGCTAGCCGGTTGGGATGCCTCTGAAGTGGCCTATGTGCTCGACCGCGAATATCAGATTGCCGTAAGAGCAGGACATCATTGTTCACCGCTTGCACATCAGACTGCGGGCACCGAAAAAACCGGCGCCGTACGAGCTAGCGTCGGTTTTTATACGAGCGAAGATGAGGTTCGCTATTTTATCGATGCGGTTAAAGCGATTGCGAATCGACGTCCATAAATGGTGAAGCAGCGATGGAGCGGAAGCGGCCGCACTGGATCAATGCCTGAATAATCGATTCCGAAATGTGCTCGGCCATATGAATCACCTGGCTCAACCGGGTGTTTTGCAATACGAAATATTCCATAAAACCGCTCACGTTGACAATGCCGGTGATGTGCATGTGGCCAACCGGAGGCAACTCCTTGTGGACGGCTGCACCCGGCTTGAGCGGTCCTTCCGCGATTTGGATGCAACCGACATTGGGCAGTTGTCCGAGACAGGCATCGACGGCTACGATAAAAGGATTTTCATAAAGGCTGTTCGCTTTCTCCAGCTGTTCTTGCAAGTTGATGGCATGCACAGGATGATCGAGCGTGCCAAAAATACGCTCGCGCGGTAAGTTTTGTTTGCACAAGTTTGTTCCGACAAGCGGTCCGAGGGCATCGCCGGTCGAGCGGTCTGTACCGATACAAAAGAAGATAATTTCCCGATCATGAGAGACGGTTTTTAAATGCTTGGCCAAATAGCGAGTCATCATCGGGCCGCTGTCCGGGTCCAAATATGAAATTTTTAACGGCTCTTTTCTTTTTCCAAAACCGAAAGTCAGGCCCATGAAAGACCTCCAAAATCGAAAAGTGGTTGATATCAGTATACGGATTTAGTAGTATTTTTATACGGACGTGTGCACAATCAACAGCGGATGCGTAGCTGTTGAAAAGGAAAGGAAACGAGAAGCAGATGATGCTCGTCGCTTTCGATTCAACCCAACAGGCGTTACGAACAGAAATGTTGCTTGAATATGCAGAAATCGAGATCGATACGCGGCCGACTCCTAAGGAAATAACGGCGGGGTGCGCCTTATCCATAGAGTTTCCCGAAGCCGAACTGGAGCGGGTGAAACAAATTTTGCGTGATCACCATGTAACCGTACGTGGTATTTTCGCTTGGCGCGACGGCGCCTATGTGGAAGTCGAATGAAAGGGAGAGTAGAATGAGCGAACGCAAGCGTTATGGTTTGGGTGACATTGTGGAAATGAAAAAAGCGCATCCGTGCGGAACGAATGCGATGGAAATCATCCGGATGGGAATGGACATCCGTATCAAATGTACAGGGTGCAAACATAGCATTTTGCTGCCGCGCAGCGCTTTTGAAAAAAAGATGAAAAGGGTCATTGAATCCAACTCGGATTCACAATAAAAAAGAGTTGAAATGAAAGACAGATCT
>CALAME010000070.1 GCA_937925675.1 uncultured Paenibacillaceae bacterium | reverse complement strand
CTACGAGAAAAACGGGGGTCCTGCTCAGGATCCGCATAGATTGGACAGGGACGGCTACTCTCTCCTGCGCGAATGATTTCCAACAACTTTTTATGATCGTTTACTTTCCCGTCAGGCGCTTGTATGGCTTGGAGTTCGATTGCGGTCTGATATTTCCCCAACATTTTGGGTACAGCAAGTTCCGCCGATTCTTGCCCTACAGTCGGATCTGTAACTTTGAATGCGTCGACTTCCGATTCCAATTCGGGCAACAACGAAGCCATAACCGCATTTACATCGCGACTATAATCCTCTTCTGTATATTTTCGCAGTTGCGTTATCTTCCCCCATGAAAATAAATCCTGTTGTAGCTGCGATAATTAGGACTGCAGCAGCGATTAAACTCCATTTCAAACGCCGACTCACTTTGAGCACCGCCCATCTTATATAGGGGCAGAACACGGCGCTTTTTGGGACACTTTCAGTTTGGCATGCGTGCAAAAATATTGACAATAAATACCGATGAAATTAAACGCTTGACAGACGCCTGATTCCTCGATATAATTAATCTCGCATTACTCCGGAGGCGCACGATTCGATATCGGCTATCCGGTCGCTGATTCCTCGCCTATAAAAGGATCGAGCGAACCGGAACGAATAAAACGAATAGGCCAAAATCGAAAAAACTGCGTCGTTATCGCAAAGGACATGCCGAAGTGGCGGAATTGGCAGACGCGCACGACTCAAAATCGTGTGGTCTTTCGACCATGTGGGTTCGACTCCCACCTTCGGCACCATTTTTTTGTTTTTAAAAACGGATTTCCCTGCGGGGCGTGGCTCAGCTTGGTAGAGCACCTGGTTTGGGACCAGGGGGTCGTCGGTTCAAATCCGGCCGCCCCGACCAGGAGTGACGGGGGTTTTCAGCCCCCGCCATTTTTATTTTCAGCCTAATTGCAAACGAATTGCAAACCTTTAGTCGGCTAAAGTGTCCTGATCCAGAACCGCCTTACGCTGCCAGTCTTCTCATTTCAGTCCCGGCCGTTCTCCGCAGCGCAAGCCGAAAGGCTTGTCTTCGTTTCTTTGCGGCGCTGATGCATTTTCTGCACGTCAAGATGAAAGTAAAAGTCAATTCGCGGTCTTGTTGGACGCCCTTCTTACTGAGCGGGGACTTTACGGAGGCCTCTTGTTTTTGTAAGCTGGCCTCAAGGGACTTCTGTGCCTTTCTGTCAGAGTCAGGCGGAAAGGCCTTTTCTATATCTTGTATATCGGTTTGCGTTTTGATCCCTAGGGGGAGTGTGATCCATGGATTCTCTGTCTTCGTGGAATGAACTGACGGATGTCAACGTGGCTTTTCTCCCAATCGGAGCCACCGAGCAACACGGATACCATCTTCCCATAAGTACTGATGCCCTTATCGCCGAGGCAATCGCGAATGAACTCTCCAAGCGGTTCGAGCCCTCTTACTGCGTTCCTGTCCTTCCCTACTCCGCTTCCTTTGAGCATGCGGATTTCCCCGGCTGCATATCCCTCCGGATCCACACGTTGACGGCGGTGGTTACCGATATTGTCCAATCGCTGAAACGATCCGGCATTTCTCACGTTGTCATCATCAATGGACACGGCGGCAATCATCTTCTGAGGAATATTGTTCAGGAACTGAATGCCGAAGATCCACGAACCGTATGGGGGCCGTTTCCAAACCGCCGCCACTGGGAAGAAGCTTACCGAGCGGCAGGAATCCGTGAAACCATCAGTAGAGATATGCATGCCGGAGAGGGCGAGACTTCCCTCATAATGCATCTGATGCCGAAGGCAGTGAAGGAAGACAAACGATCCGATTGCGATGTGCCTGATCGTCCTCTCCTGGAAACCGTCGGGATGAAACCATATACCGAAAGCGGAACGATCGGTTTTCCCACCCGGGCAACCGCTGAAAAGGGGAGATTGCTTTTGCAATCCCTGACGGATCAAATCGCATCGACTTTGAAAGACATTGAGCAATTTAAATAAGGCCGGGGATAATCCCGGTCTTTTATTTTCTATTCCATCCATCGAATCAATTTTTTTTGATTTGGGTATTGACGAATCAAATGTTTTTGATGTATCATCATATCAACAAAAGTTGATGGGAGGTGAAGTCCTTGTATAATCACGATTACGTCATGATACAGATGGCCAAAATCCGCCAGGAGGAATTTCGAAAGGAATTTCAGAAGGTCAACCGTCGTGGGAAAGCGAGAAAGTGGGTGCAGATCCTCCGATCCGTTTGGAATACCTACGATCAATGCTACCCCCGGTATGTGAAGAGCAATCTGACCTGTTGTGCCGCCCCGTCTTGCGGTGGATAATTCCTTCCAAAGGAGAGGATGTATATGGTACTGAAGCCCCATGTGGCCGTCAATGTGAGGAACTTGGAGTCTTCCCTTGAGTTTTATCGGTGTCTGTTTGGTAAAGAGCCGGCGAAAGTACGCCCCGGCTATGCCAAGTTCGATCTGGATGAACCGGCGCTGAACTTTACCTTGAACGAAGGTGGCGAAGTGAGCGGCGGCATCAACCATCTGGGAATCCAAGTATCCGCGACCGAGGAAGTTCTCGCCGCTAAACAGAGATTGCAGGACGCAGGATTAGCAACTTTCGACGAAATGGATACCACCTGTTGCTATGCGGTACAGGATAAGATTTGGGTAA
>CALAME010000069.1 GCA_937925675.1 uncultured Paenibacillaceae bacterium | reverse complement strand
TCTATATGCCGAAAATGGACGGGCTTGCCCTGATTCAGGCATTAAGGCAAAAACACCCGTCCATTCATATTATTATTCACAGTGGTTATGAGGACTTTGACAATGCGCGGCTAGCGATGAAATTCGGCGTGCGTCACTTCTTTTTGAAACCGGTCAACGTGTACGAGTTTGAAACCGTCATCAAAGAAGTTATTATGGATATGGAAGCAAACGAAAAGCAAAAGAAGCTGCAGGAGTACTTTGACAAGCAAATGAAGCAGGTGACGTTTTATTTGCGCGATGCGTTTTTTCGCGAAATGCTGATCACCCGCTACCGGCCGGCCTATATTCCCGAAGAACGGTTGAACCTGCTCGGTCTGTCCCGGGATGCCAACGTCGTTGTCGCCAGTCTCTATCTGATTCGTTCACCGTATTTGAGTAAATCGAGGGAAAGGGAATGGCAGCTTTTGAAGTTTGGGGCAGGCAATATCATTAAGGAAATGGTCGGGGATCCGTCGGTTGCTTCCAAAACCGATGTTCACGTCGTCGATTATAAAGACTCCACGTTTGTAATCGTGTTTATGGCCAAGGAGCAGGGGCTCGATCTCGAAAAAATGTGCAAAAAGCTGATCTCCAAAATGATCCGCAATATTTTGATTTATTTAAAGCTTTCTTTGATCGTCGGTTTGGGCCAAGTGAAATCAGGAATTCATGAGATCATCGATTCTTATCTTGAAAGTCAAAAAGCGCTGGAAGCCGGGGAATACAAAGAGATCAACCGCGTTTTTACCTACGATGAGCTCAAGGAAGAGGACGAATCTGAGCCGTATGAATATCCTTTGGAGATGCAGCAGGAAATGCAAACCGCCGTTCATGAACGGGATCCGGAACGGCTGATGGAAGCATGGCGGAAGTTTGAACAAGACGTCAGGACGAACCGGCACATTCCGCTTTTTGTCGTGCAGAACGTTTGCACCAATGTGCTCAGTGCGATCATGATCGACAATTATTCCCGCCGCTACGAGCAAAAAAACGGCAGTGTCAGCCGCGATATGTCAGAGGTCGTCACCCATATCTATGCGCAGCGTTCTCCGCTTGATCTGTGTGCATGGATGGACGACCAATTGCGGGAATGGGCAGAAAAAGTAAGGGAAGAGATCGGCGGCAAAAAAAGCCACAAGCTGATTCGAGACGTGAAGGAATATGTACAGAACCATTACGATCAGGAAATCTCTTTGGCTGAAATTGCAGACCGGTTGTATGTCAACCGGAATTATTTGTCTCAGCTGTTCAAGCGGGTCACCGGCGAAACATTCGTCAATTATTTAAACCGCTTTCGCATTGAAAAGGCGAAGGAGTTGCTGAGGGAAAAACATTATATGGTCTATGAAGTGAGTGAGATGGTCGGGTATCAGAATCCGACCTATTTCAGCCAGGTGTTCAAATCGATTACCGGGGTCAGCCCGTCTGAATACTACAAATA
>CALAME010000068.1 GCA_937925675.1 uncultured Paenibacillaceae bacterium | reverse complement strand
TGCAAACACGTTGCAAACACGTTGCAAACAACAGGCGCCGGAGTCCCCCCCTCAAAGCAATGCCCAGAAACCGTGCAGAAGTTGGGAAAATGCCCGCCCTCAAAGGCTTCAGAAGATGCCCTTCGGCGCACCAAATGCGCCAATTGACCAGCTATGCGGACGGGTTTGACGGGCCTGAGAGGGATTGGAAGCCGGAAGGACCGCGAGCGAAGGCATGTATATGCCGCGAGAAGCTGCCGGTGTCGGGTTTTGGTTTGCCGGAAGAAACGTTCATGATCGTTATTTGTTCGAGGAACATGTGGGTGGTCATAGCACGTAAACAGGCCTTTCCAAAACCCTCGTGTATAGGTCATGAGATTGGATACGAGAGGCTTATCGTCTTCGTGGATATACGTTTTCTCAACCCAGTTCAATAGATGCTGCAGGTGAAATTGCACCGTCTCACTGCGTTTATCCATATGGGGACTCAAGATCTCGGCGACATGGTGGATCGGTTGCGCCCAACGTTTGACGGTGGCGTAATGCTCCTCGAAGTCGTCCAGTTTACTGAATATTCTGATCAGACTTTTCAGCAGAGAGGTCCCCTTTTTTACTCAGGCATCGTGCAAGAGAAGCCTGAATGGCTTTGGCATTTTCATACACGCGTATCCCTGGTAAATCGAGTGGAGGATTGCCATCCTCGAGCAACACCGAGCGGATAGCGGCTACGTAATCTTTGGCCGCTTCCGCTTCAGTCGAGGAATCGTTCTCGATGCGCTTTTCAATTTCGCGAATGCCGCGAAGGCTTTTCTTGATTCCGGTCTTGAGTTTCCGGTCCAAATCGACAACGGGTTTAGCGATGTCTTTCAGATAGTGGTACTGGCAGTATTGGTACGGCACATCCGGCATTAACGATTCCATTGCATTTCGGATCGATTGTTGACCGTCCGTGATGATCCCAATGATGGGAAAGCCCAACTCCATTACGGGAAGGATGAGCTTCTTCAGTTCTTCAGCCGAGCCGCTTTTGAGGTTTTGGGCGGCCAATATCGTTCCGCTGAACACTTCCCGGATCACGTAGAGCGTCTCATTACCTTTCTCCGGCTGCACGCCGTCCATGGAAATCATGATGCCACCGTGTTCCTGGACAACTTGCTTCAATGTTTGCTTGATATGTTCCGTCACACTGGCGCGAAGCAAGATCAGGTAACGCTCGTACAGCCTTTGGGCATTGCGTTCAGATGTTGCGACACCTCGTTTGTTCAGTTCTTCCGCAATCTCTGCGACCGTCATATGGTGTTTGAAACGAAGTTGACCGACCAGCGCCAGCACGTCAAAGCCGTACGACGTATGTTTCATGCACAATTGCTCGGCTTCCGCCGATTTGTAATAAGCCTTGGGGTACGGGCAATCCACGGCGCTGCAAGCGTAAGCCATACTCCATGCCTGGATGACGCCGCCCAAGGTAATAATGTTCTTTTTCCAGGCTGTGTGATGGCGTTTGAGTTTTGCGCCACAATGTGGACAGTAACGGATTTCCGGGCGAAAGTAGATTTTCTTTTCCGGTATGATTCGATTTTTTGGTAAGGGCATGGGCAGACCTCCGTCAAAGTAGCTCCTTACTCATTCGACGGAGACACTGTAAATCCTTGTTAGTTAATTGGTCTGCCGTAGAAAAAAAAGCATGATCAGCGGGTGCTTCATGGCAAACAGGCTATCGGCGGCGCGCATCAATCGGAAACCGACAGCGGCACGGTGACCCTGATCGCTCTTGGTTCCTCCGTGTTCTCGTACCGCAGTTTTATGCTTTCGAAATGGACAACCAACGGTTCCCGGCGGCCGGTTTCCGGCGGAATGGTGAAGGCGACGGTGACGGCAGAGTTCGGCGGAATTTCATCGAACGAGCCTTCCAGCACCCGCACCGGCGTGTCCCGCGGCGGATCGTCGGCCGAGGCCGTTCCGCTGCCTCCGGTTTTGCCGTCTCTGTTCTCGTAATGCGCGCCTCCGGACGTCTCGGGCACAACGGTCAGGCGATTGCCCGCCAGCGTGACGTTGGGGCTGCGGTTTGCGATTTCGGCCGTCACGTCGATGGAGTGGTCCTGCAGCTTTTCCGCACTCAGGATGGTCACCTGAATGTCGATGTTGTCCGTGGGAGATGGCGAAGGCTTCTTGTTGATCCATAAAGCGATTAAGATGACCGCAACACACAGCACGATTGCGCCTGCGGCGAGTCCTTTTCGGTTTTCCAATAGTCTTGCCCCTTTTCAGTGAAATTGCATTCGTAAAATCAATATTCATCAATACTTAAAAAAGAATATACATAAATAGAAAAGTTGCGCAAGTGTGTGACACAATTGCGCAACCAATAAATTGATGGAAGCATTAGCTATAGTAAGCCGTATAAGTATATTGCCAAGTTATACTATTTATTCCGTTTCCTTTGGTCATGAGCAGGAAGTAATCGTTACTGTTTCGCAACCCTGATTCTTCAGCGGCAATTTCACTAATTATCTTTCCATTATAAGCCAAATTTTGCGCTTCTGCTGTAGCCGGATACGTAAACCATTTATTCGTGGTCGTATCGCTGGATGCGGTTAAATATTCATACGAAGCCAATCCGGTGCCGGCATAAGGTATCCAAGTGATAATGGCCTTGATAATATTCCCGATATTGGAACCTGTCTTTCTTCCTGTATAGTATCGGGCATTAAACACACCCTTATTTGTATTGGACGTAAGTTTAAGGGTAATATTATTGACTTTTATTCGATTGTTGTCACCAAAGAATCCCAATTCCCCGGTGTAAACGTTATAGATAACACTTACATTGTCCCGCACAGTCATTTGTAAAGAAAATTCTTGAGTAGAGAAATTAAGAATTGGATTTATATCAAGAAATACAATATATGTCAGTCGATTGTCGGTTCCGGCAAACCGATAAGTAATATAGGAATAGCAGTAAGGCGAAATACTGGTAGTATTATTATAATGTTGCCATTGATCAAATGGACCAGACATAAAGATGCTGTCTGGCACATTATAGAGCAACGATTGTGCCTGTACTGCATGAGTTTTATCGGTATTTTCAGAAGCCGTGCCGGAAATTACGACCTCTTCAGATAAACTGCTCTGAATCGTAAAAGGCGACCTGAGCAGGAGATAGTTGACTTCCAATTGAGCGAGCTCATCTTTTGTCAGCCGAGCTTTCGCAAATTGTTTGTTTGCATTGGCCTGCAATTGATCAAAATTTATTGAGTCGACACTTTGTTGGAAATAAATGATATCACCGCTGGTTTTGCTCAACAATCCTACAGTCAAGACTGTGTGACCTTCCAAATGCAAATTCGGCTCAAGCAAAGTATAGGAAGTTGCTTTATTCTCGATTCTGAAGGAAAGCAAATCGTAGGGTCCATTAATCCTCTCAGCAACTCCAATCAACGCGTTGTTCTCAAAAAAGCTGTTTTGGCTGGGGTACAAGATGACCGACAAAGCAATCTTCTCTTTAATGCCGTTTTGGACAACGTCAAAATTCAATTCCAACAACTCATTTGAAGTTTTGACCTTTATATTCTCGATTCCAGCTGCAAATTGATCGGCTGATTTGATGGTTTGAATATTGCCTTTCTCAAACACGGCCGCGGGGGAGTCACTGATCGAAATCGAGCCGGCGATGTCTGCCGAAGGATCGGCGCCTACACTCGATAGCGGAATCGTGAATCCCAGCATCAGGGTCAGCCAAAGGGTTAAAACTTTTCTGAACTTCATGTACATCATCTTGCAAAGGTAAATACCAATCAAACCCATCAATTACACTCGAACGTTTATTTCACATTATAATCCCTCCGTTTCCAATATATAGATTTCAAATTGATTGTAGCAGTATTCTCACAAAAAAAGGTGTCGAAAATTGCGGGTAATAGAGAAAAATTTTTAACGCATGGTCCACAGGAAAATGCCCGCCCTCAAAGGCTTCAGAAGATGCCCTTCGGCGCACCAAATGCGCCAATTGACCAGCTATGCGGACGGGATTGACGGGCCGGGGCGAGTGCTAAATGCCATGCCGTCGGCATCCGGCTCATCGTGACAATGAACACGTCGGATGCGGAGCTGCAAATCCGCGCTCTAGCGGAGCGCTGCAAGGGTGATGGCGCGCCGGCACGGGCACGTCGCGATGGCCGCTTGTGTGCGGGGCAACCTATTTCGTCACGTCCAATTTGGATGATAAGGTGCTGACGTTTGCCGCCGGAGCCGGCATAGACGTGCTGTCCGGAGAGCTTACACCTACGGAGATCGTACGGGCGCACCGGCGCGAAGGCGGATTCGGATCTCTGAACAAGGGATTACCTCAAATTGACAAATGAAGAATTAATAGAATATAGTGATACATAAAGGATGTTGATCAAGAAAAAAAGAATTTAAAATAGGGAGAGATACTTGCTGAGATGAATATGTCTATTATTATTCTTGTTCTTATTGTTATTCTTCTGTTTTCTTTATTTTATATATACCGTCATTTTATGGTTATTCGATCGTATAATATTCATTTGTTTGGAATTAACTTAGATCTGGTAAGTATTTGCTTGATTTTGCTGGGGCACTTTGAAAATCTATTCTATTTGATAATTCTGGGTATCGTACTACTCATTCTGGGACTTGCGTTGTCTGTGTTGGCGTTGGTAAAGAAAGAAGGTTAATGATGGTTGTTCATGTGGTGCCGCTTTTGAAAAATGATTTGATCGTGTTTGGAATTTGTATGTGTAGTACTGGCGTTTACAATGTTTTTTCGAACACAATCTGAAGTTTTGGTAGTAGTGTGATAGTCAAAATTATCACAAACCCGGTGTAAGCATTTGTCTTTGTGGCTTTCAGATACCGGGGACATACCGAAATCTTCTTCGGCATTTTGGAGCGCAAGAGAAATGCCCTTCCGTTTGCGGGAAAGTCTGCCACAAGCAGGGGCGGATACTCCGCCAGAAATTTGCCGCCGCGAACCGGAGCAGTCAGAACTACGGTCATGCCGCAGGACGGTGCACGCTTCGGAGAGTGTTCTGCCGTGGTTGCATGTGTGGAACCGAAAGCGATTACAGAATGCAGAAGAGCAAAAAAGGCCGCCCCAGAAGACGTCGCCGACAACTATGAGTACCAATGGGAAGTCCCCGGGCATAGGTTTCGCTGCCCGGCCTTCATCCCGTGGTTCTGCTCGCAACCGGCAGCCTGGCGAAGGCGGGCGGTCCGACGGCCTGGCCCGGCCTCGAAAACCTCCGGGCCGAATTCGGTGTCGA
>CALAME010000067.1 GCA_937925675.1 uncultured Paenibacillaceae bacterium | reverse complement strand
GGAACAGAAGCGAGTGCGGTCACCTCAATCGAGGCAGGCGCCACAGCTGCTTCGCCACCGGAAGAACCATTCGCGATGAAGGTCGATCGTCCATTTATGATCGTCATCATGGACAATCGCACAGACACATTCTGGTTTGTCGGATCCATCGGTGCACCAAAGCTGTGAAATGAAATAAGACGTTAACCAAGTTCCTCGAGGAGCGGGGGTTAACGTCTTTTCTTTGTGGTCAAGACATGTTAAAAAATCCGAGCGTGGCGCATTTTTGCGACTCCCGGTCGACAACGTCTTCCAGGTCGAGTTCAAGCAAATTGCAGAGGGCGGACAGGTAGAACAGATTTTTTCCGATTTCGGCAGTGATAAAATCTTTGCAGTTTTCACACAGACCGCCGATCAGGTGCGTATCCAGCAGTTTGTGTAACTCTGCGGGAGCCCATTCTTCGGGAATGTTCTGTTTTTGGGCTTTCACTTCCACACATCCGCATTCGGTAATGGATTTGATCACGGCGCGATGGACACTTGCATTGGTCTGATCCAACTTGGAAAGGACATCCAGTATGCTGCGGTGGCGCAACAAAAGTTCCGAGACCTGCTCCTGAAATCGTCTTAAACCGGTGGCGCTCAAGTGGATTCACCTCGAATGGCTCCATTTTCTTTCCATTATAAGAAAAATGAAACTGGAATTCAAAGCCTAAAATGTCGAAAGTGCAAAAAATAGGACAAGGATAGATTAGTTTGCCTGTTTTTGGTTCATACTTGTAAGGAGAGCGACAGGTCTCGAAAACATCGGAGGTGAACGTGATTTGAAACGGTTGTTCCAATGGACGCTGGCAGTACTCGGCGCTCTGCTCGCTTACCGAACATCGGCTTATTCGAGCAGCATGCTGGGCCTTTCCAGCCTGAAAGGAAGTTCATACGCCATCATGGGGGCGGGAGCTATCATTTTCTATTTTGTAGGCCACTGGCTGTTTCAAGGTTTGCGCGAAATTTGGAAAAAAGGGGAGGACAAGCTTGAACGAACGCCGCTTTCCCATCTGATGGCCGGTCTGGCCGGAATGGCGGCGGGATTGATCATCGCCGTTCTCCTCTATCCGGCGCTTGCGCGCCTGAACGACGGCGGCTGGTTGTCGCTGGCTGTAGCCGGAGGTCTCGGTTATACCGGTTATATGATCGGTTACCGCAAAAAAGAAGAACTGAAAACCTTGGTGATGCGCCGGGGAGAGAAAAAGAGAGACGAACCCGCACAGAAAACGTGCAAAATCTTGGATACCAGTGTGATCATTGACGGACGCATTGCGGATATTTGTAAAACCGGATTTATTGAAGGTACGCTGATCATTCCGGAATTTGTGCTGGAGGAGTTGCAGCATATCGCCGATTCATCCGATTTGCTGAAACGCAACCGCGGCCGGCGCGGTTTGGACATCTTGAACAAAATTCAGAAAGAGCTCGATGTCGAAGTCACCGTCTATGAAGGGGATTTTGAAGACATTTCGGAAGTGGACACGAAACTGGTCAAGCTGGCTAAATTGTTGCAAGGGAAAGTGATTACCAATGATTTCAACCTGAACAAAGTGTGTGAACTGCAGGGGGTGCCGGTGCTCAACATTAACGATCTGGCCAATGCGGTCAAACCCGTCGTATTGCCCGGGGAAGAAATTTGGGTACAGGTCATCAAGGACGGCAAGGAGCACGGCCAAGGTGTCGCCTACCTGGATGATGGCACGATGATCGTTGTCGAAGGCGGCGGCGATTTTATCGGACGGACGATCGAAGTTCTCGTGACGAGCGTGTTGCAGACCTCTGCCGGCAGAATGATTTTCGCCAAACCGAAGTTGTTGGAAAAAGCCTTGTAAAAAGTTTATACTGAATATATTGGAATTTGTACAGTCGTTTTTGGCATCATGGATGGAAGGAAGACTTTGACGGATGAGGGGAACGTGGGCGGCGGTTGTTGTAGCTGCCGGTAAAGGAAGCCGGATGAAAAGCAAAGAAAAAAAACAGTATCTGCAGATCGGCGGCAAGCCGGTATTGGTGCGAACGCTCGTTGCACTGGGTCGCATCGCTGAACTCGATCCGATCGTTGTCGTCGTCGGGGAAGAAGATGTGGAAAAAGTGCAGCAGTATGCGGAACAATTTCAAGAAGTTCCGCGTCGCCTAAAGGTCGTTAAAGGCGGGGCAGAGCGGCGGCAATCCGTGTACAACGGCTTAAAAGCCCTTGAGAACGATCAAGTTGAATACGTATTGGTCCATGACGGCGTGCGGCCGTTTATTTCTCCGGAGGCGGTCCGGGCTTGTATGGATCAGGCTGAACGAAGCGGGGCGGCTGTGCTGGCCGTTCCGGTAAAAGATACGATCAAACAGGTAGATGAACACGGCGTCATTTTGTCTACGCCGGATCGCCACAGCTTGCGAGCGATACAGACGCCGCAAGCTTTTCGCCTTTCGCTCTTGATCGAGGCTCACCGCCAAGCGGAGGCACACGGATACGTGGCAACGGACGATGCCATGCTTGTCGAAAAGCTCGGTCATCAAGTCCATATTGTTCCCGGTGATGAGCGCAACGTAAAAATTACGACACCGGATGATCTCGCCTGGAGCCAATGGCGGGTTGGGAGGGAAGAAGCGGATATGATCAGGGTGGGGCACGGTTATGACGTGCATCGGCTGGTCGCCGGACGGCCATGCATCATCGGCGGCGTGCACATTCCGCACGACAAGGGTTTGGACGGGCATTCCGACGCCGACGTCCTTTTGCATGCCATTGCCGACGCTGTGCTCGGGGCGCTGGCGAAGGGTGACATCGGCACCCATTTTCCGGATACCGATCCGGCCTATAAAGATGCGGACAGTGCCGATCTGCTGGCCCAAGTGTGGGCGCTGGCCAAGCAGGAAGGCTATCGGATCGGCAATGTTGACGCAACGGTGATGGCAGAAAGGCCGAAGCTGGCCCCTTACATTTCGCACATGGTGGAACGGATCGCCGCGCTGCTGGAAACAGAACCGGAGCGCGTCAACGTGAAAGCGACGACGTCGGAGCGGCTCGGGTTTGTCGGCCGTGAGGAAGGGATCGCAGCACAGGCGGTTGTCTGCCTGCAAAAAAATGTGCTATGATTTTGAAATAAAATCACAAGGGGGAGCGACACATGCCGGATGAAGTTCGCGTCCGCTACGCGCCGAGTCCGACAGGACATCTGCATATCGGAAACGCGAGGACGGCGCTTTTCAACTATCTGTTTGCTCGAAATCAGGGCGGCAAGTTTATTGTCCGCATTGAAGATACGGACCAGAAACGCAATGTGGAAGGCGGCGAGGAAAACCAGTTCCGCTTTATGCGTTGGCTCGGTCTCGATTGGGATGAAAGTGTTGACAAGGGCGGCCCTTATGGTCCCTATCGTCAAACGGAACGGCTCGAGATTTACAGCCGCTACAGCAAGGAATTGATTGAAAGCGACCTCGCTTACGAATGCTTCTGTACAGAGGAAGAGCTCGAAGAAGAGCGCAAAAAGCAGTTTGCGCGCGGCGAAACGCCGAAGTATTCCGGCAAGTGCCGCCATTTGAGCGAAAAGGAAAAGGAAGCATTAAGAGCGGAAGGTCGCAAGCCGAGCATACGCTTCAAAGTGCCGACCGGACGCGTGTATACGTTTGATGATATGGTGAAAGGCCAGGTCACGTTCCAGGCCGATGATTTCGGTGATTTTGTCATCATCAAAAAGGACGGCATCCCGACATACAATTTTGCGGTGGTCGTCGATGATCATCTGATGCGGATCACGCACGTCTTGAGAGGGGACGACCATATCACCAATACCCCGCGGCAGCTGATGATCTATGAGGCATTTGGCTGGGAGCCGCCCAAATTCGGCCATATGACGCTGATCATGAACGAAGAGGGCAAAAAATTGAGCAAGCGGGATGAGTCCGTGCTCCAGTTTATCGAGCAGTATTGCGATCTCGGCTATTTGCCGGAAGCGATGTTCAACTTTATTGCTCTGCTCGGCTGGTCGCCGGAAGGGGAGCAGGAAATCTTCTCGCGCGAAGAACTGATCCGCATCTTCGATCCTTCCCGCTTGTCGAAAAGCCCGGCCGTATTTGACACAAACAAGTTGAAATGGATGAACAACCAGTACATCAAACAGGCGGAGCCGTCACGCATCGCTGAACTGGCGATTCCGCATTTGCAGCGTGCTGGCAAGCTGCCGAATGATCTGGACGAAAAAACGCGCCGCTGGGCAGAGCGTCTCGTCGCTTTGTACCAGGAGCAGCTCGATTGCGCCGCCGATATCGTCGAAAAGACGGAGATGTTTTTTGTCGATCAGCTTCAGATCGATGCGGAGGCCGAACCGGTGCTGGCTGAACCGCACGTGCCTGAAGTGTTGAAGGCCTTTTTAAAACATGTGGAGCAGATCGATGATTTTACGCCGGAGGCGCTGAAAGAAGCGATCAAGGCGGTGCAGAAAGAAACCGGGCATAAAGGGAAGGCGCTCTTTATGCCGATCCGTGTAGCCATCACCGGTCAGACGCACGGGCGCGATCTGAATGAAACGCTGGCGCTGATCGGTCGCGAAAAAGTATTGGAGCGGCTGCGTGCCCGCGTAGGATAGAGTCGGGGGCGATTGCTCCGATTGTCATTTGTTTCACTTTTCGTTATACTGATTCATAGAAAAAAAGGATAACGTGCCAAAGGCGTTGACCAGGAGAAGTACGTGCGCGCAAGGGATCGTCATGCCGGCATTGCGATGCCGGCAGCCAGAGAAAGCGGTCGTGGCTGGAAGCCGCTTCGTCCCGGCACACGGAAATGCACCTGCGAGCCGCAGAGCGAAAGCGGTGGTCAATCCCACCGGCGAGTAAGATCTGACGGGTCCGTTCACGTTACGAGCGGCAAAAGAGGGATACTCGGCATGGGTTCGGGTATCCAAGCAGAGTGGGACCGCGTATTCACGTCTCTGCAGCGCCGGCTGCAGGGACTTTTTTCGTATGGCCATCATTTTGAAGCACCCCATTTTCAGGCGCTTGTGGCGTCTAATGCGACATGACCTCACGACAGGAACAAAGGAGGTGGCGCGATGAAGTTTTTACAAACGATTCGTTCCGATATTGAAGCCGTATTCAATAACGATCCGGCGGCACGCAGTGTGTTTGAAGTCATCTTCACGTATTCGGGTTTGCACGCCCTGTGGGCACATCGCATCGCACATTGGTTTTACAAGAAAAATTTAAAAACGATCGCACGCATCATTTCTCAGATCAGCCGTTTCTTTACAGGAATCGAGATCCATCCCGGAGCGAAGATTGGCAAACGCGTCTTTATCGACCATGGCATGGGAGTGGTGATCGGGGAAACGTGTGAAATCGGCGATGATGTCGTCTTGTACCAGGGCGTGACACTAGGCGGCACCGGCAAGGAAAAGGGGAAGCGCCACCCGACGATCGGCAATCATGTCGTCATCAGTTCGGGTGCGAAAGTGCTCGGTTCGTTCAAGGTGGGCGATTATGCGCGGATCGGCGCCAATGCCGTCGTGTTGTCGGAAGTGCCTCCACACAGCACGGTGGTGGGCATTCCCGGGAAAGTCGTCAAGCAGAATGGCGTTCGGGTCAACAAGCTGGACCATGGCAATCTTCCGGACCCTGTGATCGAGATGTTCGAAAAGATGCAAAAGGAGATCGACCGGCTGAAAGCCGAGCTGGAAGAGTTGCGTGGCCACAAACAAACGCATGAGGCGAACGAGTTGCTTGAAGCAGAACGGCAATGTGATGACGGAGGTAAGGTAAAACATGGGCAACGTTAGTGAACAGTTGCATATTTACAACACGATGACACGGAAGAAAGAGCCTTTCCAGCCGCTCGAGGCGGGGAAAGTGAAAATGTACGTTTGCGGACCGACCGTGTACGATTACATTCATATCGGCAATGCGCGACCGCTCATTTTTTTCGATGTGGTGCGCCGTTATTTGATGCTCGATCATGAAGTGACGTTTGTGCTCAATTTTACGGATGTTGATGACAAGCTGATCCAGAAAGCCCGCGAGACCGGTAAGGAAGTTCCGGAGATAGCGGAACAATTTATCGCTGCCTATTTTAAAGATGCCCGCGCACTCGGGATCAAGGATGCGGATGTGCATCCGCGCGTGACGGAAAATATGGACGAGATCATCGACTTTATCGCGCGTCTCATCGAGAAGGGACATGCGTATGAGAGCGGAGGAGATGTTTATTTCCGCACTTCGTCTTTCCCGGAATACGGCAAATTGTCGGGGCAGAAAATGGATCAATTGATGCACGGAGCGCGCGTCGAGGTGAGTGAGAAAAAAGAGGACGCACGTGATTTTGTGCTGTGGAAACAGGCCAAGCCATCCGAAATTTCCTGGCCGAGCCCCTGGGGAAACGGGCGCCCCGGCTGGCATATTGAATGCTCGACGATGGTGCACAAATTTCTCGGACAAACCATCGACATTCACGGCGGTGGCAGCGACCTCATTTTCCCGCATCACGAGTGCGAGGTGGCGCAATCGGAGTCGCTGAACGGCCAACCTTTGGCCCGCTACTGGATGCACAATGGCTACATCCACATCAATAACGAAAAAATGTCGAAGTCGCTTGGAAACGGCGTGAATGTAAACGAGATTTTGGCCCGTTACAAGCCGCAAGCCTTGCGCTATTTGATGCTGGCGACTCATTACCGCAACCCGCTTCATTTCAGTGAAGAGGCGATGAAGCAGGCGGAACAGAGTGTGGCGCGTATCGATAACTGCGTGCACAACCTTCGCTTCCGGCAAAACGGGGCGATTCCCGATGCGGATGATCGCGCCCGTCGTCTCGTTGAGAAGGCGGAGCAATTCAAACGGGAATTCTGTGCGCATATGAACGATGATTTCAATACGCCGGATGCGCTCACCGTCATGTTTGAAGCTGTCAATACCATCAATCCGTATTTGCAGGAAGAGACGGTGCATCAGCCTGTCATCGAGGCCTATTTGCAACTGTTCTCGTTTATGGACAGCATCTTGGGTCTGTTGCCTGAAAGTGAAGATACGATCGCTGATGCCGAGGTGGAACGGTTGATCAAGGAGCGGGAGCAGGCGCGCAAACAACGCGATTTTCAACGGGCGGACGAAATTCGCGCTACCCTTTTGGAGCGGGGAATCGTACTGGAAGATACGCCGCAAGGCACACGGTGGAAGCGGAAATGAGCGAACGGGAACCATCGGGGCCGGAATCGAAGGCTTCATCAGAGTGGCCGCCCCTTTATTTTGCGCCTGCCAAACCGCCGGAGCTGATTCACCCGCTCGTCCTTGCCTATGTTGGCGACACGCTGCACGACCTGTTCGTGCGGCAATACTTGATTGCGCTGCCGAACCACCGTCCGCACCATCTTCATCGCGAGGCTTCCGCACAGGTGTCTGCCAAAGCACAGGCGAAGATCCTTGAACGGCTGATGCCGGTTTTGACCGATGAAGAAAAAAATATCGTTCGCAGAGGACGCAATGTCAAATCAGGCACACCCGCCAAAAACGCGGATATTCTCGAATACCGGTACAGTACCGCATTTGAATGTTTGCTCGGCTACTTATTTTACAAAGGGCAATTCCAGCGCCTGAACGACCTGCTGGAACTGTCACTGGATCTGGATCGATCCTGAATTCAAAATGGCGTGAAAGGAGCCCAGACATGGAACAATGGATTGCGGGCAGGCACGCAGTGCTGGAGGCGCTACGTTCCGGACGCCCTCTCAACAAAATCTGGATCGACCGTCAGGCGAAAGCTTCCGGGCTTCGTCCGCTCGAAAGCGCAGCCCGCGCTGCAGGGGTGACGGTACAGTATGTCGACAGGCGCAAGCTCGACGAAGTGGCCGGGAATGTCAGACACCAAGGTGTGGTGGCACAAGCGGCAGCAAAGGAATATGTCGATGTGTCCGACCTGCTCGCCGCGGCAGCGGAGCGGGGGGAGCCGCCGCTTTTGTTGCTGCTGGATGAAATCGAGGATCCGCACAACCTCGGCTCCATGTTGAGAACGGCCGAATGTGCCGGTGTGCACGGGATTATTATACCGAAGCGGCGCTCGGCGGGTCTGTCGGCTACCGTGGCCAAGGTTTCTGCCGGTGCCATCGAATACGTGCCGGTGGCAAGGGTTCCGAACCTGGCTCGCACGATCGATGATCTGAAGGAGAAGGGACTGTGGATCGCCGGTGCGGATGGAAATGCGGAGCAGTCCGTTTACGATACGGATCTGACCGGACCGCTCGCCATCGTGATCGGCAATGAAGCAAAAGGGTTGAGCCGGCTAGTAAAAGAGAAGTGTGATTTTCTTGTACGCTTGCCGATGAAGGGGCGTATTGAATCGCTGAATGCATCCGTCGCTTGCGGCATCCTTTTGTATGAAGCGCTGAGACAGCGTGGCGGGCGCTAGGGGAGATCACCGGACCTTATGGAAGAAATCCTGATCGTTGATGGATACAATTTGATCGGCGCATGGCCAGAGCTGTCCAGACTGGCGTCCATACGATTGGAAGACGCACGCGACAAACTCATCGAAGAGCTGGCTGACTACCAGAGTTATTCAGGCAAAAAAGTGATCGTCGTGTTCGATGCGCATCAGGTTCCGGGCCCGGGTGCCAAGTTGAAAACGAGCCGGGTTGACGTTCGTTACACGAGGGAAAAAGAAACGGCGGATGAGTTGATTGAGCGGTTGGTCGGGGAGTTAAAACGGCGGACCCGTCGCATCTATGTCGCCACCTCCGATCTGACCGAGCAACGGGTGACGTTTGGCAAAGGGGCACTGCGACTGTCAGCGCGCGAACTTTTGATCGACATGAAGGCTTGCAAACAGGAGATGGAACAGGAAATCGACCGCTACCAGGCGAAAGTGCGCAATACGTTCAGCAGCAAGATACCGCTCGAATTTCGCGCTTTGTTCGAAAAATGGCGTCGTGGAGGGCAGGATGACCCGAAGGGATAGTTCGATAGTTGCAGGTCATGATGCAGTCCTTTATGGTTCATATGACCAAGGATTGACCGGTGCACGGCTCAGGTTTGAACTTGAACAGCACGTCATATCCCAAGAAATGTGACTTTAATAGTAGGAATAAAGATTCAAAATGCCGTTATGAAGCGGGTTATATAGGCAGAATTGGTTGACGATTCATACGATCATCTGTATACTATGGCATATACCAGAGCTGTTTTACATGATCTTGCAAATCGGACAATGCTTTGCAGCCCGGAGGGATCTTAAGTGAGCGCCGACCTCGAACAAGTACCGAAGAGCGATTATGACCTCAAATCGGACGAAGATATTGTTGAAGCGGTTAGGCAAGGTAACAGTGAAGCCCTGGAGTATTTGATTCACAAGTACAAAAACTTTGTACGTGCCAAAGCCCGATCTTATTTTCTCATCGGGGCTGACCGCGAAGACATCGTGCAAGAGGGCATGATCGGTCTGTACAAGTCTATTCGTGATTTTCGGGGGGACAAGCTGGCATCTTTCAAGGCGTTTGCAGAGCTTTGCATCACCAGACAGATTATCACCGCGATTAAAACCGCCACCCGCCAAAAACACATTCCGCTTAATTCCTATATTTCTTTGGACAAGCCTATCTACGATGAAGATTCAGACCGGACTTTGTTAGATGTCATCGGGGGAACGAGCGTATCCGATCCCGAAGAGTTGATGATCAGTCGTGAAGAGTTCAGCGGATTGGAAGACAAGATGGGAGAAATTCTGAGCGATCTAGAGCGCCGTGTACTGATGCTATACCTGGACGGAAGATCGTACCAGGAAATCGCGGTTGATTTGGACAGGCACGTCAAATCGATCGATAATGCGCTGCAGCGGGTAAAACGGAAACTCGAACGATATCTGGAAGTGCGCGAATTGAATTCATGATCTGAGTGTAGCATCCGTATATGCGGCCGGGTGCTATTTTTGTTTGTCTGTTTACTCACGTTTTTTATTCGATAAAGTTGACTATAATGGGACTATAATGGTTGTGATCGTGGAAATTTTCTTGACACTGATTCCTCTTTTGTGATAAAGTTTGTTGGGTAGCTATATCGATCTATTCAAAATGCTGTCTTTTTTTGGTTATACGGAATGGATCCGGAACGTAAACGTCCGCGTCAGGAATAAAAGGACGTATTTTCGGATTGCATAAACGCATCAAACGCGACAAACGGACGAAAGAAAAGGATGAGTAACCGGACAGCAAGTCTGCGTTTCGGAGGTGTAGTCGTGGGGTTCTTGTCCAGTATAAAAAGAAGTTTCAGCTCGACGTTTACCTTTTTTAGAGACAGCTGGAACGAACTGAAAAAAGTGCGCTGGCCCAACCGGAAAGAGCTGACCAGTTATACGATCGTCGTTTTGGTGACGGTGACATTTGTCACGATCTATTTTGCGATTCTCGATTATGGAATCACGAAACTGTTGCGGCTAATCTTTGACTAATTGGAATCCAAGGGTGGCTTCATAATGGAAAAACGATGGTATGTCGTTCACACGTATTCCGGGTATGAAAACAAAGTGAAAGCCAACCTGGAAAAACGTGTGGAATCGATGAATATGTCGGATAAAATATTCCGCGTACTCGTACCGATGGAAGAAGAGATTGTCAATAAGGATGGCCAAAAGAAAAAGGTCATGAAAAAGGTCTATCCGGGTTATGTGCTGGTTGAGATGATCCAGACGGATGATTCCTGGTACGTAGTGCGCAATACGCCTGGCGTAACCGGATTTGTGGGTTCCTCCGGTTCCGGATCAAAGCCGGTTCCGCTTTTGCCTGAAGAGGCCGAAGCGATATTACGCCACATGGGAATGGAAGAACCGAAGCCGCGGATCGATTTTGAGGTGAACGAGAACGTCCGCATCAAAGTCGGACCGTTTGCTGATTTCGTTGGTACAATCGAGGAAGTCATCGAGGAAAAAGGAAAACTGAAAGTTCGCGTGAACATGTTTGGTCGTGAAACACCGGTTGAGCTTGATTTTGATCAAGTAGAAAAAGTATAATGCTTCAAAAAATATATTCACCCGTGCTGTCCGGGAAGTCGGCCTGACCGACTTCTGTTTTTGTGGTTTCTGTTTTTGTAAACTATGAAAAGGGGGTGTTAAAGCATGGCCAAAAAAGTGATCAAAGTGGTCAAACTGCAAATCCCTGCAGGTAAAGCTAGCCCTGCGCCTCCGGTTGGACCAGCGCTTGGTCAGGCGGGTGTGAATATTATGGCGTTTTGTAAAGAGTTCAACGCACGCACCCAGGAGCAGGCCGGATTGGTCATTCCGGTAGAAATTTCCGTATTTGAAGACCGTTCTTTTACGTTCATAACCAAAACGCCGCCCGCTGCTGTTTTGCTGAAAAAAGCAGCTGGACTCGAAAAAGGTTCCGGAGAGCCGAACAAAACGAAAGTTGCGACGATCAAGCGGGATAAGGTGAGAGAAATCGCCGAGATGAAAATGCCCGACTTGAACGCAGCGACCGTTGAGGCCGCTATGCGTATGGTCGAAGGTACGGCTCGCAGCATGGGCATTACGATCGAAGACTAATGCCCGGATCGTTTGTGGGAGGCTTGACCGATATTACCACAAGGAGGAAGAAAACATGGCTAAAGTAGGAAAACGATTGGCGGAAGCGGCCAAAAAGGTCGATCGGGACGCCTATTATGAACCTGAAGAAGCGATCCGCCTGGTCAAGGAAACGGCCACGGCGAAATTTGATGAAACGGTGGATGTGGCGGTCCGCCTCGGCGTAGATCCGAAAAAACAGGATCAGGCCGTGCGTGGCGTCGTCGTTTTGCCACATGGTACCGGAAAAACGAGAAAAGTACTCGTCTTTGCCAAAGGGGAAAAGGCGAAAGAAGCAGAAAGTGCTGGTGCTGATTATGTCGGTGATCAGGATCTGATCAACCGCATCCAGCAAGGTTGGTTTGATTTTGATGTTTGTGTGGCTACGCCCGACATGATGAGTGAAGTCGGTAAGCTCGGCCGTCTGCTCGGGGGTAAAGGACTAATGCCCAACCCGAAATCGGGCACGGTGACATTTGATGTGGGCAAAGCCGTTCAAGAGATCAAAGCGGGTAAAATCGAATTCCGCATGGATAAAGCTGGACAAATCCATGCTCCGATTGGAAAAGTTTCCTTCAGCGTAGAACAGCTGACCGAAAACCTGAAAGCTTTGATCGACGCGATCAACCGTGCCAAACCGGCAGCTGCCAAGGGCACGTACTTGCGGAACATCGTCGTGTCCTCGACGATGGGACCGGGTATTCGCGTCAATACGCAAACATTCAGATAATCGATTGACATGACCGCAAAGGAATGATAATCTAAACGAAGTTTGCGTAATGGAAATTGAATATGCCTACCGAAGACAGCAGGTGCCGCTCACAGCGGCTTAATATCCCGCCGAGGTGTTAGGATAAACCGTAAAGCGTGCTCGTGTCCGCGCTGGTTGTGGGCACCGGTGCGTTTCGTCCGGTACGTTCCTTGACCGGTGCGTCCGTAAACGAAACGTCTTGTGCCAACAACTCTCTTCTGTATCTCTGTTCTGTACCTCTAGTGCAAAGGAGTTCAGGGCTTTTGAATGCGAGTGCGCTTCCCGGTGAAACATGCCTCCGCGACTGTCTGTCTGTCCGGAGGCATGTTTCGTTACCGAACACCAACAGCAGGCTACGGAGGTGAAAAAGATGCCCAACGCCAGAGTGTTGGAGGAAAAGAAACGCATCGTAGAAGAAGTCACGGAAAAGCTGAAAAACAGCGCTAGCACGATCATCACGGACTACCGCGGTCTCAGCGTGGCGGAAGTAACCGAGTTGCGCAAGCAACTGCGCGAGGCCGGTGTTGAATTCAAAGTTTTGAAAAACACACTCGTGCGCCGGGCTACCGCGCAGGCGGAAATGACCGAACTTGACGAGCATCTGGTCGGTCCGACCGCCGTTGCATTCAGCGCGGAAGATCCGGTAGCGGCAGCAAAAGTTTTGTCGAAATTTGCGAAATCGAATGAAAACCTCAAGTTGAAAGTCGGCGTAGTCGAAGGAAAAATCATTTCCGTCGACGAGATCAAGGCCTTGGCAGATCTGCCTTCGAGAGAAGGACTGCTCTCGATGTTGCTCAGTGTACTGCAAGCGCCGATTCGCAACTTTGCTCTCGCGGTCAAAGCCGTGGCCGAGCAAAAAGAGCAAGAAGCGTAAAAGTGGTCATTTTGAATTTTCACCAATGGTTCATGTGAAGTTGAAATTTGTATGAATGAAGAATAATGGAGGTTAGGCTGAAAATGAGTAAAGAACAAATCATTGAAGCGCTCAAAGAGATGAGCGTTCTTGAGCTGAACGAACTGGTCAAAGCGATCGAGGAAGAGTTTGGCGTTACTGCAGCGGCTCCTGTTGCGGTTGTTGGCGGAGCAGCAGGTGGAGCAGAAGCTGCTGAAGAACAAAGCGAATTCGACGTTATCCTGGCCAATCCCGGTGGTTCGAAAATCAACGTTATCAAAGCGGTTCGCGAAATTACCGGTCTCGGCCTGAAAGAAGCAAAAGCAATCGTGGACGAAGCTCCGAAACCGATCAAAGAGAAAGTATCCAAAGAAGAAGCCGAAGAAATCAAAGCGAAACTCGAAGAAGCCGGAGCGACGGTTGAAATTAAATAATGTAGCTTAAAGCTTAAATACCATTCGGGCTGTTCGTGCAGACGTACGATTTGCATCAAGCAAACAGGTTGCACGGGCAGCCTCGTCTATTTCTATATCAAACCGCCGGAGGTGTGCGCACAGTGAATGACCATTATTACACCGCTCGTCCCAATGCCAAATCGCAAAGAAAAACAATTGAAGCGACCATTCGCGGAGTGACGCTGCGCTTTTTAACAGACGCATCCGTCTTTTCCAAAGACCAGATCGATTTTGGCAGCCGTCTTCTGATCGAGGCGATGGAGTTGCCGGAGGCGGGGACTGTGCTAGATGTCGGCTGCGGCTACGGTCCGATCGGATTGTTTGCATCCAAGTTGTCCCAAGAAAAGGTGCAAGTCTTCCTGACGGATATCAATGAAAGAGCGCTTGAGTTGGCGAGGGAAAATGCAAAGTTGAACGGACTTGAGCGTGTGCACATTGTAGGCGGTGACGTATATGATGGATTGCCTGACGGAATGACGTTTGACTGCATCTTGTGCAACCCCCCGATTCGCGCAGGTAAAGCGATCGTTTATCGCATCTTTGAGGAGGCGCCGGCGCGTTTAAACGAAGGCGGCACCCTGTGGGTCGTCATTCGCAAGCAACAGGGCGCACCTTCTGCACGCAAGAAGCTCGAAGATATTTTTCCGCAGGTTGAAGAAAAGGCGCGAAAAAAAGGCTACCACATTTTCTGCGCATATACTTGACATTCCGCAAATTTATTGTTGACTCCTGAATCCCAATGTGATAGTATTACTTAATGTCAGTATGAAAATGGGCTTATTGTCTTTAATTGAGTAAAATGTCAAGAGGAAAAAGAACATTTTTTTATTCACCGCTATTTTCGCATTTTTAGATGGAACCGCGTATACAGACAAGATTTTTAGGTAAATCTGGAATATATGGAGAAATTTCTGCCCATGCTCAGAATGAGTCCAGTGCCTTTCAAAACTTCCCGAATAAATTGTGGAAAAGCTACTACCCGGCATGATTGGGGCCGGTTTTCAGCGAACGAGTGCCGCTTTTTCTCATGACCCGTGAAAAGGTGGTGTGTTGTCGTTCACGGAAAATCCGGTTCACTTTTTCTTTTTTAACCGGTATAGGGCTTATCTTGTTTTGTGCTCGTCACGGCTTTCAAGGCTTTCATCACTTTTGTTCCATTTTCTTTTTGCTTCCTATCCATATTTTATTTTCCTCGTTTTTGTCGGTTGTTGTCGTGGTCCTGATGGTGGTATTCGTGGCTTTTAAGCGGTTTGGCGTGTGTGTTGCAGTGGGAGGAACGTTTTGAAAGGTCAGTAGACATGAGAGGTGAATAGGTTTGGTAGGACAGATGGTCCAGTACGGTCGTCGTCAACGGAGAAGTTACGCTCGGATTAAGGAAGTTCTGGAAGTTCCAAACTTGATTGAGATTCAGAAACGTTCCTATGAATGGTTTCTGGAAGAAGGATTGCGTGAAATGTTCCAGGACATTTCCCCGATCCAGGATTTTACCGGCAATCTGGTGCTCGAGTTTATCGACTACAGCCTGGGAGAGCCGAAGTATACGGTAGACGACGCCAAGGAAAGGGACGTCACGTACGCGGCGCCATTAAGAGTGAAAGTTCGTCTGCTGAACAAAGAAACCGGTGAAGTCAAAGAACAGGAAGTGTTCATGGGTGACTTCCCGCTGATGACGGAGACTGGAACGTTCATCATCAACGGGGCGGAGCGGGTCATCGTCAGCCAGCTTGTGCGCTCACCAAGTGTCTATTACAGCGCGAAGGTGGATAAAAACGGAAAACAAACCTATACCGCCACCGTGATTCCAAACCGTGGTGCCTGGTTGGAGTTTGAAATGGACTCCAAAGACATCATTTATGTCCGCATTGACCGAACCCGGAAAATTCCAGTCACCGTACTGTTGAGAGCATTGGGTTTTGGTACCGACCAGGAAATTATCGAGCTGTTGGGAGAAGACGAATATATCCGCAACACACTCGAAAAAGACAACACCGATTCGACGGAAAAAGCGTTGATCGAAATTTATGAACGGTTGCGTCCCGGGGAGCCCCCCACATTGGAAAATGCCAGAAATTTGCTGATCGCCCGCTTTTTTGATCCGAAGCGTTACGATTTGGCGAGCGTTGGCCGTTACAAAATCAACAAGAAGCTGCATATCAAAAACCGCCTGTTTAACCAGCGCCTGGCCGAAACTCTCGTCGATGAAGAAACGGGTGAAATTATCGCGGAAGCGGGTCAGGTCGTCGATCGTCGTTTGCTCGATGAAATTTTGCCCAAATTGGAAAAAGGGATCGGTCTGCGCGAACACCGCGTCTCTTCAGGCATTTTAGGTGAGAGCAGCATCCCGCTGCAGACGATCAGCGTATTTTCGCCGATCGAGGACGGAAAAGTCGTCAAAATCATTTCCAACGGCAATGTCGACAAAGACGTCAAATACATTACGCCTGCGGATATTATTGCCTCGATCAACTATTTCATTAACCTGTTGCACGGAATCGGCAGCACGGACGATATCGACCATCTGGGCAACCGCCGCCTGCGTTCGGTCGGTGAACTGCTGCAGAACCAGTTCCGCATCGGTCTTTCCCGCATGGAAAGAGTCGTGCGCGAACGGATGTCGATACAGGATACGAATGCGATCACGCCGCAAGCGCTGATCAACATCCGGCCGGTTATTGCGGCGATCAAGGAGTTTTTCGGCAGCTCGCAATTGTCGCAATTTATGGACCAGACGAACCCGCTGGCGGAACTGACGCACAAGCGGCGTCTGTCTGCGCTCGGACCGGGCGGTTTGACGAGAGAGCGGGCCGGATTTGAAGTGCGGGACGTCCACCATTCCCACTATGGGCGGATGTGTCCGATCGAGACGCCGGAAGGACCGAACATCGGTCTGATCAACTCGCTGTCGACGTATGCGCGCATCAACGAATATGGTTTTATCGAGACGCCGTATCGCTGGGTCGATCCGAAAACGCACAAGGTGACGGACAAGATCGACTATTTGACAGCGGATGAAGAGGATAACTATGTCATCGCCCAGGCGAATGCGGAGCTGAACGAGGACGGAACGTTCAAGAACGAACAGGTCATCGTTCGCTACAACAAATTGTCCGACAACATTTTGACGATGCCGCGCGAACGGGTCGACTATATGGACGTATCTCCGAAACAGGTCGTCTCTGTCGCCACGGCGCTCATTCCGTTCCTTGAAAACGACGACTCCAACCGTGCGCTGATGGGTTCGAACATGCAGAGACAGGCGGTTCCGCTGCTTGTTCCGCGCGCACCGCTTGTCGGAACCGGTATGGAACATAAAGCGGCCGTAGACTCCGGTGTTTGCGTGATCGCCCGCAGCGACGGCATTGTGGAGCGGGTGACCGCCAATGAAATTTGGGTCAGAACGGTAGCGACAGTCGACGGCAACGAAGTTACCGGCGATCTGATTAAATATAAACTGCAAAAATTTGTCCGTTCCAACCAAGGAACGTGCATTAACCAGCGTCCGATCGTGCGCAAGGGAGATCGCGTAAAAGCCGGCGATGTTCTTGCTGACGGACCGAGCACCGAACAGGGTGAACTGGCGCTCGGACAGAACGTGGTCGTCGCCTTCATGACCTGGGAAGGTTACAACTACGAAGACGCGATCTTGCTCAGCGAGAAGCTGGTTAAAGACGACGTGTACACGTCGATTCACATTGAAGAGTACGAAGCGGAAGCGCGGGACACGAAGCTGGGACCGGAGGAAATCACGCGCGACATCCCGAACGTCGGTGAGGACGCGCTGAAAAACCTCGACGAACGCGGAATCATCCGCATCGGTGCCGAAATCGGGCCTGGCGACATCCTCGTCGGCAAGGTTACGCCCAAAGGAATGACCGAGCTGACGGCGGAAGAGCGCCTGTTGCATGCGATCTTCGGTGAAAAAGCACGCGAAGTGCGCGATACGTCACTCCGGGTTCCGCACGGTACCGGCGGGATCGTCGTCGACGTTAAAGTGTTTACGCGTGAAAACGGAGACGAGCTGCCGCCTGGTGTCAACCAGCTTGTACGTGTATATATCGCGCAGAAACGGAAAATTTCCGAAGGGGACAAAATGGCAGGACGCCATGGAAACAAAGGGGTTATCGCCCGCATTCTTCCCGAGGAAGATATGCCGTTCTTGCCGGATGGCACACCTGTGGAGGTTGTGTTGAATCCGCTTGGTGTTCCTTCGCGGATGAACCTCGGGCAAGTGCTGGAAGTGCATCTTGGCATGGCCATGAAGGCGCTTGGCCAGTACGCGGCGACGCCGGTTTTCGACGGCGCCAACGAGGAAGATGTGTTCAGGACGATGGAGGAAGCCGGGCTGAGCCGGGACGGAAAAACGATCCTGTACGATGGTCGTACCGGAGAGCCGTTTGATCGTGAAGTGACCGTCGGCGTCATGTACATGATCAAGCTGGCCCACATGGTTGACGACAAAATTCACGCCCGTTCGACCGGACCGTATTCGCTCGTTACCCAGCAGCCGTTGGGAGGAAAGGCCCAGTTCGGTGGCCAGCGGTTCGGGGAGATGGAAGTGTGGGCGTTGGAAGCTTACGGTGCTGCCTATACGCTTCAGGAAATTCTCACCGTCAAATCGGACGATATCGTCGGTCGCGTGAAGACGTACGAGGCGATCGTCAAAGGGGAGAATGTGCCTGAGCCGGGTGTACCCGAGTCGTTTAAAGTGTTGATCAAAGAATTGCAGAGCCTCGGCATGGACGTCAAAATCCTCAGCGAAAACGAGGAAGAAATCGTCATGAGAGAGCTCGATGATGAAGATGACAGCGGCAATGACAAGTTGAATCTCAATCTGGAAAGCGCGGAAGTCAAGTCTGACTAATCGGTTTAGGGCGCATCCAGTACATTCTTGAGGAGGGTTGCTCCTTGTTCGACGTCAATCATTTCGAGTTTATGAAAATCGGCCTCGCGTCGCCGGATCAGATTCGCTCGTGGTCGCGAGGAGAAGTGAAAAAACCGGAGACGATCAACTACCGCACGCTCAAACCGGAAAAAGAGGGGCTGTTCTGCGAGAAGATTTTCGGTCCCACCAAAGATTGGGAGTGTCATTGCGGCAAATATAAACGTGTACGTTACAAAGGCGTCGTCTGTGATCGCTGTGGCGTCGAGGTGACGCGTTCGAAAGTACGCCGCGAGCGGATGGGGCACATTGAACTGGCTGCCCCCGTTTCGCACATCTGGTACTTCAAAGGAATCCCAAGCCGGATGGGACTGGCGTTGGACATGTCTCCGCGTGCTCTGGAAGAAGTGATCTACTTCGCTTCTTATGTCGTGACCGATCCGGGAGACACGCCTCTGGAGAAAAAACAGCTTCTGTCTGAAAAAGAATATCGCAGCTACAGGGAAAAGTACGGTTACGCCTTCCAGGCCGGAATGGGCGCGGAAGCGATCAAGAAACTTCTGCAAGATATCGACCTGAAAAAAGAGATCGAAATGCTGAAGGAGGAATTGCGGACTGCGCAAGGACAACGTCGCAACCGGGCGATCAAACGCCTGGAAGTGATGGAGGCGTTCCGCAATTCCGGCAACCGTCCGGAATGGATGATATTGGATGTGCTGCCGGTCATTCCGCCAGAGCTGAGACCGATGGTACAGCTGGACGGTGGACGCTTTGCGACATCCGACCTGAACGACCTGTACCGCCGTGTCATCAATCGTAACAACCGTCTCAAACGTCTGCTTGATCTGGGTGCACCTGACATCATCGTCCAGAACGAAAAGCGGATGTTGCAAGAAGCGGTTGATGCGTTGATCGATAACGGTCGCCGCGGTCGTCCGGTTACAGGACCCGGCAATCGTCCGCTGAAATCGCTCAGCCACATGTTGAAAGGGAAACAGGGGCGCTTCCGGCAAAACCTGTTGGGTAAGCGTGTCGACTACTCCGGACGTTCTGTTATCGTCGTCGGACCGAATCTGAAAATGTACCAGTGCGGCTTGCCCAAAGAGATGGCACTCGAGCTGTTCAAGCCGTTTGTGATGAAAGAGCTTGTCAACAAAGGGCTTGCACACAATATCAAAAGTGCCAAACGCAAGGTAGAAAAGGTAAGCCCGGAAGTGTGGGACGTGCTCGAGGAAGTGATCAAGGAGCATCCGGTGCTTCTCAACCGGGCGCCTACGTTGCACCGTCTGGGAATCCAAGCCTTCGAGCCGATTCTCGTCGAAGGACGGGCGATCCGTCTGCATCCGCTCGTCTGTACGGCTTACAACGCTGACTTCGACGGCGACCAGATGGCTGTGCACGTACCGCTTTCCGCAGAAGCGCAAGCGGAAGCGCGTATCTTGATGCTGGCCTCCGGCAACATTCTCAATCCGAAAGACGGAAAACCGGTTGTGACGCCTTCGCAGGATATGGTGCTCGGGATCTATTATTTGACGATGGAAGAGAAAAATGCGAAGGGTACAGCTATGGTGTTCCGTTCGCCGCATGAGGCGATCTCTTCCTATCAGCTGGGGCATGTATCGCTGCATGCGCGAATCGCTTTGCCGGCCAAGTCCCTCAACAAGACAAGCTTTACGGAAAAACAGCAAAATGCCTTGCTGGTGACGACGGTCGGGAAAATCATCTTCAATGAAATATTCCCGCCCGAGTTTCCGTATATCAACGAGCCGACGAAGCGCAATCTGCTGAGCGGTACGCCGGATGATTACTTCCTGTTTGAAAAAGGTGCAAACATTCGCGCCTTTATCGATAACATGCCGGAAACGAAAGCGATCGGCAAGGATTATCTCGGTGATATTATTGCCGAATGTTTCCGCCTGTTCGAAACGACCCGCAGCTCGGTCATCCTCGACAAAATCAAAGAGCTCGGATTTAGCTTCTCGACGAAAGCAGGAATTACGATCGCGGTTTCCGACGTGTTCATCCCGCCGGAAAAAGAACAGATCATGCGGGAGTCCGAAGAGAAAGTCAACACCGTCATGAATCAGTACCGGCGCGGTCTGATTACGAACGAGGAAAGATATGACCGCATCATCAGCATCTGGAGCAAAGCGAAAGATGATCTGACCGACATTTTGATGAAGTCGCTGGATAAATACAATTCGATCAACCTGATGGTGGAATCGAAAGCGCGCGGTAACAAGTCGCAGATCACCCAGCTTGGCGGCATGCGCGGTCTTATGGCCAACCCGGCTGGACGGATCATCGAGCTGCCGATCAAGTCCAACTTCCGCGAAGGATTGACCGTGCTTGAATACTTCATCTCGACACACGGCGCGCGGAAAGGTTTGGCGGATACGGCGCTCAGAACGGCAGACTCGGGTTATCTGACCCGCCGCCTGGTCGACGTTGCGCAGGATGTCATCGTACGCGAAGTAGACTGCGGAACAGACAAAGGCTTTACCGTAACGAAAATTCATGACGGTTCCGAAGTGATCGAAGATCTGTACGACCGCATCGAAGGTCGCTACTCGTTCGAAACGATCCGCGATCCGAAAACCGGCGAAGTGATCGTTTCCCGCAACGAGCTCATCGATGCGGAGAAGGCGGAAAGAATCGTAAAAGCCGGTATCGAGAAAGTACAGATCCGCTCTGTGCTGAGCTGCCGCACGCGCCATGGTGTGTGCCGCTATTGCTACGGACGCAACCTGGCGACCGGCAAGCACGTCGAGATCGGTGAGGCGGTCGGTATCATCGCGGCTCAATCGATCGGTGAGCCGGGTACGCAATTGACGATGCGTACGTTCCACACCGGTGGTGTGGCTGGAGACGACATCACCCAAGGTTTGCCGCGGATTCAGGAATTGTTTGAAGCGCGCAATCCGAAAGGGCAGGCGACGATCTCCGAAATCGACGGTATCGTCAAGGACATTCGCGAAACGAAAGACCGCCGCGAAGTCGAGATCGAAGGTGAAGCGGAAACGAAAGTATATCCGATCAGCTACGGTTCCCGCCTGAGAGTGACGGTCGGCCAGCGTGTAGAAGCCGGCGACGAGCTCACGGACGGTTCCATCGATCCGAAGGAAATGCTCCGGATCAAAGGAATCCGTGGTGTGCAGAACTACATTCTGCAGGAAGTGCAGCGTGTATACCGGAACCAGGGCGTAGAGATCAACGACAAGCATATCGAAGTCATGGTGCGGCAAATGCTGCGCAAAATCCGCATCGTCGATGCAGGAGATACGGAACTTTTGCCCGGTTCGTACGTCGATATACACGAGTACGAAGAAGCGAACCGCAAGGTGCTGTTTGAAGGTAAAGAGCCTGCGGTCGCCAAACCGGTGTTGCTCGGTATCACGAAGGCATCGCTGGAGACCGATTCGTTCCTGTCGGCTGCATCGTTCCAGGAAACCACACGTGTTCTGACCGATGCGGCAATCAAGGGCAAAGTGGACCGGCTGCTCGGGCTGAAAGAGAACGTGATTATCGGTAAACTCATCCCGGCCGGAACGGGCATGAGTCGCTATCGCAGCCTGAACATCAGCGTGCCGGATCAAGAAACGAAGTCCGATGATCAGGAACTGGAGACCGTGACGGTCGAATAACGCATATTGACATCCTGATTTCAAAGTGCTAACATATCGAAGTGTGCCAATTTGCATAACCTTCGTTATGGAGGATGCTCATGTCCTATGAAAAAGTTGCTCAGGCGAGCAAACTTTCGATCGGCACCAAACAGACGATGAAAATGATTGAAAAAGGAAGGGCCATTGAGGTGTTCGTAGCACAGGATGCGGATCCGAAAATCACGGATAAAGTCATCCAGTTGTGCAACGAAAAGGGTGTGCCGCTTCATTATGTCGATTCGATGAAAAAGCTGGGGGAAGCTTGCGGCATTGAGGTGGGCGCGGCAGTGGCTGCTTCCATTAAAGAGTGAAGGAGATGTTTCCGATCTATACTGTCCTTCGCTTGCGGAAGGCAGTATTCGGAAACTCTTCCTTTGCTTTTTCATGAATCGCCTGGATCTGTGGGCTTGCGAAACGCAAGAAAAGCTTGCGGTTTTGCAAAAAAAAGTGGAGCAGATCACAAGGAAAAAGAAAGACGAGTGTCGTATATGGGAAGGAGGTGGCGGGATGCCGACAATTAACCAGCTCGTGCGCAAAGGACGCAAGGCCAAAACGACGAAATCGAATTCCCCTGCCCTGCTCAAAGGGTATAACGCGATGAAGCGGATCGAAACGAACGTCAACTCCCCGCAAAAGAGAGGCGTTTGTACGCGTGTGGGTACGATGACCCCGAAAAAACCGAACTCCGCTCTGCGTAAATATGCACGTGTGCGGCTCACGAACCGTGTAGAAGTGACGGCCTATATTCCGGGGATCGGTCACAACTTGCAGGAACACAGCGTTGTGCTTGTACGCGGTGGCCGTGTAAAAGACCTGCCGGGTGTTCGTTATCATATCGTTCGCGGTGCCTTGGATGCGGCCGGTGTAGCTGATCGCGCTCAGGCACGTTCGAAATACGGCACGAAAAAACCGAAAGACAAAAAATAATCCGCCAAGTAACGGAACGGGTTAACGTTTTGACCCTTAAAAATGGAGCCGTTTTGGTGCATACTCGATGGGAAAGGGGGATTACGATGCCGAGAAAAGGACCAGTACCGCGCAGAGATGTCATGCCTGATCCGATCTACAACAGCAAGCTGGTTACCCGTTTGATCAACCGCATTATGATCGACGGTAAAAAAGGGCTTGCACAGAGAATCCTGTACGATGCTTTCGATATTGTCCGGGAACGGACGGGCAAAGATCCGATGGAAGTATTTGAGCAAGCGCTCAAAAACATTATGCCGGTACTAGAAGTCAGAGCCCGTCGTGTCGGCGGTGCCAACTACCAGGTACCTGTCGAAGTCAAACCGGAAAGAAGGGTATCGCTCGGATTGCGCTGGCTCGTTAACTATGCGCGTCTGCGCAGCGAAAAAACGATGCAGGAGCGTCTGGCGATGGAAATCATCGATGCGAGCAACAATACGGGCGCTGCCGTCAAAAAGCGCGAAGACACTCACAAAATGGCTGAAGCGAACCGCGCGTTTGCCCATTACCGCTGGTAAGGGAAATAACGGCGGTCCCACCGCTTCAAGCTTGAAGGAACAGATCCTTTACACTCTGTTTTCCGACAGAAAGGAGAGCAAACTATGCCGAGACAATTCTCCCTGGAAAAAACCCGGAACATCGGCATTATGGCGCATATCGACGCGGGTAAGACAACGACGACGGAGCGCATTTTGTTCTACACCGGGCGGACGCATAAAATCGGGGAGACCCATGAAGGTTCGGCCACCATGGACTGGATGGAGCAGGAGCAAGAACGCGGAATCACCATCACTTCCGCGGCTACGACTGCTCAATGGAAAGGCCACCGCATCAACATTATTGACACTCCCGGACACGTGGACTTCACCGTTGAAGTTGAGCGTTCGTTGCGTGTGCTTGACGGTGCGATCGGGGTATTCTGTGCCAAAGGCGGTGTAGAACCCCAATCGGAAACGGTCTGGAGACAGGCGGATCGCTATCATGTACCGCGGATCGCCTATGTGAACAAAATGGACATTGTCGGTGCCGATTTTGAAGGTGCCGTCCAGCAAATGCGGGATCGTCTGCAAGCGAACGCTGTGCCGATCCAATATCCAATTGGTTCTGAGGACAGCTTCCAGGGCTTCATCGACCTGATCAAAATGAAAGCTTGGATCTACAAGGACGATATGGGCAAGGAATATGACGTCGTCGATGTGCCTGACGAATACAAAGACAAAGCAGAAGAACTGCGCACCGAACTCATCGAGAAAGTCGCCGAACTTGACGAGGACCTGATGATGAAGTACCTCGAAGGCGAAGAAATAACGGTGGAGGAGTTGAAAAAGGCGCTTCGCAAAGGGGTGTGCAACGTAGAGATCACACCGGTTCTGTGCGGTTCCTCCTACCGGAACAAAGGTGTGCAGGCGCTGCTTGACGCTGTCGTCGACTACCTGCCGTCCCCTGTCGATGTACCGGATATCCGTGGTACGCTTCAGGATGGGACGGAAGTGACTCGCAAATCGAGTGACGACGAGCCGTTTGCAGCACTTGCCTTTAAAATCATGTCAGACCCGTTCGTGGGTAAACTGACGTTTTTCCGGGTGTACTCCGGTACGCTCAATGCGGGTTCGTACGTGCTCAACTCGACCAAAGGCAAACGCGAGCGCATCGGTCGGATCCTGATGATGCACGCCAACCACCGCGAGGAAATCAGCACCGTGTATGCGGGCGACATCGCCGCTGCAGTCGGGCTGAAAGATACGACGACCGGTGACACGATGTGTGATGAGAAGCATCCGGTCATCCTCGAGTCGATGACGTTCCCGGAGCCGGTCATCTCGGTCGCAATCGAACCGAAGACGAAGGCGGACCAGGACAAGATGGCCATTGCGCTGCAAAAGCTGGCTGAAGAAGACCCGACGTTCAAGGCGGAAACGGACGAAGAAACGCTGCAAACGATCATCAGCGGTATGGGCGAACTCCACCTCGAAGTCATCGTTGACCGACTGATGAGAGAATTCAAGGTGGAAGCCAATGTCGGCAAACCGCAAGTCGCTTACCGCGAAACATTCCGCACCTCCGCAAAGGTGGAAGGAAAATTCGTTCGTCAGTCCGGTGGTCGCGGTCAATACGGTCACGTCTGGATCGAGTTCGAACCGAAAGAACCGGGAACAGGCTTCGAGTTCGTCAACAAAATCGTCGGTGGTGTCGTGCCGAAAGAATACATTCCGGCCGTACAGAGCGGTATCGAAGAAGCTCTTGCCAACGGGGTGCTCGCTGGCTATCCGGTCGTGGATGTAAAGGCGACGATCTTCGACGGTTCTTACCACGAAGTCGACTCCAGCGAGATGGCGTTCAAGATTGCCGGTTCTCTCGCTGTACGTGCAGCTAAAGAAAAATGTAATCCGGTTCTGCTTGAACCGATCTTCAAAGTGGAAGTCACCGTTCCTGAAGAATATATGGGCGACGTCATGGGCGATATCAACTCTCGCCGCGGACGCGTCGAAGGAATGGATACTCGCGGTGGAGCGCAAGTCATTCGCGCGAAAGTACCGCTTGCCGAAATGTTCGGCTATTCCACGACTTTGCGTTCCATGACACAAGGTCGCGGAACCTATTCAATGGAATTCTCCCACTATGAAGAAGTGCCCAACAACATCGCAGAAGAAATCATCAACAAGAACAAGGGCGCCTGAAAATAAAACAATCAACCTGAATTAAGGAGGAATTCATTGCTATGGCAAAAGAAAAATTTGAACGCACAAAACCTCACGTCAACATCGGAACAATTGGACACGTTGACCATGGTAAAACAACGTTGACTGCCGCCATCACTAACGTACTGACTCGTAAATACGGCGGGCAAGCTTTGGGTTACGACCAGATCGACAAAGCTCCTGAAGAAAGAGAGCGCGGTATTACGATCGCAACGACGCACGTTGAATACGAGACGGAAAAACGCCACTATGCACACGTAGACTGCCCGGGACACGCTGACTATGTAAAAAACATGATCACGGGCGCAGCTCAAATGGACGGTGCTATTCTCGTTGTGTCCGCTGCTGACGGTCCGATGCCGCAAACGCGCGAACACATCCTGCTCTCTCGCCAGGTTGGTGTTCCTTACATCGTCGTATTCCTGAACAAATGCGACATGGTTGAGGACGAAGAGCTGCTCGAGCTGGTAGAAATGGAAATTCGCGATCTGCTCAACGAATACGAATTCCCGGGAGACGACACGCCGATTGTACGCGGCTCTGCATTGAAAGCACTGGAAGATCCGGAAGGCGAATGGGCTCAAAAAATCATCGAGCTGTTCGAAATTATCGACGAATACATTCCGGATCCGGAGCGCGACGTCGACAAACCTTTCCTGATGCCGGTTGAGGACGTATTCTCCATCACGGGCCGCGGTACGGTGGCAACCGGACGTGTTGAGCGCGGTACGGTTAAAGTCGGTGACGAAGTCGAAATCGTAGGTCTTTCCGACGAAACGAAAAAGACGGTTGTTACCGGCGTAGAAATGTTTAGAAAACTGCTCGATTCCGCTCAAGCTGGCGACAACATCGGCGCCCTGCTTCGCGGTGTGGAGCGTAACGAAATCGAACGCGGTCAATGTCTGGCTAAGCCGGGTTCGGTGAACTCGCATACTGAATTTACCGCGCAAGTGTACGTACTGACGAAAGAAGAAGGCGGACGTCACAAGCCGTTCTTCAGCGGATATCGCCCGCAATTCTATTTCCGTACGACGGACGTAACCGGTGTAATCACGCTGCCGGAAGGAACGGAAATGGTTATGCCTGGCGATAACATCGACCTGACTGTCCAGCTGATTGCACCGATCGCAATTGAAGAAGGTACCCGCTTCGCGATCCGTGAAGGCGGACGTACGGTTGGTGCAGGAGCTGTTACGAAAATCATCAAGTAATGGATGGTTCATTGGTAATTCAATGAGCTGTCTCCAACTTGCGGGGGCTGATCTGGATCCGAGCTTGGACCGGGCAGCCCCGCAAATTTTTCTTGCATTTCAACCAAAACTTCTATATAATAGTGAACGTTGGTCTGTGACCGAACACCGATGCGGGAGGTTGCCGACACACCCGGCCCCTTTGCCATGGCCGTGTCGGGAATGCCGGCCTACATACCGGCGAATTTCCGCATCAGGATATTAGAAGCTCGCGCCGCCGGCTGAACGTGATTAGAAAGCTGGGCGCTTTTTTGCGAGCCGCTAAAGGAGGGAAAATCAAAATGGCAAAAAAACAAAAGATTCGTATTCGGTTGAAAGCTTACGATCACAGAATTCTGGATCAATCCGCCGAAAAAATCGTAGATACAGCAAAACGTTCCGGGGCAGGCGTGTCGGGACCGATTCCGCTTCCGACCGAAAAGCAGATCATTACGATTTTGCGTGCGGTTCACAAGTACAAAGACTCGCGTGAACAATTTGAAATGCGTACGCATAAGCGATTGATCGACATTTTGAATCCGACGCCGCAGACGGTAGATGCGCTTATGCGGCTCGACTTGCCTTCGGGCGTAGATATAGAAATCAAACTGTAATCATGGTTAAAGAAAAGAGGTGTCATCATGGCGACGAAAGGTATCTTGGGCAGAAAGATCGGCATGACCCAGGTGTTCACCGAAGATGGATCGGTTGTGCCGGTAACCGTCATTGAGGCCGGACCGTGTGTCGTCCTTCAGAAAAAAAATATGGAAAATGACGGTTATGTCGCGATCCAGCTCGGATTTGGCGAGCAGAAAGAACATCGGGTGAACAAGCCGATGTTGGGCCACGTGAAAAAAGCGGGCACAACGCCTAAGCGCTACATTAAAGAAATTCGTGATGTCAATTTGGACGAATATGAAGTCGGCCAAGAAATCAAGGTAGATATTTTCAAAGAAGGCGAATTCGTGGATGTAACGGGAACATCTAAAGGGAAAGGGTTCCAAGGTGCGATCAAACGACATGGGCAAGCACGGGGACCGATGTCCCACGGTTCGCGTTATCACCGCCGTCCCGGTTCGATGGGCCCGATCGATCCTTCGCGGGTCATGAAAGGGAAAAAATTGCCGGGGCATATGGGTCATCAAACGGTTACGTTGCAAAATCTTGAAATCATCAAAATTGATCCGGAACGGAATTGCATGCTTGTGAAAGGCTCGATCCCTGGGCCGAGAAACGGCTTTGTCAAGATCCGTTCTGCGGTGAAAAAGTCGTAGGAAGGAGGAATTGAAATGCCAAAAGTGGCTTTATATAATATGAGCGGTGAACAGGTTGGCGAAATCGAGCTGTCCGACGCAGTATTTGGTATCGAACCGAACCCGTACGTTGTACATGATGCAGTCGTGATGCAACGGGCATCGCTTCGTCAAGGCACTCATAAAGTCAAAGACCGCTCTGAGGTTCGTGGTGGTGGCATCAAGCCTTGGCGGCAAAAGGGTACCGGTCGTGCGCGTCATGGCAGCATCCGCTCTCCGATCTGGGTAGGCGGTGGAGTGGTGTTCGGACCGAAACCGCGCAAGTACGGTTACAAGCTTCCTAAAAAAGTGCGCCGTCTGGCTATTCGCTCGGTATTGTCGGCAAAGGTAAAAGACAACGAGCTGATTGTGCTGGATGAACTGGCGCTGGACAAACCGAAAACAAAAGAAATGGTTAAAGTGCTCGACAATTTGAAAGTTGACCGGAAGGCGCTCATCGTTTCCTCTGAAAGCCTGGATGGCAACGTGGCATTGTCCGCACGCAACATTCCTGGCGTCAAATATGTACCGGCCGAAGGGATCAATGTCCTCGATGTGATCGGACACGACAAACTGATCATTACGAAGGACGCGGTGCAGAAAGTGGAGGAGGTGCTTGCACAATGAAAGATCCTCGTGATATTATCAAGCGCCCCATCATCACGGAAAATACAAGCGAATGGATGGCCGACAAAAAATACGTATTTGAAGTTGATCTCAAAGCCAACAAGACGGAAATCAAGCAGGCTGTGGAACAAATTTTTAACGTCAAAGTGGTTAAGGTCAACACGATGCGGACCAAACGCAAACCAAAACGTATGGGAAGATACAGCGGCTATACAGCAGAACGTAAAAAAGCGATTGTGCAGTTGAGCGAAGACAGCAAACCGCTGGAGTTTTTTGAAACGGTATAATCCCATTTGAAAGGGCAAGGAGGGAAAAGAAGTGTCCATTAAAGCTTTCAAACCGACTTCCCCGGGAAGACGTCAGATGACGGTTTCGACGTTTTCGGAAATTACGACCTCGGAACCGGAGAAGTCGTTGCTGGCACCACTGACGAAAAAAGCGGGCCGCAACAACCAGGGTAGAATTTCCGTCCGGCACAGAGGCGGCGGCCACAAACGGAAGTATCGTATCATTGACTTTAAACGTAACAAGGATGGAATACCCGGTCGCGTTGCCACGATTGAATATGATCCGAACCGGACGGCGAACATCGCTCTGATCCATTATGTAGACGGTGAAAAACGGTATATCATCGCACCGAAAGGGCTGAAAGTGGGCGACACCATCAAATCTGGACCGGATGCAGACATTCGCACAGGCAATGCGTTGCCGCTGGAAAACATCCCGGTCGGTACCGTCGTTCACAACATCGAGCTGAAACCGGGCAAAGGCGGTCAGCTTGTCAGAGCAGCCGGTGCCGAAGCGCAGGTTCTCGGCAAGGAAGGCGACTACGTAGCTGTGCGGCTTACTTCGGGAGAAGTAAGACGGATCCATAAAAAATGCCGGGCAACGATCGGTTCGGTCGGAAACGAAGATCACGAACTGATCAAGATCGGAAAAGCGGGACGCAGCCGCTGGCTCGGAAGACGCCCGAGTGTCAGAGGTTCTGCTATGAACCCGAACGATCACCCGCACGGCGGCGGTGAAGGTAAGGCGCCGATCGGACGTAAATCTCCGATGACTCCGTGGGGTAAACCGACGCTCGGTTTCAAAACCCGCAAGGTCAACAAAGATTCGGACAAATATATCATTCGCCGTCGCACGAAATAGGTGCGTGAGCGCATAAGTCGGCTGATTTCGGGCGGGCGTATACGCACCGCTCTGTAGCCGTCTGACTTCGCTACCCGTTAAATCAACCGGTACGTGATTGAAGGGAGGATCGAGAATGGGACGGAGCCTGAAGAAAGGGCCTTTCGTTGATGAGCACTTGATGAAGAAAGTGCAAGAGCTGAACAAGCAGAACAAAAAAGCGGTCATTAAGACGTGGTCGCGGCGCTCTACGATTTTTCCGGAATTCGTCGGTCATACTTTTGGTGTTTACGACGGACGCAAACATGTGCCTGTCTATGTAACGGAAGATATGGTCGGGCACAAGCTCGGTGAGTTCGCGATGACGCGTACGTTCAAGGGACATGCCGACGACGATAAGAAAACCGACAGAAAATAACGTGATCGGACAGACTGAGAGGAGGTACAGTCATGCAAGAAGCAAGGGCCGTTGCGAGATATGTTCGCATTTCTCCGCGTAAGGCGCGGCTTGTCATCGACCTGATTCGCGGCAAAGAGGTCGGGGAGGCGATCTCCATTCTGCGCCATACGCCGAAGGCAGCTTCTCCAATCATTGAAAAGGTGCTGAATTCCGCTGTAGCCAATGCGGAGCACAATTATTCGCTGGATCCGAACCATCTTGTGATCAGCGAAGCTTATGTGGATCCGGGTCCGACGCTGAAACGTTTCCGTCCGCGCGCAAGAGGACGTGCAGGACGCATCAACAAACGCACGAGCCACATTACTGTAGTGGTGAAAGATACTCGGCAACAGGAACAGCCGCAAAAAGCTGAGCAGGCCACAAGCTGAACAATCATAAGGAGGGAAGAGTGTGGGTCAAAAAGTTAATCCGATTGGACTCCGGCTCGGTATCATTCGCGACTGGGAATCGAAATGGTATGCGGGTAAAGATTACGGGGAGCTCCTGCTTGAAGATATTAAAATTCGTGACCATCTGAAAAAGAGACTGAAAGATGCCGCGGTGGCAAAAATCGAAATTGAACGGGCGGCCAACCGTGTCAACGTGACGATTCACACGGCCAAACCGGGAATGGTGATCGGTAAGGGCGGTTCCGAAGTAGAAAATATCCGCAATGAGATCACCAAAATGACGAACAAGAAAGTTCACATCAACATTGCAGAAGTGAAAAAACCGGAACTGAACGCAACGCTGGTTGCTGAAAACATTGCTCAGCAACTTGAACGGCGCATCTCGTTCCGTCGTGCAATGAAGCAAGCCATTCAGCGCACGATGCGGGCAGGTGCACTTGGAATCAGAACGATGACGAGCGGAAGACTCGGCGGTGCGGACATCGCTCGCAGCGAAGGATATAGTGAAGGAACGGTTCCGCTGCATACGCTTCGTGCAGATATCGACTACGGTACGGCTGAAGCACACACCACGTATGGACGGATCGGTGTGAAAGTATGGATTTATCGCGGGGAAGTACTTCCGCAGGCGAAGAAAAGGAACGATCAGGAAGGAGGAAAATGACCGATGTTGATGCCCAAACGCGTCAAATACCGCAAGGAACATCGCGGACGTATGAAAGGACGGGCGAAGGGTGGAACGGAAGTCACTTTCGGTGATTTCGGTCTGCAAGCCCTCGAGCCTTCCTGGATCACGAATCGGCAGATCGAAGCGGCGCGTATTGCGATGACCCGCTACATGAGACGTGGCGGTAAGGTTTGGATCAAAATTTTCCCTTCCAAGCCGATCACCCAAAAACCGCTGGAAGTCCGGATGGGTAGCGGTAAAGGTAATGTGGAAAAATGGGTGGCCGTTGTCAAACCGGGGAAAGTGCTGTTTGAAGTCGCAGGTGTAAGTGAGGAAGTTGCCAGAGAGGCGTTGCGACTTGCTGCCCACAAACTGCCGATCAAAACGAAGTTTGTGAAAAGGGAAGAAATGGGTGGTGAAGTCAATGAAAGCCAGTGAATTCCGTAATATGACCACGGCTGAAATTGAACAGAAAATCGCCTCCTTCAAAGAGGAGTTGTTTAACCTTCGATTTCAAATGGCCACGGGACAGTTGGACAATCCTGCGCGAATCAGGCATGTTCGCAAAGCGATCGCGCGTGCGAAAACGGTTTTGAGAGAACGGGAACTTGGAATCGGCTAATTGAAAAATGGAAGGAGGTTTACGCGTGAGCGAAAGAAACAATCGGCGTGTTCAAGTCGGTAGAGTTGTCAGCGACAAGATGGACAAAACGATTGTCGTTGCTGTAGAGACGTACAAGAAACATCCGCTGTACCAGAAGCGTATTCGCTATACGAAGAAATATAAGGCGCACGATGAGGAAAACCGCGCGAAAGTTGGCGATATCGTCAAAATTATGGAGACGCGCCCGCTCTCCAAACATAAGCGCTGGAGACTGGTTGAAATCGTAGAGGAATCGGTTCTCGTCTAATGGAATGCAGATTTTGCATATCCTGCGGATTCTCGATATTTTATAGACACGGCATAAAGATTCGGCTGTCACGCAAAGGAGGGAAATACGATGATTCAACCTTTTACACGTTTGAAAGTTGCGGATAACTCCGGGGCGAGAGAATTGATGTGCATTCGTGTATTGGGAGGTACCGGACGCAGAGCCGGATACATTGGCGATATGATCATTTGCTCTGTCAAACAAGCAACACCCGGAGGCGTTGTTAAAAAGGGAGACATCGTCAAAGCGGTGATCGTGCGTACGAAACGAAGCACACGTCGCAAAGACGGTTCTTATATTTCGTTTGACGAAAACGCTGCTGTAATTGTTCGGGATGACAAATCTCCACGCGGTACGCGTATTTTTGGTCCGGTTGCGCGTGAATTGCGCGAGCGCAATTTCATGAAAATCATTTCGCTTGCACCGGAAGTGCTGTAAAGAAAGTGCTGAACAAAGTGAAGAGCATTTTTCATCCAGGAGGTGAAAGGGATGGCGAAGAAAAAGAAGTCGCCCTATAACAACAAGCTACATGTGAAAAAAGAAGATACGGTTATTGTCATCACCGGCAAGGACAAAGGTAAAAAAGGACGGGTGCTTGCCGCATATCCGCGTTTGAACAAAGTGCTGGTGGAAGGTGTGAACCTGGTCAAAAAGCATACGAGACCGTCGCAATCCAATCCGCAGGGCGGCATTGTGACTCAGGAAGCGCCCATCCACGTATCGAACGTCATGCTGGTCGATCCCAAGACTGGGGAGCCGACTCGCGTTGGATATAAAATTCTAGAGAACGGTAAAAAAGTGAGAATCGCTAAGAAATCCGGCAGTGTGATCGACTAATCCGGATGCAGGAAGGAGGTTAGCTTGACTGATGGCAGCTAGATTAAAAGAACGCTATCTGAAAGAAATTGCACCAAGCATCATGCAAAAATTCAATTACAAATCCATCATGCAGGTGCCGAAAATTGAAAAAGTCGTTGTGAACATGGGGGTCGGCGAAGCCGTTGGCAACGCCAAGGCACTGGACGGTGCGGTGGAAGACCTGCGCCTGATTACAGGTCAGAAGCCGATCATTACACGCGCCAAAAAATCGATCGCCGGTTTTAAATTGCGTGCGGGAATGCCGATCGGCGTCAAAGTGACGCTGCGCGGAGAACGCATGTACCATTTCCTCGACAAACTGTTTAACGTGGCTCTTCCGCGTGTGCGCGATTTCCGCGGCGTTTCCAACAAGGCTTTCGACGGTCGCGGCAATTATACGCTCGGCATTCGGGAACAGCTGATTTTCCCTGAGATCGACTATGACAAAATTGATAAGGTGCGCGGTATGGATATCGTGATTGTGACGACGGCGAAAACGGACGAGGAAGCAAGAGAATTGCTGGAGCAAATGGGCATGCCCTTTGCCAAATAGAGCGCTCAATTTTGGGAGGTGTAAGTGTGGCCAGAACCGCAATGATCGTCAAGCAGCAGCGTAAACCGAAATTCAAGGTGCGGGCCTACACCCGCTGTGAGCGCTGCGGCAGACCGCATTCCGTGTTGCGTAAGTTCAGAATTTGCCGGATTTGTTTCCGGGAACTTGCATATAGAGGCCAAATTCCAGGCGTAAGGAAAGCTAGTTGGTAAAGACCCAGTTCGGGAAGGAGGTTCGCCAATATGACCATGTCAGATCCGATTGCAGATATGCTGACACGCATTCGTAACGCGAATTTGGTGCGTCACGAAACCGTTGAGATACCCGCTTCAAAAATCAAAAGGGAAATCGCTGAAATTTTGAAGCGCGAAGGTTTTATCCGTGACGCTGAATATATCGAGGACAACAAACAAGGGATCATCAGGATCTTTTTGAAATATGGCGCCAACAATGAGCGTGTAATTACCGGCTTAAAGCGCATCAGCAAGCCAGGATTGCGCGTATATACAAAAAGCACGGAGATTCCCCGCGTGCTCGGTGGTCTCGGAATCGCCATTCTGTCGACTTCCAAAGGGTTGATGACGGACAAAGAGGCGCGGCAATCGAAACTCGGCGGGGAAGTTATCTGCTACGTGTGGTAATGTGAACAAGCTGGAGTAAACGGAGGTGTAACGATGTCACGAATTGGTCGCAAGCCGATCGCTATCCCGGACGGTGTGACGGTCCGCTATGACAATGGTGTCATTCATGTCAAAGGACCGAAGGGCGAATTGTCCCGCAAAATTCATCCCGACATGATCGTCAAAGTCGAAGAAAAGGAAGTTACGGTTGAACGGCCGTCCGATAACAAACTGCACCGTTCCTTGCATGGCACGACGCGCAGCATCATCAGCAACATGATCAGCGGCGTAACGGAAGGATTCAGCAAGACACTCGAACTTGTCGGTGTCGGTTACCGTGCCAGCAAATCGGGTAAAAACCTGGTGCTGAACGTCGGATATTCCCATCCTGTTGAAATTGAACCGGAAGGTCCCGTTGAGTTTGAAGTACCGTCCAATACGCAGATTATCGTGAAGGGAATCGACAAAGAAGCGGTTGGCGAAATGGCTGCTAAAATTCGCGCTGTTCGCAAACCCGAACCTTACAAAGGGAAAGGGATTCGCTATCAAGGCGAATGGATTTTGCGCAAGGTTGGTAAGACAGGAAAATAAGCCGCTTTTAAGAGCGCTTGAGCCAGATACGTATAGCATAGTTGGTGCGAAGGGAGTGAAAACGGCATGATATCGAAGCCGAGCAAAAACGAGGTACGGAAAAGACGCCATTTGCGGGTGCGCAAGAAAATTTCCGGAACTGCAGAAAGACCGAGATTGAACGTATTCCGTTCCGCCAAGCATATTTACGCGCAACTCATCGACGATCAAAAAGGGGTAACACTCACTTCCGCTTCTACCCTGGACAAGGAATTGCGCGGTGAAATTCAAAATGGCGGCAACGTGGAAGCAGCCCGCAAAGTCGGCGAGCTGATCGCGAAACGGGCAAAGGAAAAAGGGATCGAAAAAGTCGTGTTCGATCGGGGCGGCTACTTGTATCATGGCCGGGTCAAAGCATTGGCAGAAGCAGCCCGGGAGGGCGGCCTTGAGTTTTAATCTGAAAACAAGGAGGTTTTAGAATTTGCGTGCAGATTCGAACAACGTGGAATTGACTGAAAGAGTCGTCAGCATCAATCGTGTCGCCAAAGTCGTCAAAGGCGGCCGCCGTTTCAGCTTCAGTGCGCTCGTCGTCGTCGGTGACGGCAATGGACGCGTCGGTGCGGCGCTGGGCAAAGCGGCTGAAGTACCGGATGCGATTCGCAAAGGGATTGAAAATGCGAAGAAAAATATGATCGAAGTTCCGATCGTTGGCACGACGATTCCGCATGAAGTAATCGGACATTTTGGTGCAGGTCGGGTTCTGATGAAACCGGCTCTGCAAGGTACAGGTGTGATTGCTGGCGGACCCGTACGTGCTGTACTGGAGCTCGCCGGAATCGGGGACATTCTGACAAAATCGCTCGGCTCTAGCAACCCGATCAACATGGTACAGGCCACGATCGAAGGATTAAAAAGCCTGAAAAGAGCGGAGGATGTCGCCAGACTTCGCGGCAAAACGGTAGAAGAGTTGCTAGGTTAGGAGGGGTAGACAATGGCCAAACAATTGCAAATCACCCTCAAGAGGAGTCTGATCGGTCGTCCTGAGCGGCACCGGTTGACCGTAAAATCGCTCGGATTGCGCAAGCTGAACCAGACTGTTGTTCACAAGGACAATCCGGCGATTCGCGGTATGATCCAGCAAGTTGGATATCTGCTCGATGTAAAGGAAGTATAAGATACACCAATTGAGCCTTTAAGGAGGTGCGAACATGAAATTGCACGAACTTTCTCCGGCGCCTGGTTCTCGTCATGTGCGCAAGCGGGTCGGCAGAGGAATCGGCAGTGGTCATGGCAAGACATCTGGACGCGGTCATAAAGGACAAAACGCACGTTCAGGCGGCGGTGTTCGTCCCGGATTCGAAGGGGGACAAAACCCGATCTACACCCGTCTGCCGAAACGCGGATTTACCAATATTCACCGTAAAGAATATGCAATCGTCAATCTGAAGGATCTGAATCGGTTTGCCGACGGCTCGGAAGTAACGCCGGAAACGCTGATTGAAGCCGGCGTAGTGAAAAATCGCAAGCATGGTATCAAGATCCTGGGCAACGGAGAGCTCAAGGTGAAACTGACCGTCAAAGCGAACAAATTCTCCCGCAGTGCAGTGGAGAAAATTCAAGCAGCCGGCGGCCAAGCCGAGGTGATCTGATGTTTAAAACCATTTCCAATATCATGAAGGTGGCAGATCTTCGCAAAAAGATTCTGTTCACCTTAGGTATTTTGATCATATATCGAATCGGCGCCTTCGTTCCCGTGCCGAACATCAATACCGATATATTGAGGGCCACGGACCAGGCGACCCAGGGCAACATTTTTGGACTGCTCGACACGTTCACCGGCGGTGCGCTGTTCAACTTCTCCATTTTTGCGATGGGGGTCATGCCCTACATCACCGCCTCCATCATCGTGCAATTGCTGACGATGGATGTCGTTCCCAAATTTGCCCAATGGGCGAAGGAAGGGGAAGAAGGGAGAAAGAAACTGTCGCAGTTTACGCGCTATGGAACGGTCGTGCTCGGTTTAATTCAAGCCTATGGTCTATCCATTGGCTTTAACCGTTTATACATGATGGAGATGGTCGTCAACCCCGGTTTTTGGACGTATACGACGATTGCGATCGTCTTGACAGCGGGCACTGCCTTCTTGATGTGGCTCGGTGAACAGATTACGGAAAAAGGGATCGGCAACGGTATATCGATTATCATCTTTGCCGGTATTGTGGCCTTTATTCCGACAGGGATTCAGCAGATCTACCTGACGATGTTCACCGGAGATGCGTCCAATGTATTGTTCCTGAACATTTTGAAATTGGTCCTGATCGCTATTGCGGTCGTGGCGATCATCGTCGGTGTGATCTTCGTCCAGCAAGGTGTGCGTAAAATCCCGGTGCAATATGCGAAGCGGATTGTCGGACGCAGAATGTACGGCGGCCAAACGACGCACATTCCGCTCAGAGTCAACGCAGCCGGAGTGATTCCTGTCATTTTTGCACTGTCGCTGCTCGTCTTTCCGACTACGATCGCCAGCTTCTGGCAAGGAAACGTTGTGGCTGACTGGATTATCGAGCACATGAACTATGACAAGCCGCTCGGAATGGTCCTTTATGTGCTCCTCATCATCGGGTTTACGTATTTCTACACCTTTGTGCAGATCAACCCGGTACAGATGGCGGAGCAGATGAAGAAAAATGGCGGTTACATTCCGGGAATCCGTCCGGGCAAGACGACTGAGATTTACTTGACCCGGATCATGACGAGGATTACACTGGCAGGTGCACTGTTTTTGGCTGCGGTGTCGATTCTTCCGGTCTTTTTCGGAGCGGTTGCTGGACTGCCGGGATCGGTAACGATCGGCGGTACATCGCTATTGATCGTTGTTGGTGTCGGACTGGAGACGATGAAACAGGTGGAAAGCCAGTTGATCAAGCGCCACTACAAAGGGTTCATCAATCGATAGTCCACCGCGGTGAACACTCACGGTAAACACTCGCAGGAGGGTTTTTCATTGAATATTGTTTTGATGGGGCCACCAGGAGCCGGTAAAGGCACCCAGGCCGAATATATCGTGAACACCGTCCAGATCCCGCATATCTCCACAGGTGACGCATTCCGGTTGGCAATGAAAGAAGGGACGGAACTGGGCGTCAAGGCGAAGGAATATGTTGATAAAGGACTGCTCGTTCCGGACGATATTACGATCGGAATCGTGCGCGAAAGGTTGCAGCAGGAAGACTGCAAAGGCGGATTCCTCCTTGACGGCTTCCCGCGCACCCTTTCTCAAGCCGAAGCGCTTGATGAGATTGTCGCCGATCTGGGACGGAAAATGGACCACGTCATCAATATCTCCGTCAACCGTGAATTGCTGCTGAAACGGCTGACCGGGCGCCGGATCTGTAAAGCGTGCGGAGCAACGTATCATATCACGTTCAATCCTCCCGCGCGAGACGGCGTGTGTGACAAGTGTGGCGGCGAACTGTATCAGCGCTCCGACGATACGGAAGAGAAAGTGGGCACCCGGCTTGACGAATACACGAACAAAACAGCTCCACTCCTCGATTTTTACAGCCGCAAGGGCGTGCTTCGCCAAATTGACGGCGAAAAATCGATTGAAGAAGTCTCGGCGGACATACAAGCGTTGTTGCGAGGTCAGCGCGCATGATCGTATGCAAGTCTGAGAAAGAACTGGAGCTGATGCGTATAGCAGGGCGAATCGTAGCCGAAACTCACCGGCTGCTGGCCCAGTCCATCAGACCCGGCGTGACCACCGCCGAGCTTGACCGCATCGCCGAAGCGTATATTCGCGAGCAGGGGGCGGTACCGTCTTTCAAAGGCTACAGAGGATTTCCGGGAAGCATATGTGTGTCCGTAAATGAAGAATTGGTTCACGGTATCCCTGGATCGCGCGTGCTCAAAGAAGGCGATATTGTCAGTATCGATATCGGTGCGCAATACGAGGGATACCACGGTGATTCCGCCTGGACATATCCTGTTGGCAACATTTCAGAAACAGCTCGCAAGCTGCTGGAAGTCACTGAGCAGTCTCTGTACAAGGGATTGGCGGAAGCAGCACCCGGCGTGCGGTTATATACGATCTCGCACGCGATTCAAACCCATATCGAACAAGCGGGATTTTCTGTCGTTCGCGAGTATGTAGGCCACGGGATTGGTGCAAACTTGCATGAAGAACCGCAAATTCCCAATTTCGGTATCCCTAACCGGGGACCCCGACTCAAACCGGGAATGACGCTGGCGATCGAACCGATGGTCATCGAGGGCGAACGTCACGTGCGGACGCTTGACGATCAATGGACGGTCGTGAGTGCGGACGGTACGCTATGTGCTCATTTTGAGCATACGATAGCGATCACTGACGACGGGTATGAAATTTTGACTGCGGTTGAAATGTAGGTGATGGATATGGAGGGGGCGAACGGTCGGCCCGAGATCGGGCAAATCGTAAAGATTGTTCGCGGACGGGATCAAGGTAAATACGCTGTCGTGATCGGTTATGAAGGCGATCGATTTGCTCTGATCGCGGACGGCAAAAAGCGGAAGTTCGACAACCCGAAGAAGAAAAACTTCATCCATCTCGAACCGCAAGATGAAATATCGAGCGAAGTTGTGAACAGTTTGTCGGAAAGCGGACGCGTGACAAACGCCAAGTTGCGTTATGCCATCCAGCGTTATACCGAAAAAATTCAATCGGATACACAAACTCGGAAAGGAGAATGAGGATGGCCAAGGAAGACGTCATTGAAGTGGAAGGTACGGTCATTGAACCTCTGCCGAACGCGATGTTCAGGGTGGAGTTGGAAAACGGCCATCAAATATTGGCCCATGTCTCTGGTAAATTGCGAATGCATTTCATCCGCATTCTGACCGGGGACAAAGTGGTCGTCCAGCTCTCCCCTTATGATTTGACTCGGGGACGGATTACGTACCGCAAATAACGGTGATAGGTCATAAGTTACGTTGACGTGTCACCCATCAGGTTGAAAAGCCGCGAGTTAAAATGACGTACCCATATGCAGGAACGGATAACGGAATGTTGTAGGCGATAGGCGATCGACGTCAGGAGCTTGAGGTTGGAGGTCAGAATGGAGGTAGCGAAATGAAAGTGAGACCTTCGGTAAAACCGATGTGTGAAAAATGCAAAGTCATTCGGCGCAGAGGCGCTGTGATGATCATTTGTCAAAATCCGAAACACAAACAAAAACAAGGCTAGGAGGTGGGGTTGTTAATGGCACGTATTGCTGGAGTGGATCTTCCTCGTGATAAACGCGTCGTCATTGCGCTCACATATATTTATGGGATCGGACGCAGCACTGCGGAGAAAATCATCAAAGAAACGGGAGTCAATCCGGATACACGCGTACGCGATCTGACCGAAGAAGAAGTGAACAAAATCCGTGATGCCATCGATGGTAAAATCAAGGTGGAAGGCGATTTGCGCCGCGAGGTGGCGCTGAACATCAAGCGCCTGATCGAGATCGGTTGCTATCGGGGGATTCGCCATCGTCGCGGTTTGCCGGTCAGAGGACAACGCACAAAAACGAATGCCCGTACCCGCAAAGGACCTCGTCGCACAGTAGCGAACAAGAAGAAATAATTGAAAGGAGGAAAAACAGATGGCTAAGGCGAACACAAGATCGAGAACGAAACGCCGCGAGCGCAAAAATGTGGAAACGGGTGTGGCTCATATTCGTTCCACTTTTAACAACACGATCGTGACGATTACAGATCCGCATGGTAATGCGATTTCCTGGGCAAGCGCCGGCAATCTCGGATTTAAAGGCTCCCGCAAGAGCACGCCATTTGCGGCGCAGATGGCTGCGGAGGCGGCGGCAAAGGCAGCGATGGAACACGGAATGAAAAGCGTGGAAGTGCTGGTAAAAGGTCCGGGGGCTGGACGGGAAGCAGCGATTCGCTCTTTGCAAGCAGCCGGACTTGAAGTCAACATGATCAAGGACGTAACACCAATTCCTCATAATGGATGCCGTCCGCCGAAACGTCGTCGTGTCTAGTGTGTGGTATAAATATTCCGAACATGTGAATAATGGATGTGAAGGATAGGAATACTACAAAATTTGTGGGTTTCGCATTGTCATATGTGAACCGGGTTTTTAGTGCGGGAACGACGTTTTGAAGGAGGGTTCCATTCATGATTGAAATTGAGAAACCGAGGATTGAAACGGTGACGATTAGCGAGGACGGCACGTATGGCTCGTTCGTTGTGGAACCGCTCGAAAGAGGTTATGGTACGACACTCGGCAACTCATTGCGCCGGGTTCTGCTGTCGTCTTTGCCCGGAGCAGCGGTGACATCCGTTCAGATCGACGGCGTGCTGCACGAGTTTTCCACAATTCCGGGTGTAATTGAAGACGTAACGGAAATTATTCTGAACCTGAAAGGTTTGGCGTTGCGCATTCATTCTGATGAGGAAAAAGTGCTGGAAATTGACGCGGAAGGCGAAGGCGTTGTTGTGGCCGGCGATATTCGCGCGGATAGCGATGTGGAAATTCTCAATCCCGATTTGCATATCGCTACCCTTGCGGAAGACGCCCGCCTGCACATGAAAATTTTCGCCAACCGTGGCCGCGGTTATGTTCCGGCAGAGCGTAACAAGAGCGACGACCAGCCGATTGGGGTAATCCCTGTCGATTCCATTTATTCACCGATTACGAGAGTCAATTACACCGTGGAAAATACCCGTGTCGGACAAGTAACGAACTATGATAAACTGACCCTCGAAGTGTGGACGGACGGCAGCTTGCGCCCGGAAGAGGCGGTCAGCCTTGGAGCAAAAGTGATGACGGAGCACCTGATGCTTTTTGTCGGCCTGACAGAAGAAGCGAAAGATGCTGAGATTATGGTCGAAAAAGAAGAGGACAAAAAGGAAAAGGTGCTGGAAATGACGATCGAGGAACTCGATCTGTCCGTACGTTCCTACAACTGTCTGAAGCGCGCTGGAATCAATACCGTACAGGAATTGATCCAGAAATCCGAAGAGGATATGATGAAAGTTCGCAACTTGGGCCGCAAATCGCTGGAGGAAGTCCAGTCGAAACTGGCCGAGTTGAACCTCTCGTTGCGCAAGGACGACTGACCCGAACACCCGAACATCAAATGTGAACGTAAGCAGGAATGACGCAAGTAAGGGGGGAAACGACCATGGCTTATCAAAAGTTGGGACGGAATACGAGCGCGCGCAAGGCGCTGTTTCGTGATCTCGTAACAGACTTGTTTATTCATGAGCGAATCGAGACGACGGAAGCGAAAGCCAAAGAAGTGCGCTCGATTGCAGAAAAACTGATTACTCTTGCCAAACGCGGCGATCTGCATGCCCGCCGGCAAGCAGCAGCGTTTTTGAGACGCGAAAGAGTGAATGAAGAACAGGATGTACTGCAAAAACTGTTTTCCGAGCTGGCTAGCCGTTATTCGGAGCGTTCTGGCGGCTATACCCGAATTTTGAAGCTGGGACCGCGCCGCGGTGATGGCGCGCCGATGGTTTACCTGGAGCTTGTCGACCAGAAAGCGTAAGCGATCGGGTACAGTCCATTTGGGTACAATCCATTCCTCGGTTAGACTTCACTTGCAGACGCCTGCTGAAACGGAGGGATCTCTCCGCCAGCAGGTGTTCAAGTGCTCACATCACCAGCTCACATCGGCGGGATATAGCGATGCCGGGGCAACCCGGTCCTTTCGTTGTGCGAATGCCCGAGCCCGCTGGTTCGGGCTTAACCGCCACTGGGCGTAAAGATCGGTTCGTCCAACGTTCCAACGTCTGACCGCACACGTTGACACAAAAAAGCGGCAGAGTTCACCCTGAATCTGCCGTCAATGATACGGATAACAGCCGCTTTTTTGCAAAACGGCTGTTTTTCATTTCCTGCCTGTTGAAACGAACGGAACGTTTACGGATCGTTTTACGGATCGTTAAACGTGGAGGGCAAAAATGAGGACACTTTGCATGGTCATCGCCTATGACGGCAGCGGATATCACGGTTTTCAGATTCAGCCGGATGTCATCACCATCCAGCAAGTGTTGCAACAGACATTGCATGAACTGACCGGAGAAGAGATCCACGTCAGCGGTTCAGGACGAACGGATGCCGGCGTGCATGCACGCGGGCAGGTGATCCATTTTAAAACGAACTCTCCGATCCCGATTGAACGCTGGACACGAATTATGAACGGTCGTCTTCCTGATGATATTGTTGTCTTGCAAACATGTGAGGTACCGGACCATTTTCACGCTCGCAAATCGGCTCGCAGCAAAACCTATCGCTATTCGATCCGCAATGGTCCCATACCTGACGTTTTCAAACGCAAATATGAATGGCACGTCCCGCAACCGCTGGATTGGACAGGGATGGAGAAGGGGCTGAAACATCTTGTCGGAGAACATGATTTCACCTCTTTTTCCTCCTCAAGGACCGACAAGGAAGACCGTGTGCGCACCGTATATGCCGCATGGATTGAGCGAGAACCTCACGATCCGGAACTGTACCACATCTACTTGACAGGGAACGGCTTTTTATACAATATGGTTCGCATTATCGTGGGCACGTTATTGGAAGTGGGCAGAGGCGTGCGATCCAGCGATGATATTGCTAAGATTTTAGCAGCGCGTAATCGTACATGCGCTGGCCCTACAGCACCGCCGCAGGGGCTCACTTTATGGGAAGTTCAATATGAGAGAGATCTTCAGGATCTCAGTCCGGAAACGACACAAAATTGTTGATTGCGTTCAGCCGATGTAGTATTATATTAGATGGTCTTTCTTAACTTTGCTATTCCCACTAGCCCCGAGTTAAGAAATGAATCCGATTCGACTACCTTAGGTTGAACGTAACATACATTTTGAACAACTGTGAATGACATTCCGATGCAACATCAGGATGATGTTGCATCTGTGACGGTTAATACTTGAAACGGAATCCGAAACGGATTTTACGATTTGCGATCCAATCCAGGATGGATCTTGGATTGATCTTGCGAATTGCGATTGCAGGTTGAACGGTTTTTTGTGTAATTGTGAAGGAGGATCAAATCATGCGTACCACATATATGGCGAAACCGAACGAAGTCGAACGAAAATGGTATGTCGTCGATGCCGAAGGCAAAACGTTGGGTCGCCTCGCAAGCGAAGTGGCTTCGATTATTCGCGGCAAACATAAGCCGCAATATACGCCTCATGTCGATGTCGGTGATTTTGTCATCGTCATCAATGCTGAAAAAGTTCATCTAACCGGTAAAAAATGGCAGACCAAAAAATATTACCGCCATTCGCTATATCCGGGCGGATTGAAAGTGACGACTGCGGAACAAATGCGCAATGAAAAACCGGAGAGATTGATCGAACTGGCTGTTCACGGCATGCTTCCGAAAAACCGCCTTGGCAGACGGATGAAACTGAGATTGAAAGCATATGCGGGTCCGGAACATCCGCATCAGGCGCAACAACCGGAAGTCTGGGAGCTTCGAGGCTAATTAAAAGGAGGGTACTTTTTCGTGGCACAAGTGCAGTATTACGGAACGGGTCGCCGCAAAAACTCGGTTGCACGCGTGCGTCTCGTACCGGGTGAAGGCAGAATTATTATCAACAAACGCGATATCGATGACTATTTTGGTTTGGAAACGTTGAAGCTGATTGTGAAACAACCGTTGCAACTGACCGATACGTTGGGTCAGTACGACGTTCTCGTCAATGCACATGGAGGCGGAATCAGCGGGCAAGCGGGTGCGATCCGTCACGGCATCGCCAGAGCGCTCTTGCAAGTGGATCCGGACTTCCGGCCGGTTCTGAAAAAAGCCGGATTCCTCACCCGTGATCCACGGATGAAAGAACGGAAAAAATACGGTCTCAAAAAAGCTCGTCGCGCACCTCAATTCTCCAAACGCTAATGTCTTTACCGTATGTACAGCCTTTCCCTTGTTGGGAGAGGCTGTTTTTTTGTTTTTTCCCGGTTGACCTCCGACTGCTTCGAACTTTCAGCCGGAATTAGGAATAGGCTATCAATAGGCGAAACGGTAATGAAATTTATAGAGAACCATTGATCAAAATAACCATTCCCGCTATAATAAGTTATTATATAATTCATATGTATTTACTAGGAATTAAAATATGGAGGTCATTTCATGAACTTAATTGAGAAGGAACGGATCATCGCCGAAGCTGCCGAGGAATATGAAAGAAAAACACCGCAAGAGCTGTTGAGCTGGGCGGTGAAAACTTTTCCGCGGATCACTTTGGCGTGCAGTTTCGGTGCGGAAGATGTGGCGCTGGTCGACATGCTTTACAAAATCAGCCCGGAGACAGATATCTTTTATCTGGACACCGACTTTCATTTTCAGGAGACATACGAAACCCGGGATCGCATTCAGCAGCGTTATCCGGGTATCCGCTTGATCCGGGTCAGCCCGAAATTGACCCCGGAAGAACAAGCGGAAAAATACGGGGATGAACTGTGGAAAAAAGATCCGAATCTATGCTGCAATCTCCGCAAAGTCGAACCGTTAACGCAAATTCTGGGCAAATATGAAGCCTGGATTACGGGGATTCGTCGCGAGCAGGCGCCGACTCGGGCCAACGCCAAAAAAGTGGAATACGATACGAAGTTCGGGCTTGTGAAATTCAACCCGCTTGCATCGTGGACCTGGGATGATGTGTGGAAGTATATCCGTGATCACGATGTGCCTTACAACCGGTTGCATGATCAAAATTACCCGAGCATCGGCTGCCATTATTGCACGCGCCCGGTCAAACCTGGCGAAGATCCTCGCGCCGGACGCTGGTCGGGAACGGACAAAATTGAATGCGGCCTGCATCAATAATAACGGAACGAATCCAATAAGCAAGAGGAAAGGAGTTTAGAAATCTGAATGCCTACTATACAGCCTCATGGGGGAAAATTGATACGGAGGCTCGTCGCAGGAAAACAGCGTGAGGAATTGCTTAAAGAAGCGGCCGCTTTGCGAAAAATTAAGGTGAATGCCTGGACGATCTCCGATATCGATCTGATTGCTGTTGGAGGTTTCTCGCCGCTTGAGGGTTTTATGAATGAGGAAGATTACCGTTCTGTCGTTGAACGGATGCGCCTGAAGGATGGAACGGTATGGAGCTTGCCGGTAACGCTCTCTGTCGACGAAACGGAAGCGGAATCGATCCTGCCTGGTGACCGGATCGCTCTCGTAGGGGAACAGGACGGTACAGTGTACGCGATCATGAGTGTAGAAAGCAAATACCGCGTCGACCAGCAGGTCGAAGCCCAAAACGTCTTCAAGACAACCGACACGGCACACCCCGGGGTGAAGAAGCTGTTTGAACGCTCCCCCGTATATATCGGCGGTCCAATCGACGTAGTAAACCGGCCGCGCCCAGAAAAGTTTGAATCATTTTATTTCGATCCGGAAGAGACGCGAGCTTTGTTTGCCGAAAGAGGATGGAAAACGGTCTGCGGTTTTCAAACGCGCAATCCGGTACACCGTGCGCATGAATACATTCAGAAATGTGCGATGGAAATCGTCGACGGCTTGTTTTTGAATCCGCTCGTCGGTGAAACAAAGGCGGATGACATTCCGGCAGAGGTGCGCATGGAAAGTTATCTTGTCTTGTTGGAGAACTATTATCCGAAAGATCGGGTATTTCTCGGCGTGTTCCCGGCAGCGATGCGTTACGCGGGTCCGAGAGAAGCGATTTTTCACGCCATCGTGCGCAAAAACTATGGCTGCACCCACTTTATCGTCGGACGCGATCACGCCGGTGTAGGCGACTATTATGGCACGTACGAAGCGCAAGAGATTTTCTCCAACTTTGAACCGGAAGAGCTCGGTATTACCCCCCTCTTTTTCGAGCACAGTTTTTATTGTAAAAAATGTGGCAACATGGCTTCGAGCAAAACGTGTCCGCATGACAAAAGCGAGCATGTGCACCTGTCTGGCACAAAAGTGAGGGCCATGCTTCGCGAAGGGATCTGCCCGCCGCCGGAATTTTCACGTCCGGAAGTGGCGCAAATTCTCATCCGTGGCATGGCTGAAAAAGCTTCCACCCGCTCTTAAGCATAATTGTCCGCCTCGTTCCATATAGATATAGGGTCAAGAGGGTCCGTCCAGATGACCCCAGTCTGTATGGGCGAGGTGTTTTTTTGTGCGCAATAAGAAACGCTTGCTCGTCATATTGACGTATCACGGCCTTCTCCGTTTAGCATTGGCTTCCGCTTTTTTGTTTTTTATCTTTGTCGTCTTTACGCAGCAGCTTCTGTCGAGCGAAAGCTGGTCTTCCTGGAGGCTTCCCCTTTCCGGCCGGATCATCGCCATCGATCCCGGGCATGGCGGTCCGGATGGTGGAGCCGTCAGCAAAAACGGTATTGTAGAAAAAGACATCAATTTGAAAATCTCGTTGTATTTGCGAGATTATTTGCAGGAGGCGGGGGCGATCGTTGTCATGACCCGCGAAGATGACCGAGACCTTGCTCCGCCAGGAAGCAAACGCAGAAAAACAGCCGATCTGCACAAGAGAGCAGAATTGATCAATGAATCCGGCGCCGATTATTTCATCTCCATTCATATGAACGCCATGGTCTCCGGCCGCTGGCGCGGAGCGCAAACCTTTTATGACAAAAACGGCGGTGAGCAAAGCCGGACGCTCGCTTATCTGATCCAGGATGAGCTGATTCGCAATCTCGGCAATACGAATCGGGTGGCCAAGACAGTGCCCAACATTTTTCTTTTGAAACAGGCGAAAATGCCAGCAGCACTGGTCGAAGCGGGATTTTTATCGAATCCGGAAGAAGCGGTTTTGCTGGCCGATGAACAGTATCAGAAAAAGGTGGCAGCGGCGATTTATCGCGGCATTTTGCGCGCAGCATCTGGCGAAAAAATACCGGAGCGTTTGTGATATAATAAGCCAGGGAAACCAAAACAGCATATTGGGGTGGGGTAGATGCTAAATAGAGAGCAAGTGCTCGATGCGTTAAGCCCGGTGAAAGAACCTTTCCTCAACAGAAGCCTGGTTGAGCTGAACTGGATCCGCGATATCGTCGTGAAAGAACACGAACTGCGTTTGACGGTGGCATTAAGCGAAGAGGATGAAACGCGCAAGCAGGAGCTCGAGCAGGAAATCAAGCAGAGGCTTAAGGAGATCGGTGCACCGGAAACGTATGTCCGTTTTCGTCTGATCAATGAATTTGAACGGCAACAATTGGAACAACAAAGTCAAGAAGGTAACGCCCAAACTCAACAAAGAGGAAAAGCAGCGGCGGGACCCATGCGCCATCATGGCCAACCTTTGCCCTCTGAAATCTTAAAACCGGATTCAGGCGTGAAATTTATCGCCATTGCGAGCGGTAAAGGCGGTGTCGGAAAATCGACCGTGACCGTGAACCTGGCAGTGGCATTAGCGCGACGCGGCAAAAAAGTCGGTATCATCGACGCCGATATTTACGGTTTTAGTGTACCGGACATGATGGGGATCGAAACGAGACCGGAAGTGAGAGACAATAAGGTGATCCCTGTGGAGCGCTTTGGGGTGAAGGTGATCTCCATGGGATTTTTCGTGAAGGACAACTCTCCGGTCGTGTGGCGGGGACCGATGCTCGGAAAAATGCTGCGCAACTTTTTTGCGGAGATCGAATGGAAAGACGTCGAGTACATATTGCTGGACCTGCCGCCGGGAACCGGTGATGTGGCCCTCGATGTGCATCAGATGATTCCGCAAAGCAAAGAAATCATCGTCACAACTCCGCATGCAACCGCAGCTTTTGTAGCGGCACGGGCAGGGGCGATGGCGTTGCAGACGGATCACGAAATACTCGGTGTCGTGGAAAACATGTCTTATTATGTATGCAGTGCCTGTGGTGAAAAAGAATATATTTTCGGACGGGGCGGCGGCGCGAAGCTGGCTGAAGAGCTGCATACGGAACTATTGGCGCAAATTCCGTTGGGAGCCCCGGACAATCATCCGAGCGAACCGGACTTTTCGCCGTCTGTGTATAAAGCTGACAGCGAGACCGGCAAAATTTATCTGGAAATGGCTGATCGCGTGTTGGCCAAGCTGGAGTCGTAAACGCAAAAGAGCGGCGGGACGTACGCGAGTACGATTTGACCGCCGCTCTTTTATTTATTCGTTCTAGCTTTTTAGCTTTATTTTTTGGTTATTCGCCTTTCTCCGTTTCATTGGTATCCCGTTTTTTGTCGCTTTTGTCTCCCGTTTGATCCAGTTGTTTGGGGCGGCTTTCTTCTTCAATGACTTTTTGCAACAATTCCATCAATTCCATGCGAAAAATGGGGCTTTCCATCGCTTCTTTCATGATGGTCATCGTCTGTTTGCGATAATCTTTTCCTTTTAATACCTCGAACACAATTTCTTTAAATTCTTTGCTGTCCATCAATTCCAGCAACATGGTCTGGTACTCGGGATCGTTTAACAATTGCTTGTGAATGTCCTTGTTTTCCTTGAGGACGGCTTTCGCGAATTCACCGGCAAATTTAGGATCTGTCATCATTTGTTGCAAATGGCGCGGATAGCTGGGATCCGTTAAAACTTCCTTGACCGCCATCTGAATTTGTCGGCCTTCGGGAGAGGAAAGAAGGCGCATCGTATCCGAAGGATTTTCCTGCTTGTACATCGCTTCTTCGATCGCTTTTTTGGCTTCTTCCGTCTTGAGTATATCAATAACCATGTCTTTCGTTTCTTTATAATTCAAGCCATGCTGGTTGGATTGCTGCTGACCGCAAGCGGCGAGCAAAACACTCAAAAGGGCGATCAAGGTCATCCATATGGCTTTTTTATTCCTGCCTGTACGGCATGCGGGTTCAGGCATGGGCGATTCCTCCCTGTTTGTCGGTTGCCGGATGCTTTGTACGTATTATGTGTCCCGCTTGCGCTCATTATCATGTATTCCATTGGCTTTTTGCTGTGAGGCTTGGTACAATATGCAAATGGGAGGGATCGCTCGTGACCTTTAGAAACTGGTTATATCTTTTTTTCACTTCATTGCTCATTGGCGCGCTGGCATCTCTTGCTGTCGGCGTCTATTTTTACTTTACGGACCCTGAATATATTTTGGACCTTTCCGTCCTGATTGTGACTGCCGGAGCGGGAATGATGTTCAGCGTTTTGAGCCAAATGGGTTTTTTTGCTTATATGATGCTGAATTATATTGCACGATCGATGATCCGGCGCCGGCTCATCTGGAGCACATTGCAATGGATTTTGATCGTCGTTGTTTTTTTCGACCTGATCTATTTAAGAGTCGTTTTCCTGGAACATGAACGCGCACTGCTTGTTTATTCCATCCTGCCCGTGGTACTGATGATCATCTCGATCGTCGTAGCCATGTGGAAAGTGAAGCTGACGCAGCCGAGCGCTTTTACGCCAACGGTGTTTTTTATGTTTGTGGCAACCGCGCTGGAAGCGATCCCGGCTTTGCACGAAAATAATGCGGAAGCGACTTTGTTTATGGTCGTTCCGCTCATCTTTTGCAATGCGTGGCAAATTTTGAATTTGCACCGGCTTGTCAACAATGAAGTGCCGGCTCCAGAGGAAAAACCGGCTTCGTAAATCTGTGCCGTCCTTACAAAATGAGAGCTTGATCGCGAACGTCCGTGCCTTTGATTTCGGCGTGATGAATCAGTTCTGATACCGTGACAAACTCGTATCCTTCATCCCGCAAACGGTCAATAATGACAGGCAAAGCCAGATGGGTTTGTTTGCAGGAATCGCTGGCGTGCATCAGGATGATGTCACCCGGATGAGCCTTGGAAACGACGCGTTCGACAATGTGGTCGACGCCGATATTCATCCAGTCCAGAGAATCGGTATCCCATTGGATCACCTGGTAATTGAGCTCGTCGGCGATTTGCAGCACCCTTTTGTCAAAGTCTCCGTTGGGGAGGCGCAATAAACGCGGGACTTGGCCTGTCGTTTCCTGCAAGATACGGTGGGCCGTCAGGATTTGGCGACGTATTTCATCATCATCCAAACTGCTGTAATTCGTATGCTTGTGGCCGTGGCTTCCGATTTCGAAGCCCATATCGACGATTCGTTTTACAATTTCTGGCTCGGACTTTGCCCATGGTGAGGAGAGGAAAAACGTCGCTTTGTCCACTCCTTTTTCTTCGAGTACATCGAGGATGGGGCCTTGCCGAGTGTTTCCCCAACTGATGTCAAACGTTAGGGCGATCAGCTTTTTGTCCGTTTGCACGCTGTAGATGGCGGCGGGCTCCCGGTAGGAAAAGACGGTGATGTTTTCTTTTTCAACATAAAAGACACCGGCGATAAATACGGCAGCCATCGTGATCAAAAACCATTTTTTTATTTTTCTTCCATTTAACACGACAAAGACGTTCATGGCGGAGCCTCCTTCGTTCCCCTGGGACATGTATGTTTTTTTAATAAAAATGTATGCTAGTACCATGAACTTATGCGGGATTATAAAGTGCGAAATATAAAGCAGGAGGGCGATACCGAATGCAGCGGATCGCTTCAAGTTTACGTTCCATAGGAAAGTATTTCTGGTTTTCCGTGTTTTTGTTTATCGTTGCGGTCGGGTTCGGTTATACTTCCGATGCCTTTCGCGCATTTCTCGACCAGCAACTCGCTGAACTCGGAGAGCTGGCTGAACAGATTGGCGGCATGGAAAATGCCCATCTGATGCTTTTTGTCGTTATCTTTTTGAACAATACGATCAAGTCGATCTTCGTGTTGTATGCCGGCCTGTTTCTTGGATTGTTTCCGCTTTTCTTTATTACCGTTAACGGTATGTTGATCGGTTATTTGATACGGCAGCTCAACGAGAACGTGTTGATGAGCCCATTGCCCGTATGGGAGGTTATCGTGAAAGGATTGCTTCCGCACGGGATTATCGAAATTCCCGTCGTGCTGGTCGCCGCTGCTTACGGATTGAAACTCGGCTGGACGGTGTGGCAAAAGCTGTTGTTCTGGTCCGCGGAGAGAAAAAGATCGTCGCTTAAACAACTGCTTGTAGAAAGCGGTCCGGTCGTTCTCTTTATTACGATCGCCTTGTTTGTTGCCGCACTGATCGAAGCTTTTATCACGCCGGTTCTGCTGATGATGTAAAAAATTTGCCTCAAAATAGCGGCCTAAAGGAAGGCTCGAACGGTGGAATAATGATCGGAAAAAGTTTTT
>CALAME010000066.1 GCA_937925675.1 uncultured Paenibacillaceae bacterium | reverse complement strand
TGAAATTGTAAGCATGCTGACGAATCGATGTGATGTTCAAGGATTGGCCAAATTTCTGCTAAAACGGTATGATAAAGGATAAACGTAATGTGGCGAATTGAAGTTAGGGGAGAGGCCAATGAAAATATTCCACACGGCGGACTGGCATCTCGGCAAACGGATTCAAGGGGTGTACATGACCGAAGATCAACGATATATTTTGCAGCGTTTTGCGGAAACGGTCGAGCGGGAAAAACCGGATGCCATCGTTATTGCCGGGGACTTGTATGACCGGGCGGTGCCTCCGGCGGATGCGGTGGAACTGTTGAATGAGGTTATTGAACAGCTTGTACTGGAATTGGAAACCCCCGTTATCGCCATCGCCGGCAACCATGACAGTCCGGATCGGCTTGAATTCGGCACGCGTTTGATGAAAGCGCGCGGTTTGCATTTGTCCGGTACGTTCAAATTTCCGATCGAGCCGGTCATTCTCGGCGACGAACACGGTGAAGTTCATATCCATCCGGTACCGTATGCCGATCCGGCTTTTGTGCGTGAGCGGTTCGGTGAGGAAGAGATCAGGACGCATGACGATGCGATGCGCATCCTGATCCAAAGGATGACAGAGCAACTCGACCCCCGGGCGCGGCATGTATTTGTTGGACATGCATTTGTCACACCCGGTGCCCGTGAGGAAGAAAACACAAGCGACGCTGAACGCCCCCTGTCAGTGGGCGGCGCCGAGTACGTGGCAGCTGAACATTTTTCACCGTTTGATTATGTGGCGCTCGGTCATTTGCACCGGGGACATCAAGTCGGTTTAGGTCCCGTATACTATTCCGGCTCCCCTCTCAAATATTCGGTAGCGGAAGCGCATCATCATAAAGGATTTTTGTGCGTTGAACTGGGTGCGAGCGGGGTTTCGGATTTACGTCACATACCGCTTGAACCAAAACGAGATTTGCGGCAGCTGGAAGGCACGCTGGAACAGATTGTCAGCGGCGAACCGAGCGATGATTACATATTTGTTACTTTGCTGGATGAGGGGCCGGTTTTGTATCCGATGGAAAAGGTGAGGGCCGTGTATCCGAATGTGCTGCACATAGAACGCAAGATCACTTTGCCTGCAAACGATGCGGCGAAGCTTTACAAATCGGTCGCTGATGGAAAGGGGCGCCCCGATCCGGTTTCCCTTTTTGCTGCATTTTATAAGGAAGTGACTGATATGCCGCTGTCGGAAGAGAAAAAGCGCTATTTTGAACAGATTTACGAGCAAACTCTCCTTGCGGAAGGTGAGCGGGTATGAGACCGCTCAAACTGACGATGACCGCATTCGGACCGTACCGGGAACCGGAAACGATCGATTTTACGCGTCTCGGTGATAACCAAATCTTTGTCATCGCTGGCAATACGGGAGCGGGGAAAACGACGATTTTTGATGCGATCTGTTTCGCTTTATATGGTGCTGCCAGCGGTGAAGACCGGGACGATGCCCGCATGTTGCGCAGCCAGTTTGCTGATGATGACACTTATACGTCAGTGGAGCTGGAGTTCGCCATTCGGGGCAAAACGTACCGCGTTTTTCGCAGGTTGCCTCATCGCAAGGCGGGCAACAAGACGGAAAGCGGTGGGAAAATTGAATTGTATCGCATCGAGGACGGCAGGGAAGTGCCGGAAACGGAACGCTTCACTGTGCGCGATGTCAACGAACGCATTCAGGAATTGATCGGACTCAACCGCGAGCAGTTTATTCAGATCGTGATGTTGCCACAAGGTGAATTTCGCAAATTGCTCACGTCCGAAACGGAAAACAAGGAAGAGATATTGCGCCGCGTCTTTCGTACCGATTTTTATGTACGCATGCTGGAGCGGTTCCAGCAGGAAAGAAAGGAACGGAAAGAGAAGCTGGACGAACAGATTCATGCCCGAAATATTTTAATACAGCAAATTCGCGAAATTTTGCCCGAACGGGAAGGCTCTTCACTGGCGCAGGTCTTGGCGTCAGAATACCCGCAGGCGGAAGCCGGACTCGCCGCCCTTTATGATGAAGCGGAATTTTATGCCCGGGAAATTAGACGCATTGAGTCGGAACAGCATGCAGCGTTGAAACGATTGCGACAGCATGAAGACGAACTGATCAAGGCGAGAGAAACGGTGCAACGGTTTGAAGAACGTGAACAGCAATTGCTGGAACTGAAAAGATGGCAATCTGAAGAACCGCGCATCCAACAAATGGAGGAACGGTGGAAACGTGCGGAACAGGCCGCCCAGATCGAGCCGTATTATGCCCAGCTCTTGCGTGGCCAGGAAGAAGTGCGGCAAAAAAAGGCGCAGTTGGACCGGTTAACCGAAGAGGCGGACAAGATCGAGCAAAAATGGAAAGAAGTGGAGAACGCGTATCTGGAGGAGAAAAAGAAGGAGCCGGAGCGTCTGGCCGCCGCCAATGAACTCGATCGGCTGGAAAAGCTTCTTCCGAAAGTGCGTAGCTGGGTAGAAAGGGAAGCGCATATCCGCACCCTGAAAAATCAGGTGGAGTCGTTGCAGGAACGTCTGCTCAGAGGAGCGGAAAAGGCGCAGCGGCTCGAGGCGGAGCGGAACCGGCTGAAAGAACAGTTGCAGATGGGCGAGAGCCGTGTATCCGAACTGGCAGAAAAGAGAGTCGAACGCGAAAGCATGCTGCGGCATGTCACCCTGCTTGAACAGTGGTGTGAAACGTTGCAAAGGGTACAGGAAAGCATGCGTTTGGCGCAGCGGGAAGAGGAGCGTTTGCGAGAGGCCAGACAAGCCTATGAAAAGCAGGAGGAAGCTTGGAGAGAGGGACAGGCGGCTCTGCTGGCGGCTTCTCTGGCAGAGGGACAGCCTTGTCCGGTGTGCGGCAGTACCGATCATCCGCACAAGGCATCATTTGTCGGAGAAACGCTGTCACGTGAACAACTGGACGAATGGCGCAACCAACTGCAAGCAGCAGAAAAAGCTTTTTATGAAGCCAAAGCCGAAGCGGCGGCGGCTGTCCAGCGTGAGCGGGAACAGTCACAGCAGGTGGAGCAGATCGCCGCCACGCTTGTCGGCGGCGATTCGGAGTTCAGACCACAACAGTTGCTTCAAATCGCTCGCGAACGATTGCACAGGCTCGATATGGAAGTCAGTGAATGGAACAAATGGCAAGCGCAGGTGGAACAACTGCGCCTTGATCTTCACCAATACGAGGAGCGGTTGGAACGCTGGCGCCAGTTTCGGGAACAGACGAGCGCCGAATTGCACGAACTGACAATGAACTGGAAGACGGAATCCGCGCTATTGTCCAAGGAACGCGAGGAAATGGAAGCCGACGGCATTCAACCTGACCAGTTGGAACAAAAAGTGGAAGAGGCCAGACATCACCTTGAAGAACAGCTTGCAGCGTGGACGAAAGTGCAGGAATTGGCTGAAACTACAAAAGAACAGCGTTTGAGAGTGAACGCCGATCTTGCACATACCCGCAATGCATGGGAGGAAGCCGTAAGGCGCCTTGAAGAATGGGAATCGGAGTGGAAATCGGTCTTGCAGAAATACGGATTTTCCGACCGTGCACAGTTTGAACAGGCGTTTTTGCCTGAAAATGAGCGTATACGTCTGAAACAGGAAAGTGAAACGTTTCGCGAACGGGGCAAGTTGATCCGGGAGCGGTTGCAGCAGCTGGAAGAAGCATTGGCCGGAAAGGAAAAGCCTGATCTGGAGCAGTTGGAACAACTGGTTGCCCATGAAAGAGAGGTTTGGCAGCAACTGGTGGAGAAACTGCACCATTTCAGACGGCTCGAACATGAGGCGCAATCCTTGCATACCAAGTGGAGCGACCTGGAACAATCCATTCGAGATAAGGAACAGGAGTGGGCCATTGCGGAAGATCTGGCCAGAGTGTTCCGGGGCGACAACCGCATGAAAATGTCATTTGAACGTTATATTTTATTAGAGTATATGGATCAGATTTTGCAGGCGGCAAATGCCCGGCTGCTGACGCTCTCCCGCGGTCAATACACGCTCAGACGCAGCGGCAGGCTGGAACGCCACAACCGGCAGAGCGGGTTATCCATCGACGTTTACGACGCGTATACAGGGATGACGCGGGATGTGAAGACGTTGTCGGGCGGAGAAAAATTCAACGCTTCGCTTGCACTTGCTCTGGGCATGGCGGATATGATTCAGGCGCATGAGGGGGGCGTATCCATCGAGATGATGTTTATCGATGAAGGTTTTGGCTCCCTGGATGAGGAGTCGCTGCAGCAAGCGATTGACACTCTGGTTGACTTGCAACGTTCCGGGCGAATGATCGGCGTCATTTCCCATGTCCCAGAACTGAAGCAAGCTTTTCCGGCTGTGCTGGAAGTGCACAAAGACCGGGACGGTCAGAGCCGCACAACGTGGAATATCAAATAGCGAATGTCTTCGGCGTTTGAAAGAAAATGTGAATGACGGGAGAATCATGCGGATGAAGCAGAGATTTACGATTACGGCGGGAATCGTATTGGCGATGTTGGTCGCTTCGATCGATACAACCATATTGCAGACGACCATGCCGGTTATCGCTGGCGAGTTGGGACAGTTTCATTTGTTTGCCTGGTCCTTTACCTCATATGTGCTCGCATCGACGTCACTGATGCCCATCGCGGGCCGCATGGCCGACCTGTTTGGGAGAAAACAGCTGTTTATAAGCGGTGTGACGCTGTTTTTGATCGGTTCATTCCTGTGTGGGCTGGCTGCATCCATGGTGCAGCTGATCGTGTATCGGGCCGTGCAAGGCCTTGGAGCCGGTGTGATGATGCCCTTGGTGCAAATCATTGCAGGCGATCTGTACAGTGTGGAAAAGCGCGGCCGCATCCAGGCCCTGTTCACCTCGATGTGGATGCTGTCGGGGCTGATGGCACCGGTACTCGGAGCATTTTTTGTAGAAGTGATGAGCTGGCGCTGGATTTTTTTCATCAATGTGCCGGTATGTCTGTGCTGCCTGGCGATGATCATTCCGTATCGGGATGTCTATGAGCGCGATCGTAAACCGGTTGACGTTCTCGGTGCGATCCTGTTTGTCGCCGGCGCAACATCCCTTTTGTTTGTGACCGCAGTGGAACGGTACCACCTCGTCTGGCTAACGATCGGCATCGTCGTATTGACATGCTTTGTCATCCATGAACGCCGCTATCCGTCCCCGATGATCCCGGCGGAAATGTTTGCACGTCCGGCGATTACGTGGATGCTCGTCAACAATTTCATCATTTGCGTCGCTATATTCGGACTGCCAAACTATTTGCCGCTCTATTTGCAGGATCAAGGCTTTTCCGTATTGGAAAGCGGACTGGTGCTCGCGTTCATCTCCGTCGGCTGGATGGTGGCATCGGTCAGCAGCGGAAAAGGCGTCATTCGTTACGGCTATCGCCGTCTCCTCATCGTCGGCAACGGGCTATTGTTGACCGCCGCGATATGGCTGGTAGTTACACGCTGGATCGCTTCTTATCTGTTCCTGTTTGCCGGACTGATCGTACTCGGAACGGCTTTCGGGCTGATCTTTACGGTATCGATAATCGGTTCTCAACAATTGGTCAGTGAAAAAGACAAGGGAGTTTCCACATCGATGCAACTGTTTGTACGCAATACCGGGCTGGCCGTAGGGGTCAGTGTGATGGGGCTGATGATGAATGAAAGTGCGAATATTGTGGCGGGGATGCACACCGTATATGTTTATGGACTAGTGGGCAGCGTGCTTGCTTTCGCCGCCGCCCTGTTTGTGCGCGAATCCGTACATATGGGGGAATATCGGGAAGCGGTGGAATGAAATACAAGAATGAAATAGACATTCACCCGGCATAGGGCAAAACCGGTCCCCGTCCGGTACAGGCGATAGCAATGCAATCGGTAGAGGTGCCGGTGGCGATACTCCCGCTCGCCGAATCTTTGATTTCCAGATCGGCGAGCAGTTTTGTTTTTGCTTCTGTTGCTGACATGATGGCATTCAGCATGGCCCCGTCGGTCAGACAGGCGTCAATGAATATCATTGTATTGATCGTACCCGCTTGATAACGGATGTCCTCCACATCGCCGGTGGTGATGTCAACGGCGTTTCCGACACCGGCCGTAACAATCGCAAACATGGGAATATCCCCGACTGTTTTTACCCCGATTGCGCGTGTATGGAGGTGGACGGCGGTCATCATCGCTACCGCACGCTCGACCGGGACGTCAAGTGGTTTCAGCCATTCACGCAGGTCAGCGGCGGGAGTATCGCTGTTATAAGACTTGTCCACAAACATATTCAAGAAATGTCTCGCTTGCACAAAACCGCCGCCAATGACCGCGTTTGAGGCGACTTTCAAATCCCGGTCAAAGATGACATGCAAATAAGATTTCTTTTCAACCAGTTTCCACGGATATGAAAATTTCATTTCCTGGGCAATAGAAAGGTGACGACCATGCACAGATTAGCCCCCTATTCCATTTTGAGATCGAATACGAGCTCATCGAGGGAACGAAATTCGTATCCTTTCTTGCGGGCATCATCGATAATGCGCGGCAACGCTTCTGCATTGTCACGGGATACAGAATGGAGCAGGATTACGGCGCCGGGATGAAGCTGGGACATCACGTTGTCATAGGCGTACTGCCCACCCCTTTGCTGCTTCGTGTCCCAATCTTTATAGGCCAGGGACCAGAACACGTTGGTATAACCGAGCTGTTTGCTCACGGCCAGTGTGCGTTCGCTGAAAATGCCGCGTGGCGGGCGCAAATAGACGGTATGTTTCTGCGGGGTCAAACGGGCGATCTCTTCACTGACCTTGGTGAGTTCATCACGAATTTGCTGGTCGCTGATTTGCGTCATGTCGGGATGGCTCCAGGAATGATTGCCGACAATATGTCCTTCAGCGACCATACGTTTGATCAATTCCGGTTGGTCCTTGACATAATGACCGGTTACAAAAAATGCGGCCGGAACCTTTTTTTCTTTTAAAACATCGAGAATCTTTGCCGTATATCCGTTCTCATAGCCGTTATCGAATGTGAGATATATATTTTTCTGGCTCGGGTCTCCTATAAAAATGGCATCATATTTTTCCAGCAGCGGTTTGAATCCTTCTTCGTCGATGGACGGGATGGATCCGTTCCTGCTTTTTTTGAATCCAAAATGATAGGCCTTTCCCGAATAGGCTGCGGTGGGTTCATTCTTGAGCCGCAATACAGGTTCTAACATAACCGGTTCTGTTTCGGCATTGGCTATGAACCGTTCGGATAATGTGTCTTGCAAGATGTTTGGGCCTCCGGCGATCGTCGCCGACACGAGCAGTGTCATTGCCAAATAAAATGCTTTTTTCACCATGACCATCCTTTCCATGCACATCGTTTTGTGCGCACCGTTTTTAGGTAGGATTGCACAAAAGCGTATGTCCTATGTATGGAAAGGGGTCAGGTTTTGATTTAACTTTCCTTTTTGCGCAAACGGCCCAGTTCGCTCGCGATGGCTTCCATTTCGGAAATGCTGAATCGGGATTTGCTCATCACCAATTCATAAATGTCACGAATGTCGTCATAATGGTCAAGGCTGAAATGATGCGGTTTGATGGCGTCAGCGCTGGCCATGCGCAGTTTCGTCTTGATTTCGTCAATCATAAATTGCACACTTTCGCCCGTCTTTTCATTGATATCTACCATGCCAGATCGATCCTTTCCTTGTTTTTCTTTCCTATTCTATGGTTGGTTCCATTCTAACATGCTACAGCCGCTTCGTCCAAAACCCACCGCGGAAAAATTTCGGTTCATGGGAAATGACAAACGCTTTGGGCGCCAGTTCTTCAATCAGGTGATAAAACTTTTTTTCATTGTTACGTTTGGCCAACACTTGCATAACCATGCGCTTTCCGTCCCGCCCATCTGCAATCCAGCTCGTTACCCCATACCCTTTCTGGCGCAAAATATTCGGCAGATCCGTGGATTCGGAATCGACGATCACTTGCATCGTCACATAGCCGAGCGCCAGCCATTCTTCGATTTTGCTGCCCAGAAAAATGCCGGTACCAAAGCCGACGCAATAAGCAAGCAGATTGATGGGTCTGTCGATGTTATCCAGGACGATATTCAACCCGATCAAATAGATGCATACTTCCACCATGCTAAGCAGAACAGCGTAATAACGGTAACCTTTCATGACGAAAATCAGGCGGATCGTATGCATGGATACGTATGCGATGTTGATCACAATAATCAAGGCAATGATCTTCAAGTCGATCATCACAAATCCCCCCTTCTTTCTGAAAAGCGAGTCTATGTCAGAGTTCCGCGATAAGGTCGCTTGCGATCAGCGAGGCGAGGGACGGACGCTTGGCTAGTGCTCGGTCGCCCGCTGCACCGTGCCAATATACCCCCAGAACCGCTGCTTCGGAGGCCGGCATGCCCTGTGCGATCAACCCTCCGATCAGACCGGCGAGAACATCGCCAGATCCACCCGTTGCCATTCCGGCATTCCCGCTCGCATTGATGTATGTGGTGCCGTCCGGAGTTGCGGTGACCGTGCGCGCTCCCTTCAGCACGACCGTGATCCCGTGCTCCTGTGCAAACTGCGATGCAGTCAAAATCCGGTTAGCTTGCACTTCAGCGACGGTTGTATTGCACAGGCGGGCCATTTCGCCTGGATGGGGAGTGATGACAATGTCGGTGGCGGTTTCGCGCCACACTTTTTTGCTTTCTTTCAGATCCGCAATCATGTTCAGCGCATCGGCGTCGATCACGGCTGGACAAGGAAGTTGTTTCAACGCGCGTGCAATCCAGCGCGAATCGTTTTTGAAACGGCCCAGGCCGGGTCCGATCACGAGCGCTTGTTTATCGCCGGCAAGTTCCCGGATCGATTCCGGTTGGCAGCGGGACCAGTCTCCTGTTCCATCGTCTTCGGCAGCGATCAGCATTGCTTCCGGCACATGTCCGACCATCGCTTCTTTCAATGTGGCAGGCAAATACCAGCTGACGAGACCGCTGCCTGCCCTGAGTGCAGCTTTGGCTGCCAGCAAACCTGCACCGCTATAGGCGTTTGAGCCGGCGGCAATCAGCACATGGCCGTACGTGCCCTTATGGGTGTCTGCCTGCCTCACAAATAAAGCACTTTTGGAGAAATGGGTTTGCACGAATGATTCATCGACATAGTAACATGGAGCGGGGAAACGGTCGGCCAGTTTTTCCGGGATGCCAATCCGACACAGCCTGATTTCACCGCAATAATCTGCTGCTGGATATTGAACCATTCCCTGTTTGACCATCGCCAGGGCAATGGTGATTTGAGCGCGGATGCAAGGCTCGTACACTTTTCCGCTGTCGGCATCGATGCCGCTGGGAATATCGACAGCGACGGTCGTCAGGCCGCTTTCATTGGCTTCGCGAATAAGTGAGGCAACAGGTTCACGCGGTGCACCGGCTGTCCCCGTACCCAGAAGCGCATCAATGATCCCGTCATATTGGGACCAAGGAATCGGCTGTTTCGGATAGACGATAACAGGCAATTCCCACTTGTCGATGATTTCTTTTTGCTTCTGTGCCGCTCCTTGCAATTCATCAGGATCTACCGCGTAAACGATCAGCACGTCACAACCGGCTTCAACAAGATGGCGAGCGGCCACCAGCCCGTCACCGCCGTTATTGCCTTTACCGACAAGGATGATCCATTTTCGCGATCCGTATGTGCGAATCACTTCATCGGCGACGGCTTTGCCGGCATTTTCCATCAGGGATAACTGGGGAATTCCGTAATATTCGATCGCGAACTGGTCCATCTCGCGCATCTGCTTGGCCGATACGAGGCGCATAACATCCCTTCCTTTGGCGTAATGGATTGATCCGAATGGATCTTAGTACCCCCATACTAGCAAAACTGTTCATACAAACTCAATACTTTTGCTCACAGCGCTATGCAACACCAGACGTTACATATATAATGGAGGTCAGGCAGATCCCCAAAGGAGTATAATGGAAGTTACGCCGCTGACCAAAGGAGGTAATTCGATGATTCGAAAGCTGGAACACGTTGGAGTCATGGTCAAAGATCTCGATCGGTCCATCCGATTTTATACCGAAATCATGGGAATGAAGCTGGTGGGAAGAGAAAGATTAAATGAATCGACGGAATTGGCGTTTCTCGCATTTCCGGGATCTGAGGATGTGTTGATCGAACTTGTCGCACGTGACAACAGCTTGTCCGAAGGGATAGTCAATCATATCGCTTTTACTGTTCATAATATTGAGGCGGAGGTTGAGCGGTTAAAAAAGGCGGGCGTGCGCATGTTGGATGAAAAGCCGCGCACGATCCTGGACGGAATAAAGATCGCTTTCTTCCTCGGACCAGATGGTGAAAAACTGGAGCTGTTCGAACCGAAAGCGAACTGATGCGTGGGATTACGGATCGCAACGGAGGTGAAGGCATGGACAAGGAAAGACGTTGCGATCCGTTTTTTGCTTTAGATTCATCCCCCGAAAGCACGGCGAAAAGCGGAAATCAGTTTGCCTTGATCCACTTCCCAACACTTGGCAATTTCAGGGGCGACTTCTTCAGCCCACCAGTCAGCCAGCTTCTTGCGATTGCTTCCGTTTTCCACGATCCAGGTCAAATTCAGAATGACTTTTTTGAAATAAAATTGCTCGGCTTCACGCATTTTTTCCGGCGGAATGTATACGTTCAGCCGTTTGACCGTTCTGTACAATTCTTTATTGCAAGACCTGCGAATGCCGCGTGCTGACGGCACTTTTTGTTCTTTTCTGCGCTCGCGATCAAAAAAATGGCTCTGTTGTATCACTTTTGGCGGCCTCACCCCTGATTTCTGTTTGCGATATGTATATGCGATTCAGGAGTTTAAGGCAACCGTCATAGCTAACGGAGATGTATCATTGAACAATGATATAGGCGATCATCGGTCCAGCGTTGTGGGGATCGTGGTGAGTGAGGCAAACCATCCGGTAAATGCCTTTCTTTTTGGCGGTGAAATTGACGACCGTTTCTTCACCCTTTTTGACATCACCGCGAATGTTCATTCCTTCGATGACAAATGGATGGTTATGTCCGTTTACACCGTAAATTCTAAGCTGAACTTTTTCACCTTTTTGTACAAAAATGGTGCCCGGATCCCAGCGATAGGCTTCGATTTTTTGACCATCAGCCGTCGTTGTGGAAAATTCGCCCGTCACCATATGGATGATCCGCGGTTCGTCTGCTGATTTGCTGTCCGATAAAACTGGAATAAATCGGGGCAAGAGCCAAAACAAAAGAATAACAGCCACCAAAACCAATGCGATCGTGGTCAGACGCTTCTTGTTCAAAACAAAAATTTTAAACATGGACGTCCCTCCCTTCCTTTTGTACATTCTATGCCTGTCTTTCTGAAACCATGACCAGCTGTGTGATCGGCATGACAGGCTATAGACCTGAATATATTTAAACGAGCAGTTTAAACGGCAGCGAACGGTTCAACGGAAGCGGGCAAATGCAAACTTTGGCGAACCGTTGAAAGACGGGAATCGCACAAACGGCAATGCGGGAGGCAGTACGATGTGGGGGACGTTGATCGAATCGATCTGGTCTACGCTGGAGTCCATGGGATATTGGGGGATCATGATCGGGCTGATGATCGAGGTGATCCCGAGTGAGATCGTGCTCGCTTACGGCGGATATCTGGTCTCGCAAAATTCCATCCGGTTCGGCGGGGCGGTTCTGTTCGGAACGATCGGAGGCACGCTGGCACAACTATTTTTGTATTGGTTGGGCAAATACGGAGGGCGCCCCTTTGTCGATCGATACGGGAAATATCTGTTGATCACGGAACGGCATGTGCGGATGGCCGAACAGTGGTTTGCTCGCTATGGAGCAGGGGTTGTGTTTGGTGCGCGTTTCATCCCTGTGGTGCGGCATGCGATTTCGATCCCGGCAGGCATGGCCGGAATGCCGCTTGCGACGTTTCTTTTCTTGACGGTGCTGGCCGTATTGCCGTGGTCGGTATTTTTTATCTACATCGGATATGAACTGGGCGAAAACTGGATGCAGCTGGACGAAATGGCGCGGAAGTGGATCTGGCCTTTGGCGGTGATTGCCGTTGCGGGTATCGTCGGCTATATTGTCTGGAAAAACAGAAGAGCCCCTCAGACCTTAATGGTGCGGAGTGTACGGAAAACGCGGCCGTTTCATTTCGGATCGTGTGTTCTGGAACTGGACGGTTTCAACGTGTATGCTCTGGATGTGGTCATCAGCGCGGGCGGCATCCTCGTCATCGATGCGAATGGCTGGAAGAAGGCCCGGGATGCCTCTGCCCATTTGCTTCGTATCGAATATGCGTTGCGCCGCTGGCTGGAACGGGAGGGGTTTAATAAAGTACCGGTCGTTGTGGTCGCTTATCCCGACATATCCCGTGCATACAGTAAAGATCAGCTCGCCAGCGAAGGCATTGAAGTTCTGGCTGCCTTTCCACCCAATCGTCTAGCTGCACGGCGCCTTGCTGAAATGTTGGATGCGGGCTCACACATAAAAGCAAAATTTGGCGCGTCTGAACAGGAACAGATTTACCGTCACCTCGTCCGGATTATAAAGAAAGCGGGCTGATGCCCAGACGTAAGCAGAGCATGGAACGGATGTTTCACATTGATTCCGCAAGTGGCCGTTTGCTAAGATAAGGAATAGACTAGGCCGGTCCAAACATCCGGCGGATAAGGAGGAATGCGCTCATGGCTGTCAACGTGTCGGAAAAGTTCGGTAAAGGCTTGCTTCCAGGCGATTTTATGGAAGGGATGACCCAGAACAAAGAGGTATTCCGCAAATGGTACGATGCTTTTGAGTGGAAATCGGAGGAAGACCGGGCATTTTTCCAATCTTTATCTCAACGTGACGATCTTCGCTGTCTCATTCTGGCTGCAGATTGGTGCGGTGACGTCGTACGCAACGTGCCGGTGCTTTTCCGCGTGCTGGAAGAAACAAAAATGCCGGTGGAAGTCATGATCATGGAACAGCATACCGATCTGATGGATCAATTCCTTACTTTTGGAGGCAGAGCGATTCCGATCGCCATTTTTGCCCATAAGGATGGAAACGTGCTCGGACATTGGGGACCGCGTCCGAAGTACGTGCAGGAGCCGATGGCAGAATTCAAAAAGACGAATCCGGACCGGAACGCACCCGACTATGAGGAAAAGATCAGCAAGGTGCGGGAAGAAATTCGCAGACGGTACGGTGAGGATACGGAGTACCAGCAATGGATCGTGGATGAAGTGAAACAGTTGTTGTCCGGGGTGTAGAGGATGCTGGATATTGAAATGTTTACACTCGGCCCGTTGGCTACGAACGCCTATTTGCTGACGGACCGGGAAACTTCACGCGCGATCGTGATCGATCCGGGAGCCCATCCGGAACCGTTGCTTGAAAGAATCGAAGATTTGCATGTGGAAGCCATTTTGCTGACGCATACCCATTTCGATCACATCGCGGGCGTGGATGAAGTGCGCAACCTTAAAAAATGTCCGGTCTACGTCCATGCGCTGGAAGCGGACTGGCTGTCAGATCCGCTGCTGAACGGTTCGGCGAGATGGCCGGAAGTAGGGGGCGAAGTATCGATCCGGGCAGCGGATCACCTCATCCGCGAAGAAGGGGAACTCGAGCTGTTGGGACGAAAATTCCGGGTTCTGCATACGCCCGGCCATTCTCCGGGCAGCGTCAGCTATTTGTATCAATCGCATCTGTTCAGCGGGGATGTGTTGTTCCGGCAATCGGTTGGACGCACGGATCTTCCGGGGGGAAGCAGCAAAGAACTGTTCGCATCGATTCAGGACAAGCTGCTCTCTTTGCCGCTGGAGACGACCGTTTATCCCGGTCACGGTCCGGTGACGACACTGGAGCAGGAGAAGCGGGACAACCCTTATTTGTAAATTTCTTTAACTTCGGGTTGACCTTTCCCCCAAAATATGGTACTTTGTAATCAAATTGAATCATGTTGAAAGTTTGCGAAGGACGCAAGCTCAGGGTACACACCCTTGGCGTGCGTCCTTTTTGTTTTCCGATGCAACAGAAAGGAAGGTGAGTTCGTTTGACCTCTGCACGCAAATGGTTGATCGCCATCTGCGCCGCTTTCATGTCGGCTGCGCTCGTATACGCTGTATATTTGCTGCAGCTGAAGCAGGTGGAGATGCAGGAGACGGTGATGGTCGTCGTTCCCCGCCATTTCATTGACGCCGGCACCCTTTTGACCCGGCATGACCTGGAACTTCGTCCGATTGTGCGCGCCGCCTATGATCCGCGCATGCTGGTGCGTATCGAAGATGCCGTGGGTTTGGAGTCGGTCATTCCTCTTGCGCGCAATGAACCTGTGATGGACTGGAAGCTGGACAAGTTTCGCCTGATGCCGGGCAGCGGTCAGATGACGTTTCAAATACCGAAACATTATGTGCTTTCCGTCTCCGACCACATTCGTGCCGGGGATCGCGTGAATATTTATGTGTCCGGTGAACACGGTTCAGAATTGCTGTTTGAGGAAAGTGTCGTGGTGGCCTCGGTCCGCTCTTCCTCCCATTCGGAAGTTTCCGATCCGGGCGGTTCGAGTCTTGCCTATGCGGCACGGGGCGACTATGAACAGCTTTATGTGTCCCGCCGCCAGGCGAATGGAGCGATCGAGTCCATCAACCTGAATTTGAGGCCCGAACAGTGGCTGACCATCGATCGTATATGCAAAGACGGCCAGGCCCAGCTCGTGATAGCTTACGTACCGCCTCAGATTGATCATTCGGTGAAAGAGGCGAGCAGGGCAGCCGATCAAGGATGAAAAATTTGGACAGGAGAGGAGGGAAGAGCCGATGAAAATGGTGATGCTGGCCGATGCTCGCAAGTGGGCGGAGCCGTGCGAACAATTTTTCCCGGCCTTGCCACACTTTATCGGAAGTGAAGAGCAACTTGCGGAAACGGATGCCGACGTCTACATCGTTCACAGTGAAGCGATCGATTTCGACCGCTTTTGTGACTGGGCCGAAACGTGCCCGGCGGAAAGCAGGACGTTTGTGATCGTTTCCGGTGATCACTTTCTGGTGCGACAGTGGGAAAGGTTTTGCCTCTCGCGCGGCATCGGCATATGGGAGGAAAGCGATCGGTTTCCTGCAGCCGAGGTGATCCGGGAAATGGCCCGTCATCTGCCCCACCATATGGAATCGTCCTTAACAGGCGGAAATCGTACAGTGATGTTCGTCGGTACGACACCCAACATCGGGACGACAGTGGCCGCGTTTGCTACGGCGGTTAACGTTGCACGCAGGACAGACAGGCAGATCGCCTATTTATGTCTCAATTTGAAAAGCTCGAAAATTCACCATTATCTCGGAGTGGATAAACCGGCAATGACCCTGGACGGGATGCGTACGGAGCTCAAAACCACTTCCCTGACACCGCATCGGTTACTTCAATTCTGTCACCGGTTGTCTAAAACTCCGAATCTGCACATTCTGTTTGGCAATATGTATCGCGAACAGGCTGAATTTTATACGCCGGAAGATATACGTCACCTGCTTCAGGTCGCGTCCAGAACGTTCGATTGCTGCATCGTCGATGTGAATGCCTACTGGGACAATGCGGCGACGATCTGTGCCGCCCTGCATGCCGATCTGAAGATCGCGGTTACTTCCAACCGGCTGGCCTGCTTCCAGGAAGATCTGAACCGTCATTTGAAAGCGAGTTGCGAGCTTCTCGGTCTTTCTTATCGTGAATTCGATTTGCTTGTCATCGATAGCGGAACGGGTTCCTATCAGGCGCGGGACATCCGCAAAGAAACCGGACTGAATATCATCGCCCATATGCAGCAATACGAAGAATTGGATCGCTATGTGGACCGAGGAAAACTGGAAGAATTTTTTTACGCTGATGCAAAAGCAAAAGTGAGCAAAGACTTGCTGCCGCTTGCGCGCACGATTCAAACCTATTTTGCACTTGAAGAGAAGATTCAGCCGGAGCCGAGAAAAATGAGACTGCGCCCGCTGCGTCTTTTTCATGGGTAGAAGGAGGGAAACGGATGTCGGGCAGTCATCCACTCGATGTGAAAGAGCATTCCGTTTCAAACCCCCGCTCAAAATCTCAGTCGCCTGATCGTGAGCGTTGGGCAAACGATCAGAGTGTCGGAGAAAATCGTTTTTCACTGATCAGTTTTGCGCGTGAGGTTAAACAAAATCGGCGTCAGGAACAGTCGCAGCGTTCCGTTTCTTCCCGTCACGGCGGAGGAAGACAGAGGGAATTTCGAGAGCTCGTCGATGAAATACGCAGTGAACTTGTACAGATGCAAGGAAGAACGGAAGAAGAAAAAAAGGAATTTTCGGAATTATTGAACCGGGCTGTACTCGGCTTCAGAGAGCAGCGTAACATTTTGCTGGCTAAAATCCAGGACATGTTGATCAAAAAAGGAAAACATGATGCCTTTCCTGCTCCGGGAAATTACAGCACGCTGGCCGAGGCGATCTTTGCTGAAGTGATTGGACTCAATGTGCTGGAACTGGTTCTGAAGTCAAAGGAAGGTCTGGAGGAAGTGCAAGTTGTTGGGCGACGCATCTTTGAGGTGCGCGGCGGCAGGGCTTATCCGTCTCCGTACCGGTTTGAATCGGTCCGGGATGTGGAACGCATTCAACAAAACCTGGTTTTGTTCAACCAGGACGTACTCAACCGCAAAAAAAGATGGGCCGAGGCGATGTTAAGTGACGGCTCGCGGGTGACGATGACCGGTTTCGGTTTTACCGGCGAACCGACATTGACGATCCGATTTTTTACACGCAATTATTTCCCGCTGGATGAGCTTTGTCGTCCGGAACTGGGGACGATCGATGAGACGATCTTGTTCTTGCTTCGGACCGTGCTGAAAAGCCGTTTCAACCTGGTGATCATCGGGGCGACCAACACCGGCAAGACGAATCTGATCAAGTCGCTGGTCGCGGAGTTACCGGACAGCGAACGGATTGTCACGATTGAAACCCGTTTTGAACTCCAGTTGAAGCGGGATTTCCCGGATAAAAATGTCATTGAATTTGAAGTGGACGAGGAAGACCCGCTCCATTCCAGCCGCCAGGCGTTCAAGCTGGCTCTTAGACAATCACCGGAGCGAATTATCCATGCGGAAATTCGCGATGAAGATGCCAATATATATGTGCGCGCCTGCACGCGTGGTCATGAAGGCAGCATGACGACGGTACATGTCAGCAGTTTGGAAGATGCGCCGGATGCGATCGCCGACATGTGCATGCTGGATGGACGGGGCATGAACCCGGACATATTGAGGCGACGCATCGCCGAATACGTAACGCAGATCGGGATTGAAATGGCCAATGTGGATGGGCAGAGAAAAGTGGTGCGGATCGCCGAATTTTCCGTTCGCGATGAGAAAATCCAGGTTACAGATCTGGTCCGGTTCGACTATCAACGCCGTCGCTGGTTGACTTACGGTCCCTTTTCAAAGAAGGCGGCGGAGAGAATACTGAAGCATGATCGGGACAGCTATGAACGATGGCTCTCACTGGGGATGATACGCAAATGATCGAGCTGGCCAAGTATGCGTTCATCCTGCTTTTGTTCATCATCAACTTATACATGTTTTATCACGTATTGTCCGCATTGCTTACTGTCCGGAGCCGGCGGAACCGCCTGATGTATAGAAAAAATTTCTCCTATTCACAGCGGATGACCGCCCGTTTGCTGCAGTATGGCGGTGTGTATCGGCATGTATCCGATATGTTGGAAGCGGTGCGCTGGCGTGTACATCCCTCATCTTTTTTCGTCTTGTCATTCGTGCTGTTTCTGTTCGGTGTAACGATCGGGGCACTGGTATTTGACGGACTCAAAGGGATGGCGATTCTTTCGTTTATTCTCGCACTTTTGCCCTATCTTCTTTTAAAGATGAAGCTAGTTTCACTGCAGATAAAAACCCGGATGGAGTTTTTACCGGCGGTGGAGATCTTTTATCAAAGATATGTAATGAGCGGACACAAAAATTTGCGCGTTGTGCTGCAGGACATTTTGCGCGAAGATCGGCTCGTTTATCCGATGAAGCCGGTGTTTGACCAGCTGAACCGTCATCTGTCCACCAATCGTGACGTTCAGGATGCGATGCATCTGTTTGTGATGTCGCTCGGTCATGAGTGGGCCCGTTATTTTGCCAACATCTTTATCGTCGGTTTGCGCGAAGGTGTAGACATCCAGGAAAGTTTGCAAGAGCTGATCACGGACATGCGGAATGCCCAGCGGCTGGACCAGGCGGAGCGCAACCGGTTGTTGGAAATACGTGTTGCCAATTTTTCGCCGCTTCTGTTTTTGGTCGTCTTCCTGCTCATCAACTATAAACTGGATCCGAACCAGACGATTCAATACTATGTCATGGTGCCGGAAGGACGCAGTCTGATTCTGGAATCGTTGCTTTTAATCTTTCTCTCATTTTTGATGGGTGTATACCTATCGCTTAAGAGGATGTGAGATGAAGGATCATGGCTCTTTACTCGTGGTTGTATCGAATGTTAGAGATTGTGGCCTATATCGGGATTGCCGGTTCTTCATTCCTGTTTTTTTACCAGATGCTTTCGTTGCCGGAAAGGCGCTTGCGCTGGCGCCGCTATCGCATCGATACGGAGCGCGTATCCCGATTAAGGCGTGTGCTTTACCGTTTGTTTTTCATTCAAAGTTCGGCGTATGAAGAGATCGGTCAGTTGCTGAAAACTTGCAAAATCCCGCTATCCGCTGCTGATTTTATATTGGTGAAGCGGGTGATATGGGCTGTTTTCCTGTTTTTGTCATGCACGATGTATATGCTATCCAAAACACCGCTCGTATCGGAGAAATGGGCTACCGTATTTATCACGATCATCGTGCTTTTGGGCGGCGCTTTGTGGTTAGACAAGGTTTGGCTCGGTGCGATCGCCAGGCAACGCAAGCGCATGATTGTGCGGGAAGTGTATTCATTGAGTAACCAGCTTCTCTATTACAGGGGATCCCCGATGAATTTGCATGGAAAATTGAGCGAATGCCTCCCCCATGCCCGGGTATTGAGGCGAGAATTGCAACTATTGCTCAGGGAATGGTATGAAGACGTCGATATGGCTCTTGATCGTTTCAAACAGCGGATCGGCACCGATGAAGGATACAGTTTTGCTGAGACGTTGCACGCGCTGCGCATGCATGACAGCGAATCCTATTACGATTTGTTGAGAGAACGGATTCGGGACTACAAGAGAAAAATGGAGCTTGACCGGGAAAGCCGGCGAGAAGCCACATCCTATTTGTTGTTTGTGATGGCGGGTATACCGATCTTGAACACATTCAGAGTGTTCATATACCCCTGGGTGGCCGAAGGACAGAGACTTTTTCAAATGTTGAATTGATACGAAAACCATATCCCGTAGAATGAAAGGAGTTTTGTACATGAGAAACTTGTTGATGACAGTGATGTTGTTGGCGGTCGTTGCATTGTTATATATGAATATCGTAAGTGGAGAAGACGGAATATACTTGCAAATTCAAAATAAAGGTAATGCTGCCAATGCACAACTTGAGAAATTAAACCCAAATTCACCCTAAGTGATCTATCCATTGTTCATACGATATAAGGGAGGCCTGCCGATGAAAAAGTTACTCTGTTCTGTACTGCTCATCTTGGTAACGGTAGCGATCTATGCGATGACGTGGGGTGGAGATGGCGGGGTTATGGAAATTTTGCCGGCGCAAGGTGAGGCGATCAGCGAACGGATCGCAGCGATAGATCCATGAAGCAGATTCTCGCCTTTATCCTGTTTTCTGCTCTGTTTTGCTGGCTGATGTTTTCTCCGATGTATCGCCACGTCGTCATCCTGCGTCAGGCGTTGTTGCAAAAAGAAGTCGACTACATGCTGGAGATTGGCGCCAACGCCTCGCACGGCTATATTAGCGAGCACATGGTGCAACAATCGCGGGCGAGATTGGCGGAACGCGGCTTTGATCCGACCCGCCTGACCTATCATATCCGGTCGTTATCCGGGGCAACAGCGACCGATCCGAACCATCCGCTCATCCGTGGAGACGGGTTGCTGCTGGAAATACGATATCCGTACGAAAGGTTGTTTGTGCTCGACCGGTTGCTCGGTATTTCCGCACCGGATGAAACGGACACGATGGGCGCGCGCGGACTAAGGATGAGTGAATATGTGCCCAGCATGCCCTTACCGGAGCATCCTTAAGCGTGATCGTAAGCCGAGGTGTGATCCATGTACAAACTGATCCTGTCCATCATGCTCGCGGTGGGGTGCGTCATGTTATCTGCACAACAAATGGATGAGCTGATGGCGATGCATGCCTTGTTCCAGGCGAAAAATGCGGCCAATCGCGCAGCCCATGCCGCTGCGCAGCAAGTGGACCGCAAACGGCTGTCCCTCGGGGAACGGTGGATTGATGAAGCACGGGCTGAGGCCGTTGCTCGATTTTACTTGCAAGAAAATTTGCAGCTTGATGACACGTTACAGCCGCTTCCTGAATCGTTTTGGCAATCGCAAGTCGAATGGCTGGTGTTCGATGTGATTAACGGCGATGAGACATTTCCGTACTTGTATCAAAACGACATGTACCGCGTTTCAGAAAAACTGGAGCGGCCCGGGGTCGTGCTTATTATCGCTCTCGAGTATCCGCGTACTTTCTCGCTGATCGAACCGATTCGCTGGGAACTCAAGGCGGTGGCCGAACTTTACGTTCCTTAAATGAAAGCTGTTTGTTGAAAGTCCCTTCATTCCTGTTGTTATGATATCGATCATCCTGCTGTCATTGTACCGACCATGTTTCATTGTATCGATCCTGTTGTCTATTGTATCGTTTTGGTCAGGGACACTCTTTACGGGCAGGAATAGCGGGGATGTAAAGCGAATACGGTAAAAGACCAGAGCAGAAAACGGATGAGGGGAGAGCGATGAACATCTATACGAAACGATGGGAAAAGCTGCAGCAACGTCTTGCGCAAAACGGTTGGCACGGAATGCTGGTCACCCATAACGTCGATCTGTTTTATTTTACAGGCAGTTTGCAAAACGGTTATCTGTTTGTGCCTACGGAAGGTGAACCGGTTTTCTATGTGCGAAAAAGTGTCACGCGCGCGGCGAAGGAAAGCGTGTGCCGCACGGTAGAGCTCGGCTCCATGCGGCAGTTTGGAGAACAGTTGAAAAAAGATTTTCCGCTGCTTAATCAACGTGACATTAGCATTGCTTTGGAATACGATGTATTGCCATTGCAACTGTTTGAACGTTTTAAGCGAGCGTTGCCTGATGTAGAGTGGCAGGACGGAACACAGATCATTCGGGAACTCAGGATGATCAAGGACGAAAGCGAAATGGCGCACATGCGCGCCGCAGCCCGCGCGGTCGACCGCGCGCTGGAATATGCGATGCAGAAACTTGCACCGGGGATGAGCGAACTGGAGCTGATGGCGCATGTGGAATATTCGCTAAGGCTGGACGGGCATGCCGGCATCATGAGAATGCGCAGCCATAACCAGGAGATCATCACCGGGATGATCGGTTCCGGGGAAGCGGCTGCGGAACCGACCTATTTCGACGGTCCCGCCGGGGGACGAGGCTTGAGCGCAGCCACGCCGCAGAGCGTAAGCCGTAAACCTATACAGGAAGGCGAGCCGATCTTGATCGATATCGGCTGCTGTATCGACGGATACGTGATTGACCAGACAAGAACCGCGGTGATCGGCAAGTTGCCAACAGATCTCGAGGATGCCTACAAACTGGCCGAAGAAATTTTACATGAAACGGAACGGAAGTTACGGCCGGGAACCATATGTGAAGATCTTTACAAGCAGGCGCTGGCAAAAGCCGATCAAGCCGGACTTAAAGATCATTTTATGGGTTACGGAAAAGATCGTGTCAAATTTTTGGGTCATGGGATCGGACTGGAAATTGACGATTGGCCGGTACTGGCCGAACGGTTTCGTTATCCCCTTGAACCGGGGATGGTGCTGGCGGTGGAACCGAAGTTTTCTTTTCCCGGCAGAGGCGTTGTCGGGATCGAGAACAGTTATTTGATTACACCGGACGGGTATGAAAAATTGACTGTCTCCCGCGAAGGTCTGTGGATCCTGTAAGTCTTGAACGATATGAAAATAAAAACTGAAAATAAAAACGATCTTCGTTTAAATGATTTAAATGGAACAGCCGTCAAACGGCCTCTGCTTCCATTCCTCTCGGTATTCGCTGGGAGATTTGCCGTACCAGCTTTTGAATTTCCGTGAAAAGTAGAGCGGATCATGAAATCCGACCGAGGAAGCGATCTGCTGTAACGTCAACCGTTCGTCTTTCATCAGCAGCCGGGCTCTTTCCATACGGATTTTCAGCAAATACGTCATCGGCGGCATGCCTGTGTGCTCTTTGAATATTTTGGTCAAATGCGTTCGGTGGTAACCGAGCGCTTTGGCCATGGAGGCGATGGTAATCGGCTGCGCGTATTGCAATGTCAGCCAGCGGATTGCTTTTTCTACCTGACGTTTGCTTTCCGACCACCGCTCTTCTTCTTTCCGTGATGCGAGCGGCTTTTTCTGAAAAAGAGACAGCATGATGCGCAAATAACCTTCTGTTTGCAGACCGCAAGAAGGTTCGCCTCGGCTCAACAAATGTTGAATGTGTCGAAACAGTGCAGCCGTCCGCTCCACTTGATCGGCGCGGGCAATCGGGTTGGACGGTGTAATATCCAGCTGTGCGAGCAATGTATCCGCATGACTGCCACCGAAAGCGATCCAGCGATACCGCCACGGATCTTTTTCATCCGAAACATAGCTTTGCAATTCACCGGGAAAGATGAAGAAGCAGTCGCCGCGCTTGAGCTCATATTCACGACCGCGACAACGAAAACGACCGTGTCCGGACAAAACGAGGTGTACGAGATGATAGTCCAGCACCTGCGGTCCGATGCGATGCAACGGTGGCGTCTGTGCATGGCCTGCAAACAGGACGAAGAGCTCGCCGTTGCCCGGGTACGGATTGATCGCGGCTTCATGAGTCGGAATTGTCACGGAAAATTCCTCCTTGAATGCCGTTCTGACCTTTTCTTTTTCCTGTCATTCTTTCATAATAGATAAAGATAATCGGACGAGATCATAGAAGAACACATCGAAAGAACATGTAGAAAAAGAACATACAGAAATACAGAAAAAGTTCACACAAGAAAGATCATCGGAAAGAAGGGCAGGAATCCTTATGGACAAACGGGATCCATGGTTGGAAAACGGTATGTATGTATCGTTTGGCATCTCTTTGATCGCCATGCTGGGCAGTCTCTATTTCTCGGAAGTGATGGGTTTTATTCCTTGTGAATATTGCTGGTATCAACGGGTGTTGATGTATCCGCTCGTGTTGATTCTGGGCATTGCGTCTGTCCGCAAAGATTACCGTCAAACGATCTACGTCATGCCGCTGTCCGCAATAGGCGGAACGATCTCGCTGTTTCATTATTTGATACAAAAAACGTCCCTGTTCGGAGCCAAGGCCGGGGAAGCATGCGGCATCGTTCCGTGCAATCTTCAATATATAAACTGGTTCGGCTTCATCACGATCCCTTTTCTTGCCTTGGTTGCGTTTACCCTTATTTTTATCATTCAATTTTTGATCTGGAAGCGGTCTCGCGCTTGACAGCGACATGGGTTATACTTCCAGTGTAAGTCAATTCACTACATTTGTCCATGCCGGGCATAAATCTGTCCATATGTATTACGCGCCTCTCCCTGTATAATGATGACAAACATGAGAATATTGGGGAGGAGGCGCTTTTTATTATGGATAAATTGATTTTGCCGGATACGGTGAAAAAGCAGGGCGTAAACCCGTATTTACCATCGTGGGAGTACATACCGGATGGAGAACCTTACGTTTTTGATGGACGAGTGTATGTTTTCGGTTCCCACGACCGTTTTAACGGACATGTCTATTGTCTCAATGATTATGTTTGCTGGTCAGCTCCGGTCGATAACCTGGCAGATTGGCGGTATGAAGGGGTCATTTACAGAAAAACGGACGATCCCTTGAATCGCGATGGCCGGATGTGTTTGTATGCCCCGGATGTAACGGTGGGGCCGGATGGACGCTATTATTTGTACTATGTTTTGGACAAGGTGCCGGTTGTCTCTGTAGCGGTATCGGATACTCCGGCCGGGAAATACGAGTTTTACGGATATGTCAAATATGAGGACGGCACTCGGCTTGGTGAAAGGGAAGGAGACCAGCCGCAATTTGACCCGGCTGTACTGACAGAAGGGGACAAAACGTATCTGTATACCGGTTTTTGTGCAATCGGAGACAAATCAAGAAAAGGAGCCATGGCCACGGTTCTCGGCCCCGATATGCTCACTGTGATTGAGGAGCCGGTGATTGTATTACCCAGCGAGCCGTATAGTGCGGGTACCGGTTTTGAAGGTCATGAATATTTTGAAGCTCCTTCGATCCGAAAGGTCGGAAACAAGTACTATTTGATCTATTCCTCGGTAGTCATGCACGAACTTTGCTATGCCGTTAGCGACCATCCTACCCAAGGGTTTGAATACAAAGGGGTCATCGTCAGCAACAACGACCTTCACATCGATTCGTACAAACCTGCGAATAAACCGATGTATTACGGTGGTAACAACCACGGTGGCATGGTCGAGATCAACGGCCAGTGGTACATTTTTTACCATCGACATACGAATGGTTCCAACTTTTCCCGCCAAGGTTGCATGGAGCCGATCCAAATTTTAAGCGATGGCACGATCCCGCAAGTAGAGATGACTTCATGCGGCCCAAACGGTGGCCCATTGATCGGACGCGGGGAATACCCGACATATATCGCCTGCAATCTGTTTACGCGCGAGGAGCAAATGTACACCGGTCAATTGTGGATGGACAGCCAATTCCCGAAAATCACCCAGGATGGAAAAGACGGGGATGAAGAGCCCGGATACATTGCCAATATGATCGATTCGGCTACGGCGGGTTTCAAATATTTTGATTGTAAAGGCGTAAAGAAGATCACCATTAAGGTCAGGGGATACTGCAACGGCGCGTTTGAAGTGAAAACTTCATGGGATGGAGAGCCTTTGGCGCGAATCCCTGTTCAATTTACAAACGTATGGACAGAGTATTCTTCGGACATTCACATCCCGGATGGAGTTCATGCCTTGTATTTTACCTATACGGGTCCGGGCAGAGCCAATTTTGCTTCTTTCACCTTAGAATAATTCATGCATCCAAAGTGGTACAAGAGCCTTTTCAAATCCCGATCCAACTGTTTTTACATCCATTTTATTATGGGGATTTGAAATGGCTCTTTTTTT
>CALAME010000065.1 GCA_937925675.1 uncultured Paenibacillaceae bacterium | reverse complement strand
CATACAGATTCATAAGCTGCCCTTCATAGCTGTTAAACACGCCAAACGGAATCGTCTCCGTTTCCATCGGCACGGCTTCATAGGCGCCTTTGCGCTCAATGACGATATGGCGCGGCTTTGTTTTTGTCACCACCAGATGCGGTATGAGAAGCGTTCCTTCCGTCCCGCAAATTTTTAGTTCTTCGCGCCAAACGGAACGGTGATTGGTCTCAAACTGTGCGGTGACGCCGTTTTCATACAAAATCGTCCCCGTGACCCCGACCTCCACATCCCACTGTGCGTTGACCGTTTCGATGGCGAAAGCAGCGTGGGCCTGTGCGCCGGCAAAAAAATTGCAAGCATCGACCAGGTAGCAGCCTTTTGCCGTCATGGAACCGCCGCCGAGATGACGATGGTTGCGCCAATTGTCGGAACCGGGTCGTGCATAATCACTGAACTGGCCATGAATATAGCGAATTTCCCCAATCGCGCCATCCAGGATGAGTTGCTTCGCTTTCTGGATTTGCGGATGGCTGCGGTACATCAACCCTTCCACGACAAGCGCACCTGTCTCAAGCGCCAGCTGCTGAATCTTCTTCACCTGCTTTGCCCTTAGCGCAAGCGGCTTCTCGCATAAAATGGCGCGCACACCTGAGCGTAAAGCTTCTTCAATCAGAGGAGGATGCGCCGTCGGAAATGCGACGATGATCAGCAAATCAAGGCTGTGGTGGCTCAACATCTCTTTTAAGGAGCCATAGCTGTGCGGACAATGGTACTTGATTGCAAATTGCTCGGCCCGCTCTCGGTCCAGATCACAGCAGGCAATCCATTCAAAACGTGGACTCGCCTGTATGACTTCGGCATGATTGTGCGCGTGATTCCCGCAGCCGACGATCCCCACCTGCAAAGTTTTTTGCATGCATATCCCCTCTTTTGATAGGGCCATTAGTTATAAAGCCATTAGGCCATTTTGTTTGATATAAGCTTTATAGGGCAACCGCCCGGCAGGGGACGGTTGCCGCTCATCCATTTCAAGCCAAAGGCGATCAAGCCGTCAATGTTAACCTTTCAAGCGCTCCAGTGATTCGTCTTTCGGCAACCCGAGCTGCTCATATTTTTTCGTGCGGGCTTCGATGTCCAGTTCGAGGATTCTGAGCGCAAATTTCAGCACTTCTTCGGCACGGTCGCGGGGGATGACCAATACGCCATCATCGTCAGCGCAAACGATGTCGCCGGGATTCACCGTGACGCCGGCACACTCGATCGGAATGTCATAGCCGCCGAATTCCAAACGCCAGGTCGCATGGTGGTACGTACGTTTCGTCGAAAACACATTGACTCCCTCAAGATTGCACTCGTACGAATCGCGGCAGCCGCCGCCATCGATGACGGCACCGACAATGCCCATCATTTTATATTTCAGCATGTTGTCCGAACCGAGCACACCGGCGCAATGTCCGCCCTGATCGATCACGAGCACATGATCGGTGACATCTTCTTTTTCCAGTAACCGGTCAAATTGATAAACGTTTCTGCACCATTCGCCATTTGCCTCGAAGTATTCTTCCGGGGTTTTGAACGCTTGAAAATCTTTACGCTGTGTCGGTATCAGTTTCACCGTTTTCGCAAAACCGGCAAAAGCAATGCCGGGTCGGATCGGACGCATATCGGGGTGCATCGATCCTGCATTGACAAGCCCAAGGGCATCCATACCGTCGGACAAATCCGCCAATCTGCATTTACGAATTTCTCTGAGCAGTTCCTTATCGCTCATCGCCATGTGAATCTTCCTCCTCGTTGCTCATTCATTTTTTATCCGTCAAATACGCCACACCGTGTTCATTGACCGTACGGTATACATGGATATCCTTGATCTCCGCCAAAACGATCTCAGCCAAAAACAATACTTCCGTCCCTTCCTCCAAATGACCGACATAATTCCCTTTTTTGTCCTGGGCGACAATGTGCAGGTGAGGCTCCCCATCGAGCACATTCCCTGAGAGCGATCCAAGTTCAATCGGTCCGTTTCCTTCCACGGTAATAAATTGATCGTCCGAAGTCGGCCCCATACTCGTTGGCAGATGGTAGACGAGTTTTTGCAACGATCCGACCGCACCGCATACAGCGGCATTTTTTATTCCCGCGTCTTTGAGCAGGTCGCGGATGCTCTCCAAAAGCAGATCGCCGCGCTGCAGATTGATCACGATCGCCCTTCCGAATCCTTCTCCCAAAAACAACTTCTTCTTCATCTCTCGATCCCTCCCATTCCATTTGCTTATGGCCGGACTATGTTTTAACCCGTTTTGACAGCATCAGATCGGGCTTCCCCGATTCATTACCTGGCTTCTCCCGCTCCCTCACCCCCTTCAAGCAGTCCACCGTCACAACATCCACCACAACATCCACC
>CALAME010000064.1 GCA_937925675.1 uncultured Paenibacillaceae bacterium | reverse complement strand
GATGATCACCATTCGGTAAATGATCCGTCCTCATTTCTCCAAATCGGATTCCTCCATTGATGGCCGATCTTCGCCATTTCTCTGACGCGTTCTTCGTTTATTTCAATCCCCAAGCCGGGCTTATTATTCCTCAACACATAACCGGCTTCGTACTCGAACACTTTGGGGTCGGCTAAGTAATCCAGCAAATCCGAACCTTCGTTGTAATGGATGCCTAAACTTTGCTCTTGAATGATCGCATTGGGTGTGCAGAAATCGAGTTGCAAAGAGGCCGCTAACGCAATCGGTCCCAAAGGACAGTGAGGCGCAACAGCGATATCATATACTTCAGCCATGGCGGCTATCTTCCGCGTTTCCCAAATTCCGCCCGCATGACTCAAATCCGGCTGGATAATATCGACGCCTCCCCTTGCAAAAACCGCTTTGAAATCCCAGCGCGTATATAATCGTTCCCCCGTAGCAATCGGCGTGTTTGTATATTTCACAATCTCCGGCAACAAATCCAGGTTTTCAGGAAGAAGCGGTTCCTCGAAAAACATCGGTCGATAGACTTCGAGTTCACGCATTAACGTTTTGGCCATTCCTTTGTGAACCCTTCCGTGAAAATCCAGGGCAATCCCGATCTCATAACCGACAGCATTGCGCACGGATTCTAGCCTCTCGACGGCTTCTTCCACTTTTTTGAAGCTGTCGATCCATTCCATTTCGGGCGTGGCATTCATTTTCAGAGCGGTATACCCTTCTTCTACTTTTTGCTTGGCGGCTTGTGCCACATCGGCGGGACGGTCGCCACCGATCCATGCGTAAACTTTCATCTTGTCCCGCACGGGACCTCCTAACAGCTGATAGACCGGAACCCCCAAACGCTTTCCTTTGATGTCCCACAGGGCTTGCTCGATACCGGACACGGCGCTGGTCAAGATCGGTCCGCCTCTGTAAAATCCCCCCTTGTACAGCACTTGCCAAAGGTCTTCAATCTGGTCTGCATTTTTGCCGATCAAGTAATCCTTTAACTCTGTCACACATGCCGCAACCGTGTCGGCCCGCCCTTCCACGATCGGCTCTCCCCATCCGACGATGCCTTCATCCGTAGTGACTTTCAGAAAGAGCCAGCGCGGCGGAACTTTAAATAATTCCATCTGTTTAATTTTCATTTTTTAACCTCCTGTCGCGGATGGATGCTCGCTTTCTCGGTTTCATGCCCATTCCATACGTATTCGACGCCTATTCAATGAGGTCGGAATGATACAGCCTTGCCGTCATACCACCGTCGATCACAATTTGTTCCCCTGTCACCATAGCCGCATCATCTCCGGCCAGGTAGACCACAAGCTTTCCGATATCTTTAGGCTTGCAAATCCTTTTGAGCGGATGCAGACGCAAGACTTCCTCATGCGCTTCTGACCGATTGGAATAACTGTCCAGCCACGCTTGATAATGCGGTGTGTCCGTAAATCCGGGGCAAATCGCATTGACCCGGATTCCCCACTCCCCCAGACTCAAAGCCATGCTGCGGGTCATCGCAAGAAGTCCGCCCTTGGCGGCCGCGTATATTTCAGAGTTGGGCAATGTAGCGAGCGAATGGTTGGAGGAAATATGGATTATGGAACCTTTTCGCTTTTTTTTCATATGGGGAACAACATACTTGCTGCACAAAAACGCCCCTCTTAAGTCGATGTTTACGATTTTGTTCCAATCTTCGATTGTCGCTTCTTCTATCGGAATAAATTTGGTGATTCCTGCGTTATTGACCAAGATGTCAATGCTTCCAAATTGTTGTATCGTTTCTTGAACCATGCGCACGATACTTTCCTCATTTTCTACATCCGTATGGATGAAATAGGCATGACCGCCAGATTTGCAAATGGACTCCGCCGTGGCTTCTCCTTCCGCCGGATCAATGGTAGCAATAATAACCGTTGCCCCTTCTTCAGCCAGACATTCTGCGATACCTTTACCGATGCCTCTGCCGGCTCCTGTAACGATCGCCACTGTGTTTTTTAGTGTTTTCAATGATGGTTCCCTCCATAAAAATTCCCTTATGA
>CALAME010000063.1 GCA_937925675.1 uncultured Paenibacillaceae bacterium | reverse complement strand
CAACCCGGACCTTGCTTTCGCATCCGGTTTTGAAAGAATAAATATTGTAAATATCCGTTTGGTGGCCATAGCGGAGGGGAACCACGCGTACCCATCCCGAACACGACCGTTAAGCCCTCCAGCGCCGATGGTACTTGGATCGGGAGATCCTGGGAGAGTAGGTCGCTGCCAAGCGGATGGAAAAAGAGACTGTTTTCATTGGAAGACAGTCTCTTTTTTGTTCTTTATTTTGTTCTTTAAACAAAGCGATGTTCACAAAAGCTTTTCTTGACTGCAAAAATGCGTTTTGATACTATTTTAATAATATTCTCAAGGCTTGTATGCATCGGGCTTAACAGCCTTATGCATGAAGCGTTATGCTTAAAGGTCCGACTTTAAACAAGGGGTCTTTTGCTATTAAAAATCTTGAAAAAAGAAAAGCGAAATGGATGACAAAGGAGGAACTGTTGTGTGGGAAGAAAAGTTTGGTAAAGAGGGGCTTACTTTTGATGATGTATTGTTGATCCCCGGCAAATCTGAAGTATTTGGGAAAGAAATCGACGTTTCTACAAAATTGAACGACAAAATAAAACTGAACATTCCTTTGATCAGCGCTGCGATGGATACGGTCACGGAATCCCGGTTGGCGATCGCCCTTGCCCGGGAAGGGGGAATCGGCGTCATACACAAAAATATGTCGATCGAGGAGCAGGCGCAGGAAGTCGACCGGGTCAAACGTTCTGAAAGCGGCGTAATCACCAACCCGTTTTCGCTGAGACCGGAGCATAAAGTGTATGAAGCGGAAGAACTGATGGCCAAATATCGGATTTCCGGTGTTCCGATTGTCAATGAAAATAACGAACTGGTCGGGATCATTACCAACCGGGACCTTCGTTTCGTGCAAGACTACTCGATCAAGATCGATGATGTGATGACGAAGACGAATCTGGTTACCGCCCCGGTCGGTACGACTCTCGAAGAAGCGAAAGTGATTTTGCAAAAACATAAGATCGAGAAATTGCCGCTCGTCGATGAGAACAACAAACTGAAGGGTCTAATCACCATTAAAGATATTGAAAAGGCGATCCAGTTCCCGAATGCGGCTAAAGACAGTCAAGGCCGATTGCTCGTCGCCGCTGCAATCGGTGTGGCGCGGGATGCGATGGAGCGCGCGGAAGAGCTGGTCAAAGCGGGAGTCGATATGATCGTCGTCGATTCTGCGCACGGACACCATATCAACATTTTGAATCTGGTCAAGCAGTTGCGTGCCAAATATCCGGATTTGCCGATTTGTGCCGGTAACGTGGCGACAGCGGAAGGCACAAAAGATTTGATTGAAGCAGGCGCTTCCATGGTCAAAGTCGGCATCGGTCCGGGATCGATCTGTACGACGCGGGTGATCGCAGGGATCGGTGTGCCGCAAGTGACGGCGATTTATGACTGCGCGACTGCAGCCAGACCTTACGGTGTGCCGATTATCGCTGACGGAGGCATTAAGTATTCCGGTGATATCGTCAAGGCGATTGCAGCCGGCGCGAGCGCTGTGATGATCGGGAGCCTCTTTGCTGGAACGGAGGAGAGCCCGGGTGAATCGGAGATCTACCAAGGTCGCCGTTTCAAAGTGTACCGGGGCATGGGTTCGCTAGGAGCGATGAGGGACGGCAGCAAGGACCGTTATTTCCAAGAGAATGAAAGCAAGCTGGTGCCGGAAGGAATTGAAGGTCGCGTACCTTACAAAGGGCCTCTCGCGGACACGGTATACCAATTGATCGGCGGACTCCGTTCGGGCATGGGATATTGCGGTACTCGAAATATTGAAGAATTGCAAAACAACACGCGCTTTATCCGGATCACCAATGCCGGACTGAGAGAAAGCCATCCGCACGATGTGCAGATCACAAAAGAAGCACCCAACTACTCCCTCTCCTGAGGGTGCTCTTTTTTAAAGGATGATATTTTAAACGGTGCTGTTTTTTAAAAGGATATATTTAGCATCGAATACTTTGTATGTTAAAATAAAAAAGATGACAAACCTATTACGAATGGAGATGTGAACAAAATTGACGGGTTTACACTGGATTCGGAGCAAAAGATGGACTAGCCTGTTTCTCATCTTGACCTTGCTTATATTTTCGCCTGCAACGCTCATTTTTGCTGAAGAAGCCGAAGGGCAAGAAGAGCAACAAGACGAAGCCGTGCAGACGGAATCCGGTGTCCAGACCGAATTGCAGATCAATGCTTCATCCGCCATCATCATGGAAGCATCGACCGGACAAATTTTGTTCGGCATGAATGAAGATGAACCAAGACCACCGGCCAGCATGGCGAAGATGATGACGGAATATATCGTCATGGAAGCGATCAAGACGGGCAGGATCAACTGGGATGATATGGTGACGGTGAGCAAGTATGCCGCCAATATTCCCGGTTCCGGACAGCTGATCGCCGAAGGAGATCGGGTGTCCGTACGCAATTTGTTCCGCATGATGTCGATCTATTCAGGCAACGATGCTACCGTTGCACTTGCAGAACATATCGCGGGTACGGAAGAAAATTTCGTCCGGATGATGAATGAAAAGGCGAAGGAAATGGGTTTGTCTGAGCATGCGCATTTTATCAATGCGACCGGTCTCGAACGCGACTATCTGGAGCAAGAGCTGGGCAAGCTTGGACTGGCTGATCAGTTGCCGAATATTCCAGGCCGTACATTGCTTACGGCAAAAGACGCAGCGACGATCGCACGTTATGTCGTGCTCGATCATCCGGAGGTGCTGGAGATTGCCAGCCAGACGCGGGCACCGAAGTTTGAAGAAGATACTGACCCGGATCCGGACGACATCATGGTGAACTGGAACTACATGCTGGAAGGATGGGCGGAAGATTCGGAGACGTTGAAACAGTTCGCTTATCCGGGCACGGACGGGCTAAAAACGGGATATACGACACCGGCCGGTTATTGTTTTACGGGAACGGCAGTTAGGGACGGATTCCGGCTGATTACCGTCGTCATGAACACGGAAAGTAACACCCAGCGGTTTATCGAAAGCGCCAAATTGATGGATTATGGTTTTAACATGTTTGAAAAACGGACGGTATTAGCCGCGAAGTCTTCCTTGAAAGAAGCGCCAACTGCTCCGGTGAAGCGCGGAGTGGAATTGGAAGTGCCGGTCGTTGTCGACAAGGGCGTAGAATTTGTCGTCCGCAAAACGGATACGGATGAACAGATCCAAATGGACATTGAATGGCTGGATGAAGAGGAGATTGTCGCTCCGATCTCGCAAGGAGATGTGGTTGGTAAGGTAACCGTATCCTATGAAAGCCCGACGGGAACGATCAGCAAGGTCGTCAACCTCGTCGCGGCGGAAGATGTGGAAAAAGCAAGCTGGATTCGTCTGTTGTTCCGGGCGATTCGCAACTTTTTTGGAGATTTGTTTGACGGCATCATCAATTTGTTTTAACCGATAGCGTTTAAGTTGTATAATGTTATCGATTATTGTAGAATAGTCTTTTAGGAATCTTAGTGTAAACGGAGGAACCACATATGACGGTGAAAAAAGGAATCGTGGAAATACCGAGAGGCAGCGTCATCATGGACGTCATGAATGCTGAGCAAGCGAAAATTGCGGAAGAGGCCGGAGCTTCGGCAGTCATGGCGTTGGAAAAAGTGCCGGCTGATATTCGCGCTGCAGGCGGAGTAGCACGTATGGCCGATCCTGCTGTGATCGAAGAGGTCATGGAGGCGGTCTCGATCCCGGTCATGGCCAAAGCAAGAATCGGTCATTATGTTGAGGCTAAAGTGCTCGAAGCACTCGGGGTCGACTATATCGATGAAAGTGAAGTGCTGACGCCCGCAGATGATGTGTTCCATATCGATAAACGTCTTTTTACCGTGCCTTTTGTATGCGGAGCGAGAGATCTTGGCGAAGCGCTGCGCCGCATTGCGGAAGGGGCTTCGATGATCCGCACGAAAGGTGAAGCGGGAACGGGCAATATAGTAGAAGCGGTTCGCCATTTGCGGACCGTAAACGGGCACATCCGCAAAGTGCAAAACATGTCCAAAGACGAACTGATCGTAGAAGCGAAAAATCTGGGAGCTCCTTACGAACTGTTGCTCAAAGTGCATGAAACAGGCAGGCTTCCGGTTGTCAACTTTGCTGCCGGTGGCGTAGCCACTCCGGCGGATGCGGCACTGATGATGCATCTCGGTGCTGACGGCGTGTTCGTCGGATCCGGAATCTTTAAATCGGACAATCCGGAAAAATTCGCGAAAGCGATTGTCAAAGCAACGCAAAATTATGAAGACTTCGGTTTGATTGCTGAACTGTCCAAAAACTTGGGCACTCCGATGAAAGGGATCGAAATTGCCCAATTGTCCGCTCAAGAAAGATTGCAAGAACGCGGATCGTAACCACATATAACCGTGAATCGGTTATCGGGCCAAAGCACCGCTTTCGGTGCTTTAGCTTTTTGTTACGTTGTGGAGGGATCAAACGTTGTTAGACATCAAACTTTTGCGCAATAACATCGAACTTGTCGAACGATCGCTTAAGGATCGCGGCGGTGATCTCAGCGACATCAGCAACTTCAAAGAGCTGGACTTAGAGCGCAGACGGCTTTTGCAGGAGTCGGAACAGCTGAAAAACCGCCGCAATCAGGTCTCGCAGGAAATCGCCATCAAGAAAAAGCAAGGCGAATCGGCTGACGACATCATAGCAGAAATGAGGCAAGTGTCCGACCGGATCAAGGAATTGGACGAGCAAGTACGCGATCTGGAACAGCGCATCAATGACATGGTTTTGGCTCTGCCGAATATTCCCCATGAAAGCGTGCCGAAAGGGTCCAGTGAGGATGATAACGAAGAAATCCGGCGCTGGGGCGAGCCGAAATCGTTCGAGTTTGAACCGAAGGCGCATTGGGATATCGCGGAAGCGCTCGGTATCCTCAATTTTGAAGCAGCAGCCAAAGTGACCGGTTCGCGCTTCGTGTTCTATACCGGTCTGGGTGCGAGATTGGAACGGGCGTTGATCCAATATATGATGGACGTGCATGTGGATCGCCACGGTTATGAGGAAATGTTTCCGCCGATGATCGTCAACCGCGACAGCATGATCGGCACCGGTCAGTTGCCGAAATTTGCAGAAGATGTGTTCAAACTTGAAGAATGGGATTACTATCTCGTTCCGACCGCGGAAGTACCGGTGACGAATTATCATCGGGATGAAATATTGTCGATCGACGATCTGCCCAAGTATTATGTGGCTTACAGCGCCTGTTTTCGTTCGGAAGCCGGTTCAGCGGGCCGGGATACGCGCGGAATTATCCGGCAGCACCAGTTTAACAAAGTTGAACTGGTGAAACTGACCGTTCCTGACCATTCATATGAAGAACTGGAAAAGCTGACAAATGATGCAGAATATATTTTGCAGCAATTGGGTTTGCCCTACCGTGTCATCAACAAATGTACAGGTGACCTCGGTTTTGCCGCTGCGAAAACATATGACCTGGAAGTATGGTTGCCGCACAGCAAAACGTACAGGGAAATTTCGTCTTGCTCCAACTTTGAAGATTTCCAAGCGAGACGAGCCAACATCCGTTTTCGCCGCGAACCGAAAGCCAAACCGGAATTCGTACACACATTGAATGGATCGGGTCTGGCGATTGGACGGACAGTGGCGGCCATCTTGGAAAACTATCAGCAGCCTGACGGCAGCGTCGTAATCCCGGAAGTCCTGCGTCCTTATATGGGCGGTAAGGACCGAATCGGCTAAGCCGATTCACCAACGTGAGTCCATCGACCGATCAAGCCGCAAAACGGCCCGTTTTGCCGTCATTTGTCGCTTGAACGGTCGCTTATCGATATGTTAAAATAATATCTGGTCTCACTGTTGGAGAGGTGGTCGAGTGGTTTAAGGCACTGGTCTTGAAAACCAGCGAAGGGGCAACCCTTCCGTGGGTTCGAATCCCACCCTCTCCGCCATACATACGACACGAACAAAGGCGTGCTTCCTGATCAAGGGAAGACGCTTTTTTTGTTTCTTTTTTTCCTTCGATGATTATTAGGCTCTATGATTTTGGCTCTATTTTTCCAGATTTGGCGCAACCATTTCAGATCGGCTGAGTAGTAATATTCGGCAAGTTTCTCGCCTGTTTCTAAACCAACGAGGAGGCTTTACAACATGATTTGGCGGAAATGTTTGATCCTTGTCATGGTCTTCGCTGTCTGTATGGGTTCGACGGCATTCGGAAAAACAGCGGCGCCCGCAGAAGAGCTGGAAGAGCTGCTGGAGTCGTTAACAACATGGGAAACGATGATCGCCGGCGGAGCCGGTTCTCAGGAAATACTCGTTTTTTATGAGGACAAGTTAAAGGATCACATCGAACAGCTTAACCCTCAAATCACCCGGAAGATCAGGAGCGATCTTGAAAAACATTGGTGGGACCAAGGCGATCGACAGACGGCGGTCAAAGCTTTGCTGAGGGTGCTACGATGGATCGATTACGAACTCATCAATGACGGGTTAACAAAAGCGGCGGATGCGTTGCAAAACGGTGATTCTCACCAGGCAAGCAAATGGTTGGGTCTGGCTGAACAAAGGGCGAAACAATCGTTCTCGGAAACTCTCGATGTGTTGGACAAAAAATACGGGTCCTTCACGCGCGACAATATGGAGACGGTGCTTTTTCCGGCGTTAAATCAGGCTATCGAAAAAGAACAGGCCGCCTCTTTTCGCATCTTTGCCAAAATGTTGGACAAGTTGATGCTCAAACTGTTTTTAATGGATATGACGGCGGTGATGGATGAAGTACAAAGATTGCTGAATGAAGGAAACTTGAAACAGGCGGAACGGACCTTGGCGTTGGTATCGGTGTCTTATGAACCCCTTCAGCAGTGGCTTTCCAAAGAGACCAGCCGCCCCTATGATCGGATCGTCTACCTGCTTTCTCATCCGGCGCAATTTGATGCCAAAAGGACAAAAAAAGAATTGGTTGGCGTGATCAACAACTATATCCAGCGCAATTTGAAAGAGGTTTTCCGATCTTCGTCTGATCGCAAAGAATTGCTGGAACAAGTTTCGGAAGGAATCGCGGCTGTGTCGATTCTGGAAACCGTGATCGATGATTTGCATGGACCCGAACAGTTTGCACAGATCCAACAATACGGGGAATCGTATTTTGCCGCGGTAAAGGAAAATAATTTAACCGAGGCGGAAAAGTACGCTTTTCGCATGCTCAAAGAATTAAGCCGGATCAAAGGTGTATTTTTTACCGTCGGCTCTGATCGCATCACCGCGGATGGCCGTCTTGTTGAAACAGGGCAGCGAGCTGCCTATGTGGACCCGGTGACGGAGCGCATGATGACGTCCATCCGCTTTATTGGCGAGGCATTGGCAGCCGATGTCAAATACGATGCACCGAACAAAAAAATTAAACTTTTGCGCGACGAATTGGAGATCGAAATGACGGTCGGCAGCCGTGTCGTCATGGTCAATGGCCGTACAGCTGATCGTCCATTGGATCAATCCGTCACGCTAAAGGACGATCGGGCGTATATTCCGTTGAGGGGAACCGCCGAATTGCTTGGACATGACGTCTATTGGTATCGCGGTGAAGTGGTGATCAATTGATAAAGAGTGGATTATGACGAATGAATCGATGTCGGGTCGTCTGAAGTATGGATATTCAGTTGTGTAGAATGAAGGTTTTGCTTTAGTTGGTGCAAGTTTTCCTCGGATATGAGCACAAACGGAGGTTGCCAGTACCCTTCAAACGGAACGGAAATAATGTGTTCGCCGTCAATTTTGCCGTAAAATTGGCGCACGAGTGAAACCATCGTTGAACGGCTCATATCGGTTTTCACATTGTCGGTCACGATGTCGATCAGGTTCAACGCTTTTGGCAAGCTGTTCCATGATGCCAGTTTGTCGACCAGCGCCATGATCACTTTTTGCTGTCGGATACCGCGTTCGAAATCGTTGGAATCGTAGGCCGATCCGCGGCTGTCCAAGCGGAAGCGGGCGAAGTGGAGCGCCTGTTCGCCATTTAAGACCTGTCTACCTTCATCCAGATGAATGTAGGTGTTTTCCGAAGGAGCTTCGTAACGCATGGATCGGTCTACATCGACTTCAATGCCACCGACGGCATCTACCAGGGTAACGACGGTGTTAAAATTGACGAGAAACATATAGTCGATATCGATATCCAGAAACGATTCAACCGTCTCCCGCAGCTGAACCATACCGGAGCTGATATATTCTTCCGGCACGGAGAAGGAGCCGAAATCGACCTTTTTGCCGGATAACAGCTCCGGATTTTTGCGACTTTCCCGCAAAGCATGCATATACCCTTCGCTGAAAATGGAGTTGATTTTGACGTCTTGCTGGTAACGGTTTTTGACGCGGGTATCGCGCGGCAACGAAACCAGTTTGACCGCGGGTTCCGGTTCATCGAGCATTAAATGGGCGACAATGATCGAATCGGTATTAAACATCGCCTGGCCATCGCGCATATCGATGCCGATGATTAGCGTATAGAAACTTTTCTTCTCTTCCTGCGTCTTCTTTTCCTGTGAGCCAGAATCTTGTTTCTTTGCGTCATTTCCCTTTCCTGTTACCGAATCGGGTTTGTCTGTCTCCGATGGAGGAATAATCGTATTGTCTGTATCAATTCCCATCTTTCCCAGATCGCTATATAAAGAATGAAATACAAAGGCCAATGCCGCTATGATGCCGAATAGAAAAATAAAAATCACTTTTTTCAAAGCCATGAGCCCCCGTCATCATTCAGTCTGTTTCTCTCCTCAAAACCGATGCTTCTCTTTTCTTTTCTGATCCCTCTTTACGTTTCCTATCTTATCCTCTATACGGAAGAACAAGGCAGAAAGTTGCAGTGCTTTGCTGAGCACCTGAGCTCATGAACGGAGTTTCCATGTAGAAAAACAGTTTTAAAAAAGAGGGAAATCCATTACAATGATAAATGATCAACCATTAAACCGGTCAATGAATATACCGGTGATCCGCAACCGCTTTTGCCCTAACTACAACGCTTTGTCCGATATGTCTTCCGCTGGCATATTCGCTGCGCATGATTGTAAGCGTTTACTATCCAGAAAAAGTACATCTTGACAATGATTCCATACGAATGTGCATGTACTCCCCCCCATCGGTGGAGTATGCTGAATTTCAAGGGACAAATGAGGTGTACCTGATGAGGACCTATCGAATCCGTCCTCTGCTCACGATCGTTTTTTTGCTAATGAATGCGGTGTATTTGCTGTTGGTTATGATTTTGATCTACGTGTACATGACCCAATTTATTGTCAATGAGGCGAGTCAAACACGGCAGGCATTGTTGACAGAAATGAACAAACAGATCGCTTTGTCTATGCGTGAAGCGGAAGGAACCGCGATTTCCATCTCTACACATCCGATTTTACTCAACGCTCTGTCATATAAGATGGACAATGCGTTGCACTTTTATGAGACGCGTAATGACATTTCAAAAATGATCAACCATTACGTGTTTAGCCGGCCGATCTTCAGCAGCATCATCATTTACACCGATGCGTTGTCAAAGGAGCACTATTTTGAACAGGAGGCGCCGCTTGCTCCTTTGTCCGAATACCGATGGACCGATTTGGATGAACTCGATGGGAAAGATGTATGGATCGGGGAACATGAGGATAATTCCGGTTTCATTCCCAATACGAAAGTGCTCGGTTATGTGCGCAAATTGGAAGATCGCACCGGCCAGTTCGCTGGATATTTGAAAGTCAATATTAAAGCTTCCTACCTGTTTTCCATTGGCAAAGCGGAGCAAGAATCGGTCACACGCCTTTTGATTGACCGCTCAAACCGGGTCGTGGCAACGATCGACAATCCGCTCGAGATCGATGTCGAGCATATTTTGTTAGGCGATAACACGTCTTCAAGCTGGGATGAGCTCAAATTGGGAGGCCGTTCTTACCTGGTGGTTTATTCCGAACCGAATCATATGGACTGGCGAATGATCGAAGTTATCCCTTATACGGAACTGTTTCGCAGTCTTCATACGATCCGCAATGTATTTGTCACGATCGGGGGATTGGCTGCCTTGCTCTCGCTGGTGATTGCTTTTTATTTATCGCGCAAGATGACGCAGGTCATCTCCGATCTGTTGCAACGTTTTCGTCAGGTCGAAATGGGAAGCTTTGTCGTCACGGAAAAAAAGCATCCCATTCTAGAAATCCAGCTGCTATACCATGGATTGGAAAACATGACCCGTCGCCTGAGTATGCTGCTGAAATGGGTCAAACAGGAGCAGAAACTCAAGATGCAAGCAGAACTGCACGCACGTTTGGCTCAGATCAACCCCCATTTTCTTTACAATACTTTAGATATGATCAACTGGATGGTGGTGCGCAAAGAAACCGACGATGCAGCGGTGATGATCGGGAAGTTATCACGGCTTTTAAGAATCAGTCTGAGTGAGGGGCATCTCTTTATCTTGCTCGGCGAGGAGATCGAACATGGGCGTTTGTATTACGAATTGCAGCGCGCTCGCTTCAAAAATCAGATTCGGTTTCATGTTGAAGTCCCGTCCCCGCATCGCATGTTGTATGTGCCGAAGCTGATTTTGCAGCCATTTATTGAAAATGCGGTCAAACACGGTTTTAACCCGGCTTTACATGATGACCATCGGCCGATGGAAATTGCGATTCGTTCATCGGTGGAAGCGGGTAAGCTCACTCTTATGGTGGACAACAATGGCAATCCGCTTAGGGAGGAAGTGGCCGGCAATTCGCCTGGGGAAGTGGCTGATTCAACCGCAAAAGGACGCAAGCGCGGTACGGGACGCGGCACCGGGTATGGGGTGCGCAATGTGAGGGAGCGGATCCAGATGCATTTCGGTAACGAATATGGAGTGGACCTGTTAAACAAAGCGGATGGCGGTGTGCGGATCCAAATCCGGCTCCCGGCGATCGTGACGGAGGAGGAACTAAAACGTTATCAAAGTGAACGGCATTGAAAGCGAACGACTTGGACAGGAGTGAAAGTGCGATGAACCGGCAGGTACGTGCACTCCTACTGATCTTCATACTCGGTTTGATCCTGATGTCCTGTCTAGAACGAGATACGGATGCATGGCCGGAAAATGGAGTACGGGCACAGCTTCGTTTTTTTTGGTGGGGGGAGCTTGCAACCCATGAAAAATATGACAAGCTGATCCAGCAGTTCGAGCAGCAACATCCTGATATTCGTGTGGAG
>CALAME010000062.1 GCA_937925675.1 uncultured Paenibacillaceae bacterium | reverse complement strand
CAACTCCTTCTTGCAAACAGCCAAGCCTCTTTTCAAACCAGGCTTACAAAAACATTTCAAACCAAGCTTACAAAAACATTTCAAGCATGCGGTATTCCCGGTCGCTCAACTTGTCCAGATCTTCAATCTGAAAGCGGTTCCCATCGACATCGGTAATCAGCACTTTCCGGCTGGCCACCAAGCGGACATTGGGTCCCCTGCCGACCGTGAACCGGCACAGGCCCGCTGACGTCTCGACGCTCCAGAACGAGTAGCCGAACTCCTCCTTGATCTCCAGGATCCGTTCAATGGACGGAGCAAAGTACCTCAGTTCCATATGTTTTCTGAGCAACTGTTCCGTCTCTTTCGGGAAGACAGAGAGGGAGCGGATCAGTCCCACCTCGACATTATCGATCGTGCGCACCGATATGTATTCCTCCGGACTCGTATGGGGAAAGGAACGATGAAGGTAGACGACAGGATAATCCTTGCCCTGCACGCGGATGGACAACAATTGGCCCTCAGTCTCACTGAATTCAGCATTATCGGGGGTGAGATAGCTCCAGTCCACCTAGATCACCTCTCTCATCTTCAGCGCCTCATCATGCTTGCGAACCAGCCCTGCATAGACCCCGTTCTTTTCCAGCAGCTCTTCATGCGTGCCCGATTCCACCACCTTGCCGCGATCGATCACGAAGAAGAAATCGGCGTTGCGCAATGTCGACAGACGGTGGGCGATCGCGATCGTCGTACGCCCTTGCATCAGCTTTTCGAGCGCTTCCTGGATCGCCAGTTCCGTCTCCGTATCCTGCGAAGCCGTCGCCTCATCCAGGATCAGTATTTTCGGGTCGTGAAGTACAGCACGCGCGATCGAGATCCGCTGCATCTCCCCGCCGGACAGCCCATAACCGCCTGTGCCCACAAGCGTATCGTAACCATCGGGAAGGTTCGAGATAAAATCATGGGCATTGGCAATTTTCGCTGCATGAATAATCTCTTCGATCGTGCAATCCGGCTTGGCATAGGCAATATTCTCCGCGATCGTTCCGGTAAAGATAAACACTTCTTGCGAGACGATGCCGATGTTTCGGCGCAAGGTGTCAAAGCTGTAATCCCGCACATCGATACCGTCGATCATGATCGCTCCTTCTACGGGATCGTACAGGCGGGAAATCAGATTGACCAGCGTCGATTTGCCCGCACCGGATCGCCCTACAATGCCGATCATCTGCCCCGGCTTGACATGAAGCGAGACATTTTTGAGCACAGGGCGATTCGGCTCATAGCCGAAGGTAACATTATGGACCTGGATTTCTCCCTCAAGCCTGTCGCGATGGATCGCATCCTGTTTCTCCTGAATATCGGGTACCGCATCCTGAATCTCAAATATGCGCTGAGCGGCGGACATGCAATTGGACCACCAGTTGACGATGTTGTTCATAAACTGGATCGGATTGTACAACATCGTCAAGTAATGCAGGAAAGACATGATCAAACCAAAAGTAAATTGGCCCTGAATGACTTGCCAGCCGCCGATCGCCCAGACGATGACTCCTCCGGCCTGAATGACCAGATTGAGCAGAGGAAAAACCGTGCTGCCCATTTTGTTAAACCGCTGTTCGGCATAAGCATAGTTCAGGCTCGTACGGGTAAAGCGATCGATCTCCAGATATTCTTTGCCGAACGCTTTCACCACCCGCGCACCTCGCATCGAGTCGCTGATCATCGCATTCATCGCACTGATGCGGCGGTGTCTTCGCCAAGACAACCTCCACAACTTGGGGAAAACGGAGCGCATGATGAAGATCATGAACGGCAACGGCACGAGACAGAGCAAGGTAAGCCGCCAATCCAGCACGAACAGAACAACGACAATGCCGATAATATTCATCGCATTGACGATAAAATAAGCGATGCCGTCCGTGAAAAAATATTGCACATCCGTCGCATCATTGTTCACCCGGGTCATCAGTTGCCCTGTCTGCCGCTTTTGAAAAAACGCGAGCGAAAGCCGCTGCAAGGCGTTGAACACATCCGCTTTGAGATCAAAGGCGACATTGGCCGCCAGCTTCGCGTTCTGGATGCCGAAGACGATCCCGAACAGCAAGGAAAGCGTTCGGAACACGATGATCAAAAGGATCACAAGACCGATCTGCCCGGCAAACCGTCCGCTTCCCCCCAGCGCCTGATCGAACAGAACCGTCCCGCTCAAATAGGGGATGACCAGGTTGGTGGCGGAATTGAGCAGCATGAACAGAATGATCAGCGCGATCGTTCCTTTATATTTTCCGGTCAATTTGAGCAGCCGGCGAAAGATGGCATGCTTCTTCATGCAGCGCAGGCAAATCTTCTCCCCGCGAACAGGATAGAGCATGCCGCAGTTCGGACAGGTGTTATCCTTCCGTTCTTCTTTACGCTCTTCCGGGGACCGGCCTTGTTTCAGTTTCTCGAACGCGGAGACGAGTCTTACAGCCGCTTCCATCTGACCGTTGGTGAACATGCCGATCCGCTGCTCAGGCGCTCCTTTTTCATGCATCACAAGCATGCCTGAAGCGACCAGATTGACGACGGTCAAGCGTTCGACCGTCTCCAGCTTTTTGTATACGACCTCGTAGTCCTCTGATGACAGCGATTTCGGTTTGTAACCGGTTTCTTTTTTAGGGAGGATGTAGCCTTTAAACCATTTCTCCTGGATCGTTAACGGCTCCTTGGGACGTATCCAATACAACCCTCGGCGCGTCAGCACCACATAGCTGATCGTAAAACCGCCATCAGGATGACGATCGCAAAGAAGCCAGTTCTCAATCTTTTCCTCAGACAACCCCCATGCATTCCACAACAGCTTCAGGTCATCCGGCAATCGATTCATGATCCCCCTCAACAACAAAAAAGGCACCATGCATGTGCCTTCATTTTTTTAATTATTTTGATCTTAACAAGACTTTCACACATTTACCAGATTCTTTTTTATACTTTCTTGTTCAATCTTGACCTCATTTGAACATTTTGATCC
>CALAME010000061.1 GCA_937925675.1 uncultured Paenibacillaceae bacterium | reverse complement strand
ACCAGTGCTTTTCATGCGCGCGAATCGTACTTTCGTCCTCATTCTTATTCCGTATTATTACCCAATATTTTCAATCTGCGCGGACATCTTCTATATCAGGCGTGGTTTCAGCAGTTACCTTTCGCCAGTTTATTGTTGGATCAAAGCGGCAAAATTATGAAGATCAATTCGGCTTTTCATCGACTGAGCGGCTATGCAGAAAATGAAGTGAAAGGAAAACCTTATTCAGCATTGTTTCAATGCGAATGCTCCGCACTCAACGATTTTTCCCTCCCTTTCCGAACAAAGGAAATCGTATTGAATCTGTCTGACGGACAGTCGAAACGGGTGATGCTCGATTGCCACCACGTTCAGATGGGAAACGCTCCCTTTTATTTTTTGACCATTCAGGACATCACAGCACAAAAGCGGGAAGTGCGACGCATGCAATATCTCGCCTATCATGACAATCTGACCGGACTGGCCAACCGCCACCAGTTCCAGAAGTCGTTTACCACTTTGCTGGATAAAGCCAAACAAAGCGGCCAAATTCTTGCTTGCCTGGTTGTCGATATCGACGATTTCAAAAAAGTAAACGATACGATGGGACACCTCGCCGGCGACGCTTTACTGAAAGTGATTGCGGAACGATTGACCCATTGTGTGCGCCATCACGATCTCGTGGTTCGGTTCGGCGGAGATGAATTCGTCATTTTAATGATCGTACCCGATGCGGCTACAGTATCCCGCCTTTCCGAAAAATTGATGGAGCATCTCAACCGCCCGATCATCATCGGGGAACGCACCTGGTCTGTGTCCCCGACCATCGGCATCAGCCTTTATCCCGAACATGGTACGGAATCCGAACAATTGCTGCAAAAGGCGGACAAAGCCATGTACGTCGGTAAACATAATGGAAAAAATCAATTTTGGATCTACTCGCCTGAAATGGAAAGGTGTTAGAAACGAAAAACGCGGTTTCCCGAATCAATCGGAAAACCGCGTATTTTATCTTGAGCGATGCTGATGAGAGGACTCGAACCTCCGACCTACGCATTACGAGTGCGTTGCTCTACCAACTGAGCTACATCAGCAAGCAGCCTTTAAGCAAGGCTACTTTTTAAATTATACGTATGAAATCAAGTTTGTCAATAACAACTTTGTGAACTTTGCCGACTACAGGGAAAAAGAGCTTTTCAGCGCAACGATCCGATTAAATACGGGCTTTTCATCCGTGGTGTATACCGGATCGGTGTTGAAGTAACCGTGGCGGAAAAACTGGAACTTGTCGTGCGGTTTCACGTTTTTCATGTTCGGCTCCACATAGCCTTGCAGCACTTCCAGCGAATTCGGGTTGATACACTCCATAAACGATTTTCCTTTAGCCAATTCTTCATCATCGATGAGCGGTTCATACAGCCGGAATTCCGCCGGTATCGCATGACTCGCCTCAACCCAATGGATCGTTCCTTTCACCTTGCGTCCCGTAAACCCGCTGCCGCTTTTCGTCTCCGGATCATACGTACAGTGAAGTTCCACAATTTCACCGCGCTCATTTTTGATTACATCATGACAGCGGATGAAGTAGGCATGTTTCAGACGCACTTCATTGCCCGGATACAAACGATAATATTTTTTGGGCGGGTTTTCCATAAAATCTTCCTGTTCGATGTAAATTTCACGGGAAAACGGAATTTTCCTTGTACCCAGCTCCGGATTTTCCGGATTGTTTTCGGCATCCAGCCATTCGATCTGACCTTCAGGGTAGTTGGTGATGACGACTTTAAGCGGACGCAACACCGCCATCGTCCGGGGCGCCTTTAATTTGAGGTCTTCACGGACAAAGTGCTCCAGCATTTGGATGTCGGTGATGCTGTTGCTTTTGGAAATGCCCGCTTCGCGCACAAAATTGCGGATGGCTTCCGGAGTATATCCGCGGCGACGAAAAGCAGACAATGTGGACAGACGAGGATCGTCCCAACCGTCCACGATGCCGTTTTCGACAAGCTGCTTCAAATAACGCTTGCTCAATACCGTTTTCGTCAGGTTCAGGCGGGCAAATTCATACTGACGCGGCCGGTGCGGCATCTCGCAATTTTCAATGACCCAGTCGTAGAGCGGTCGGTGGTCCTCGAATTCAAGCGTACACAACGAATGAGTGACTCCCTCAATCGCATCGCCGATCGGATGGGCAAAATCGTACATCGGATAGATGCACCATTTGTTGCCCGTATTGTGGTGAAAAGCATGGGAAATCCGATAAAGAACCGGATCGCGCATGTTGAGGTTGGGCGATGCCATATCAATTTTGGCGCGCAGCACTTTTTCCCCGTCGGCGAATTCCCCTTCTTTCATCCGGCGGAACAGATCGAGGTTTTCTTCGACCGAACGATTGCGGTACGGACTTTCTATTCCCGGTTCAGTCAAGGTTCCTCTCGTCGCACGAATCTCTTCCTGACTCAAATCACAGACGTACGCTTTCCCTTTGCGGATCAACAAACACGCGCGCTCGTACATTTCATCAAAATAATCGGAAGCAAACCGCAATTCGTCCCACTCATATCCGAGCCAGCGTACATCCTCCTGGATAGCTTTCACAAATTCTTCGTCTTCCGTGAGCGGATTCGTATCATCCATCCGCAGATACGTTTTTCCGCCGAATTCCTTGGCGATTTCAAAATTGAGCCAAATCGCCTTGGCATGGCCGATATGCAAATAGCCGTTCGGTTCCGGAGGAAAACGGGTGACCACCTCTTTGACCCGTCCGCTCCGGACATCATCCAGGACGATCTGTCTGATGAAGTTGTTTGTTTCCGAAGTGCGTTCCATGTGGCGACTCAACCTTTCCTGCTAAAAATAACCTTCCTCTATATTACACTATTTAGTACGAAATTATAAGGCAAAACCCTCAGCAATGCTAGGCTTGCGCTTGCGATCGTTCCTGAATACGCTATAATCTTCCATAAGGAGGCGATCATATGGCATTTACTTTGCAACTCGGGGATAAGGCTCCCGATTTTTCACTGCCGGCAACGGATGGAAAGACGTATTCCCTCAGTGATTTCTCAGATGCAGATACCCTGGTTATCTTTTTCACTTGCAATCATTGCCCGTACGTGATCGGATCGGATGAAGTCACCCGCCAAACCGCGGAAAAATTCCGTGACAAAGGCGTCCGTTTTGTCGCGATCAATTCCAACAGCGAGACGACCAAGCCGGAAGATTCGTTTGAAAACATGGTCAAGCGGATGGAGGAACACCGCTTCCCATGGGTTTATCTAAGGGACCAAAGCCAGGAAGTGGCTCTGGCTTATGGTGCACTTCGCACGCCGCACTTCTATGTTTTTGACCGTGAGCGCAAACTGATCTATACCGGACGCGGCGTTGACAACCCGCGTGAGACGGATAAAATGACCGTCAACGATCTGGAAAACGCCCTGACCGAACATCTTGCCGGGAAAAAGATCACGGTTCCGATGACGAACCCGATCGGCTGCAATATCAAATGGGAAGGCAAGGCAGCGGACTGGATGCCGCCGGAAGCCTGTGACCTCGTTCCGCGTTCATAGGCGATACTATAGCTAATAGCTATACCAAATCCAAATAGACATACTGAATAATTATACTGAATCGTGATGCCGATGTAATCCCTTCATCGGAACACGATTCTTTTTTATTTTTTATATTTCGCATATACTGGAAGTAGAGACATTTTCGGGTGAAAGGTGGTGCCCCCCTCCATGCCGTCCATCGTCCAGTATTTCAGTTCACTTCCGCCACGCATTTGCGAAGCCTGTGGCAACATCATGGAAGAAATGGCCGACTGCTACCCGCAAACTTGTCCCGCATGCGATCAAAGCTTTGTTTTCTACGCCATTGTCCCCGCTGAGAAACCGTTAGCCGTCCATGTCAAAAACCGTACTCCCCAATAAAGGTTTCATGCTTTCAATGAAAACGGTCCAAAAAAGTTCAGCAAAATGGTTTCAAAACACGAAAAATTTGTTACAATAGGATGAGAAACAAAAGGAGGTTATCCCACCATGGCCTATGTCATTACATCACCTTGTATGGAAGAAAAAGCTGCAGATTGTGTCGAAGTATGTCCGGTCGATTGTATCCACGAGGGGGAGGACCAATACTACATCGATCCTGACGTCTGCATTGAATGCGGCGCGTGTGAGACCGCATGTCCCGTCTCGGCCATCTATCACGAAAGTGAAGTTCCAGAAGACGAAATTGAATTCATTGAAAAAAACCGAAAATTTTTCCAGAGCTGAATCGTTACGAATTCGATTCCATGGCCTGGCGGCATGACGCTGGGTCATTTTATTTTGATCCGGGGGATTCGTCTCACTTGAAATAACCGGGATAACGGCTTTTCAGCTTTTCCTTTTCCAGCACAATCAACCTGACATGATCGCGCATGGCCTGTTCAGCCCGATCCGGCTCCCGTTTCTCAATCGCATCCACGATTTCCCGATGTTGATTCAGGATAATCTCCCAGTCAAAATCCACGGCAAGCCTTAACAATCGGATCCGGTTGAAATGGGTGTTCATCTTCTCCATCATTTTCCACGTTCTTTCTTTTCGACAGCCGACAAAAATGGTGCGGTGGAACTGTTCATCCAGTTCAAACAGTCTTTCGTAATTTCGTGCTTCCACACACAACTGTTGCAGGTTGATCAGATTTTTCAGCGTCACGATCTCCTCGTCAGACAACTCGTGGCAAGCCAAACGAGCGAGCGCCGTTTCCAATTGCTCGCGGACAAAGCGGGATTCCTCCACATGCTCCAAATCGATCAATGAAATGAATGAGCCTTTTTGCGGAATCGTCTCCAGCAGCTCGTCCTGGGCAAGACGGATAAATGCCTCGCGGATCAGCGTTCGACTCACCTGAAACATCTCGATCGCTTCTTTTTCGGATATAAATCTCCCCGGTTCAAGTGACAGATCCATAATTTTTTGCTTCAACTGCGAATATACCTGATCCCGTAACAAACCTGTTGTCTTTGTCAATCGTCAGTAAGCCTCCCGTTCATTGTCACATGTACACATACTAATCATACTACACAGAAAAAAAGTTGACCAGATCACAAGTGATCTGGTCCGACGATCAACGCTTGCCCCCATGCTGCGATTTTGACGCGCATGATGATTTCTTCCTGCCTTAACTCCAACTCCGTCCCTGTGCCTTCAGGCACGTAATACCGCTCCAATCCGTATTTGACATTCACTTCATCATTCCAACCGCCCTGGATGATCCCCCGCAACACCGGCCCGCTTCCTTTCGGTATGTTGCTCCGTTCCAGATAAGCCTGCTTCAGACGATGAATCCCTTCTTCTTCGGTTAACACGACATAGATCTGGCGCTTGTACAAGTCTTCGATGTCACCATCGGAATCTGGTTTTAGATCGGCAATCCGCTGAACCGGAATCGAGCTGATTTCATAGCGCAGGGTGACATAGTCCCCGTAAAAAAGGTCGCGCGGATCAACCGGTGCCGTCTTCAGCCGAATTTCCTCTCCCAGGGCATGTGCAGCATGGTACGAGCCGGCAAGAGCCAGCAAAAACAATGCCTGCATAAGCACAATGACCACCAACCATGGCCGGATATTTCGGTGACGGGGATCTCTTTTATTCATCATGTCCGCCCTCCCCTTCATTTCCGACCAGAATCGTCTTGTTGCGTCGGTAAAGCCACCCGCTCAGGCCGAGCAACAAAAGGCCGGCGCTGATAAAGAACATCGATTTGTCCATAAACGCCCATGTCAGCTTCGTATAGGCGACCAGAACGACCGCAATGAATCCCGCCGTCCCCCAGTTGGCATATCGCCTGTTTTGAATACGGTAACCATAAAACAGCAAATACAGGGAAAACAGCCACAGCGCGATCAAATAAACGTAAATTCCTCCTGTTTTCACGAGAAATAGCGGTAAAAGCGGCAACCATTCCACGATGGTCCAACTTCCCTTGTCCAGGTCTTCATTGCGGATTTTTTTCCAGATGGACACCCCCATGAATAGCGCATAAGGGAGCAATATCCAGTACAGGGAAGCAGGAACTTTCATGGAGAGCCCCAACCAATCCCCGACCATCACCATCCAAAGCCCGTACAAAAATCCGATGGATACCGCGAAAGATCGGAATCCTTGTTTTGCCCCTGACGCCGGCATCCAATCGGACAAGGCGTACAGGAAAGCCAGCAGCACATAAAACCACATCTCATTCCAATTTCTTTCGTTCAGGAAGTACAGCAAATGAACCAAAAGCGCACCGGATAGCAAAAAGGCTTCCATCCATTTCGGACTTCTCAACCAGACAAATCCTCCCAGACCGATCAAGGTGATCAGCGCAGCCGCATAGCTGAACGAGATAAAAGAAAGGTATCCGTAAGACTGTGCGATCACCAGGATCAGTGTCGTCAGGAAAAACATAAACCGGCTGCGATACAAGTACGTGAGCAAAAGGCCCACGATCCCCCAAATCAAAAAGGAGATGACGCTATAGCTGGTCAAATGGTACATTTGTCCGACGAGAAAAATGCCAGCTCCAAATGTCAATAGCCCCGCCCCGGCCAAAGCTTCGCCGATGCGATGGTATCCCGCGGCTTTGCTTCTCTCACCGCTCCAATAAAAACCGCACATGACAGCAATGATCAATCCCAGTCGAAACCACTGTGGTATCTCTTGCCAATTGGCCGCAACAAATGTGAGCACACCAAGCCCTACCAGCAATCCGCCAAAGATCGGCAACACTCCGATCCCGAACTTTTTGCTCGGGTACAGCTTCAGAATCTGCTCCAGCTGCTCTTGGGTAATGATTTGCAATTCGAGCCAACGCCGTCCTTCTTTTTCAAGCCATTTTCTGGACATGGCACTCTTCCTCCTGAAAGATCGACTTGTCTTCATTGTAGTCGATCTGACTGTATTGGAAAGTACTATTTTTATTTAGTACCCTTGTGATGGAGTACCTCCGTGTTTGATTTCGTCCCATGATGAAACTTTTCGACTAGATTCGCGTCAAATATTAAGCGAATGCCTTTTTACCCAATGTCGTATGCATAATTTCCCAAGAACCCGACGAAAGTAAAACTCATAAGGAGAGAAACTAGACAAATGAAACACCTGACTCACCGTTTTCGTCGCATCTTTCTAGTCCTGCTGACCCTCCCCTTGCTTCTGACTCTTTGGGGGGCACCTCAAGCAGCAGCTTTTTCGGGTACGACCGTGCAGTTGCTGCTGTATATCAACCAAACGACAGCCTTTTTGAACGGGGAACCGCATCCGTTAGACGTTCCTGCACAGGTCATTGGCGGACGCATGTACGTGCCGCTCAAATTTTTAGGTGATGCCATGGGCTTCCATGTTTCATGGGACGCTGAAACGCAGGCCATCCGCATTCAGACGGAAAAATACAATGTGCTGATTGACCAAAAACAAGGCAGGGTATGGATGAACGGATCGCCGCAACCCCTAAAGAATGTCGGCGTCATCAAAGATGGCCGATTGCTCGTGCAAGTCGTTTGGTTTGCCAGCCTGACCGATGCCCATACGACTTACAACAGTGAGCTGAAACGCGTCGAGGTGACATACGTACGTCAGCCGGCAGGGCTCAAAGAAAATGAACCTGTAGCCAAATTCGCGTTAGACAAACCGATTTATCGCATCGGCGAACCGATTCAATATATCGATCTCAGCTATCATCCCAGTGGCATCGGCATCGTGGAGAGAAAATGGGAAGGTCGCCAACCCGCTTTTTTCAAGCCCGGCCGCTATCCGGTCAGCTTGAAAGTCGTCGATCGAAATGGCAATGAAAGCAAAGTATTTACGCGAGAAGTCGTCGTGGGAGAAGAAGTTCTGTTCAATGAACTTGATTTCCAACTGTACAACAATCCCATCGGCAGCTTTGTCCGCGATACAACGAACACATTCCGAACGGGCGTGAATATACCTCTTCTCCCCAAAAATACGCGGCTCGATACAAGCCGTAAACTTCTTGTCAGCAATAGCCCGGAAACCTTCCGTTCCACCGGTCTTTTGTATCAGGATACGGTAAATGGAAAAGCGCGCTTGTACGCAACCCATATCAACGGTATGGACCGGCCTGCACGGTTTATGATCCTTGCGACCAACCACGGCTCGCAAACAGCGACGGTAACCACGACGAACAAAGGTGAAGTCGCCCCTTCACCTTATGCCCATCTGATCGGACATGCGGCGACGATCGACTATCTCGTACGGGAACCGATCCGGGAAACGATGCAAATTGCCCCGGGAGAAACCAAAGTTTATGTCACCATGGCCGATTTCAGACCATCGCAAGGGGTCAATGTTTTCTATGACATCGAAACGAACCGGGAAGTGGAATTCTCGTTCGTTGCCGTTGAACCGGGAGAGCGTATCGTTCGGCCTGATTTTCTCCCCCGTCTGAACTATGATCGCCATGTGCGGGGAACTTTCGATGCCGCAGACGTGCACTGGAGCATCAATGGAGCTTCCATCACACGCCCGTCACGGATCATTATCGGTGACAATGATTACGACAAATTTATTGAAGGATACGATCCGCTGCGCAGGGAGGCGGTAAACAATTACGGCAACTACGGTGTTGTTTATACCGTCGATATTCAGAAGCCGAAAAAGATGGCTATTCTTTTGCAGCCACGCGGCGGAGCTTTTTCCGGACCGTTCAAAATCAACGGGCAATTTGTTAAAGCTCCCAATTCCGGTGTCATCACACCGTTTGACGGTGCCTATTTGCTTGGAAGAACGACCGGAACCGAAGAAAAGCTGACCATCGAATTTTCTCCCCCTTCCGGTTCAGCTTTTCCGGTTGACTTGATCTTCTATCCGCTTGACGAGCGGGGCTGAAACGAACGCCCCCCACTCCCCGATGAACCTGGGAATGGGGGGCGTTTTATTTTTCGATTTCCTTTAATCCCGATTCATGTCGCTTTCCAACCGCCGCATAAATTCTTCTGCCGCACTGTATCCTTGCTGTCTTAAATACCAATTGTTAGCCGCCGCTTCGACCAGCCCGGCCACATCGCGCCCCGGCTGCAACTGGATTTCGATATGGGGAATTTTCACGCCCATAAATTCCGTGTAGCGGGGCTCCAGTTCCAATTCATTATTTAACGCCCGATCCTGCCATTTGACCAAGCCGATATCCAGCACGATCCGCGTTTCATCCTGGAAAGCACTCCGGCCATACAGGCGGGTCACATTGATCAGGCCGATGCTGCGCAAAGCCAGAAATTCCCTTGTTTTCCCATCGTGTGTGCCAAGAATCGTGTCCGGATTGATTTTTTTCAGCACGACCACATCATCAGCAACCAGCCGATGTCCGCGCCGGATCAGCGTATGCGCCGTCTCACTTTTACCGACTCCGGATTTACCTCTCAATAATACACCGATCCCCGACACGTTGACGCAAACCCCGTGTACCGTGATTTCTTCCGCCAGCGCCTTCGATAAATAGGCATCTACTCGCTCTAAAAATGTTGACGTTTTTTCCGGAGTGCGCAATAGCGGAATACCTTCGAGCTCACAATACTTGGTCAAATACTTCAAACCGCCCTGATTTTGAGTCACGATAAAGCAGGGCGGATGATATTTGACGATATTGCCGATGCGGATATTGCGTTCTTCCTCGCTATGTTTGTGCAAAAAGGTGATTTCTTTGACACCGAGCACCTGTACGAGTTGCTGCGGAAAAAAATCAAAATACCCGACAAATTCAAGCCCGGGACGATGTACTCGTGGTTTGGTGATCTTGCGATCCAAATGGGCTTCTCCCGCCAGCACCTCAAGCGAAAATTTTTCTTTCAATTGTCTGACTGTGATCCATTTCATCCGCTTGGCAAGGGACGATTCCAGTGTAAACGCTCGTCCGCCTGCACACTCGACCTCCTTCTATGTCCATTGAAATTGGTTTTGGATGTTGGAGAATGATTGCACTTCTTTTTTCGTCTTTTTCTGCATAAAGTCCTGCCAAAAATCGCTATATTTGAAAATTTGTCATTCTATTTCCACCATCCAATTTTCGAGGCAGCCAGCCGGGAGAAACCCCCATGATCAATAAAAATAAGGAAACCACAAACTTCTCAAAAGCAGATACGGAATAGGAAAACGTCTGAACCGGCGAAAACGACGGGGATAACCGTAGGGAGGGAAGTATCCGCCGTAACCGTACCCGTACGGAACTTGCCGGTAATCCGGCTCCCAGTCCCCGACCGGTACTAGCATATATACGTTTTCATCGTCCGTTCCATCCAGAATGCCGTCGTACATTCCATCCCGGGTTTGCAAGCAAACCCAATGATGATGATACGTTTTGCATAATGTTTTCCATTTATTCTTGTGATCGGAATCATGTCTCGCGTCGTATACCGGTTGATCCGGTTCAGGCAGGTTCATGTCGGTTGAGGGAGTCATGGCCGATCGCCCACCTCCTTTCTCAACCGCATTATATTCAGCCTGCCAACCGGATGTGCCCGTTTTTTTCTGTTACCCGGCGCTGCTTTTTCCACGCACCTTGGTTTCTTCATGCTGGGCTTCATCGGCAATTCCTTTGTTAAACCAGACCGCTATGGACGCGACAATAAGAATGAGTCCGGCGGTGACAAAAATCCAGTGAATACTCAAGAACAAACCGAGACCTCCGCCAATGAGCGGTCCAAACATCGCCCCGGTCTGGTTGGCGCTCGTCGTGAGCCCAAACGATCTGCCCCGGAACGATTCATCCGTTACGCGCACCATCAACGTCTGAATTGCCGGTGTTACACCAGCCATAAACAGCCCGTACATAAATTGCAATAAGGTAAACAAAACAAGGTTGTTCACGAAATATTGCAAACTGAGCATCATTCCGGATACGGAGAGACAGATGGTCAATACGAGGGCAAATCCCTTCATTTCCCCGATCCTGCCCCAAACGGGAGAAGCGATGATGCCGGAGATGCCAATGAGGGCAAACACGAGCCCGGATGAAAGTACGGCTCCTTCTACACTGCCGCGCAAGTTTGCCACATGCAGCGTTAGCAGCGGCTGGATCATGTTAATCGATAATTGGAAGAGCAGGAGCAACAGCAGCATTTGAATCAGCTGTGCATTGCTAAAGGCATGCTTCAGATCTCCCCAAATTTTGGCGTTTTTGGCTTTGGTGGCCTTGCCGCTTTCTTTGACCCAGAGCCACACGGCAACTGTCGCTAAAAAAATGAGCACTGCGGCGATGATAAAAGAGGCCCTCTGGCCAAACCAGACTGCCAATAGACCACCGAAAAGCGGCCCCATAATGCCACCGGTCATCGTACCTGCCTGCATCATGCCGAGACTCCATCCCATTTTCTCCTGCGGGGATACAGAAGCCACAATCGACATCGAAGCCGGCACGAAGCCGCCTACCAAACCGTGCAGCATGCGCACAACGACCAGTTGCCATGGATTTTGCACGAAGGCGATCAGCGCGTAAATCACCGCCAGACTGAGTCCGGCCCGGATCACCATTTTACGCTTTCCGTATTTGTCTGCCAGGGCTCCCCACAACGGTGCCATGAACGCGCCGATCAGAAACGCCGATGAGTGAACAACACCTGCCCACAAATTGACTGTTCGTTCTTCCACGCCAAGTTCAAGCAGAAAAAGAGGCAGAAAAGGGACCGACATCGTGTAGCTCGCGCTACAGAGCAGGACGCCGATCCAAAGTATCCACAGTGTTCTTTTCCATGGCTCCAATTGATTCACATCCGTTGTTCTATGGTGCGGAGCAAAAACTGATATTTCTCCTTAATTTCAATATACTCCTCTATGCCTCGGATATCAATAAGGAGCCTATTCAAAGTCAAGTTTGACCAGATCTCATGTGCTGCCGACCATTCCGGCTTGCAAGGGATCCGGCACGGGATTGCTCAGACGAGCTTGTGACCACATTGGGGACAAAAATTGGTGCCTTCGTTTTTCCTGCCGCAATTTGGACAAAAGTTAGGTTGTGCACCGGCCTTGCCTGAAGCAGGAGGAGCGTTGCCGTGTGCCTTCGTTCCGGTTGGCGGCGCAGGTGGATTCATGTTTTGCATCATCTCTTTGGCCAGTTGCATCCCCATCATCATCCCCGCCATGTCGGCAGCGGCGCCTCCGCCTTTGACCTTGCCTGAAGCGATGCCGTCGGTCATGCTGACCTGCTGATATTTCGCCAAATTGCCGATCATTTCATGGGAAGCGGTTTTCGTGATCATATCCTGAATTTCTTTCGGATAGTTGAAGCTCATTACCTGAAAGCCGGTGATCCGGATTCCATCATTCATCAACTGCATATCGAGATCTTCGCGAATCCCTTTGGCAATGCTGGCGGCATTGGCTTGCAAATTGAACATGTCCTTTCCTTCGCGGCTGATCCATTTCATCAACAGTTGATCCAGTACGGAAGTAATCCGAATTTTCACGTCCTCGACCAGGTAGCTTTGCCGAACCCCTGCAATCTTGTCAATGAGCGTCACATAATCGCCCACTTTAAATTGAAATGTGCCGTTGGCACGAATCGGCAAGCCGCCCGGGAGTTGCGGAGTCGGGATCAGAATCGGATTTTGCGTGCCCCAGCGAACCGTAAACTCCTTCGTGTTCACGAACAACACTTCAACGCGCATGCCGCTGTTGAACCCGAAGCGAAATCCTTTCAAGGTTGACAAAAACGGGATAATGTCCGACTCGATGTTGTACTCGCCCTCTTCCGTAAAGATCCCTTCAATTTTTCCATTATTGATAAATATGGCGTCCTGACCGGCGCGCAAGATCAATTTGCTTCCTCTTTTGATTTCGCGGTTGCTCCATTTCCAGAAGATCATGTCATCCCGGAACTCTTCCCATTCCACCACGTTGGCAAACTGATTTCGGAAAAAGACCATTTTCGATCCCTACCTTTCTTCCTGAATGTGCGGTGCTGACCGCTGAATGGCCGCCTAAAAGGCATGTTCGATCCTGCCCTCACCTAAAAGGAGCCGCGGCTGCCGCTGTGTGAGTGACCGCCTCTCGTGACACCGCCTCCGCCACCGCCGCCCCAGCCACCGGGCCTGCTGTCATTTTTCGGGATTTTGCGTTTCGTGACGGTGGTGCGAAGGTAGCGATCATACTGTTTGACAACACCGGATGTGCTTTTGTCCTCATAGGTGCGGTGGTTGACGGTAACGCGGCCACCTGAATGGTATGCCATCATCCCCACCACAACCCCGCCGATGATACAGGATATGGTCAGCTGGAACCAGGTCTGAAACAACAAATTTTCCGGGTCAACTCCCGGTCTGATTCCCATATATTGATGAGCTTTTTTAATATAAATTTCAAACGCTGTACGATAATCGCCATCGGACAGGTAAGGGATGATCTGATCACGAATCAGGTCCAGTCTCGAATCGTCCAAATATTGCTCCGCTTTGTAAAATCCGGCCAGATAGATCTCGCGATGATACATATCAACGGTGAGAATCACCGCATTTCCGTGCGGCCGGTCATATCCTGGCGCCATTTCATCGTAAAAATTTTGCGTAAGCACCATCACGTCTTCCTGATCCGGATTGTCGGTCGTAACGATGATGATATCGGTCTCGCGTTTCGCTCCCAGCCTGTTCGCAAGCGCGTTGAGCTCTTCTGCTTCCTCCCGGGTGAGCAGACCGGCTTTGTCGAAAATCAATGTCTTCGTTCCCGCTTCCTTCGCGTACTGAACCGAGCCAGCCTCTGATTCGGCGGCAGGCGCAAGGAGTTCGGCTGGAGCCGCAAGAAGCGACGGTGCCATCCATCCGGAAACCGACAAAAAGGCTATGGATAACATGGATAATAGCAGGCATCCCAAACAGATCGATTGGATCTTTTTTAAATGTGGCCTATTTGATCGCCGGTTCACAAAAACCCTCCCCCCATGACCCAGGACACGATTTTCAACACTAAAAAGGAAGCGGCGCTCACACCCGAGAACCAAAGGGCGACTTTGCCTTTGCTGATGGGCGGTCTTCCGACCACCTTTCCCGTCTGTCCATTCATGGCAAACGTATATTCCGTTTTATCAAAATCATAATACACCATCCACACGGGCAAAAGGGCGTACTTGACCTGTTTGGCGATCGTATCGATCTGTTTTTCCGTAAAGCGTACAGTATGAAATGCCGACACGGTTGATGAAATGTAAGAATCGATAAAAGGCCGGATTTTCTCCTTGGCGCGGGGAAAAAGCTCTTCATCCGTATAACTGTATTTTTCAGCAATAAAGCCCGCGAGGTATGGGGTCTTGAACGGTTTAAGCTGGTCGTAGGGATACGGCTCGAGCCTGTCCATCAGCTTGTCATTCATTTTTTCGGAAGCATCAACCGGCAATCTGACATAATTGAGGCGAATCCTGCGATAAATCTCAAAATGATGCGTTTCCGTATAAATGTAATCGCCGCGGCGATATGTTCTCACTTTGGTGGCATACCCTCGTACTTCTACGTCGTTATCCAGATCATACAGCCAGAACGGGACGTAAATACCGGTTATGTTTTTGATCCGGTCCGCATTCATAAAACCACTCGGGGTCAAAAGGCCGTTTCGGCACCATTTTCGGAACGCCCTGATCGCTTCCTCCTTGCTGATGGCAAAAGGAATGACGAGCGCAGGAGCCAGCTCTCCGCTCAACCGGTCGCTTAACACGACAGCAGAACCGCAAAAACTGCATGAAGTCGCACTCGTTTCCGGTTCGGTGACGATGACCGCGCCGCAGCTGTTGCATTGATATTCGTGGACCTCGCCCTCCTCAAACACCTCTTTTTTGAGCGGGTCCGGGATTTGTTCAATATCGTCCTGGCGGCCGCAGCTCGGACACGACAGCTTCCCGGTGGTGCTGTCAAATGTCATACCGCTGCCGCAGCCGGCACATTTATATTGAATGACAGGCATGAACTCACCTCACTCTCGCTGAAGTTTCGCTTTGAGCGCAGCCAACTCTTCCTCGGGATTTTGACCATTTGAAAGAGTAGCATTTTCTGAAGGATGCGCTTTTTTACTCGCATCTTTGTTCGCATCCGCTTCCAATTGCTCGATCAGATAATCGATGGAATCCGCGTCGGATCGCAGTTCCGCCAGGGCCTCTGCTTCGAGCAAGGCCAGCTTCGCCTTTTCTTCCAGTTCACGAAACGTTTTTGCCGCTTCGCTTTGATGAGCGCCTGCCTGTGCTTGTGCGAATTTCGTTTTCAGCTCAGCGCGATGAGCTTCCAATTGATGCAGATCGGAAGAGAACTTTTCCTCCAACTTTTTGAACTGGTCCGCCTCGTTACGTACGCGTTCATAAGCCGCTTTCAGCTTTTGCCTCCTCTGTTCCTCACTGGCTTTTCGCTGCAAAAAGGCTAGCGCCCGCTCGTCTTCCCCTTCTTCCACCGCTTTTTCCGCATAGCGCTGCAATTTGCGAATTTCCGCCTCGCATTCGTCCAGCGCCCGTTTTGCCCGCTGTTCATGTGCGGCCAAAGAGGCGGATTCTGCCTTCACCTGGCCGAGATCACGCCGGAGTTCCTGAAGGATTGGATCTATCGCCTTTTCCGGATTGTCGGCTTGATTGTGCCGTGCACCGGTTTGAGCCTTGATCAGTTGCCGGATTCGAGACAAGATCCCCATCTGGGCTTCCTCCTTACGTTCATAAGGGATTTATGTATTAATACATGAAAACGGGGAATGAGGTTTCAAATTCAATTCTAAAGTTCTAAAGTTTTTTATGGTAAATCCTAAAATTTTTGTAGCAACAGCTATGTTATACTGGTGTGCAACGACAAGGTGGACTGGAGGAATGAACAAATGAGCGAAGCGATAAAAACAAAAAAGGGCGCCTTTTACAGCGGGGAATATCGCAACGTTTTTCTGGAATACGGCTATGATGAAAAAGAAATCGAACAGAAAATTAATGACACCTGGAATGAAATGTTTTACGGTCCCGATGATCGGCGCATTTATTTTACGCTCGGAGATGACAAAGCCTTTTTGTTGGATACCGGCAACCACGATGTACGCACGGAAGGTATCTCTTACGGAATGATGATGGCGGTGCAGATGGACAAAAAAGAAGAGTTTGACCGCCTCTGGATGTTTGCTAAACAGTTTATGCAACATAAAAAGGGAAGATACAAAGGGCTCTTCGCCTGGCATACCAAACCGGACGGTACCCGTATCTCCCAAGGTCCTGCTCCAGATGGCGAGGAATTCTTTGCCATGGCGCTTTTCTTCGCCTCGAAACGTTGGGGGGACGGACCGGACCCGTTTGACTATTCTGAACAGGCACGTTACATATTGCGTTCTTGTCTGCACCGGGATGAGCCGGGAAGCTGCCCGCCCATGTGGGACCTGGAAACGAAATTGATCAAGTTTGTACCGGAGTTGCCTTTCAGCGATCCGTCGTATCATCTGCCGCATTTTTATGAACTGTTCGCACTGCTGGCCGATGAGCGGGATCGTCCGTTTTGGAAAGAAGCCGCCCAGGCAAGCCGGGCTTACTTGCACAAAGCTTGTCATCCGGTCACCGGACTTGCGCCCGAATACGCCAATTTCGACGGCAGCCCGAGGACCGAGTCGCACGAACATTTCCAGCATTTTTTCAGCGATTCGTACCGGGTCGCCGCCAATATCGCGCTCGATTGGGAATGGTTTGCGGCTGATCCGTGGCAAGTCGAGCAATCGAACCGTATCCAGGCCTTTTTCAGCGACATCGATATGTCCGATTACCGCCGCTACACGATCGATGGCAAACCGTTCGATGAGCCGGCGTTGCATCCGGTCGGACTGCTCGCCACCAACGCGGCCGCTTCGTTAGCCGCCGACGGTCCGCACGCGCGCACGTTTGTGGAGCGTTTCTGGAATACGCCCTTAAGAACAGGAAACCGCCGCTACTATGACAATTGCCTTTATTTCTTCGCTTTGCTCGCCTTGAGCGGCCGCTATCGCATTTATATTTAACATGGCAGGTTCCGGCGTCCCGACCGATCGGTTGGGACGCCTTTTCAGTTTAAAGTGGCGAAAATTCGATTGGGCGAAAATCCGCCTTGTGTTAAAATAGTGATATATCACAACAGAAATCGAGGGATGAGGGCATGAAAACCTACGATATTGCCGTCATACCGGGTGACGGAATCGGCAAAGAAGTCGTGCCTGCTGCACTGAAAGTGCTGGATGCGGCGGCTGAAGTTCACGGCGGCATTTCCTTTCGCTACGAACATTTTCCATGGAGTTGCGACTACTATGAACAGCATGGCGTCATGATGCCGGAAAACGGTCTGGACATTCTGTCCAATTTCGAGGCGGTGTTTCTCGGCGCTGTTGGAGATCCGAGCCGCGTTCCGGACCATATCTCACTTTGGGGGTTATTAATCCGGATCCGCCGCGGATTTGAACAGGTCATCAACGTTCGGCCCGCCAAATACTTTCGTGGTCTCTCTTCACCTTTGAAACATCCGAACGACTTTGACTTTGTCGTCGTGCGTGAAAACAGTGAAGGAGAATACAGTGAAATCGGCGGCCGCATCCACAAAGGGGATGACGAAATCGCCATCCAGAACGCGGTGTTTACCCGCAAAGGGACGGAACGGGCCATGCGTTATGCTTTTGACCTGGCACGGAAACGCCGCAAAAACGTGACAAGCGCAACCAAATCAAACGGTATCGTCTATTCCATGCCGTTCTGGGATGAAATTTTCAAGGAAATCAGCCAGGAATATCCCGACGTGCAAACCTCTTCGATTCATATCGATGCACTGTCCGCCTTTTTCGTGACCAAACCGGAGTCATTCGACGTCGTCGTCGCCAGCAACCTGTTCGGGGACATTTTGACCGATATCGGCGGAGCCCTTATGGGCAGCATCGGCATTGCTCCCGCCGCCAATATCAACCTGAACGGAAAATATCCGTCCATGTTTGAACCCGTTCACGGTTCCGCTCCGGACATCGCCGGGAAAGGAATTGCCAATCCGATCGGACAGATTTGGACAGCCAAAATGATGCTCGACCATTTCGGTTATGATGAACTGGGCGCACATGTGTTGAAAATCGTGGAAGACGTGACTGAAGCGGGGATCAAGACGCAGGATATCGGCGGCAACGCCACCACGGAAGAAGTAACAGAAGAAATCGTAAAACGACTGATGAAATAATTGGAAAAAATAATTGAAAATCGATCTGGAAATCGTTATAAATCCCGATGCGCTACTAACGTTGTCCGGTACTGTACCAACATCCGCCGCAAAGCCGTAACGGCGGAAATTCCGTCCGGAAACGGAAACAGTACCGGCAACGTGTTACTTCACCTAAGCTTCGCCCTGCAGCTCCTCACCGCACGTTTTCATAAAACGCATAAACCTCAACATCAACAAAATCGCTGCTATAAAAATGGCAATGGTAACCGCAATAAATAATGTGGGAATAAAGAGCAAGATCAAAACGAGCAGGCTGGCCATATGGATCGCCACAAAATAGTTCCAATTTTGCGTTGCTTCCTGCTCCAGGTCAGTTCGCTTCTGTTTGGATGCCATGTCCCTGATTCCCATAAACAAATGGTAACCCACTGCCAGCGTAAAGGCGAGTGTCACCAGCCCGAGCACCAATCCTAGCGGCTGGATATGGATCCCGCTTTCTTCTGCCGGCCGTTCATAAATCTGAAACAGGGACAATATAACCATCACCAGATTAATCGTTTTGGCTTTGGCGAAATAGGAATTTTGCTCCGCCAATGCCTGAAAACCGAGGGCAAACAAAATAAAGCCGATAATATCGGGCAAAACATCGAAGCCCTGGATCCTGAAATCGATCATAATAAACAAAAATCCCCAGAAAAATCGGTCAAATCCTTCTTTAATCATGAGTCCTCCTCAGTTTCTATGAGATTATGAATAAATGTAACGGGATCTGCCCCACTTAATATCATTGATCATTAATGACATAAATAAAAAGACCGGCCGAACCCCCTCTAGATATCACCGGTCATCTTTGTCGCTTGCCGCTATTTTTTCATTCGCCACCAAACTTCTTTCATATGCTTAATAAACTCTTGTTCAACCTGATCTACATCCCTTGTTTTTAGTACCTCAAGCAGAGGGATATGGCTGTCTGCCACATCGACCAGGCTTGGAAAATAAACCTTGTTCGTTATTGCCAGAAACCGTCTGATTTTCGTGTTCATCTGGTTCCATACATTCAAAATCGTTTTGTTTCCACACAGTTTGTAAAAAAGCCCGTGAAACTCCATATCTTTTAGGATCAACGAGTACAGATCGTCATTTTCTGCCGCACGCTTCATCTCGGCGTACAGATCATGCAGTTCCTGGATATGTTCCTCGGTCAAAATCGGCAAGGAATTGCGGATCGCATACCCTTCAATCAATTCTCTCAACGCATAGATTTCCTCGATCTCTTCTTTGGAGATATCGGAAACTACCGATCCCCGATACGGTTTGCTGACAAGAAGCCCCTCCTGCTTCAGCCGTTCCATCGCTTCCCTTACCGGAGCCTGACTGATGTTCAGTGAATTGGCAATATCGAGGACCAACAAGCGATAGCCGGGAGAAAGATCTCCGCGCAAAATCGCTTCTTTAATGGCGAAATATATTTTGTCACTAAGGGAACCCGTATACTTGTCCAATTGCAGCTTCATCGAAAACATCCTCATCTGTTTTTATGGAATATTATAATACAAAGATGTAAAAAATGCCCGAATCACGCACGCCAGGATCTATACGAGCAAGCGCGATTCGGGTATGAATTCGTTGGGGCCATATTTCATTCGGATATCTTTTATCCTTGATTACAAAATTCCGTATTTTGCAAATGCTTCTGTCGCCGACATTCCCGCTTCGATTTCTTTTCGCACCGTTTTTTCGCTGCGCGCCTTTTGCAAAGCTCTTTCGATAACCTCAACTTCATATTTTTTCGGAATAATCACAACCCCATCGAGATCACCGAAGACCAGATCGCCCGGTTCTACCCAGACACCGCCGATCTCAATCGGGCATCTGTAATCGACCACTTGCGTGCGTACCGCTGAATCTTGAGCGAAACGGCCCCGGCTAAACACCGGAAAATTCTGTTCCAGCACTTGCGGCGTGTCCCGGTGGAATCCATTGACGACAGCGCCGACAGCACCGCGTGCCTTTGCGGTCGCCGTCAAAATTTCACCCCAGTAGGCGCATCGCATCTCTCCCCCACTGGCAATATAAACTTCATTCTTTTGCAATTGGTCGAGCGCTTCCGTCAGTTTTCCGAACGGCTTTTTCTGCGGACCGTATACGTCAATCATCAGCGCCGTCATAGCCCGGCCTGCCATTTTATCCGTCGTGCGCATCGGCTGGATCGCCTGCGGCAAAATTTGATGATAGCATCCCATCTCATCCAGAATATCTCCCACAACCGGGGTATACAGTTCTTTTTTCATGATTTCGAACAGTTCGTCGTCATTTCTCCATTCTGCCATATCTGTCACCCTCTTTAAGCAAGCATTACAAAATGTTGTATTTGGCAAACACTTCGGAAATTTTGGCGCCTTCTTTCAATTTTTGCAACACGATATTTTCGCCTTTTACTTTTTCAAAGGCTTTTTCGATGACCTCTTCTTCCACGTCACGCGGAACAACGACAATCCCGTCCATATCTCCGAAAATGAGGTCGCCGGGATTGACAATGACTCCTCCGCACTGGACGGTGACATCATAGGCGATCACTTCGTTGCGGCCATAGGAATCGGACGGTCTCGAACCGATCGAAAACACCGGATAGCCCAGGTCAATGATCTTTTTGCAGTCCCGGATGGTGCCATCGATCACCGCTCCCCGACCGCCAGCCTGCATCATCGCCGTCGATGTCAGCTCTCCGAAAAATCCGGAACGTTTCGACCCTCCGAGCGCTCCAATGAAGACATCGCCCGGCTCAGTACTGTCCAGAACCTCGATCAACTTCTTATAGGGAACTTCCGGAGCCTGGTAGCTGTTTGCCACAAGGACCGTCTTCGCTCTCCCCACTATGACCATATCCGGGGTCAGCGGGCGGATGCGCGGATCCATCGTCTGGTTACGCATTCCGATCTCATCGAGCATATCGGAAATCACTGCAGAATACAGGTTTTCCTTGAGATTGTCGAAGTAAGATGCATCGCGGGATGCCTTCATCTTCCTGTCCTCCTGTTAAAAAAATGGCTTGATTTTTTTCATAATATCGATAAAATTATCGATAATAAAGTCTTCGCCTGTCATGTTAACAGAATCGACTGAAAAAAGCAAACGAAAAAAAATTTAAACTTTCAATTCGGCACGCATTTAGTAAAAAGTTACATTGACTGGTATACTAGTATTCAGATATTATGGTTTTTGCAAACCATGCTTTCTTTGAAAACGATTCCTTCAGCTTGGACAGGCGGAGACAACGGTTGAGGGGGACGCCATGAAAATCATCAAATTTGAAACATGGAATGTAAAAAGAGATCAAAACTTTTTTGACGAAAGCCGTACGGGCAAAAGCCAGATGCCCTGGGATGTCGTGGTGGTCAAAATTACGACGGATACCGGGACAGAAGGCATTGCGACGACGCTCGCTGCTCGTTCCGGCACGATTTCCCAAGCCTATTTGCAGGAAATCATCGCGCCTGTCCTGCTGGGTAGAGATCCCTATGACCGGGAAAAGATCTGGCATGAACTGTGGAACATCGATCGCCACCTTACCTTTTTCCCGATCTATATTTGCGGACCGGTGGATGTCGCTCTTTGGGACATCGCAGCCAAAGAATCCGGTTTGCCTCTGTACAAATATTTGGGGGCATATCGGAACAAGCTGCCGGTATATGCGAGCGGACTGTTCCATGCTTCCGTTGACGATTATGTCAAGGAAGCCCTATATTACAAATCGCTCGGTATTCAAGCTTATAAAGCGCATCCACCCGGACCTTACAAACGGGATATGGAAATTCATGCTGCCATCCGGGAAGCGGTCGGCGAAGATTTTGTGCTGATGAGCGACCCTGTGGCCGAATACAGCCTTGACGAAGCGGTCAGAGTCGGCCGACATCTGGAAGCGCTCAACTATTTGTGGTTCGAGGAGCCGTTCCGCGATTTTGAACTGTACAAATACAAGGAATTGTGCAGGACACTGGATATTCCGATCGCCGCGACAGAAACGACTCGCGGTTGCCATTGGGGCGTAGCCCAGGTCATCCATCAGCGCGCAGCGGATATCGTCCGGGCGGACGTCTCCTGGAAAAACGGAATTACCGGAACGCTCAAGATCGCCCATCTCGCCGAAGCATTCGGATTGCGATGCGAAATTCATACCACCACGATGAACTATATGGATATCGTGAATTTGCACGTATCCTGTGCCATTCGCAACTGCGAATATTTCGAATATTTCGTTCCTGAGAGCAACTTCCAGTTCCCGATGAAAGAAAAACTGCCGATCGATGCAGAGGGCATGATCACTGTGCCGAATCGTCCAGGTATCGGTGTCGAGCTGGACTGGGACCTGATTCATAGACAGTGCACTTCCTACCTATCTCTCACCTTATAATCGCATGGTCGATCATGTATACTAGTAGTCAAACTTGTCATATAAGGTGGTTTTGGAAATGGAAGTGCTCTCATTTCGTACAGCTCGTCAAACGTTGAGCGATGAAATCTATGCCCTGCTGAAAGAACGCATCGTATCCTTGCAACTGAAACCGGGAGAAATGATCTACGAAAGCAAATTGGCTGAATCTTTCGGTGTCAGTAGGACCCCGGTCCGGGAAGCGATCAGCCGGTTGGAGCAGGAAGAACTCATACACATTCTTCCCCAACGTGGCGCGTATATCGCCTATCTTTCAAAAAGAAAGTTTCACGAAGCCCAATTTATACGGGAAACGCTGGAACTCGCCACGTTGAAACAGATCGCCCAACAGTGGGACAAAAACGATCCGGTTTATCAAAAAGCGGAACAGGACCTGCTCCATATCATCGAAAAACAAAAAGAAGTTGCCCGCGAGGCAAAATACGTTATGTATGTTGAACTGGACGCTCTCTTTCATACCCGCCTGCTGGAACTTGCCGACAATCAGACGCTGCTGCAAGTTCTGCAAATGATGCGGGCCCACTTGCATCGCATGCGGTATCTGGAACTGAAAGAAGAACGGCATGAATGGACCTCGATTCAACAGCATGAAGAACTGTTGCAATACGTGATGAACAACGATGTGGAAAATACGGAAAAATGCTTGTTGCACCATCTCCGTTACATCGCCAAAGACTGGGATAAAATCACGCAAAAATATGCCGAGTATTTTGAAAAATAAATTCGCGTAAACATACGCGTAATAACAAAGGACGGAGGCTCAAACGATGCAGGCACTCATCGTCCCGCGGCCTGGGGAAATCAAGGCCATCACGAAAGAAGTCCCCTCGATCCGCGATGGGGAAGCACTAATACGTATTCGCCGCGTCGGTATTTGTGGAACCGATTATCATGCATTTCATGGACGTCAGCCCTACTTTCAATATCCACGCATACTCGGGCATGAACTGGCTGGAGAAATCGTGGAACTGCCTCCAGGAGAAACCCGCTTTAAAATCGGTGAACGGGTGACCGTCATCCCCTACCTGGAGTGCGGAACTTGCCAGGCTTGCCGGAACAACAAGCCGAATGCCTGTATCGATTTGAAAGTGTTGGGTGTTCACCAGGATGGTGGCATGCAAGAATATTTGCCTGTTCCCATTTACAAATTAATGAGTGTGGAAGGAATAAGCTGGGAACAGGCTGTGATCATAGAACCGCTTGCCATCAGTGCACATGCGGTAAATCGTGTCAAGATCCAGCCAGGAGACCGGGCGCTTGTCGTCGGTGCCGGTCCGATCGGTCTGGCCGCTATGGTATTTGCAAGGCTGGCCGGAGCAGAAGTGATCGCCATCGATCTCGATGAAGCCAGACTCGACTTTGCAAAAAAATGGGCGCGTTGTCAACATACAATCCATGCAGCCCGGGAGGACGTAAAACAGAAACTGTTGTCGCTGACCGATGGCGCACTTCCTTTGTTCGTGTTCGATGCGACCGGCAACAAAAACTCGATGGAAAAGGCTTTCGATTATGCCGCTCACAGCGGACAGATCGTATACATCAGCCTGGTGAAAGGAAACATCACCTTCTCCGATCCGGATTTTCACAAGAAGGAGCTGACCCTGTACGCCAGCCGGGGAGCAACACGCAGTGACTTTGAGCAAGTGCTGAATGTAATCCGGTCCGGTGAAGTGGATGAGCAGGCTTTTATCACTCACACCTCCCCTTTTGCAGATGGAGTTCAGGCGTTTTTATCTTGGACGCGCCCTGAAAGCGCTGTAATCAAAGCCGTTCTGAACCTCGATTGAACATCGTTCATTACAGGAGGATAAAAAATGAAAATTGAGCATGTTTCGTGCAAGTGCTATCGCATCCCTCCCAGTGTTCCTTGGGAAGACGCCACCAACAAGGTGCAATGGCTGGAATTCATCGTGGTGGAAGTCACCACGGACACCGGTATTGCAGGTACAGGCATCAGCTATACGGTCGATGTTGGCGGGACAGCGATCGCGACGCTGATCAAAGACTACTTGTCCCACCTGATCATCGGCATGAACCCGCTTCATTACGAAGAAATCTGGAACAAGCTGCAAAGGCAGTCACGCCGTGTCGGCATTGGCGTCAATTCCATGGCCATTGCAGCGATCGATATCGCCATCTGGGATATCATGGGCAAACATTACAGACAACCGCTGTACAAATTGCTCGGTGGAGCTCGGGAACAGATTCCCGCCTATATCAGTGAGATCAATCTGAGGCCAGACGACACGATCGAGGATCTCGTCGGACGTGTCGACGATTATATCCAGCAAGGCTACAACACCGTCAAAATCAAAATCGGCAAAGAAAATGTAGAAGAAGACATCGAACGTATCATCAAAGTTCAAGAACGGCTTGGCAAAGGCGGAACGGTGCTTGTAGACCTGAACCAGAAATTGAGTTCCGCAGAAGCCATCGCCACATGCAGCAAATTGGACAACCTGAATCTGGGCTGGATAGAAGAGCCGATGTTGTTCCATGACGTGCAAGCCCATCGCCTGCTCAAACAATCGATCAAAACGCCGATCGCACTCGGTGAAAGCTTGCACAGCAAATTTCAGGTATTGGAATATTTGAAAGCCGACGCTGTTGATTTCGTACAGGCGGATGTGGCTTTCGTGGGCGGAATCACCGAATGGCTCAAAATCGCCCATCTGGCCCAGGCATTTGGCAAGCCTGTCGCTCCGCATTATATGATGGAACTTTCGCTGCACCTGTTGTGCGGCGTGCCCAATGCATACATGCTGGAAAATGTCGTTGGCGGTTCGTTCACGGAACTCGGAGTGCTGGAACATCCGATAACCGTGGAAAATGCCGTCGGAATTCCACCGAAAAGGCCTGGACACGGCATTGTCTTTAACGCTGAAAAACTTGCCCAATTCGAAGTTGACCCCGATACACCAACCGAATTTTTGGGTGGGAGCAAGTGAACACTAAAAGGGAGTGATGCCTATCGCGATCAGAAACGCATCGTAACAAAGCCAAAAACAGCAAGCATGACAACAAAAACACGGAGGGGTAAAAAAACATGAAAAAGAAAAGCTACTTACTGCTGACCATCACACTGATTTTCGCACTAGTGCTCAGCGCATGCGGATCTGCGTCCAATAATGCAGGGAATCAGCCGCCTGCCAATGAAACAGGAGATAACGGAGCAGCACCTGAAGATGACGGCAAAGTATACACCGTACGTATCGCTTATGAAAACAATCCGGGCGAGCCGATCGACCTGGCAGCGAACAAATGGAAAGAACTCGCTGAAGAAAGAAGTAACGGACGCCTGAAAGTGGAACTGTACCCGAGCTCTCAATTGGGTACGAAAGTAGACTTGACGGAACAACTGAGAAATGGCGCTAACATCATCACGTTGTCTGACGGTTCTTTCCTCGGAGATTTCGTGCCGGATATGGAAATCATGATGGGACCTTATCTGGCAGACGATATTGATCAAATGTTTAAACTGTTCCAGTCCGACTGGTTTGAAGATATCAAAGCACAGCTTGAAGAAAAGAACGTCCATGTCGTGACGACGAACTGGCTGTATGGAGTCCGTCACATCATCGCCAACAAACCTGCAACGACTCCGGAAGAATTCAAAGGGATGAAACTGCGTGTACCTAACGCGGACATCTTTATCAAGGCGATTGAAGCGATGGGCGCAACCGCAACACCGATGCCGCTGGGCGATGTCTATCCGTCCCTCGCACAAGGTGTCATCGATGGTATGGAAAACCCGCTCGTCGTTATTGAAGGCTCCAAAGCCTATGAGCAAGCGAAACACATTATGTTGACAGGACACGTGCTGAACATTACAACCTGGATCGCCGGTCAGCCGTTTATTGAATCGTTGCCGGAAGATCTCGTCACCATCCTGAAAGAAACCGGTGATGAAGCTGGTGACTTCATGACAGAAACGGTATTGGCCAGCGAGGAAGAAACGATTGAACGTTTGAAAGCTCAAGGCGTCACCTTCCATGAAGTAGACAGAGAGCTGTTCAAAGAAGCAGTAAGACCGGTATATGATATGTTCCCGGATTGGTCGCCGGGCTTGTATGACACGGTACAAGAAATTCTGAATCAGTAAGGTGCGGGTGTAGGGGGACATAGGGAACCTTGCCTTATGTTCCCCTATATCTGATTCGATGGAGGGGAGTTCAATGAAAAGTATCGCCAACTTCCTCAACCGGCTCGATGGGATAGTCGCTGCCATCGCTTTAGTATTGACAGTGGTCATAACTGTGCTTGGCGTATTTATGCGCTACGTGCTTGAAAATCCGATAACCTGGACGGAGGAAGCGATGCTGGCCCTTATGGTCTGGTTTACCTTTATGGGATCCAGCAGTGCGTTTAAAGAAGACGGTCATGTCAGTATCGATTTTATTGTGGAACGGATGGGACCCAAACTCAGAAAAGGATTTAACATTTTCCGCTATCTTGTCCTGATCATCATACTGGTCGTCGTTTTCATCTGGTATGGATACCAGTTAGCGATGCAAGCTGGAGACAAAATTACACCCATTTTGAAAATCCCGTATACGTTTATCGATATATCGGTCGTTTTATGCGGGATTTATTCGCTCGTTCGCATCCTTACATCTTTGGTCCAAGAGCTGAGAAGGGGGTGAGATCATGGCCGTATTGATTGCAACGATCGTAGTACTCGTGTTGATGTTGCTGAATATTCCTGTCTCCTTTTCCATGCTGGCCGGGACATTGACCTATTTCCTTCTTGCTGACACGACGATGAACAAAATGTTCATGGTGCAGCAAATGATCTCCGGTGTGGAATCGATTCCGCTTATGGCGATCATGTTCTTCGTCGCGGTCGGAGTATTGCTGAACTATTCGGGGATTTCCAATCGTCTGATCAACTTTGCTGAACTGCTTACCGGAAAATTGCCGGGTGGACTGGCGCAGGTTAACGTAGTGCTCAGTGTTTTGATGGGCGGACTGTCCGGCTCGGGATTGGCGGATGCGGCGATGCAATCCAAAATCCTTGTACCAGAGATGGAAAAAAGAGGTTACTCCCGTGCATTCAGCACCGCACTTACAGCCGCAACATCCATCATTACGCCGATCATACCGCCTGGAATCGCCTTGATCTTGTTCGGTTATATCGCCAACGTGTCCATCGGGAAACTGTTTCTCGCAGGCGTCATCCCGGGAATCATGCTCGGAATCTTGTTTATGATCACGGTGCATATCGTCTCGAAGAAGAGAGGATATAACCCGATTCGTGAAACGTGGCCGCGACCGATGGAAATCATCAAGGAATCCCGGCACGCGGTGGTTGCCCTAATTCTTCCGATCGTGATTATCGGCGGAATCCGGATCGGCGCGTTTACGCCGACGGAAGCAGGTGCCATGGCTGTGGTGTTCGCACTCCTGCTCGGAGTGGTCGTCTATCGGGAGATGAAGTTGGAACATCTCCGCAAAGCGCTGGTCGAATCTGTCGGTACGACGGCTTCCATCCTGCTCATTATCGGTTCGTCTTCGGCCTTCGCCTGGGTACTGACGATGGAGCGGATCCCTCACCTGGCTACAGAATTTGTAGTCGGTCTGGTAGATAACAAATATTTGTTCTTGCTTATTGTGAACCTGTTCTTGCTGTTGATCGGACTGTTTGTCGAAGGTAACGTGGCCATCATTATATTGGCGCCGATGTTCATGCCGATGGTTTATGCTTACGGCATTGACCCCGTTCATTTCGGAATCATGATGATCTTCAACTTGTCGATCGGTACGATCACACCACCGATGGGAACGGCGATGTTGACGACATGCTCCATCACCAAAGCGAAAATCAATGACTTTATCAGAGAAGCGGTTCCCTTTTATATTGCGCTGTTGATCGGACTCATCATCATCACTTATGTACCGCAAGTTTCCTTGCTGCTCGTCGATTTGGTCTACTAGACCGTTTTTGCTTTACGAAGTCGATCTACGAAGTCGATTTGGTCTATTCCTGTGAAAGGTGGGGAGTCCCTTTGGCCAAACCACTTGCATTCCAGATCGCACGCGAGGACAACGTATGTACCACTTTGACTGCGGTCAAACCGGGTACGGTTCATATTACCGGCCAGGCGGAGATCCGTTCGATCACCATCGACAAGGAAATGGCCAGAGGTCACAAAATTGCCGTTCGCCGCATTGAAAAAGGTGAAGCCGTTATCAAGTACGGGGTGGAAATCGGGATCGCCACACAAACGATCGAACCTGGGGATTGGGTCCATCTTCACAATTGCAAAAGCAAGTACGATGAGCGTTCATCCACTCTCGATCTGGAGACGGGTGCACCTACGGATACAAAGTATATTTAAGGGAGGGGATGGAACTGGAAACGCTCAAGCGAAAAACATGGACCGCCTATTTGCGTAAAAACGGGGCCAAAGGAATTCGCAACAAAATTTTGGTCATTTACACCGTGGAATGCGCATCCTTTGTCGCCAAAGAAATCGGCTCCCACTTTCGGAACGGGCCATATGATGTGGATGTCATCGGATTTCCAGGCTGCACGGACAACGAATATGCGGTACGAATGCTGCTCGCCTTTATTCGGCACCCG
>CALAME010000060.1 GCA_937925675.1 uncultured Paenibacillaceae bacterium | reverse complement strand
GCTGGACCGCCAGGTCAAAATTCGCGGACAACGCGTTGAACTGGATGAAGTGGAACAATGCTTGCGCTCATTGGCAGGCATCAGGGATGCGGTCGTCATGGCGAACCGGGATGAACGCGGCCATTCCTACTTGTGTGCCTATGTCATGGCCCGGAAAGAGCGGATTGCCGAATGGAAAAATCATTTGCGGCATACGCTGCCTGATTATATGATCCCTACCGCCTTTATATTGCTGGACAAGCTTCCGCTTACCTCCAACGGCAAGGTGGATCGCAGGGCATTGCCGGTGCCAAAGCTGACGCGCAAGCATGATTATGTGGCTCCGACGAACGAAACGGAACGAAAGCTCGCAGCTGTATGGGAACAAGTACTGGATGTGGAACGCATCGGTCGAAATGATCATTTCTTTGAAATGGGCGGACATTCGTTAAAGGCCATGATGCTTTCGGGACAAGTGCAGCGCGTTTTCGGTGTGCACCTGTCGCTAGAAGACATATTCCGCATGCCTGTATTGAAACAGATGGCGGTCTGGATCAAAAAGGCGGGCGAATCGGAGTATGAACCGATCCCGCGGGCACCGATGCGCGACAGCTATCCGGCAACCGCAGTGCAAAAACAAATCTATTACATGCAGCAATTGCAGGGTGCCGACGTGAGCTACAACATGCCGGTTTTGTTTGCGATTCGCGGTCACCTCGACAGAACGAGACTGGAGAAGGCCGTGCGAAAACTGCTCGAACGGCACGAAGCGTTGAGAACTTCGTTCCGAACCGTCGCTGGTGAGTTGCGCCAATTCGTGCACCCGATCGAGGAAATCGAGTTGCCGGTGAAGGTTCTCGATCATTTGCCTCAGGCCCACAGCCTTGAAGCGGAACTTATGACCCGCGTGATGGACAGGTTTGTCATCCCGTTTGATTTGGCCAAAGCGCCTTTATTGCGCATCGGATTGTTCAGCTTGTCCGATGATCGGCATTATATCGCTTTTGATACCCATCATATCGTCTCGGACGGGGCATCGGTACGACTCCTCTGTAAGGAACTGTTTGCGTTTTACGGGGGAGAAGAGCCGAAGTCTGATCCGCTGCAGTTCAAAGACTATGCCGAGTGGCAGCTTAGACAGAGAATGAACGAGCATGAGGATGAGCAGTTCTGGCTCGGCCGATTTCAGGATTACGAGTCGGCGCAAGAACTGCCGTCCGATCGCCCGCGTACTGCGGCGAGCGGCAATACTGCGGCGAGCAGCAACAGGGCAGATGTGCACCATTTTTCGCTCGCGCCAGAACTGTTGCAGCGATTGCAAGAGAGGGCTGCAGAACATGAAATGACGCTGTTCATGCTGCTCTTTGCGGCCTATGCTGTGTTGCATGCCAAATATACCGGTTCGGAAGAAGCGGTGATCGGAACGCCGGCGGTTGGACGCGGCCATCCCGATCTCGACGATACTGTGGGCATGTTTGTCAACACGCTGGCGGTTAGAGTGAAGCCGGAAGCGCATCTCCCATTTTCCCAGTTCGCCGCTCACGTCAAAGCGGAACTGCTGCAGGCTTATCAGCACGGTCATTACCCGCTGGCGAAACTGGTGGAAAAGCTGAACCTTCCATTTGATGCAAACCGCAATCCGCTGTTCGATACGATGTTCGTATTGCAGGAAGAGCCGCTGGCTGTGACCCAAATGCCTGATCTGACGGTTGAACCTCAGCTGTGGCGCAACCGGCAAGCGAAGTTTGACCTGACCTGGGCTTGGCAGGAGCAGGGAGGTCAGCTTGTGGGTGAAATTGAATATCGCGCCGACATGTGGGACAAAGAATCGATCGTGCGGATGGCGCAACATTATGTATGGCTGCTGGAACAAATCGCGGCCCATCCGGAACGGACTGTGCGCGAGTTTGAGCTCATCACGCCTGAAGAGCGTGAACGGATCGCGAAATGGAATGAAACGGCTGCTTTCTATCCGAGGGAAGCGACGGTGCATGGCCTGTTTGCATCTGTAGCCGAGCAATATCCGGAACAGATTGCGGTGGAAGCGGATGGCGTTTCCCTGACATATCGGGAATTGAATGAACGAGCGGATCAGTTGGCGGCTTATTTGCGCTCGCAAGGAGTACAGCCGAAATCGTTCGTCGGGCTCATGTGCCAGGCGAAGCCGGAGCGGATTATCGCTATCTTTGCGATTCTCAAGGCAGGTGCAGCCTATGTCCCGCTCGATATGACGTTCCCCGAGGAGCGGCTCGTTTATATGCTGCGTGACTCCGGGGCTCAATGGCTCGTTTCAGACGGATCGCGCACTTTGTCCGGTTTTAACGGTACGACGGTATTGCTTTCTGAAATGGCCGGGGATCAGGCGCGGGAACCGGAGCGGAAACGGGTTCAGCCCCAAGCGCAAGCTTCAGCCGAAGACCCGGTGTATCTGATGTATACGTCGGGTTCGACGGGAGAGCCGAAAGGCGTGGTGACGACGCACCGCAACGTGGTGAAAACCTGTATCAACGGAGGCTATATCGAGGTTGTTCCGCATGACCGGATGCTGCAGCTGTCCAACTATGCGTTTGACGGTTCGACCTATGAAATATTCGCGGCGCTTTTGAACGGGGCAACACTCGTGCTGATGCCTGACAAGCGGCGTCTGGATGCAGAGGAGCTCGCGAAAACGCTCGTCCATAAGCGGATCACGCTGGCGTTTATGACGACGGCGCTGTTCAACACGCTTGTCACCTACGACGCCAATTGTCTCAAAGGCCTCAGGAAGCTGATTTTTGGCGGGGAGGCCGCATCGCCCGAACATGTGGAAAAAGCGCTTCGCGTTGTCGGCGAAGGCAAGCTGATCAACGCCTATGGTCCGACGGAAACGACCGTTTTTGCCACTACGTATGACATCGATCGCAGCATGGAGGGTCGCCATCGTATCCCGATCGGCAAGCCGATCAACAATACGAGATGTTACGTGGTCAATCCATGGGGGCAATGGCAACCGATTGGGGTGCCCGGCGAACTTTGGATCGCGGGCGACGGACTGGCGATGGCTTATTGGGGTAAAAGCGATCTGACGGCGGAAAAGTTTATTACCCATCCTGCCTTCCCGGAAGAAAGACTGTACCGTACCGGGGACTGGGTGCGCTGGTTACCTGACGGCAATCTCGAGTTTTGCGGACGGATGGACCAGCAGGTGAAAATTCGCGGCCACCGCATCGAACTGGAAGAAGTCGAAGGTGCGATCCTGGCCACGCTTCCGGTAGCGGAAACGGCCGTGATCGCGCACCGGGACGAACAGGGCCACTCCATGCTTGTTGCCTATGTGGTGCCAAAGGATAAAGAGATCATTGAAAAACGGCCAGTCTTTTCTGAAGTTCTCTCCCAATGGAGGAAATCGCTGAAAACCCGGCTTCCGGACTATATGATTCCGTCGGTGTTTATTCCGCTTGATGTCTTGCCGCTTACGCATAACGGCAAGGTGAACCGCCGCGCTTTGCCTGCGCCGAATGAATGGATGAAGCGGGAGTACGTGACTCCCCGCACCGCTTCAGAAACCGGGCTGGCGCAATTGTGGGAGCAGTTGCTCTTGCGAACGGATGTCGGAGCGAACGACCACTTTTTCGAGCTCGGTGGCCATTCGCTCAAGGCGATGATGCTGGTTGCGCTTGTACGTGAACGGTGGGGGATCAAGCTGGAGCTGGCCGACCTGTTCCGCCATCCGACGTTGGGAGAAATGGCTCATCTCATCGATGCCAAAGGGGCTGCCGCATCGGATGCGCCTGTCTCGGATGCGCGCACTAAAGAGGCGGGCAAGATCGAGGACGTTTTGCCTTCGGAGATTTTGCCTGTGCCTGAACAGGATGATTATCCGGTCACTTCAGCCCAATGGCGGCTGTACACGGTGGAACAATTTGAAGATGCCAAGACGAGCTATAACATGCCGCTTATGTTGCGTCTGACCGGCAAGCTGGATGAACAGCGGTTGCAATCGGCGTATCGGAAGCTTATCGAGCGGCACGAATCGCTGCGCACGTCGTTCGTGATGAAAGGGGATGAATTGCGGCAGGTCGTCCATCCCGCCCACCAGCTGAACTGCCATATCGAACGGGGGATCGATTTGCGCCACGTGGATCCTAAAGAGCGGCAGCGGCTTTTAGAAGAGTACCGGAGGCAGTTTGTGCGTCCGTTTGATCTGGGGCATGCTCCGCTGATCCGCGCTGCGTTATTGACGATTCGGGAAGATGAATACGAGCTATTGTTGGACATGCACCATATCGTGTCCGATGGTGTATCGGTCGGCATCTTGTACGACGATCTGGTAGCGTTGTATGAGGGACAGACGCTGGCGCCGCTTTCCATCCAGTTCAAAGATGTTGCCGTTTGGCAGCACGAGGAACGTAAGCGCCCCTCCTACCAGGCCGCACGGCAATATTGGTTGGAGCAATTTGCGACGGAACCACCGCGCATTGACATTTTGACCGGGGGCAGACGTCCGAAGCAGCGCCGTTTTGTCGGAGCAGCATGCACCCGCCGTCTGCCGGACGAACTCAATAAAGAACTGAATCAGTTTGCCCGCAAAACAGATGCAACGCTGTATATGGTTCTGTTTGCGGCATATGCGGTGCTTTTGTCCAAATATACGAGCGAGGAAGACATCGTCATTGGCACACCGATCGCCGGACGCGATCACACGTCCATGAACCGGATCGTGGGGATGTTCGTCAATACACTGCCCGTCAGGGTCGCACCCAAACGGGAATATACCGTACGTCAATGGGTGCAAGTGTTGCGCGAACATGTGCTGCGTGCGTTTGAACATGGCCATTATCCGCTGGACGAGCTGTTGGAACAGTTGAATGTGACCCGCGATCCGAGCCGCAATCCGCTGTTTGACACGGTGTTTGTCCTTCAGGACGCGAAAAAGAAAACCGTTCAACTTCCGCAATTGTCGATAGAACCTTTGGAATGGCAAAGCCGCAATGCCAAGTTTGACATGACCTGGGTGGTGGATGAGAGCGAAGACGCACTGCGACTGACCGTCGAATACGATACCGATCTGTACACGGAAACACAGATGCAACGCATGTTGATGCATTTTGAACATATCCTCGTCCAGATGATCAGGGAGCCGGAGCAATTGCTGAAGGAAATCGAATTAATCACGGAGGCGGAAAAGCGGATCGTGCTTGAGCAATTCAACAACACCGCGGCCGACTATCCGAAACATGCACTGATCCATGAATTGTTCGAACAGCAGGCGTCGGTGAGACCCGATCATCCGGCATTGCTCGTAAACGGAGAAGAAATCCGCTATGGTGAACTGAACCGGCTTGCCGATGGTTTCGCCGCGCGCTTGCGCGCAGCCGGTGTCGTTGAAGGGCAGCCGGTCGGATTGCTGGCCGAGCGCTCGGCAGAGATGATCGTTGCCATCCTTGCGATCTTAAAAGCCGGTGGAGCGTACGTTCCGCTCGATCCGAACCATCCGCGGGAACGATTGTCGTACATGTTGCAAGACTGCCAGGCACAGCTGCTTGTTGTCACCCCGGACCAGACGGACATTCCTGAATTTACCGGCAAGGTGATAACCATCTCGCTGGCGGAAATCGAAAGGAACGGCACACCTTCTTCTCCGGCTCATCCTGCGCCCGCTTCGCCGCATGAACAGACAGAACGGTCGCAGCGACCGGCGTACATGATGTACACTTCCGGTTCGACAGGGACGCCGAAAGGTGTTGTCACGACGCATCGCAATGTCGTTAAAACGGTGATCAACAACGGGTACATGAACCTTTTGCCGACAGATCGGATGCTGCAGCTGTCCAATTACGCATTCGACGGCTCGACCTATGAAATTTTTGGCGCGCTGTTAAACGGAGCTACACTCGTCCTCATTTCACGCGATGATCTGCTCGACATTGCCCGCTTGGCGCACACGTTGGACAGCATGGAGATCACGGCAGGGTTTATGACGACCAAATTGTTCAACGCCCTCATCGACTATGATCCGACGGCGCTCCGTCATATCCGCCGCCTGATTTTCGGCGGAGAGGTGGCATCGAAACGGCACGTGCTGAAGGCGCTCGACTATCTGGGCGAACACCGCATTTCCAACGCCTATGGTCCGACAGAGACGACGGTGTATGCGACGACATACTCCATTGGAGATCAAGTGCGCTCACTTCCGACCATACCGATCGGCAAGCCGATCAACAATACAAGGCTGTACGTGATGGACCGGGATGGGCATCTGCTTCCGGTCGGTGTGCCCGGGGAGCTTTACATCGGCGGAGACGGGGTGGCTCAACAATATGTTGGCCGGCCCGAACTGACGGCGGAAAAATTCTTGCCCGATCCGTTCCATCCCGGTGGACGCATGTACCGCACCGGCGACCTTGTATCGTGGCTTGAGGATGGAAGCCTGGAGTTTCACGGTCGGATCGATGATCAGGTGAAAATCCGCGGTTTCCGCATCGAACCGGGCGAGATTGAAGCAAGGCTGATGGCGCATGCGGACGTGTTAAGGGCAGCGGTCGTGGCGTACCGGGACGAGGAAAGGGCGGATACGTACTTGTGCGCATACGTGGTCATGAAGCCGAATGCCCGGTTCAGCGCGGAACAATTGCGCAAATATGCGGAGCAGAAGCTGCCGGATTATATGGTGCCGTCCCATTTCATCGAAATGGACGAGTTGCCGCTCACAACGAACGGTAAACTTGACCGGCGGGCACTGCCGAAACCGGATGTTAGGCATTCGCAAACTTCCTATCGCGCACCTGCGACAGAGGATGAGCGCATATTGGCACAAGTTTGGGGCGAAGTGCTCGGCGTGGAGCAGGTCGGCGTCGACGACAACTTCTTCCTGCTGGGCGGCGATTCGATCAAATCGATTCAGATCGTCTCCCGCCTTGCCCGTTACAAGCGCAAGTTGAAAGTAAAGCACTTCATGCTTTATCCGACGATCGCCGAACTCGCCCCGCATATGGAACGCGCGGATGGACAGGAGGAAGCGCAAGAAACGGTCATCGGAGAGGTGCCGCTTACTCCGGTGCAACGCTGGTTTTTTGCACAGAATTGGACGAATCCGCATCACTGGAACCAGGCGATGATGCTGAAAAGAAAGCACTGGGACGCTCGCACGGTGGAACATGCATTTCAGCATCTCATCCGCCATCATGATGCTTTGCGCATGCGGTTTTATCTCGACAATGAAGAAGTACGGCAAATCTGCACGGGCGTTGACGAAGGGCCGCACTTCACTTTGCACCAGTTTGAGGTGAAAGGACTTGATCATGCACAAATCGAAAGGCTGGCGAGCGATCTGCAAGGCCAGATTCGGTTGGATGGACCGCTGGTGAAACTGGGCATTTTCCATGCGGAAGACGGCGGCCATCTGCTGATCGCCATCCATCACCTTGTGATTGACGGCGTATCGTGGCGCATCCTGTTGGACGATTTCAAGCAAGTGTATGAAGCGCTCGAGCGCGAAGAGGAGCCGCAATTGCCTCCGAAAACAGATTCGTACAAGGCGTGGAGCCGTATGCTGAACAATCAAAAAACACGGGAAAAATTTGCATCCGAAAGCGGCTATTGGCGCGAGGTAGAGGAGCGTTCATCCCAGCTTCACCTCGGTCAGCAAACGGTTTGCACGCTACGTGAAAGCCGGGTGGAAACTTTCCGATGGGATCGAACCTGGACGCAAGCGTTGCTGACAGAGGCAAACCGTGCCTACCGGACCGAGATCACGGATCTGTTGCTCACCGCGTTGGCACTCGCCTACAAAGATCTGTATGGGCGGGACGTCGCTATCTGCTTGGAAGGGCACGGCAGGGAAGTGGCCCAGGACGAGATCGATGTGACGCGTACGGTGGGCTGGTTTACGGCGATGTACCCGGTCGTTCTTTCCGTGTCGTCCCGCGAATTCTCCCAGGCGATCCCGGCCATCAAAGAGCGCATCCGGGCGATCCCGAACAAAGGGATCGGATACGGGATTGTAAAAGCAATCGACGGTGCATTAATTGGCGAAGCAGCCGCCGGTAGGGAGCGCGGACCGGATATCGTCTTCAACTATCTCGGCCAGTTTATGGAGGTTGACGAAAATGAGGCGATAACGCCGTCGCCGTTGCCGCTCGGTGAACTCATAGATCCGGCCAATGCGCTTACGCATGCGCAGGCCTGGAACTGTGTCGTAAACGGAGGCATTTTTGAGCTGGCACTCCGCTACGACCCGCATGTGACGGAACCGGCGGAAGCGCGCTCGTTAGTGCAACATTTTGCGCGGCATTTGCAAGCTTTGATTGAGCATTGCCTCAGCCGGGAAACGGAAGTTCTGACACCCAGCGATTTCAGCGACGATGAGCTCACGCTTGAGGAACTGGATGAAATCGGTGCGAATCTGAAAGATCTGGAATGAGGGAAAGGATGTGTCGACGATGAAAAGCGCGGAAACGAAAAGTTTGGAGATCCAGGACATTTATCCGTTATCGCCGATGCAGGAAGCGATGCTCTTCCACTCCCTTCACGATCATGGCGACATGTATGTGGTACAGATGAAATTATCGATCGAGGGAACGCTGGACATCGGCGCACTGGAGCGGAGCATCAATGCGCTAATCTCCAAATACGATATTTTCCGCACCCTGTTTGTTTATGACAAGTTAAACAAGCCGAGGCAGGTCGTGCTCAAGTCGAGAAAGCTGAAGTTGGATCTGGTGGATATTTCCGATTGCGATGAAGCGGAACGCGCAAGTCGCGTCCGCTCCATCGCCGCCAGCGAACGAAAACGTTCGTTCGACCTGAGCAAAGATATGTTGATGAGAATAACGGTCGTCAAAAAAGAAGAGACATCCTTTACGCTCATTTGGACATATCATCATATTCTTCTGGACGGCTGGTCTCTTTCCATCGTCATGCGGGAATGGTTTGAGCTTTATCGCAAGGAAGCGGACGGCAGTGCGGAGCGTATGGAGCTGGCAGACATTTCAGAACGTTCGGAGCGGATCGTTCCGTACAAAGCTTACATCCAATGGTTGCAGGCGCAGGACCAAGAAAAAGCGCGCGCCTACTGGCTCGACTTGCTCCACGGGTATGATGCGCCCGTCATGCTGCCGAAACCCCCGAAACCCGAAGCGGATCAAACGGCAGCACATGATTCGGCAGCAAAAGGGCGGGATATACGCGAACGGACGTTTGTGCTTGATTCCGAGCTGTCTGCATCGCTTCAAAACCTGGCCCGCACCTGCCAGGTCACGATGAGCAGCCTGGTCCAGTCCATATGGGGCCTCTTGCTCCAATATTACGGCAGTACGGATGACGTCGTATTCGGCACGGTCGTTTCAGGCCGATCGCCTTCAATCCCGGGCGTCGAACAGATGGTCGGCCTGTTTATCAATGCGGTGCCGGTCCGGGTGCGAACGCATGCGGACATGACGTTCAAACAATTGTGCAAGGAAATGCAGATGCAAGCCGCCATGGCGGATGAATACAGCTTTGTACCGCTAGCTGACATTCAAGCGGCGGCAGGAATCGGGGCGCTGTTTGACCATCTGCTCGTCTATGAAAATTATCCGTCCAGCTCGAGCCTGTTCGATGCGGACGCGCATCAGCTCGGGTTCCGCATCCGCGAAGTCGAAGCCTATGAAAATACGAACTACGATTTGAATGTGTCGGTCGGCCCCGGACAAAACATGCTGTTTAAATTTAACTACAATGCGCGCGTCTATGATGAAGCATTCGTGGCCAGAATGTTTGCCCATCTCGAGCAAATTTGCCGCGAAGTGACCCGTGATCCGGAGATCGTTATTTCCAAGGTGCGGGTGCTGACCGACAAAGAATGGGAACAATTGCAACGTTTTAACGATACGAGTGCCGATTATCCAAAGGATAAGACGCTCGTGCAACTGTTTGAAGAACAAGTTGCCCAACACCCGCATCGAACCGCCATCCTGTTTGGAAACGAAAGCTGGACATACCAGGAGTTGAACGAACGGGCGGACCGCTGGGCGTCCCAGATTCGCCGTCTCGGTATAGGCGCAGGCGATATCGTCGGCCTTTTGGCGGAGCGTTCTGTCGAAATGATCGTCGCCATCTGGGCCATTTTGAAAGCGGGTGCCGCCTATTTGCCGCTCGATCCGACTTTCCCGGCAGAGCGGATGAAATTCATGTTGCATGACAGCAAGTCACCGCTTCTTGTCGCGCTGACAGACGTAAACGCTGAGCTGGCTGATGGTTATGAGGGGACGATCGCCTTCCCCCTTTCGGAAAACTGGGATGAGGAAAGCGTTGCGGATCAACAGGAAGCCTTGAAATGGACCGGCTTGGAAATTCCGGTTGGGGAAAACCCGAAAGCAGACAGCATGAAGGCCGAAAGCCCGAAGGCAGACAGCCCGGCATATGTGATGTATACTTCCGGATCCACCGGACAGCCGAAAGGAGTGGTCGCCACTCATCGCAACATCGTTAAAACGGTTGTCCATAACGGCTATATTGAACTGGATCATAACGATCGTCTGCTGCAAATTTCGAACTATGCTTTTGACGGAGCAACCTTTGATATTTATGGCGCATTGCTTCATGGCGCCCAGCTCGTTTTGCTCACGCAGGAAGAAGTATCGAATGTGAACTTGCTCGCTGAAGCATTTGCGAAATATTCGATCACCGTCGCTTTTATGACAACGGCTCTGTTCAATACATTGGTGGAGTGGGATGTAAACTGCTTCCGTTCGATGCGGCACGTCCTGTTCGGCGGGGAACGCGTTTCGGTCAGCCATGTCCGGCGCGCTTTGCAAGTATTGGGCAAAGGTAAATTGTTACATATGTACGGGCCGACGGAGACGACCGTGTATGCCACTTGCTGCCGGGTAGAAGAGGGAGATGTGGTACCGATTGGCCGCCCTATTCACAATACGACTGCCCATGTGCTCGATCATCACCTCAGACCGCTTCCGATCGGGGTTGTGGGCGAACTGTACATTGGCGGCGATGGGCTGTCCCTCGGCTATTTGGGCCGGCCGGATCTGACCAAGGAACGTTTCATTTCCAATCCGTTTCAACCGGGGGAAAAACTGTACCGCACCGGCGATCTGGTGCGGAGATTGCCGGATGGACAATTGGAGTTCATCGACCGCGTCGATCACCAGGTGAAAATTCGCGGACATCGCGTGGAACTGGGCGAGATCGAGGACAGGCTGAAAAAATTGCCAGACGTGCGTGAGGCGCTTGTCATTGCTGTGCGGGAGGGAAATGAACCTGCCTATTTATGCGCCTATGTCACGTTGAAAGAGGAATCCGCGTCCGAAGAAAGCGGAGGGGAGAGCGTCACGCTTTCGGCTCAAATCGATTATCGAATCGACCGTTGGAAGCGCAAGCTGCGTTCCGATCTGCCTGACTATATGATTCCGGACGTCTATGAAATATTGCCTTCTTTTCCGCTTACGTCGAACGGAAAAATCGATCGCAATCGTTTGCCCAAGCCCAAGGCGGGATCGCGATTGGCTTACGTACCGCCTCAGGGGGAAACGGAAGAAAAACTGGCGCATATCTGGAAAGAACTGCTTGCCCGCGAGCAGGTGGGACGCGAAGACCACTTTTTCGAATGCGGCGGCCATTCGCTGAAGGCGATGGTGCTTGTGGCCAGAGTGCACAAGCAGTTGGGCGTCAAACTGACATTGCGCGACGTGTTCCGTTTTCCGCGGCTGAAAGAACTGGCACAATGCATTCAACAAGCGAAAAAGGCAACGTTCCACGCGATCGAACCTGCGCCTGTACAGGCGACGTATCCGGCATCATCGGCGCAAAAGCGGATTTATACGTCACAACAGCTTTCACCGTCATCGACGACGTACAACGTGCCGACGGTGCTGGAAATCAAAGGCCAGGTGGATGGCGAACGGCTGAAACAGGCGCTTGTTCAACTGGTGCATCGGCACGAGGCGTTAAGGACATCGTTTACATGGTCGGGTACGGAACTAAGGCAGCGTATTATAGAACCGGAGCAACTGTCGTGGCAGCCGGAACGGATCGATTTGTACCGGCATGGTTATGCGGATTTGTCGGAATTTTTGACGGCCTTTATCCGGCCGTTTGATCTGAATGAAGCGCCTTTGTTTCGCGCGGCGATCGTCGAAGGTGAACCGGATCGCTGTTACCTGGTGATTGATGTCCATCACATCGTCTGCGACGGCGTCTCGACCGGCATCCTGTACCAAGATCTGGTCCGTCTGTATCAAGGAGAACCGTTGCCTGAGCTTACATTGCAATATAAAGATTATGCCGTTTTCGAGCGCTCCTGGAGTGCCGGTGAACAGTACGCCAAAAGCCGCCAATATTGGCTGAACCGTTTCGCCCATTCGTTGCCGGAGCGTGAACTGTGGACCGACAAACTTCGTCCGTCCGTGCGCTCTTATGAAGGAAGCACGATCACTTTCACGCTGGATCACGAACTGACCGCCCGTCTGAAAAAGCTTGCCGGCCGTCATGAAGCGACGCTGTATGTCGTTCTCCTGGCCGCATATAAAGTGCTTCTTTCCAAATACAGCGATCAGGAAGACATCGTCGTCGGTACGCCGATCGCCGGCAGATTTCACGAGGATTTGCAGAACATCGTCGGCATGTTCGTCAACACGCTCGCGCTTCGCAGCCAACCGCGCGGCGAACTGACCGTCAGCGAATATATTCAGCAGGTCAAAACAGCGGTCATCGAAGGGTATGAACACGGGGATTTTCCGCTGGAAGAACTGTTGGAAGAATTGCAGCTTTCCCGGGATTTGAGCCGGCATCCGCTGTTCGACACCCTGTTTGTGTTGCAAAATACGGACATCCCCGAGATGGAACTGCCCGGGGTCACCTTTCGCGCCGTCGAATGGGAGTGGAATAACGCCAAGTTTGACATGACCTGGGGCGCAAGAGAGATGGCCGGACAATTGGTTTGGACGGTGGAATATGCGACGTCTTTGTACCGGGAAGAGACGATCCGGCGCATGTTTGATCATTTTACCGTTATTTTGCGATCTTTCGTTGAAAATGATCAGCTGAAGCTCAACCAGATCGACATGCTGACCGAAACGGAGAAAATGCAGCTTGCTTCTTTTGCCGGAACCGCCGTTCCTTACCCGAAAAACGAATCGATCCCGGGTCTGTTCCGCCGAAAAGCAGCGGAATTGCCGCAACAGATCGCCCTTCAGTACGGTGACCGGACATTGACGTACCGCGAACTGGACGAACAATCGGACCGGTTGGCGCTCGCCTTGATCAAGCGGGGAGTCAAACCGGGAGATCGGGTCGGCCTCATCATCGATCGTTCAATGGAAATGATCATTGCGCTGATGGGGATTTTGAAAACCGGAGCGGGTTATATCCCGCTGGTGCCGGACTTTCCGGTGGAAAGAAACGCGTTTATCCTTGCCGATAGCGGCGCTCCATGGCTGGTTGCAGGAGACGGACTGACCTTGCCCGATTTTTCCGGACAAACCTGGACCGTGACAGAATTGCTGGAGAGCACGGATCACTCCGATCAATCAGATCACTCTGTCCAGCCTGTCCGCTCTGTCGCTGAACATACATGGCCGCAAATTGAGCCGGACAGCGTCGCTTACATCATGTACACTTCGGGCTCGACCGGCAAACCGAAAGGGGTGATGACGACCCATCGCAATATCATCCGAACTTCGGTGAATAGCGGTTATTTGGAACTGACGGAACATGACCGAATTTTGCAAATTTCCAACTACGCTTTTGACGGATCGACCTTTGATATTTTCGGCGGGCTTTTAAACGGTGCAACGCTCATTTTAATTCCGAAAGAGCATGTGCTGGACGCCGCGCTGCTCGCCCGCACGATCGAGGAAAAGAACATTACGGTCATGTTTATGACCACATCGCTGTTCAACGCGATGGTGGATTATGACCCGTACTGTTTCCGCAAGGTGAGGAAAGTGTTGTTCGGCGGAGAAGCGGCCTCGCGGAAACATGTGCTGAAATTGCTGGACGTCCTCGGACAGGGACGGATCGCCAATGCTTACGGCCCGACGGAGACGACAGTGTTTGCGACGACATATACGGTGGACGAATCGGTGCGCGAACGGAACACGATACCGATCGGCCGTCCGCTCCATAACACGAAGCTGTATGTGTTGAACCGCTGGGGACAAATGCAACCGGTCGGTTTGCCGGGCGAGCTGTATATCGGCGGGGATGGGGTCAGCGCCGGATATTTGAACCGTGATGGATTAACAGCGAAACATTTTGTACCCGATCCTTTTGCCGGGGAAGGGCGCATGTATCGGACCGGGGACCTCGTGCGCTGGCTGCCGGACGGACAGCTGGAATTTTTGCGTCGCCTGGATCACCAGGTGAAAATCCGCGGCAACCGGATCGAAGTGGGCGAGGTGGAAAATCATTTGCGCCGCCTTGCGGCTGTAAAGGACGCGCTCGTTTTGCCCGTCGAACGGGATGGGCGCACCGACCATCTCATCGCATACGTGGTCCCGGAACCGGAACAGGCGGATGCCGTATTTGCTCGCGAGCGGGAGCAGGTGGCGTCCTGGAAGACGGAACTGGCGCGTTATCTTCCCGATTACATGCTCCCGGCGGCGTATGTTCTCTTGCGCGCCTTCCCGCTAAACGCCAACGGCAAAGTGGATGTCCGCAAATTGCCGCAGCCGGCAAGAACTCATGAAGCGGAGGATCAACTTCCTCAGAACGAATGGGAACAACAGTTGCAAGTCCTGTGGGAAGAAGTGCTTGGCAATGGGAAGCCGGGTATGGATGAACCGTTTTTCGAAATTGGTGGCCATTCGCTCAAGGCCATGCTGCTTGTGGCCCAAATCGAGCAGAGGTTCGGTGTGAAATTGGGCCTGCAGGATGTTTTCCGCTACCCGACGATCCGCCTCCAGGCCAAACGGATCGGTGAATTGCAAAAGGGTTATGCCCTGGAAGAAAACGTGCAGGATCAACCCGTCACAGAGAAGCGGGAAGTGAAGCAAGACGAAGTTCGGGAGACGGGCAGTCATGACGGCCAAGCCGTTACAGGCCGGTACACGAAAATTCCTCCTGCTCCGCCACAACCGATGTATCCGGCGTCGTACGCGCAGCGAAGACTGTTTGTCGTCCAGCAAGATGAACATACGGGTACGAGCTACAACATGCCGCTTGCCTTCAAATTGAGAGGAAAACTGGATCTGAAGCGGCTGGAAAAAGCGTTTTTGACGTTGCTGGAACGGCATGAGGCGCTGCGGACCTCATTCCATCATGATGGAAATGACGTCTGGATGCGTATCCATCCGCTGTCCGAGTTGAAGTGGCGGCTTGAAGTGCAGGAAGAAGAATCCGCAAACAACATGGCGCGAGCGGACGACATCCAGCGCTGGATCGCTTCCTGCATCCGGCCGTTCGCTCTCGACACCGCACCTTTGTTGAGAGCGTTCGTGCGCAAACTGTCGCCGGAGGAACATTTGCTTTTGATCGATACACATCACATCGTGTCGGATGGCATGTCGACCAATGTGTTGCTTAACGAATTGTTCAAGATTTATGACGGAGAGACGTTGCCGCCGCTTGAGGTGCAATACAAAGATTACGCGGTATGGGAACGGAATGCCCAGGATAATGAGGAATATGCGAAGGCCAAAGCGTACTGGAATGAGCTGTTTGCCGGAGAAGTCCCCGTCGCCGAGTGGCCGACCGATTTTGTCCGGCCGCAAATTCGTCGCTACGAAGGGGCGCAATGCACGCATACGATCAGGCTCAGCCTGTACGAGAAAATCAAGCGTGCGGCTGCCGAGCATGAAGTGACGCCGTACATGGTGCTTATGGCCGCCTATCATATCTTGCTGTCCAAATATTCCGGGTATGAAGATATCGTGACCGGTGCGCCGATCGCGGGCAGGGACCATGCGGATCTTGCGAATATCATCGGCATGTTCGTCAAAACATTGCCGCTCCGCACCGAGCCTGTCGCTGAGCTCACCGTACGGGAATATTTGGCACATGTGCGTAAACGGGTGCTGGACGGCCAGGCTCATGCCGTATATCCGCTGGAAGCGCTGCTGGACGACCTCGATCTTCCGTTGGACAGCGGACGGTCTCCGCTGTTTGACAACGTGTTTGTATTGCAAAATATGGAGCGGGCGCAGCCGAGAATTGCCGGTTTAGAGATCGAACCGTGCGAAGTGGTGACAAATCGCTCCAAGTTCGATCTGACGTGGGCGTGTGCTGAGGAAACGGACGGATTGCGAATTGCCGTCGAATATGACACGGCGTTGTTCCGCGCGGGCACTGTCGCGCGCATGTTGCGCCATTTTGAACGCATCCTGGAACAGATCGCGGACGAACCCGAACGGCGCATCGCCGAAGTCGAACTGCTTACCGCCAAGGAAAAAGCGCTTCTCGATTCGTTCGCCGGCACCGTCGCCGACTATCCGCGCCAGCTCACGATTTATGAGCGCTTCCTGCAGCAAGTCGAGCGCGTGCCGGATGAAACGGCGCTCGTCTTCAGGGACGAACGGGTGTCGTACCGGGAGCTGGAACGGCGGGCCCGCCTGCTATCGCGCGAGCTTTGCCGGCGCGGTGTGCAGCGGGGCGATGCGGTCGGTCTGCTTGCAGAGCGCTCGGTCGGCATGATCATTGCGATCTTCGCCATCTTGCGCACCGGAGCGGCCTACGTGCCGCTGGACCCGACGCATCCGCGCGAGCGGCTGTCGTATATGCTCAAGGACAGTGGCGCGCGCCTGTTGCTGGCGGAACCGGGATTGGACCGGCCCGCATTTGCCGGAGAAGTCATGCTGCTCGACGAACGGTTGTGGAACGGCGGCCTGGAGCGGACGGTTCCGGAAATGGAAGCCGTGCACGAGACGGTTGCTGCGCTTGAGGGGGCGGAAGCCGAACCTGAGCCGGGCGCCTCTTTGGCGTCGGCGCACAAGGGACGGCCCGATGCGCTGGCTGAGGCACTGCCGCAGGTGGATCCGAACGACACGGCCTATATCATGTACACGTCCGGTTCGACGGGGACGCCGAAAGGAGTTGTCACGACG
>CALAME010000059.1 GCA_937925675.1 uncultured Paenibacillaceae bacterium | reverse complement strand
CACTAATAGATTTTAAAGCATTTATCGCGGAATGTCAACACCGTTAGAAACGTCGTGTCGTTGTGCTGTGATATTGTCAGGGTGTAACCGTTCCGAGAAAATGTCAGTATGAGCAAGGAGCAGATCACCTTGACAAAGGACGAACTGAAACGCGTTATGGTCATTGAAAAATGGATCGACGGCCATCTCACGGAACAAGACGTTGCACGCAACCTGGGCATCAGTGTCCGTCAAGCGTATCGGCTCAAGGCCAAATATCGTCACGGAGGTGCACAAGCAATCGCGCATGGGAATCGGGGACGGAAACCCGCTCATACCTTGGCCGATTCGCTCAAACAACACGTTCAACACCTGTACCAAAGCCGCTACTTCGGAAGCAATTCGACTCACTTTACCGAACTGTTAGCCGAGCACGAGAACATCCGCTTAAGCGTGTCTTCCGTACGGCGCATTCTTATCCAAGGCGGTTTACGTCCTGCGCGCGTACGCCGTCGTACAAAGATCCATCGACCCAGGCCTCGTAAGCCTCAAGCGGGCATGCTGTGGCAAATCGATGCCTCCCCTTATGCCTGGCTGGAGGATCGCGGTCCGCAACTGACCTTGCACGGCATTATCGACGATGCCACCGGTGAAGTCATCGCAGCCGTCTTCCGCCCAACCGAGACGTTGGAGGGCTACGTGACCGTGATGACCGAGGGGCTGCGCCGCAAAGGAGTACCGCTTGCGCTGTACAGCGACGGCCACTCGATTTTTTGCCCGCCCAAGGGAAAACGAACCATCGAGCAGGAACTGGCCGGCGAACCGCAGTCGCTTTCCACCTTCGGACGCGCGATCGCCGATCTGGGCATTACCCATATCGAGGCGCTGTCCCCGCAAGCCAAAGGACGGATTGAGCGGCTCTGGCAAACGTTCCAGGATCGCCTGGTGATCGAATTGCGCCTGCGCAACGTGTGCACGATGGAGGAAGCCAACCGGGTGCTGCCGGAACTGATCGCAAAGCACAACCGACGGTTTGCTGTTGCGCCGCAAGAGGCGGAATCGGCTTACCGTCCGCTACCCGAAACGCCCTTGGAGCACATCTTCACCCGTCGGGAATACCGGCGGATCTCCAGCGGGCAGACGTTCTCCTGGGGAGGCAAATGTTATATGCCCAAGCCCGGTTCCGGCGTTCCGCGCTGGGAAGCGAAGGCCGTCGTCGAAGTGCGCATCGACATGGACGGACAAGTATGGCTGTGGCATCAAGGGCGCGCGTGGCCCTGTGTGGAAACGCAGCCGGTTCAGGCTCAAGCGAAGCCGACGGCCAAAAAAACAGCGGAACCTGCGCCACCGCGCAAGCCCGCTGCCAACCATCCCTGGAGAGCACCATTCTCCAGGAAGCAATACCAGCAAGGTAAGCGTAGCACAGCCAGCGGGTGACAGGCAAGATCCTGGATGGAATGCCTGACCGGCTTGTCGCCTTTTGCCCGAAACGGCGAACCGGACGTCAAGGGCAGCGAAGCCGTCGTCGACAGACGATTGCCGGATCACGGCAACCCTTGACGGGAGGCGAGCTGTTTCGGATAATTCCGTTTCCCCGGTCAGGCACCATCCCTGACATTTTCACAGAACAATAAACCTGACATTTTCTCAGACGCTTGACACACCGCATCACGTTCTTGCTTATAATCAATGGAAATCATAACATAAAATGAGCACGGAGGACATATTCATGGACTCCGCGATGATTAGCGGAGTCCTAAACATTTCCAAGC
>CALAME010000058.1 GCA_937925675.1 uncultured Paenibacillaceae bacterium | reverse complement strand
ACCGTGCTAACTTTGGTGCTGTTCAAAACCGTCTGGAGCATACGATCAACAACCTGGGCGTTGCCGCTGAGAACCTGAGCGCTTCTGAGTCCAGAATTCGCGATGCAGACATGGCGCTTGAAATGACTGCTTTCACGAAGCAGCAAATTCTCGTACAAGCAGGTACGGCTATGCTGGCTCACTCCAATGCTCGCCCGCAAGCGGTACTGCAACTGCTTGGATAATCGTAAGCGACTTAACCCCTCATTCCATGCGAATGAGGGGTTTTTTCATTCTCTTTGGATGCTGGGAGTGAAACTGATTATCCACAACTGTGTGCAAACCGCCTGTGGATCATGTGGATAAAGCTGTGAATAACAATGAAAACAAGCTTTCATGATGTGTAAAACTCTGTGTACAGTTTTTTCAAAACCATTTTTGTTGGTCACAGGTATAAAAAGATAAGCAATAAGAAAAAATGGACAAGGGATCACTTACCGTGTATAGTCGAGATGTGGGTGATCCGCCCGCAGCATTTGAAAACAAGAAAGGAATGTATTCCATGCAAGGAAAAGTGAAATGGTTTAACGCGGAAAAAGGGTACGGATTCATTGAAAGCGAAGAGGGCGGAGACGTTTTCGTACACTATTCTGCCATCCAGACAGACGGATTCAAGACTCTGGACGAAGGCGAGTCCGTTGAATTCGACATCGTGGAAGGCGCACGCGGACCACAAGCTGCTAACGTCATCAAATTGTAATCATCCGGGCAACCGGGTTGCCTGTCTGCAAGATAAAAGGATGAACAAAGATACGCTAGCCCATCTTCTCCCGAAAAAATGTTTCGGGAGAAGATTTTGTTTTTGAAGCGGTCCTTCTGATATGGTATGATGAAAAAAAGAGAAGGAGGAGTTGCCTGTGAATTTTAACATTCGCGGCGAGAACATCGAAGTGACCAGTGCCCTGAGGGAATATGCGGAGAAGAAAATCGGGAAACTGGCACGGTATTTTGACACTCCCCTTGCTACAGATGTCCATGTTACACTCAGCGTCGTCCGTGGTGAGCAGATCGTGGAAGTGACCATTCCGCTCAAAGGCGTCCTTTTGCGCGCCGAGGAAAGAAGCGGAGATATGTATGCCTCCATTGATCTTGTCGTGGACAAGCTGGAACGTCAAATTCGCAAACATAAAACGAAGATCAATCGCAAGTTTCGTCAAGACGGCAGCCTGCGCTCGCTGTTGAAAGAAAATGTGGAAGAAGAGGGCAGCGCGGCCAACGGCTCGGCTGAAGAGGAAGAGTTTGAGGTCGTACGGACGAAACGGTTTGAAATGAAACCGATGAATGTCGAAGAAGCGATTTTGCAAATGAACCTGATCGGACATAATTTCTTCGTCTTTTCCAATATGGAAACCGATGAAATCAATGTCGTATATCGAAGAAACGATGGTAAATATGGGTTGATCGAACCGGCGAACTGAAATGGAGATGATGCAAAAAGGTCGTCCCGTCTAAACGGGATGACCTTTTTCAATAATATGGATGTTTGCCTGGCAACGGCCAAACTGTTACAATTTATAAATGAGTTATTCTTTGTGTGATCACAGAGCAAAATGCCGTACGGCGGCGCGGCCATTTTTCCTCGAGGAAGGAGTTTAAAGATGTTAGGACTGGTCAAAAAAATATTCGGTGATCAAAACGAGCGTGAACTGAAACGCCTGATGAAGACCGTCGAGAAAATCAATGCACTGGAGCCCGAGTTCGAGCAGTTGAGCGACGATCAACTGGCGGCGAAAACACCGGAATATCGGGAGCGTCTAAAAAAAGGGGAAACATTGGACGACCTGCTTCCGGAGGCATTTGCCACCGTACGTGAGGCCGCCAAACGGAAACTCGGCATGCGCCATTTCGATGTGCAGTTGCTCGGGGGGATCGTCCTGCACGAAGGCAACATTGCGGAGATGAAAACAGGGGAAGGGAAAACGCTCGTCGCGACGTTGCCTGCCTATTTGAATGCGCTGGCCGGTAAAGGTGTGCACGTGGTGACCGTCAACGAATATTTGGCCTCGACGCAGAGCAAATTGATGGCGAACATCTATGAATTTCTCGGGATGAGTGTCGGCTGCAATCTCAGCGGCCTTTCACATGCGGAAAAACAGAAAGCGTACGCCTGCGACATCACATACGGCACGAATAACGAGTTCGGCTTCGACTATTTGCGTGACAACATGGTGCTTTATAAAGAGCAGATGGTGCAGCGTTCCCTGTCGTATGCGATCATCGACGAAGTGGACTCCATCTTGATCGACGAAGCGCGCACCCCGCTCATCATTTCCGGACAAGCGAAAAAATCGACCGAGCTGTATATCGCTGCGGACCGGTTTGTCCGTCAGCTCAAGAAAGATGAGGATTACACGGTTGACGAAAAGATTCGCAACGTAATGCTGACGGAAGAAGGGGTAGCCAAGGCCGAACGCCATTTTGGCATCGACAACCTGTTTGACCACCAAAACGTCACGCTGAACCACCATATTACCCAGGCGCTCAAGGCGCACGTCATTATGAAACGGGATGTCGACTATGTGGTTCAGGACGGCGAAGTCATCATCGTCGATGAATTTACCGGACGGATGATGACCGGGCGCCGTTACAGCGATGGATTGCACCAGGCCATTGAAGCCAAGGAAAAATTGCCGATCCAGAACGAAAGCATGACGCTGGCGACGATCACGCTGCAAAACTATTTCCGCATGTATGAAAAACTCGCAGGGATGACCGGCACGGCGAAAACAGAAGAAGAGGAATTTTTAAAAATCTATAATCTGAAAGTGGTCGTCATACCGACCAACCGTCCGATGATTCGCCAGGATTTGCCGGATGTGGTCTTCAAAACAGAAGAAAGCAAGTTCCGCAGAGTGGTAGAAGAAATCAAACAACGCCATCAAAAGGGCCAGCCGGTACTTGTCGGTACCGCTTCAATTGAGACCTCCGAACGCATTTCGGCCATGCTGAAAAAGGCGGGCATTCCGCATAACGTGCTGAACGCCAAGCATCATGAACGTGAAGCGGAGATTATTGCCAAAGCCGGGCAAAGGGGAGCGGTCACGATCGCGACCAACATGGCCGGGCGCGGAACCGACATTGTGCTTGGCGAAGGAGTTGCTGAACTCGGCGGTTTGCATATATTGGGTACGGAAAGGCACGAAAGCCGCCGCATCGACAATCAGTTGCGCGGACGTGCCGGCCGTCAGGGGGATCCCGGATCATCGCAATTTTTCCTTTCGCTGGAAGATGAGCTGATGCGCCGCTTCGGTTCGGAAAACATCATGAATATGATGGATAAACTCGGCTTCGAGGAAGACCAGCCGATCGAAAGCCGCATGATCACCAAGGCGATCGAGCAGGCGCAAAAACGGGTCGAGGGCAACAACTTCGACATCCGCAAAACGGTGCTGCAGTACGACGACGTGATGAACCAGCAGCGTAAAATCATTTACCAGCAGCGGCGCGAAGTGCTGGAAGCCGAGAGCATTCGCGACATCGTGATCGATATGATCAAATCGGTGGCCGAACGGGTCATCGAAGCGCACTGCACGGATGATCTCGTTCCGGAAGAATGGGATCTGCAAGCGGTCATCGACTACTTCAACGGTACTTTCCTCACCGAAGGTCAGTTGACCGTCAATGACCTGAAAGGCAAAGAGAAAGAAGAAATTATCGAGCAGGTCAACGCCCTGATCGAGCGCTTGTACGAGGAACGGGAAAACGAAATCGGCGAAACGACGATGCGCGAATTCGAGAAGGTCGTCGTCTTGCGCGCCGTCGACAGCAAATGGATGGACCATATCGACGCGATGGATCAATTGCGCCAGGGCATCCACTTGCGGGCATACGGAGGCACCGATCCGCTGCGCGAATACCAGTTTGAAGGATACGAGATGTTCCAGCAGATGGTGGAGCGCATCCAGGAAGAAGTGGCAAGGTATGTCATGAAGGCGCATGTGGAATCGAATTTGCAACGTCAGAAAGTGGCGGAAGGCGAGACGGCCCTATCGAGCGACGGCGTATCCGGCCGTTCACGCCGCCCGGTGAGAAGGACAACCGAAAAAATTGGCCGCAACGAACCGTGTCCATGTGGCAGCGGCAAAAAATACAAGCACTGCTGCGGCAAAAGCGTATAAAGTGCACGTCGTGAGATGTTGCATGACTTTCGTTCTAGTGATGGATAACGAAGCTGTATCATGGAAGCTGTATCACGATTGAAACGATGACAGAGGTGATGGTCCTAATGATCGATATTGAAATCAAGCAAGATTTTCGTGAATTGGCCCGACGGATTACGCAATTAAGGGGGTCTCTTTGACTTAGATCAGAAAAAGGCGCAAATCGCCGAATATGAAGAAAAAATGTCGGCTCCCGATTTTTGGGACGATCAGGCAAAGGCGCAAAAGCGGATTTCAGAAGCCAATGCGGTGAAATCGGTCGTCGAAAGATTCGAGAAATTGTCGTCCCAGTGCGAAGACCTGGAAGTGATGATAGAGCTTGCGGACGAGGAAGAGGACGAACAACTTGTCGCCGAAGTCCGCGACCAGGTGCGCGATTTGCGCAAAAACTTGGAGTCATTTGAACTGGAGCTTTTGCTGAACGGGCCATATGACAAAAACAATGCCTATCTTGAGCTCCATCCCGGCGCTGGCGGAACCGAGTCGCAGGACTGGGCTTCGATGCTGCTGCGCATGTACCGTCGCTGGGCGGAACATCGCAATTACAAAGTGGAAGTGATCGACTACCAGCCGGGTGAGGAAGCGGGTGTCAAAAGCGTGACGCTGCTCATCAAGGGGCACAACGCGTACGGCTACCTGAAGGCCGAAAAAGGCGTGCACCGGCTCGTACGCATTTCCCCGTTTGACTCTTCGGGGCGCAGGCACACTTCGTTTGTCTCCTGCGATGTCGTGCCCGAGATTGAAGACGACCACCATGACATCGAAATCCGGCCGGAAGATCTGAGGATCGATACGTTTCGTTCGAGCGGCGCCGGTGGTCAGCACGTCAATACGACGGACTCGGCGGTACGCATTACTCATATTCCGACCGGAATCATCGTCACTTGCCAGTCGGAGCGGTCGCAGATTCAAAACCGGGAGCGGGCGATGAACATGCTGCGCTCCAAACTGGTCGAACGGAAACTGGAAGAACAAAGACGGGAACTCGAAGAGCTGCGCGGTGAGCAGCAGGAGATCGGCTGGGGCAGCCAGATCCGCTCCTATGTCTTCCACCCGTACCAAATGGTCAAAGACCATCGCACACAGGTGGAGACGGGGAATACGGATGCGGTTATGGATGGAGAGATCGATATGTTTATCGATGCCTGGTTGCGCCAGCATATCGGTCAGGACAACCAGAAAAACCAACGCGCCAATGGCGAAGAGAAGCAGATGAAATAAGATCAGACAAAACTGGAGCGGGAGAGTAAAAGAGGGAAAGCAAGAAGGACCAGGAACGGATGAGGGGGAAACGGTACGCGGATCGGGAATACATTTGAAAATGAGGTGAAGTTCCCTTGACCCGAGAAAAACCCCGCATTCCGTTCGGAAGTCCACTGTATCTGTTGTTCGAGTATGGCCTCGTGGTACTGGGCTCTTTTATCGTTGCGCTCAGTTTCAACTTGTTTTTGAACCCGAATCGGATCGCTGCCGGCGGCGTGTCCGGCATTTCTACGATCTTGTACGCTTATTTTGGCTGGGAACCGGCGATCGTCCAATGGACGCTGAACGTACCGCTTTACATCTCCGGTGTGCTGTTGATCGGGCGCAAATTTGGCGCGAAAACCGCGGTCGGCAGCCTCATCTTCCCCTTTTTCGTCTGGCTGACCCGCGACTGGCAGCCGATGACCGATCAGATGTTGCTGGCTGCGGTATTCGGTGGCATCGGCATCGGTGTCGGACTCGGTCTCGTCTTCCGCGGGCGCGGTTCTACCGGCGGGCTGGACATCGCCTCTCAGATCATGTGTCGCTATACCGGACTCAGCTATGCGCTCAGCGTCGCTATTCTCGATGGGCTTGTCATTATCGCTGCGGGCATCGCCTTTTCTGCAGAACAGGCGATGTATGCGCTGATCGGACTTTTTGCTACAAGCAAAACGATCGATGTGGTCCAGATTGGATTCTCGCAATCGAAGGTGGCCTTCATCATCTCCGACCATCCGGATGAGATTGGCCGGGCCATTTTGACGGAGCTGGACCGGGGGCTTACCCGGCTGACCGGCTACGGCGGATATACCGGTACGCCCAAAGAGGTGCTGCTTGTCGTGGTTGGACAGGCAGAGGTCACCAAGATGAAAGCGATCGTGCGCCAGCGGGATCCGAACGCCTTTATCATCTTGAGCGACACGACGGAAGTGCTCGGGGAAGGCTTTAAACGGACGCACTGAGTTCGGATTGAATTTTTATACTTTATTTTGTATAATAATACATAAGTTTGGTACTGGCCGAATTTGGAGGTACGGATTCATGAGCGAAAAAGTGAGAGTGGCGATCATCGGCTCCACCGGCTACGGAGGGGTGGAGCTGATTCGTTTATTGTTGGGGCATCCGCGCGTATCGATCACATCGGTCGTTTCTTCCTCGCAGGAAGGGACAGCGCTTACCGATGTGTATCCGCATTTGCAACATATTTTGGAATTGGACCTGGATGCGGTCGATCCGGAATGGCTTCGCACCAAGGCGGACGTTGTGTTTACCGCCACCCCGTCCGGAGTGAGCACGGAAATTGTGCCGAAACTGCTCGATGCGGGACTGAAAGTGATCGATCTGTCCGGCGATTTCCGGCTTGAACGCTCCGATTACGAACAATGGTACGGCAAACCAGCGGCGGAGGACTCCTATTTGTCCCGCGCGGTATACGGTCTTTCGGAAATTTTTGCGGATGAAATCCGGTCGGCTGATTTTATATCCAATCCGGGCTGCTATCCGACGGCGACGCTTCTCGGACTCATTCCGCTGCTCGCCGAAGGCTGGATCGAACCGGACCCGATTATTATCGATGCCAAATCAGGAGCATCCGGTGCCGGGCGCAAGCCGTCGCAAACGTTGCATTATTCCGAACTCAATGAAAATTTGAGCGCCTATAAGGTGAATCGCCATCAGCATATCCCGGAGATCGAGCGAGTGCTTAAACGTGTATCCGGCAAAGATATCGTCACCACGTTTACGACTCACCTCGTGCCGATGACAAGGGGCATCATGTCAACGATGTATGCTTCGTTAAAGGAAAAGCGTACGGATGAAGACCTGATCCAGCTTTACCGTCGCTATTATGAAGGACGTCCGTTTGTGCGGATTCGCGACAAAGGGCGCTGGCCGACGACGAAAGAAGTGTGGGGCTCCAACTATTGTGATATCGGCTTTTCGGTCGATGAACGCACGGGGCGCGTCACGATCATATCGGTGATCGACAATGTGGTGAAAGGGGCAGCCGGGCAGGCTGTGCAGAACCTGAACCTGATGATGGGATGGGATGAAGCGGAAGGACTCATGCTTGTTCCTGTTTACCCGTGATGCATGTGATGATAGGGGAGGAATAAAGGTGAAAGGATGGTATCAGGTTTTACCCGACGGTGATGTGACTTCGCCGGCGGGCTTTTCTGCTGCGGGATTACATTGCGGCATCAAAAAGACGAGCCGCTTTGACCTCGGGGTCATCTACAGCGAAATTCCGGCAGTTGCAGCAGCGGTGTATACGCGCAACAAAGTGCAGGCGGCTCCGCTGAAAATCACGCGCGAAAGTTTGGACAAAGAAGGGCGTTTGCAGGCTGTCGTCGTCAACAGCGGCAATGCCAATGCCTGTACCGGCAAACAAGGAGAGACCGATGCGCGGGAGATGCGTGCTCAAACTGCACGGATTTTGAACGTCGAGGAGCATCATGTCGCCGTCGCATCCACCGGTGTGATCGGGGAGCTGATGCCAATGACGCGCATACTGGCCGGGATCGCGCGCTTTCCCGAACAGCTGGGGCCCGATCGCGGACCGGATTTCCGGCAGGCGATCCTTACGACCGATCTGACGGAAAAACATATCGCCGCAACGACCGAGGTGAATGGAAAACGGGTCACCATCGGCGGCACGGCCAAAGGCTCGGGCATGATCCATCCGGACATGGCCACGATGCTCGCCTTTTTGACGACGGATGCGGTCATCGCCAGGGAGGAGCTGGCCCGCCTCCTGGCAGAGGTCACGGAAACGACGTTCAACATGATCACCGTAGACGGGGATACGAGCACAAACGACATGACGATTGCGATGGCCAATGGCAAAGCCGGAAACGAAAGCCTTCATCCTGAACATCCGGATTGGGAAGCGTTTCGGGCTGCCTTTCATTTTGTGGCCGAGCATTTGGCCAAGGAGATTGCCCGTGATGGAGAAGGAGCGACGAAGCTGATTGAAGTGAACGTCCATGGCGCCGTCTCCGATGCTTCGGCGCGCCAGATCGCCAAGACGGTGCTCGGTTCCAGTCTGGTCAAAACGGCTGTATTCGGCGCAGATGCCAACTGGGGACGCATCATCGCAGCCGCCGGCCGTGCCGGAGAGCCGCTCGATCCGGATACCGTCGATATCCGCATCGGCGACATCTTTGTTCTTGAGCGTTCGCGACCGGTGCCTTTTGATGAAGAGCGGGCTACCGAATATTTGAAAAAGACGGATACGGTGCGCATTGACCTGTTTCTCCATCTCGGAGAAGGTAGCGCCACCGGTTGGGGATGTGACCTGACCTACGAATACGTGCGCATCAATGCGGCATACCGCACATAACTTGGAGGGAGACGGATGGATCAGCACTGTTTTGTGATCAAATGCGGAGGAAGTACGCTCAGCGCGCTATCCGATGCGTTTTATGCGGAGCTGTGTTCGCTCCACCGGGAAGGCTGGAAACCGGTCATCGTGCACGGAGGCGGTCCGGCGATTTCGGAAGCGCTGGAGAAATTCGGGATCGAAACCGAATTCGTCGGCGGCTTGCGCAAAACGACCGAACCGGTGCTTGACATCGTGGAGATGGTTCTGGCCGGAAGCATCAACAAGGAAGTTGTACGTCGCATTTTGCGCGCCGGCGGCAGCGCGATCGGCCTTTCCGGCACGGACGGGAACCTGCTGCGCGCGGAAAAAATCAAGACCGAACAAGATATCGGGTTTGTCGGCGAAGTGGAAGACGTCAATGTGGATCTGATCCGCATGCTGCTGGAAAATGGACACATTCCCGTCGTGGCTCCCGTCGGAATCGGGGCTGACGGACAGCGTTATAACATCAATGCGGATACCGCTGCAGGGGCAGTTGCCTCCGCGCTCGGAGTGACGCGCCTCATCGTCGTCACCGACGTTCCCGGCATCCTCAAGCCGGTTGGGCAAAATAAGGAACTTGTCCCGGTGGCCACGGAACGGGATATTCAGGAGATGATAGACAGCGGCGTGATATACGGCGGCATGATCCCGAAAGTAAAAGCCGCTTTAAAGTGTTTGCATGGCGATGTGAAAGAAGTGGTCATCGTGGACGGCGGCGAAGAAGGCGTGCTCGGACGATTGCTGAACGGGGAAGAGATCGGTACACGTATCGTGCGAGAGTAGCTTGCATGAGTCCATATTTTGAAATCATTCCATATATTGAGGTGAAATCGGATGAATCAGCAGCAAAGTGCGCTGTTTCCGACCTATCCGCGCTATCCGCTCACGATCGTCAAAGGGGAAGGAAGTCGGGTATGGGACGACAGTGGCAAAGAATATCTTGATTTTATGAGCGGGATTGCCGTGACGAATGTGGGCCACGTTCATCCCGCCGTCAAAAAGAAGGTGGAGGCACAGCTTAGCCAGCTCTGGCACATTTCCAACCTGTTTCATATCCCGCAGCAGGAGCAGCTGGCCCAACGGCTCGTCGAGCTTTCTTGCGCCGATGCCGCTTTCTTTTGCAACAGCGGTGCTGAAGCCAACGAAGCGGCGATCAAACTGGCGCGCAAATACCAGCAGACGGTTCGTGGCACAAACCGGTATGAAGTGATTACGTTCCAGCAGTCTTTTCACGGCCGCACGCTGGCAACGCTGACCGCAACCGGCCAGGACAAGGTCAAGAAAGGATTCCAGCCGTTGCCGGACGGATTCGTGCATGTGCCCTACAACGACATCGAAGCGCTGAACCAGGCCATTAGCGACAAGACCGGCGCCATTATGCTGGAATTTGTGCAAGGGGAAGGCGGCGTGCGTCCGGCTGATCCCGCCTTTGTCGAGCAGATAGTCCGGCTGTGCCAGGAGCACGAACTGCTTCTCATTGCAGACGAAGTCCAGACCGGAATGGGACGGACAGGGCGGCTGTTCGCTTACGAACATTATGGTGTGGAGCCGGATATAATCACATTGGCTAAAGGGCTCGGCAGCGGCTTCCCGATCGGAGCGATGCTCGGCAAGCGCAAACTGGTGGAAGCGTTCGGACTTGGAAGCCATGGCACGACATTCGGTGGAAATCCGCTCGCTTGCACGGCTGCATTGGCAACGGTGGAGACGATCATCGAGGAAAATCTGCACGAGCGCGCCGCAGTGCTGGGTGAAAAGCTGATGGGGATGTTGCGCGAACGGCTTGGTCAGCACTCGCTCGTACAAGAGATTCGCGGCAAAGGCTTGATCATCGGTATCGTTTGCACCGAACCGTCCGCCCGTGTGATCGAACGGGCGCGGGAGGAAGGTTTGCTCGTCATCCCGGCCGGACCGCAAGTGGTCAGACTGTTGCCGCCGCTCACCATTTCAGAAGCGGAACTGGAGCGGGGCGTGGATTTGCTCTGTGCCGCATTTGACAAAGTTACCGTCTGATGTTTTCGACAGAAGGACCAAGAAATCAATAAGGGTATGGGAGAAGATGCTATGAAACAAGTAACCGAAAATCCGTTGGCTGAAGGTTTACGGGGAAGAGATTTGCTTTCTCTCGTCGATTATACGCCGGAAGAAGTTCGCTATCTGATCGATTTGGCCATCGAGATGAAAGAGAAGCACAAAAACGGAGAACTCGTCCAGCCGCTCAAAGGCAAAACATTGGGCATGATCTTTGAAAAATCGTCGACGCGTACGCGCATTTCGTTTGAGGTCGGCATGTATCAGCTCGGAGGACAGGCGCTTTTCCTGAGCCGAAACGATCTGCAACTTGGACGCGGAGAGACGATCTGGGATACGGGCCGCACGATGTCCCGCTATCTGGATGGCATCATGATCCGTACGTTTGCCCATCGTACGGTTGTAGATCTGGCGAGAAGTTCGACGATCCCGGTCATCAACGGATTGAGCGATACGTATCATCCGTGCCAGGCGATGGCAGATTACATGACGATTCTCGAAAAGAAAGGCACGTTGTCGGGACTGAAAATCGCCTATGTCGGCGACGGCAATAACGTGGCCCATTCGCTGATCGTCGGTGCGGCCAAACTGGGGCTGCACATCGCTGTCGCTACACCGGAAGGATACGAGCCGGATAAAGAGGTACTGGAAATTTCACGCAACATGGCCGAATCTGTAGGTGCGGTGATCGAAGTGACCCACGATCCGCGCCAGGCGGTAAAGGATGCCGATGTGGTCTATACCGATGTGTGGACCAGCATGGGACAGGAAGCGGAGGCGGAAGAACGGCTGCGCGCCTTCCGCGATTATCAGGTGAACAGCCAGCTGGTGGAACTGGCGGCCAAGGATTATCTGTTCATGCATTGCCTGCCTGCCCATCGCGGGGAAGAAGTGACGGAAGAGGTGATCGACGGCGAAAATTCCGTCATCTTCGACCAGGCGGAAAACCGTCTGCATGCGCAAAAAGCGATTATGGCCGCATTGATGGGATAGGATGAAACGGAACTGTCAATCTCTGACACCGTCTTCAACGATCGGCGGTCCCGGGTGTTTCAGTTGCGGCCGCACCGGATTGCGGACAGCGACCAGGGCGGGTTGCGGCCGATAAAAATCCCGGGAAATGCGCTCCCGTTCCACCTCCTTGCCGTTTTCCAGTCGGATGCGTACCGTCTCGACCACATATCCTTGTTTGCCTTTGCGCAACACTTGGCGCTTGCCGGGGGGAAGGCTTTTATTTTGCACATATTTCACCGGCGGATCTACGACAGAAAGGACTTTCGTTTCCACCCGGTAGCTGCGTCCTGCGGGCAAGGAACCGAACAGTTTGACCGTGATATGGGTCGGTCCCGTTTCCGTGCGGATCAACAGGTGGGAATGTTCGTGATTGCGAAAGCGGAAGTTGATATATCCGTCGGAGTAGGTGGCATCCAGTCCCAACGGAACGTAATGAACAGGCAACGAGTGATGCCGCCTCTCCACGATTTCCAGCCCGCTGAGCAAAGCGGCATTGTACAAAGTGGACGACACCTGGCAAATACCGCCGCCGACCCCCGGGACAAGCTGTCCATTCATGATGACGGGAGCCGGTTTGAAACCGTACTTTTTTCTCGTTTCCTGCACGACTTCTGCGTAATCAAAAATTTCATTTGGCTTTAAAAGTCGATCGTGCACAACCTGGGCTGAAGAGCGGATGTTATGTACACGTCCTGCTGCACTGGAACGGAAATAGGTCGTAAATTCCACGAGCTTACGCTCGATTTTTTCTTTTTTGAGCTGTTCCACCGTGATCTCGGGCATGAGTATGATGAGCGGAAGGTTCAGCGGTTCTGAATGAGGCTGATGAGCGGCGCTTTCGAACAGCATTTGTTGAAGCATAGAGAAATCAACGCGATGGGCCGGAACTTCATTCCGGTATTCGACACGGTCATCCGGCGTGATGATCCGCTCCGCATTGCGCGGCTCTGATGCGGCGATTTCCGGCCAGGTTGCGTTTACGGTCTGACGCAGAACCTTTTCATCGAACCGGATCTGTTCGGGAATGGTATGGTTTCGGAGCGCCCATCTTTGAGCCAGCCTTTCCCACCAGCGACCGCTTTTCAGCTTCTCCAGCTCGCGCTCTACCGGTTCCCAATGGTGAAACATGCCGAGTTCCGCCCGGGTCAATTCCGCTTTTTTTCCATAGGGCGCGGGTGCCTGGATCGTCACGGACACCTTTCCCCACTGCTGGCTCCGCTTCTTCCATTCCGCTTCAAAACGTGCGAAATCATAACCGGAAACGTCCCAATCGCCATAATGCAGCCCCTTCGGCAACGTTTCCATACGGGCGATGTATATGAAGGCCCCCAAAAGTCCGGCCAGGATGACGCTGACGATGATCGGCACACGAAATTTTCGGATCACGGCCAGGAACATCTCCGCACCTCCCTTTTATCCTCTCATTCACTTATATGCGGACGTGCCCCGCATATATGTAAAATCAACCTTGGGGCGAAATTCCAACATTTTTTTACGAGATTTATAAAGGAAATCATCGCTTCATGTCGAAATAGTTAAAGCTGAATAATCATTGGAGAGTGTGATACCGTGATTGAAATGCAGGACGTTTGGAAGTCCTACCCAGACGGAAGCCATGCATTAAGAGGAATTAACGTCCAAGTTGACCGTAATGAATTCGTATATATCGTCGGCCCTTCAGGCGCCGGAAAGTCTACATTTATGAAATTGATTTATAGAGAAGTCAGACCGACCCGGGGACAGATTTTTGTCAACGGATTCAATTTGGAAAAATTGAAACAGCGCAAAATTCCGTACGTACGTCGGAATATCGGGGTGATTTTCCAAGATTTTCGCCTTTTGCCGACGTTGACGGTAGCTGAAAATGTCGCTTTTGCGATGGAAGTGATCGAAGCCCCTCGCAAAATCATCCGCAAGCGGACGATGGAAGTGCTGGAACTGGTCCGGTTGCAGGACAAGGCGTCTGCTTATCCGAGCCAGCTGTCCGGCGGCGAGCAGCAAAGGGTAGCGATTGCCAGAGCGATTGTCAACAACCCGTCTGTCATCATCGCCGATGAACCGACAGGAAATCTCGATCCGGACACTTCGATCGAGATCATGAAACTGTTGGAAGAAATCAACTTTCGCGGAACGACGATCATCATGGCGACGCACAACAAAGAGATTGTCAACAATTTTCGCAAACGGGTGATCGCTATCGAAAATGGCGTGATTGTCCGGGACGAAATGCGGGGGGAATACGGATATGAGGATTAGCACCCTGGCTCGCCATTTTCGCGAAGGGTTTAAAAGCGTAGTGCGCAACGGCTGGATGTCATTTGCTTCGATCAGCGCCATTTCCATTTCCCTGTTTATTCTCGGAACGTTTCTGATCCTGACGTTGAATGTCAACCAGCTTGTCGAGCAGATCGAAAGTCAGGTTGAAATTCGCGTACACCTGGAAGTCAACACACCTGAAGATCAGGTTCGTACGCTGCATAACGAAATTGGCAGCATCCCCGGCGTCGCCCAGGTCGAATTTATACCGAAAGAAGAAGGTCTCGAATTTATGAAAGAGGCGCTGGGTGACGAAGGGAAAGAATTGCTTGAAGGTTATGAGGGGGACAACAATCCGCTGCCGGACTCCTTCAAAGTGACCGTCGACGAACCGCGCAACGTAGCTGCCGTAGCGGAACAGATCAAACAATTGAACGAAGGCCGCGTTCCGCCCCCGATTTTCAAAGTGTATTACGGGGAAGGCACGGTGGAAACGTTGTTCACCATTACCAAATACGTGCGCATCATCGGGCTTGTACTCGTGGTCGGACTGGCGTTTACAGCGATGTTCCTTATTTCCAACACGATCCGGATTACGATCTTTGCCCGGCGCCGGGAAATCGCGATCATGAAACTGGTCGGGGCCACCAACAACTTTATCCGCTGGCCGTTTTTTGTCGAAGGGGCTCTGCTCGGCCTGATCGGTTCGATCATCCCGATCGCGGTGCTCCTGTTCGGTTATGCGTCTCTGGTCGACGCGAGCCGGTTCAATCTGGGACTGATGCTGATTCAGCTTGTACCTTTGGAAGAGCTGGCGGTGGTCGTCTCCGGCATATTGCTCGGAATCGGCCTTGTCATCGGAATTTGGGGCAGTCTGATTTCTGTCCATAAATTTTTGAAAATTTAATCGGCGATGCAGCGAGGCGTTGCAGTTTGTTTTCGGGAGGAGAAACATGTTGAAAAATTCGGCGCGATATTTCAAATGGTTTGCGATCTGTATCCTGATCACCATGCTGACCGTCACCCTGTTTCCCGGTCAGGGGGCTGCACGGACGGAAATCGAGCAGCTTGAGCGGGAAGTGCAAAGGCTCCAGGAACGAATGGAACAGGCGAAGCGCAATTCCCAGTATGCGGAATCCCGCATTGAACAGATCCACCGGGAAAAAGAAGTGATTGTCCAGGATATCCAGGTGCTGAATGCGAAAATTGAAGAAGCGGTTGCCCGGTTGCAGAAACTTGAAGCCGAAATCGATGAACAGGAGCAGGAATTGAAACAGTTGGAGCAGGATCTGGCGGATGCGATCCAGCGCATTCATGACCGGGACAAGCTATTGCGTTCGCGATTGCATCTGATGTATACGAACGGGGCCGTCTCCTATCTGGATGTGTTGCTGCAAGCAACGAGCTTTACTGATTTTCTGGAACGTTTCAATGTGCTCAAGTCGCTGGTCAGCCAGGACAAGGAAATTCTGGAATCCAACAAACGGGACAAGGAAATCATTGAGCAGAAAAAAGAAGAAGCCGAAATTTTGCTTGCTTCTCTCGAAGACAATTACATGGAAGCGGAAAGGTTGCGCCGCTCGCTCATGGAGCAACGCAAGGAACGCGAAGTGATGATCGCAAGCCTGAACGCCGAGGAACGCAATCTCGAATACATTCTCGAGGAAGAAGAACGGGCGCTTATGGAAGCGGCCAATCGCGCGCAAGAGCTGCAACGGAAAATTGAAGAGCTGCAAGCCTACTACAACGGCGGAAAGCTCGGTTACCCGCTGCCGCGAGCCTATGTCATCACCTCGGGCTTCGGTTACCGCACCGATCCGATTACCGGACAGGGCGGAGCTTATCATACCGGAATCGATTTTGGCGCTCCGGGCGGAACCGAGGTTCTGGCCGCAGAAGGGGGACGGGTGCTCGTCGCCGAATGGTATGGCGGTTACGGCAACACCGTCATTATCAATCATGGCAACGGATTGTGGACGCTGTATGCGCATATGCAAAACAACAGCATCACCGTCAAAGAAGGAGACGTCGTGGAACGGGGCCAGGTGATTGGCCGCGTCGGAACGACGGGACGCTCCACCGGCAATCATCTGCACTTTGAGGTGCGGCTGAATGGTGAAGCGGTCGATCCGCGAGATTATTTGAATCTATGATCGAAAACAGATAAATGATTGGTCATTTTGTCAAATTTGCGTTAATCGGTGATTTTGTGAAACAATAGGATATATAAAATCCATGAAGGACATATATCATGATTGAACACGGAGCGAAGAAACGGGGAAAACAAGATGACGGGCTGGACATTATTTGGCGGGCCCGTTTGTTTTCTGGCCGAGGGTGGTGAAACTTCTTGACATTTCGGGGACGTACGGTCATAGCTTTGATGCTGATTGCGATGTTTGCCGGCAGTCTCATGACGATGGCGATTATGGAGACGTCCGGAAAACCATGGGCGCCTCCCGTCGCCGTAGAACCGGGCGAAGCCGGAAACGAAGGGGAGACGGGGCAAGACGGCTCGACCTCGTTGACGGCTGAACAGCTCAGGAAAATTTCGCAAGCCTTTGCTCTTATCGAACGCCGTTTTTATATGGACGTCGATGCGGACGAATTGGTCGATGGAGCCATCCGCGGCATGTTGGATGCGTTGAACGATCCTCACAGTGTCTATATGGATGCAGAGCAGGCGCGTCATTTTGAAGAAACGACCATTTCTTCTACCTTTTCCGGAATCGGTGCGGAGGTGACAGTGCGTGATGGTCGCATTACCGTCGTGTCCCCCATCAAAGGGTCACCGGCGGAAAAAGCGGGGATTCGCACCGATGATATCCTTTTGTCCGTCAATGGAGAGTCGCTGGAAGGACTCAGCCTGAATGAAGCCGTGATGAAAATTCGCGGTCCGAAAGGCACGAAAGCAAAGTTGCTCATCCTGCGCGGAGATTCCCCGGAACCGATCGAAATAACGGTCATCCGCGATGATATTGACATCGAAACTGTCTTCGCGGAAATGCTCGATAACGGAATCGGCAAGATCGAAATTCGCCAGTTTGCAGAGAAAACGAAGGAACGTTTCTTTGAAGAACTGGAAGCCCTCGAAGCGGCGGGTCTAAAGGGACTGATCATCGATGTGCGCAGCAATCCGGGCGGACTTTTGTATGAAGTGGTCGACTTGATCCAGCCGTTTGTGCCGGAAGGCAAAACGATCGTCCAGGTGGAAGATCGCAGCGGCAAGGTGGAGAAACAGGTGTCGCAAGGGGGCAAAAAGCCGTATGAAATTGTCGTGTTGACAAACCGCGGCAGTGCCAGCGCTTCGGAAATCCTTGCCGGAGCGATCAAGGAAAATGGGGTCGGTGTCGTCATCGGAGAAACGACTTATGGCAAAGGTACCGTCCAGGCGAATTTTGACAGCGGTGCGGGGGACGGCAGCACGATCAAGCTGACGATTGCCAAATGGCTGACCCCGAACGGCAACTTTATCGAAGGGGTTGGGATCGAGCCGAATATTGAGGTCAGCATGCCGGAACTGTTTTACGTCTCTCCTTTTATCCGCGGTCAAACCTACGGTCCGGAAGATAACCATGCGGAAGTGCGGAAATTGCAATTGATGCTCGACGGAATCGGTTATACGGTGGACCGTACCGACGGCTATTTCAGCGCTGCGACAGAAAGGGCGCTGCGCAAATTTCAGGGCGACCATGAACTGGAGCAAACCGGACGGCTGGATGACCGAACGATGGAAGCCCTGGAGCGGAAAGTGACGGAGTTTTTGCTGAAACCCGAGAACGATCTGCAGCTGAATAAAGCGATCGAGTATTTGAACAAATAAGGGGACGGGCAACGTGATGAGCGAATGGTTAAACGGGGCCGGACAAGGATGGATAGGGCTTAAACAGGCCGTTTGGTGGCCGCACGCACCGCTTTATGTGCTCGGAGTCGTGCTCGTATACGCGCTGTATCGGCGCCAAGTGACAATTCAGCGCAAATGTTTCCATACCCGATTGTTGTCAGCGGGCAAGGAGACAGGCCGATCCGTCATATGGGGGATAGCGATCGGTCTGATCGTTTCCTTGCTGATGCTTTTAAGCGGTGCGCGACTCGATGCCGGCGCAGTGCTGTGGCTGTGGGGATTCGCCTTGCTGGGGATCCTTCTCCGTGCCCGGTTTTTCTGCATGGCCTATGCGGCCGGCATCATCGGCGTGCTGAACGGATTGACGATCTTCCTGCCTGAGTTCGGGGAATGGATGGCTTCCTATCCGATCACCGCTCCAGTGACGACGGTGCATGTACCGTCTTTACTCCTGCTGATTGCGATCCTGCACGGGTTTGAAGCCTTGTCCATGAAAATTGCATCTTTGCGCTCCGCTTCTCCGCTTTACGTCAGGGGCAAACGAGGCAAAACGGTCGGAGCGTTTCAATTGCAACGTTTTTTTCCGATTCCTGTCTTTTTGCTTGTGCCGGCCGCAACGGTAACGGGTATCGATCCCGGACTACCGCTTCTGTTTGGTTTGGAAGCCGGAGCGGCGGGATGGTCGTTTCTGTTCGTCCCGCTTGTGATCGGATACGGAGAACGCACCGAAACGCTCACGCCTGCCGAAAAAGGCTCCAAGCTGTCGCTTCGCTTGTCATTATACGGACTGGCAGTGCTTGTCCTCGCTTTTGTGGCGGAATGGATCCCGATCACGACGGTTTTCTGTGCGCTGCTGGCCGTTGCTTTGCATGAGGTCGTGCGCTACCTCGGTGTGCATGAAGAACGTACGAATCCTCCGCGTTATGCGGCAGATGCGGACGGTTTGAAACTGCTTGGCACCTTGCCGGGCAGCCCGGCAGAGGAAATGGGATTAAAAACGGGGGAAGTGGTAGTACGGGTCAACGGCATCCGCGTGCACGACCGGGATCGTCTGCACTTGGCGCTGAAGGAAAATTCGGCATTCTGCAAACTGGAAGTGATCAACCTGGCAGGCGAAACCAAGTTTGTACAACGTCCGATCTTCGCCGGTGATCATCATATGCTCGGTTTGCTTCCGGTGCCGGATCCCAACAGTCAGCTCGGTATAGATCGCCGCGAAAAACCAGCATGGTCCGGTTGGATCGCTCTCGCCGATGACACATTTACAGCCGATGAAACTTCAACAGCTGAAACGGTGACAGCGGAATCTTCTATCGCCAAACCTTCTGCAGCCGAAATTTCCACAGCCGAACCGGAAGTGGCCGCTGCGGAAACGGAGGCAGAGGAGAAAGCGGCAGCCGGTGAAACCGCGTCGTCAAGAACCCCATCGTCAGAAACCGTGGCAGATGCAAAAACGGCAGTTGCAAAAGGAGCTAACGCCAGCGCTGTCGCAAGCCCGTCCGAAAAAACGGCCGAATCGGCAGATGATCTGGCCGCATTGATCAAGCTGATCGGTGAAACGAGCAAGTCAGAATAACAAGCATACCCAAACAAGAAGCATACTTCATAACAAGCAACATCAAACCGAAAACAGCAAATCGATAATCGAGACAAGACGGAACCGTTTCCTGGGAAAAGGAACGCCTATTCCTGAAAAAGGAATTTGGTTCCGTCTTCCTTTTTCCTTTGCATCGTTTTTTGAACATGTTATAATGAAAGAATGATATAATGAAACGGGAACAAATATTCTGTTTTTTTGTCCTTTTCTTTTTTGTCTTCTTTTCATTTTTCTTTTTATTTTACATTTCTTTTTCATTCGTTTTCTGTTTATCCTGAAATTGAAAAAAGGCGGTGACTCGGTTGAGTTCTATCGTATACCAGGACCGGAAATTTGAGTTGGTGTCCGAATACGAACCGAAGGGAGATCAGCCCAAGGCGATCGAGCAACTGGTGGAAGGGATAAAAAGGGGTGAGAAACATCTCACCTTGCTGGGTGCGACCGGTACGGGGAAAACGTTTACGATCGCGCATACGATCGCGCGCCTGAACCGGCCTACGCTCGTCATCGCCCACAACAAGACACTCGCCGCCCAACTTTGCAGTGAATTCAAAGAGTTTTTTCCCAACAATGCGGTCGAATATTTTGTCAGCTACTACGACTACTACCAACCTGAAGCTTACATTCCATCCACCGATACGTACATCGAAAAAGATGCCAGCATCAATGATGAGATCGACAAACTGAGGCACTCCGCCACGAGCGCATTGTTTGAACGGCGTGATGTCATTATCGTGGCCAGTGTCTCCTGTATATACGGTCTCGGTTCGCCTGCGGAATACCGGGAACTCGTTCTGTCGCTCCGCGTCGGCATGGAAAGGCCGCGCAACGAGATTTTGCGCAAACTGGTCGATATTCAATACCAACGCAACGACATGAACTTTGTGCGCGGTACGTTTCGCGTGCGCGGGGACCTGATCGAAATATTCCCTGCTTCCCGCGGTGACCGGGCGATCCGGGTCGAACTGTTTGGCGACGAAATCGAGCGCATTACCGAGATGGATGTGCTCACCGGAGAAATTCTCGGAGAACGGGATCATGTCGCCATTTTTCCGGCTTCCCACTTCGTTACGCATGAAGATCGCATGAAACGGGCACTCGAAAATATCGAACGGGAATTGGAGGAACGGCTGGCTGAATTGCGCTCCCAGGGCAAGCTGTTGGAAGCGCAGCGGCTCGAACAACGCACCCGCTACGATCTCGAAATGATGCGCGAGATGGGATTTTGCTCCGGCATCGAGAACTATTCCGGACCGCTGACCTTCCGCGAACGGGGAGAAACGCCTTACACGTTACTGGACTATTTCCCGGATGACATGCTGGTCGTCATCGATGAGTCGCACGTGACGTTGCCGCAGATTCGCGCGATGTACAACGGCGACCGCTCCCGCAAGGAAGTGCTTGTCGAGCACGGATTCCGCTTGCCGTCCGCACTGGACAACCGTCCGCTCAAGTTTGAGGAATTCGAGCAAAAAGTGAACCAGGTCATCTATGTGTCGGCAACGCCGGGGCCTTACGAACTGGAACATTCTCCGTACATGATCGAACAGATCATCCGCCCGACCGGCCTCGTCGACCCGGAAGTGGAAGTGCGGCCTACGAAAGGACAGATCGACGATCTGATCGAAGAAATCCGGAAGCGCATCGAGCGGGATGAGCGGGTGCTGGTGACGACGCTGACGAAAAAAATGGCGGAAGATCTGACCGATTATATGAAGGAGATTGGCATCAAGGTCAGCTATTTGCATTCCGATATCAAAACGCTGGAACGGATGCGCATCCTGCGCGACCTCAGGCTCGGCAACTACCATGTCGTCGTCGGCATCAATCTGCTGAGGGAAGGGCTGGACTTGCCGGAAGTTTCTCTCGTCGCGATTCTCGATGCGGACAAAGAAGGATTTTTGCGTGCGGAGCGTTCGCTGATCCAAACGATCGGCCGCGCGGCGCGCAACGCAGACGGCAAGGTGATCATGTATGCCGACACGATTACGGAATCAATGAGAAAAGCGATTGACGAGACGGAACGTAGAAGAAGGATCCAGATTGCCTATAATGAAAAACATGGCATTACTCCGCAGACGGTCCGCAAAAAAGTGCGCGATGTGATCGAGGCGACGCGGGTTGCGGAGGAGAAGGTCGATTATTTGCCGAGCAAAGATGTGCAAAAAATGAGCAAGAAAGAACGGAGAGCTTTGATCGAGCGCTTGGAAAAAGAAATGAAAGAAGCGGCCAAAAACTTGCAGTTTGAACGGGCTGCCGAACTGCGTGACGCCATTCTGGAGTTCAAGGCAATGGACTAAATGATAAGGAGTGAAACCAACTGTGGCCAGCGACCATATTGTCATCAAGGGTGCGCGCGCCCATAATCTGAAAAATATCGATGTGACGATTCCGCGCGACCGTTTCGTCGTCCTGACCGGGCTCAGCGGTTCCGGGAAATCATCGCTAGCCTTCGATACGATTTACGCTGAAGGCCAGCGCCGTTATGTCGAGTCCTTGTCGGCGTATGCGAGGCAGTTTCTTGGCCAGATGGACAAACCGGACGTGGATTCCATCGAAGGCTTGTCACCTGCGATCTCGATCGACCAGAAGACGACAAGCCGCAATCCGCGCTCCACGGTCGGTACGGTAACGGAAATATACGATTACCTGCGCTTGTTGTTTGCCCGCATCGGCAAACCTCACTGCCCCAAACACAAGACGGAGATCACCTCACAAACCGTGGAACAAATGGTCGATCGCATTATGGAATACCCGGAGCGTACGCGCCTGCAGATTCTCGCTCCGCTGGTGTCCGGGCGCAAGGGTGAACATGTCAAGCTGCTCGATGACATTCGCAAACAGGGATATGTGCGCGTTCGCGTGGACGGCGAGACGCGCGAGCTGTCCGAGGAAATCAAGCTGGACAAAAACCGCAAGCATTCGATCGAGGTGGTCGTCGACCGCATCATCATCAAAGAAGGCGTAACGGCAAGGCTGGCGGATTCGATCGAAACGGCGCTGAAACTGGCGGACGGAAAAGTTCTCATCGATATCATCGGGCAGGAGGAACTGCTGTTCAGCTCGAATCTGGCCTGTCCGGAGTGCGGCTTTAGCATGGACGAGCTGTCGCCGCGCATGTTTTCGTTTAACAGTCCGTACGGAGCCTGTCCGGAGTGCGACGGGCTCGGGCAAAAAATGATCATCGACCCCGATTTGCTCGTGCCGGACAAGTCGCGCACCATTCAGGACGGGGCGTTCGAAGCATGGGCGGGCAGCACGTCCAACTATTATCCGCAATTTCTGGCTGCAGTCTGCGAGCACTTCGGCATTCCGACCGATGTTCCGGTGTCTTCGCTGAGCGAGAAAGAGTGGGAGATTTTGCTGTACGGCAGTGGCGAAACCAAAGTCCGCTTCCGTTATGAGAACGATTTTGGCCGCGTCCGGGAAGCTTATGTTCCCTTTGAAGGGATCATTCCGAATCTGGAACGCCGCTACCGGGAAACGGCTTCTGACGGTGTGCGTGAATTTATCGAAGGATTCATGACCGCGAAAGATTGTCAGGCTTGCCGCGGCAAACGGCTGAAGCCCGAAATATTGGCGGTCACCGTTGGCGGGAAAGATATCGCCTATGTGACCGATCTTTCGATCCGGGAAGCCTATACGTTTTTCGACCAGCTGACGCTGAGCGAAAAAGAAATGCAGATCGCACGGCTTATCCTGAAGGAGATCAAAGCGCGCCTCGGCTTTCTGATCGATGTCGGGCTCGACTATTTGACGCTGAGCCGGGCAGCGGGCACGCTGTCCGGAGGAGAGGCACAACGCATCCGCCTGGCGACGCAGATCGGCTCGAGCCTGATGGGGGTTCTCTATATTTTGGACGAACCGAGCATCGGCTTGCACCAGCGCGATAATGACCGCCTGATCAGCGCACTGAAACAAATGCGGGATCTGGGCAATACGCTGATCGTGGTCGAGCACGACGAAGACACGATGCGGGCTGCCGACTACATCATCGACATCGGACCGGGAGCGGGAATCCATGGCGGCCGCGTAGTGGCAGCAGGCACACCGGAAGAAGTGATGCAATGCGAAGAATCCTTGACCGGCCAATATTTGTCCGGGCGCCGCTTCATCCCTGTTCCGGAAACGCGCCGCCAGCCGAATGGCAAATGGCTGGAGATCAAAGGAGCGCAGGAAAACAACCTGAAAAACATCAATGTGAAATTTCCGCTCGGCGTATTTACGTGCGTGACCGGGGTATCCGGATCAGGCAAAAGCACGCTGGTCAACGAAATTTTGTACAAGGCGCTGGCGCGAGAATTGCACAAGGCTAAAGTGCGGCCTGGCAAACACAAGGCAATAGCAGGACTGGAACACATTGACAAAGTGATCGATATCGACCAGTCGCCGATCGGACGCACCCCGCGTTCGAACCCGGCCACATACACCGGCGTCTTTGACGACATTCGCGACGTCTTTGCGGCGACGACGGAAGCGAGGATACGCGGCTACAAAAAGGGACGCTTCAGTTTCAACGTCAAGGGCGGACGTTGCGAAGCCTGCCGCGGGGACGGCATCATCAAGATCGAGATGCACTTTTTGCCGGACGTATACGTCCCTTGTGAAATTTGTAAAGGGAAACGGTACAACCGGGAGACGCTGGAAGTGAAGTATAAGGGCAAAACGATCGCCGACATTCTGGACATGACGATCGAGGATGCGTATGAATTTTTCAAAAATATTCCGCGCATTGCCCGCAAACTGCAAACGCTGCTTGATGTCGGTCTCGGCTATATGCGGCTTGGACAACCGGCCACCACGCTGTCGGGCGGTGAAGCGCAGCGCGTGAAGCTCGCTTCGGAACTGTATCGCCGCAGCACGGGCAAAACCCTCTACATTTTGGATGAACCGACGACCGGATTGCACGTGCATGATATCGACCGTCTCCTGAAAGTGCTGCACCGTCTCGTCGAAAACGGGGATACGGTTATCGTGATCGAGCACAACCTCGACGTGATCAAGACTGCGGATTATATTATCGATCTGGGGCCGGAGGGCGGTCACGGCGGCGGAACCGTTACGGCTACCGGTACACCTGAGGACATTGTGAAGGTGGAAGCTTCGTATACAGGCCGCTATCTGGCACCGATTCTTGAGCGCGACCGGAAACGTACGGAGCGCGCATTCGGTGAAACGAAGGTGACGCATACCGGCTGATGCCGGCGTGACGCCGGCGGCCGGTGTTTTACAGACGGTTGGCCCCCGGCCACATTCGTGACAATGTTGTTAATTTCCGGTGAAAAACTTGCATCCGTCGGGGCAAACTATATAATTAAGAATAGACATTTGTGCCCTATGGCAATCGTGAAGGAGGTCTTCGCATGTTTCTCGCTCTGCCCGAGCAAGGCACATCCAATTTCACCTTTTTCGATGTGTTTATGATCGTATTTACCATCATCCTGGCCATCGGGCTTTTCCGGCTGGTAACTGCAGAGAAGAAAAATTACTTTGCGATCGGTTTTACCTTATTGGCGTTGCTCACCTTTTTGTACATGGACTACAATATGGTCAAAAACTGGCTCGGCCTGCTTTGATCATGGAACGAAAAAAGCCGCTTCCTGCGTGAGGAAACGGCTTTTTGCTATTAGATCGTTATACTTAACGAGTGCTGATTATGTTATACCCACCACATCTCGCCCAGCGGTTCACGGATCATTACTTGCTGCAGATTTTGCACCGCTCTCGTGAAACCTTCTTCGACGGACATGAGGCCATCTTCGTGTTCGATGCTGACGACATAATCGTAACCGTACAGCCGGAGTGTGCTGATGATATCGGCCCATGTTTTCAGATCATGACCGTAGCCGACCGTGCGGAACTGCCAGGCTCGACTTTGCATTTCCGTATAAGGCTGCATGTCGGTAATGCCATACATATTGGCATTGACCTGATCGATCGTCGTGTCTTTGGCATGGAAATGGTGGATTGCATCGGCTTTGCCCAAAATTTTGATCGCTTCTACCGGATCGATGCCTTGCCACCACATATGGCTCGGATCGAGGTTGGCGCCGATCGCTTCTCCGGTTGCTTCACGCAGTCGCAGCATGGTGGCCGGGGTGTGCACCGAAAAACCGCCATGCAGTTCCAGTCCGATTTTCACCCCGCGTTCAGAAGCATAGCGGTTGATTTCTTTCCAATAGGGAATGACTTTGTTTTCCCACTGCCATTTCAAAATTTCCTGATAGTCCGGCGGCCAGGGAGCAACCGGCCAGTTCGGGTACTTGGCCCCTTCATGATCACCCGGGCATCCGGAGAATGTATTGACGACAGGGACTTCGAGTTTTTGTGCCAGGTCAATGGATTGGATGAGGACATCATGGAACGGTTTGGCGATCTCTTTTTGCGGATGGAGCGGATTGCCATGGCAGCTCAGGGCGGAAATGATCAGTCCGCGCGATTCGACTGCTTTTTTTAGCGCTTTCAATTTCCCTTCATCATTAAGAAGCTCTTCCGGATTGCAATGCGCATTGCCCGGGTAGCCACCTGTGCCCAATTCAACCGCTTCCAAACCTTTCTCAGCAACATAATCCAACATTTCTTCAAAAGGCTTTTGCGAAAACAGGACGGTAAACACTCCGAGTTTCATGTCAGCACCTCCAACGGATAATTTAAGTCCCCAAGTTCAAGTATAGCATTTCCTCCCAATTCGCGTAATCATAAAAATGGTTGAAAATATATGTGATTTTGCCAAATTGACAGCCTCATTCCGGTAACATAGACTGGTTTGTATGAGGAGGTTTACCGTTGCGTTTTTCAATAGATCGTTGGAGACATGTGTTCAAACTTGATCCGGACAAGCCGATTGCCGATAACGACCTGAAACGGCTCTGTCAGTCCGGCACCGATGCCGTCATTGTAGGCGGCTCGACAGGAGTAACTTATGAAAATTCGCGCGCATTGCTCATGCGGCTGAAGCGTTTTTCCATACCGTTGGTACAGGAAATTTCCGATGAAATGGCTGTTGTCCCCGGCTTTGATCTGTATTTGATTCCGTTTGTCCTTAACGCCGGCAGCATCGACTGGATGGTCCGGCGGCACCAGCAGGCGGTCAAAAAATTTGACGGACTGATCCCTTGGGAGCGAGTGATTGCGGAAGGTTACATTATTCTGAATCCGGAAGCGGACGCGGCCCGCGTGACGGGCGCGGAAACCGAACTTCAAGATGAAGATGTGGTCGCCTATGCCCAAATTGCAGACCGATTGCTCCGCCTGCCGGTAGTGTATCTCGAGTATAGCGGCCGTTTCGGCGATCCCGACCTGGTGAACCGAGTGGGGGAAATGTTGACTCAAGCCCGCCTTTTTTACGGAGGCGGTGTGGACCGTGCAGACCGGGCGGCGCAGGTAGCTGGCGCCGCAGACACGGTGATCGTCGGCAATATCATCTATGAAAATATGGAGAAAGCGCTGGAAACGGTAGCTGCTGTCAAACCATAAAGGAAGGTTAGATGAACATGAATCAGGGAACGGATATTTATCAAGCGCTGGAAATGTTAAATCAGGAACAGAGAGAGGCGGTGGAGACAACCGAAGGCCCGCTGCTTATCGTGGCTGGAGCCGGCAGCGGCAAAACGCGGGTACTGACCCATCGCATCGCCTGGCTGATCGCTTCGGGCAAAGCAGCGCCCTGGAATATTCTCGCCATCACGTTTACGAACAAGGCAGCGCGGGAAATGCAGGAGCGTGTGGAACAGCTTGTCGGACCTTATGGTAACGACATCTGGGTGTCGACCTTTCATTCCATGTGTGTCCGCATATTGCGCAGAGACATCGAGCGTCTCGGCTACTCCTCCAATTTTACGATTCTGGATACTTCCGACCAGCTGTCAGTCATCAAAGGCGTGTTGAAAGAGCTGAACATCGATGACAAAAAATTTGATCCGCGCGGGCTGCTAGCGGCGATCAGCAACAGCAAAAACGTGTTGATCGGGCCTGAACAGTACGCAGAGAAAGCGGGCAACTATTATGAACAAATCGTAGCGCAAGTTTATGAACAGTATCAGAAAAAACTGCGCAGCAATCATGCCCTCGATTTCGACGATCTGATCATGAAGACGGTTGAACTTTTTCGGAGCGAACCGGAGGTGCTCCAGTTTTATCGCGACAAATTCCGCTACATTCACGTCGACGAATACCAGGACACCAACCATGCCCAATACGCGTTGTGCCGGCAATTGGCGGACGGACACCAAAACATTTGCGTCGTCGGCGACAGCGACCAGTCGATCTATCGTTGGCGCGGTGCTGACATTTCCAACATTCTCAATTTTGAAAAAGATTTTCCGAGCGCCAAGGTGATCATGCTCGAACGCAATTATCGCTCCACGGGCAACATCTTGGCCGCGGCAAACGGTGTCATTTCCCACAACGTTTCGCGCAAGCCGAAAAAGCTGTGGACAGACCGGGGGGCGGGACAAAAAATTGCCGTTTACAGCGCACCGACCGAATATGATGAAGGTTATTTCGTGGCCGGCGCGATTCGGGAAGGTCGCGAGCAAGGTCGCAAGTACAGCGATTTTGCGATTTTGTACCGGACGAATGCCCAGTCGCGTGTGATCGAGGAAATATTGCTGAAATCGGACATTCCTTACCGGATCGTCGGCGGGATCAAGTTCTACGAACGCAAGGAAATCAAGGATCTGCTCGCCTATTTGCGGCTCATTTCCAATCCGGATGATGATATCAGCCTCACCCGGATTATTAATGTACCCAAACGGGGCATCGGGGCAACGACGATGGAAAAATTGGCACAGAAGGCGGCTGCAGAAGGCACGTCTCTGTTTGCAGCGATGAAAGATCTCACATTCAGTGATATTCCGGCGCGGGCGCTCGGTCCGCTGAACGAATTCAGGTCCATGATTGAATCGCTGCATGCGATGCAACCTTATTTGTCGGTCACCGAATTGACCGAAAAAATGTTGGAAATGACGGGGTATCGCGACGAGCTGCGGCGGGAAAAAACGTTGGAAGCAAACGCTCGCCTCGAGAACATCGATGAATTTCTGTCGGTGACCCAGCATTTTGAACAAAAGAATGAGGACAAATCGTTGCTTGCTTTCTTGACCGAATTGGCCCTGGTCGCCGATGTCGATACGCTCGATGATGACCGGGACGGTGTGGAGGACGCTGTTGTGCTGATGACGTTGCACAGCGCCAAAGGGCTGGAGTTTCCGGTCGTCTTTATGATCGGAATGGAAGAAGGCGTGTTTCCGCACGCCCGTACATTGGAAGATGAGCAGGAACTGGAAGAGGAGCGGCGTCTCGCGTATGTGGGCATTACGCGGGCCGAGGAGAAACTTTATATGACGCTTGCGCAGACGCGCACGCTGTTTGGACGAAGTGCGATGAACGCCCCTTCACGGTTTTTGCAGGAAGTGCCTGAGGAACTGATCGAGTACGTATCTCCAAGCGATGAATTCAGCGGCTCTAGCGGGGGTTCGTTCGGAGGCGTGTACGGAAACACATATGGAGGTACTTATGGAGGCACATATGGCCGCACCTACGGCTCCGCCTGGAATTCAAGCTCCGCGCGAAACGAAAAGGCGTCGGCAAAAGCCGGAGCAACGGATTTTCGCCAAGGAGACAAAGTGTCGCACCGCAAATGGGGCGTCGGAACCGTTGTATCGGTCAAGGGAGAAGGCGACGACATGGAACTGAATATTGCGTTTCCGGCCCCGATTGGTATCAAGCGGCTATTGGCCCGCTTTGCTCCGATCGAGAAATTGTAAGGTTTCACGATTTTTATGGAGCTGGAGATACTGGAGGGTAGGTGCAAGGGGAACAGGCGATTAAGAAAGGAAGGGATCACGGGTGGCTGAACAAAACCTGGCGGCTCGTTTGGAACGGATGGACGAGCTGATCAAAGAGATCAATCATCATAACTACCTATATTATACGTTGGACAAGCCGGAGATCAGCGATGCGGAATACGACAAGCTTTATGATGAGCTGGTCGCGCTGGAGCGGGAAACGGGCGTCGTACGTCCAAATTCGCCGACGCAGCGCATCGGCGGACCGCTGGCCGGCGGGTTCGCCCCGCATCGTCATCTGGCACCGCTGTGGAGTTTGGACAAGGCGCAGTCGGTGGATGATTTGCACGCCTGGTACAATCGTGTGAAGCGGCTTGTCGCCGACTACAATCGCAAACATCCTGACAATCCGCTGCCGGATCCGACCTTCGTCGTCGAATTGAAATTCGATGGATTGACCATCAACCTGACTTATGAGAACGGGGTGCTCGTGCAGGCGGCCACCCGCGGCAACGGCGTTGTGGGAGAAAGCATCCTGCCGCAAGTGAAGACGATCCGTTCGGTGCCGCTCGAGATCGATTACAAAGACGGCGTTGTGGAAGTGCAGGGCGAAGGGATTATGTACCTGTCCGTGCTGGAGGAGTACAATAAGACGGCGCCGGAACCGCTCAAAAATGCCCGTAATGCTGCCGCCGGGGCATTGCGCAATCTCGATCCCGCCGTCACGGCTTCGCGGCGGCTCGACGCCTTTTTTTACAATGTCGGTTATATCGAGGGCACTTCCTTCCGCGATCATGGCGAAATGATTGAATTTCTTAAGAAAAATCGTTTCAAAGTGAACGAATACATCCGATTTTTTGATTCGATTGAAGAAGTGGCCGCAGAGCTGAAACGGATGGATGAAATGCGGAATACGCTCGACTATTTGATCGACGGTGCTGTGATCAAAATCGTGGATATGCGCACGCGGCAAGCTTTAGGATATACGGAGAAATTTCCGCGCTGGGCGGTCGCTTACAAGTTCGAGGCGCAGGAGAAAACGACCGTGCTGCGCGATGTGGTATGGGAAGTGGGGCGTACCGGCAAAATTACGCCGGTTGCTCACGTGGAGCCGGTTGAGATCGGCGGTGCGACGGTACAAAGGTGCACGCTGAACAATGTCGGTGATATAGAGCGAAAACGGCTGAAACATGCGCTCGGCACAAAAGTGTTTATTCGCCGCTCCAATGACGTGATCCCGGAAATATTGGGCAAGGTGACGGATGAGGATGACGGTGACGAAATCATCGTTCCTACGCATTGCCCCTCCTGCGGATCGGAGCTCGTCTGGAAAGGAGCGCACCTGTTCTGCGAAAATCGTCTGCACTGCATGCCGCAAATTATCGGGCGCCTTACCCATTTTGCTTCCCGTGATGCGATGGACATCGAAACGTTCAGCACGAAGACGGCGGAGCAATTGTACAAGGAACGGGGCGTACGCGACCCGGCCGATCTGTATGATCTCACGATGGACGATCTGATCGGTCTGGAGCGGTTTGGAGAGAAGAAGGCGCAAAATTTGCTCAACGCGATCGAAGCCAGCAAGAAGCGGGAACTGTCTGCTTTTCTGTTCGCGCTGGGCATTCCGAATACCGGCAAGACGACCACGAAAGTGCTGGCGGATCATTTGGGCTCGCTCGAAGCGGTGATGAACGCTGACCGGATGCAGTTGTTGCAACTGCCGGACATCGGGGAAATTGTCGCGGACAGCATCGTATCGTTTTTCCGCGACCCGGTCATTCTGGAAAGCATCGATCGCATGTTGAAAGCCGGCGTAGAGCCGCAAGCGAGCGGAATGGCCGGCGCAGCCGATGGCGAAGCGGTGGCTGGAGACGAGGGCGCGGCCGGCCCCGACCCGGAACATCCGTTTTACGGGAAAACGGTGGTACTGACCGGTACGTTGCAATCAATGGGGCGCAGGGAGGCTGAGCGCAAACTGGAGGCACTCGGCGCCAGGGTCGCGAGCAGCGTATCCAAAAAAACGGATTACGTGATCGCCGGCGAAAAGGCCGGAAGCAAACTGAAAAAGGCGCGCGAACTCGGCATCGAAGTGATCGACGACGAACAGCAATTTCTGGCGCTGCTTGGCGAAGATCGTCGCTGAACAGCGCCTCTTTTTCGCTTGTTTTGCGCTTATTTTGCTAAATCTTGCCGCTTGCATGTTCCTGTATGATATGCTATGATGATTCATGCGCTTCAAGAGCGCGACCAAAATCCTAGCATCGACATTAGATTCATTGTCATTCGTTTCATCAGCATTTGTTCTATCGACTTTTGTTCTTTGAAAACTGGATAGCGAAAGCAAGGTGACTTGCATCTAGCCGGG
>CALAME010000057.1 GCA_937925675.1 uncultured Paenibacillaceae bacterium | reverse complement strand
TTCCTTGGCGATGGAGAACCCTTCCGGTCAAATCGGCTTGCGCAACGTAGCGTCGAGGCTTCACCTCTATTTCGGAGATAAAGCGAGACTGCAACTGATTCCACGCAAGCCGCGCGGTCTGATCGTGCAGCTTGTATTGCCTGCAAGTCAAGGAAAGGGGGAAATGGAACGTGAAGGCTTTGATCGTCGATGATGAAAAACATGTGCGCGACGCAGTTAAAATGATTGTGGAATGGAAAAGGTTTGGGTTCACAGACATTTTTGAGGCCGAAGATGGCGAGGAAGCGATCAGGATGGCTCTTCAGGAGCGACCCGAACTGATTGTCACAGACATGCGTATGCCGCGCGCCGACGGTTCAAAACTGCTCGAATGGATTTCGCATCATTGTCCGGAAAGCAAGGTGATCGTAGTCAGCGGCCACGACGATTTCGAATATGTGCGCAGCACGGTCAAATACGGCGGAATCGATTACATCTTGAAACCGATCGATGTTGATCAACTGAATGACGCGGTGCAAAAAGCGGTCGACAGTTTGCGTGAGGAAGAGCGCAATCGGTTCTGGGAAGAAAGACGGAACCTGGAGCTTAATCGCTTCAGACCGGTTTACTGGGAGAAGCTTTATTCCTCTCTGCTTATGCCGGAAGCTCACACTCATAGCACCTTCGCTGAACTGCGTAAAGAATTCCGGCTCACCCCGGACCTCAACCGCTGTCGTATCGGCGTACTGACGCTTGACATGCTCGCCCCGAAAGTAAAACGGGCCTTCCGCGAACACACCGGATTGCTTTTCTTTGCGCTGTCCAATATCGGCAACGAATTGTTGAATCGCCGCCATGCCGGTTTCGTTTTTCGCAACTGGAATGAACAAAACGAACTCGTCATTTTGCTTTGGCGTGATATAGAGCGTGGGGAAGCTATGCTTAGGGAGATAAACGATGGATTTTATTTTTCACTGAAAGGCCGGTTCGATATCGGGCTCGGAGAAAGCGTTCCCTTTCCCCAAGGCATGATCGAATCGTATCGCCAAGCACGCGCGGCGCTCGATCAGCGTTCACTGCTCACATCTCATGGAACCCATGGGCGGATTCATATATACCATGAACAGATTGAAACGGCCCATTCGCTTTATTTCAGCGATTTTGAAGACCGGTTCCGGACCGCTATCCACAGCAGCCATCCGACAAAAATTGCTGATGCGGTGTCGGCCTGGGTGGAAGCGGTTGGCCAGCTCCCCGACGTCACTTATGGCCATTTGAAACGCTGGCGCCGCGAATATGAGCTGTTCAAACATCGCTGGCTGGAAGAAGAAATAGGCATGGCGGAACATCAACGGCCATCCTCGTCAAACCTGGATTGGGATGTTCCGATCGACGATGACGGAGTGCTCGACCTGAAACAATGGGGTAACGAGCTGAACCGGGTGTTGCAACAAATGGCCGCACTGCTTCAAAACAGGGATAACCCATATGATATCGTTCAAGAAATTTGCACCTATATTCAAAAAAATATTCACGAGCCCCTGTCGCTCAAGACGATCGCCGAACGTTTTTATCTGAGCCGGGAATACATCTCCCGCAAGTTCAAGCAGGAGCGCGGGGAAAATCTGACGGATTTCATTACGCGCTGCCGTATGGAAAAAGCGCGCATGTTGCTGATGAATCCGCGCTTGAAAATCGCACATATATCGCAGCTAGTCGGCTACCAGGACGAAAAATATTTCAGCAAAGTATTCAAAAAAACGACCGGTATGTCCCCGCAACAATACCGCATTCAGACGAGAACGCCTTTGTCTTGACTTTCGGCGGTTTGGAAAGACGAAGCATCGTTTCTTTTGCTGCGGCGAACCACACCCATTTTTAACAATTGCTTGTGCATCCAGATCGCCGCCTGTGTTCCTTCTCCCATCGCGATCGTTACCTGCTCGGAATGAACACCGAGGTCACCTGCCACCCACAAGTTGTTGACGCTGGTCATTTTGGTTCGCGGATCGGTCACGACATGGCCGTTTTCCATTCGTTCTGCCCCGAGCCGCTGCGCAAGTTCGGAATAGACATGATTGCCACCAAAAGCGATGAATCCCCGCTCCGCCTCGATCTTTGTTCCGTCTTCGAGGATAACAGCCTGGAGTTCACCGTTGGTTTCGATGATCTCCTGAATGGGAGTTGAAATCACTTCCACTCCGTTGGCAGCGAGAAATTGCTGTTTTTTCGGATGAATCGGCTTCTGCTCGTGGTTGATGTACGTCATCTGATCCGTCCAATACGTCAGTGTTCTCGCCATCGAAGCACCGCTGTCACCGGAACCCAGTACCACGGTACGGCGTTCTTTAACCTCGTAACCGTCACAATCGGGGCAGACATAGATGGAGCGGCCAAGACACGGAATCAGACCCGGCACGTCCGGAAAACGGTCGAGCACCCCTGTTGCCAACAGCAATGTTCTCCCGCGGAAGGCACGTCCGCTTTTTGCTGTATGGACAACGAATCCTTCTTCCGTTTTTTTGGCGTCGATCGCTTTATCTTGGAAAAATTGAATGCCTAATTTTTTGGCGTGAATCAGGCCCAGCTGTCTCAATTTTTCACCCGAAACCCCATCCGGCCAACCGAGCAAGTTATGATAGCACCGGCACAGGGTGGATCGTCCATAGCCGGCGTCAATAACGATCACCTCATGTTCGTAACGGCCAAGCTGGATCGCGGCCTGCAAGCCAGCGATCCCTCCACCCACTATGACGCTGTCATATAACATCGCCACCACTCCTTTATCCGATAGCGTGCCCGCCCCCGTTCGTTTTCGCTCATGGTAAATGTTTCGCTCATAAAGTTCACATTCTGTTCGTTTGGCATTTACCTGCAGGTTGGTTATAATAAATGAAGTATAGAAGTTTGGAGAGAAGTTTGGAGCATTCATCAGGTTTCACAAGGATGAGACACGCCTGCGTTGGAGGAGGGGAACTAATCCATGTCTTTTTTGATCATCGTCACCGTATCCGCCATGTTGGTGCTGGCTTGCCTGACAGCCGCTTTCAAGGACGATAAAACGAAAGGTCTGTAACTAAAACCTGTCATCTGCAAAGGGAAAAAAGCAAAGAAAAACGCCGCCATTCCAGCAGGAAGTGCGGCTTTTTTGACTCTTTTTTATTCAAGCTTTTGCAATTCTTCCAGACAATGGATACAAATATGTCTGCCCTTGAATTCCCCTACTTGTTTGTCTGCCGAACAAAAGATACAGCGCGGTCTGTACTTTTCCAGAATAATGTGATCCCCTTGAACAAGGATTTCGACCGGGTCCCCTTCATTCATTTCATAGCGCCTTCTTAACGATTTCGGCAACACAATCCGTCCCAACTGATCCACTTTTCGGACTACACCGATCGGCTTCAACACGTACACCTCACTTTAATCTTGATCGAGATTATGTATAAATTTTGGTTGATTTTGAAATATTCAATATGAAATCCGAAAAATCCTGCTTTTTTTAAAACATATTTGGAAAATCGTTCTGTCTTAACGCTTCATACAACACAATGGCGGCCGAATTGGACAGATTGAGTGAACGTACGCTGCCCGTGATCGGTATGCGGATTAATTGATCCGGGTACCGATCGAGGAGCGATTGTGGCAAACCGGCTGTTTCTTTGCCAAATACGAAAAAATCACCGTCACGATAACGAAACTGATGATAATGCGTGCGGGCACGGGTAGTCGCAAAGAAAAAACGGGCACCGGCATGCCGGGCCTCCACTTCCTGAAACGAGTCGTAATAGTGGATATTTACCGCATGCCAGTAATCGAGCCCCGCCCGTTTTAAATGACGATCGTCTGTTGAAAAACCGAGCGGTCGTACGAGATGGAGATGTGCTCCTGTCGCTGCGCATGTACGTGCAATGTTACCTGTATTTGCGGGTATTTCCGGCTCCACCAGTACGATATGAAATGCCAATCGTGCTCATCCCCTCAGTCGATCGTATTACCCGTGTTTTTTGTAAAAATCGTCCATAAATTGCGCCAGCGCCTGGCAGCTTTCAAGCGGCACTGCGTTGTAGATCGAAGCGCGCATGCCTCCGACACTGCGATGACCTTTCAAGCCGACAAACCCGTTGTCCGCGGCTTGTTGCAAAAACTGTTTTTCCAAGGCTTCGTCACGCAGACGAAACGTCACATTCATGAGCGAGCGGCAAGCCGGGTCAGCCGTTCCACGATAAAAACCGTCGCTTTCATCGATGACCCGATAGAGCAGATCCGCTTTTTCCCGGTTTCTCCGTTCGATCGCAGCCAGTCCACCCTGGTCACGCAACCATTCCAGCACCAGCTTGACCATATACACGGAAAACACCGGGGGTGTATTGTAGAGCGAGTCCGCCTTGACGTGCGTGTCGTAACGAAGCATCTTCGGCAGATCCCTCTGAATCCGCTCCAGCATATCCTCGCGGATCACCACCACCGTCACGCCGGATGGACCGAGATTTTTCTGTGCTCCGGCGTAAACGAGGGAAAACCGGGAAAAATCGAGCGGCCGGCACAAAATATCACTGGACATATCTGCAATCAGCGGAACATCGCCTGTGTCCGGAAACTGGTCATATTGGATACCTTCGATCGTTTCGTTGGATGTTATATGGACGTAAGCCGTATCATCCGCCAACGGTATATTCGAAAGATCAACCGTTTTTACATAAGGTTTTTCCCCGCCGACCACCGCTGTTTTTCCGACGGCAGATGCATCCTTGACCGCTTTTTCCCCCCAGCTGCCATTGACGATATATTGGGCCGTCTTGCCTTCAGACAAAAAGTTCAACGGCACCATCGCAAACTGGGTACTGGCTCCCCCTTGCAAAAACAGAACTTTGTAATCGGTTGTCAGACCCGTCAATTCGGCGAACAGCTTCTGGGCATCGGCATTGATCTGTTCATATTCTTTGCTCCGATGCGAAATCTCCATTACCGACATCCCGATCCCCTGATAATTGACAAATTCCTCCTGAGCCCTTTTAAGCACTTCAAGCGGGAGCGCCGCAGGACCGGGATTGAAGTTGTGTGCACGCTCTGTCATGTTTCCACCTTCTCCACTCGTATATTTCATACACGATTTACCGAATAAGAACAGGAATAATATCGTTTATCATAGCAATAAAATGTTTTCGTTTCAAGATTTCCGCATCCGGGCAAAAAGCGAAGGAAATTTACCTATTTCTAACAAAACCGTAACACTCTCCTGATCATTGAACTCTACAATCATAGTAAATCAAAGTTCTAACTTACATATCCTTTGAGGAGGGTGTACCGTGAATCGATTCAAAAAAACGTTGCTCGGATGGTTCGTACTGACCTTGGTTCTCTTGTCCTTCCCCCCGCTCGTCTGGAGCGCCGCGCCTGAAACGACCCGAATCACCATCATGCATATGAACGATGTACACGCGCGGGTTGAAGAAGGGATCGGTTACGCCAAAATCAGTACATTGATTCAACATCAACGTGAACTCAACCCGAACACATTGGTACTTGACGCGGGTGACACTTTTCATGGACAAACGATCGCGACCTTGGTACAGGGAGAAAGTATCGTTCGCTTGTTGAACGAACTGGGAATCGATGCGATGGTTGCCGGAAATCACGATTTCAATTACGGGTTGGATCGTCTGCTGGAGTTGGCGGAGATGGCAAGCTTCCCCATACTGGGAGCGAACGTGATCAAAGACGGGAAGGTCGTTTTACAAGAACACATCATTAAAGAAGTGGGCGGAGTCAAAATCGGAATCTTTGGTATTGCCACACCGGAAACAGCATACAAAACCCACCCTAACAACGTAAAGGATGTCACTTTCGCGGATATTGTCGCCACTGCCCAGCAACAGGTGGATCAGCTGAAAGACCAGACAGACCTGATCATCGGATTGGTTCATTTGGGAATGGATGGTTCCAGCATCGACACGAGCACCAAAATTGCAGAACAGGTCGATGGAATCGATCTGATTGTCGATGGGCACAGCCATCAAGAAATCAACACGGTCATCAACGACACGTTGATCGTGCAAGCCGGGGAATATTCCAACCATCTCGGAATCGTGGAAATCGAATTTGCAGACGGCAAGGTAGTGAAAAAGGAAGGGCGAATTCTTTCAGCGGCAGAGACCGAACAGGTGGAAAAAGATCCGCACATTCAGGCGGTCATTGACGCCATCAAAGAACAGCAAAATGAAGTGCTGAGCGAAGTGGTTGCCACCACCCATGTGGTGCTGGATGGGGAGCGCGAGACGGTACGCACGAAAGAGTCCAACCTGGGCAACCTGATTGCCGATGCGATGTTGTGGGTGACAGGTGCCGATGTGGCCATCACGAACGGCGGCGGAATCCGTGCCTCGATCGATATCGGTGAGATTACCAAGGGGGATATCATTACGGTACTTCCGTTCGGAAATTTTGTCGTTACTCTTGATGTAACCGGTGCAGATATTGTGGCCGCCCTGCAGCATGGAGCCGGAGATTATCCGGATGCGAAGGGAGCGTTTCCGCAAGTTGCCGGCTTGAGTTTTGCCATCGATGAGACGAAGCCGAAAGGAGAAAAAGTACATTCCGTGTTCATCAACGGTCAACCGGTCGAACCGGATCGCATTTATACCGTGGCCACAAACGATTTTCTCGCTGCTGGCGGGGACGAATACTTGATGTTTGCCAAATATGAAGTGACAGGCCACTATCCCGCCTTGGATGAAATCCTGATCGATTATTTGGGAACGATCGGTGCCGTAGATGCACAAGCGGAAAACCGGATTGTTGTCCAAGCCGTCGAAGTTTCACAGCCAGAACCCATCGCCAGAGAAAATACCGCTAAAGAAAATCACCAGGAACAAGCACGAAAAAAAGAGCAAGTGTATCAAGTGTATATCGTGAAACCTGGTGACAATCTGTACCGCATCGGCCTCAAGTTCGGAGTCGATTGGCAAGTTCTCGCGCAATTCAACCAGCTGCCCAATCCCCGGCTTATCTTTCCCGGGCAACAGATTCTGATTCCGGTAATCAAGTGATGGTAAATGGTATTTATTGACATAAACCTAAAATGAATGGTATGATGATGATCTCAATTCTCAAAGGAGCACGGCCATGTTGTTACTTGGATTGATCTTGACCGATTCATTCCGTAACCTTGAAAAGCGAAGGCGTTGTTGAGATGGAGATAAGTAACCATCAACATCAAAAGATGCAGAATGTAGAAATGAGCGAGTAAGGTCGCCCGCTCTCATATCACAAAATAAAAACCAGTGAATTTTACTTTTCGTAAAATTTCACTGGTTTTTCTTTATTCTACCGCTTAACGGGATGCGATCGCCTGTTTTTTCGTATCGAAACGTTTGCCGACGATCGGAGCCAACGCTTCAAGATCTTTCAGCAACTGGGCAAATTGATCCGGGAACAGGGATTGTACCCCATCTCCTGTCATCGAGTTGTCAGGATCGGTATGCATTTCGATGATGAGACCATGCGCACCAGCGGCCACCGCTGCTTTGGACATCGGGGCCACCAATTCCCTTCTGCCCGTTCCATGGCTCGGATCGACAATGATCGGCAGATGGCTCAAATTCTGCAATGCCGGGACCGCATTGAGATCGAGCGTGTTGCGCGTATATGGCTCAAATGTACGGATTCCCCGTTCACAGAGGATGACATTCGGATTGCCGCCTGCGAGAATGTATTCGGCCGCATTCAAAAACTCATCATAAGTCGAGCTGAAACCACGTTTCAACAATACCGGTTTCCGGATTTTCCCGAGTTCACGCAGCAAATCGTAGTTTTGGGCGTTGCGCGTACCAACCTGCAAAATGTCCGCGTGTTCGGCCACGATTTCCACCGCATTCGGATTCATCACTTCGGTGACGGTAAGCAGACCGTGTTTTTCAGCGGCTGCTCTCATCCATTCCAGGCCTTCCACACCGATGCCCTGGAAGCTGTAAGGGCCTGTGCGTGGTTTGAACGCTCCGCCACGCAGCACTTGGGCGCCTGCCGCCTTCACCAGAGCAGCGATCTCATCGATCTGCTCCGGCGATTCCACCGCACAGGGACCGCCCATGATGACCAGGTTGTCGCCTCCGATTTTTACTCCTTTTACTTCAATAATGGTATCGTCTGGATGAAATTCACGGCTTGCAAGTTTGTATGATTTCGAAATTTTGATCACTTCTTCCACATCTTTCATTTGTCTAATTTTTTCGAATAAGTCCGGGGCAGCCTTGCCGATGATCCCGATCACCGTGCGATCAGTGCCTCGAGAAACGTGCGCTTGTACGTCATGTTTCTCAATATGCTGGACGATCTCCTGGATGCGATCATCCGACACGTTGTTGGAAAGGATGGCAATCATTGATGGTTCTCTCCTTTTTCGCGCTTCAACGCTTATACGCTTTTAAGTATTAAAGACAATATATACGATTAAAATGCGATTGTCAAGATTTTTTTTGAACGTTTGATCTTCATTTAATCAGCCGATTTCGGCTTGCTCTTTACTCTTGGCAACAGCCGGTCGG
>CALAME010000056.1 GCA_937925675.1 uncultured Paenibacillaceae bacterium | reverse complement strand
GCGGTCCGACGGCCTGGCCCGGCCTCGAAAACCTCCGGGCCGAATTCGGTGTCGATGAAAGGAGCGTTTGGCCGGTCGTGGAAAGAATCTTCAATTTAATAAAAGCAAAATTCCCGGAACATGAAATCACTCCTTTGAACGGAGGAGGCACAAATGCCCTTTAACTGCTGGTCCGAAACGGGGAACGGACGGTTTTGAAAATAGCGATGATCTCAAACTTCAACGCCGATGTTGAAGAAGAATGCCTGCATATCTTGAACCGCAGCCGGTTTGCGCCAAGGTTATATGAGCGTTTTGAAATCGACGGGCGTACGGGTTTAAGGATAGAGTAAATCGAAGGCCCAAGCTGTCTTTCGTTAATCCTCGAGCGCCTGGAGGATGCCGACGTTGGCAAAATTTTTCCTCTGTTTTCATCCCTGGGAGAGTTATTGGCAGAAATGCATGCAGTACAACTCAGCAGCGATCACCGCTTACCATGCTTCAACATCCATCCCCCGGAAAAAATGACGTATATTGAGGAAAACCTGTATCAGCGCTCGGTTCAACAGATCATGGGCATCAGCGGCGATACGGACCATGCTCCCGTTTTGGTCCACGGCGATTTTGGTTACCACAACGTAATTTTCGATCTTTCCGGACAAAGCCGAGTGATCGATTGGGAGAGGCTTTCATCCAATCGTACTTAAATCGGAGATTGGTAGATTGCTCACCGGACATCATCCATTCCTTCGTCATTTTTCAGTTTTGGAGGATTATCGGTTTGGTGAAAGAGGATTTCCCCGATCATGTGAAGACCGAATGGAACAGGCGTTTAGCATAGGCGCTCGATCACAAGTTCATCTAAATGCGCTGCCCCCGCCCGGCTTGTATGCCCGCCTCGCATCTTCTGGACCGTGGAACTCCGGTTTCCGCCGCTTACGCCGCTTAACCGGCTGCTTACGCTTTTGGGGGACGGCATGCGCATCAAATTGCAAAATACTGATAAATGGTGCTCCTTGCTCCCGTCAGCCTCCGGGACAGAGATTTAAGATGAAAGCCGTCATATCCTTGTTCCAGAAGTAGCTGCTTCGTATGGTCAAGCAGTTCCGATCTTGTAAAAACACGCCTTATTGCACCGAATCAACGAGCTCATAAGATTCGGTAATGGTGATGCTGTCCTGCACGGATTGCACAATCGGACAATTTTCCCGCGTTAACTTTAATGCACGCTCCACTTTTTTCTCCTGCAAATTTTTTCCCCTGATCACAAAATGCAAATGAATGCTTTCCACACGGTTTGCTCTTTGCGGATTTCTTTTCGCTTCGGCGGTGATGTCAAAATCTTCGTACGGAAGGCGCATTTTATCTAAAATTTGCCGCAAAATAATTGCGCTGCAGCCGGCCACAGAAGAAAGCAAAAGCTGATAAGGCCTAAACCCTTTTTGTGCTTCGGACGGGTGAATGTTCAGCTGTTGCTGCGGAAACTCCGCAATAAATCCGTCTTCATTGAATTTAATAATCATGGACAGTTCTCCCTTCGGCCAACAAACTTTTTTGCGCATCATGTTCTTTTAATCTTACAAAACTGATCAAGCTGATAAATATGCCAATGATCACAAAAAACAGAACTAAACCGATCATACCCGTTCGATACAGCAGGTCAAAGGTTGTTACCGCAAACGCAATCAGAGCGGCAGCAACGGTCAGTCCCAAAATCCCGATGCTTTTAAATTTGCCCTGCATGATAAATTTGATTTCTCCCCGCCGCTCCAAAATGGTAACGAGGCAAATCGTCGCAATGTTTGCGCTCATCCCCACCCAAACCGGATGCGTATTCAGGAAAAATTCATTCACTGACCAGCCGCTGAGATGGTACCATAACAATCCGGTGAACGATCCGGCAAACAACGAGAAAAATGCTGCTCTTTTCGTAGCCACCGGCCACAGTAAAGCGGCGATAACCGGAGCAAAAGTGGCCGAATTTCGTGTCGTCCAGGCCAGAACATTCCACCATGCCGATTGTTCGGAACGGAACAACGCGAACACAACCATCAATACAGTCAGCAACAAAAGAGAGATTTTCGTGTAACGTATCAAATCCGTTTCCTTCGCCTGCGGGCGGACCGCTTTGCCGAAATCCCTGCCCAGACTCGTTGCTCCGGAAAATTGGCACGGCGCGCCCCAGCTTAAAGCCGCAGCCCAAAAACCTAAAAAGAAGAGCCCGACCAAAGGCGCTGGCAAAGTTTCCATTAAATACAGAGGAATCGCCTGCAGAGCCAGACGTTCGCCCGGCATTGCATAAGCTGCCGCCAAACCGAACAGCACCGCGCCAATAATAAGCGGCAAGCCAAACAATGCGGCGAGAAAAAGTCCCTTTTGTCCTTCTTTTTCATCTTTGCATGACAGTGCCATTTGAAATGCCGCCTGCGCCAATACAACGTTAATAATAAAGGTACCGAACCATACAATGATCGTTTGCACGCCCGAATGATCCCAAGCAAACATTTCGGGTTTTTGCGCCATGAGTTCTTTTAGTCCGTCCATTCCGGGATTGACGAGAAAAGCGTAAAATCCGATGAACAACATGACCGCAAACACGATCACATTGCTTAACTGCGTATATCCAATGGACCACATCCCTCCCAATTGCAAATAAAGGTACAGCAAAAAGGCGGTGATGGCGACGGATATGATCAGCGGAATGCCGGTAAAGACGGTCATGGCTGAGGCAAAGGCGAGCGCTGTGGCCACCGACCACATGGGAAAGGTGAAAGCCGTAATGGCCCCCGCCAGAGCACGCACTTTTTCACCATAATGATCACCGATCAGTCCCGATATCGTAACAAGCGCTTTTTTGCGGAAAGGAGCAATAAATACCAGCGCGATAATCAATACCTGAACCGTTTCCGCAACCCCGTACCACACGGCAGACACGCCATTTAAATAAGACAGTTCCAGAATCGCAATATATGCCGAACCCGAAAAAAGGCCGGTGATACAAACTGCGACAAACCATTTATTGAAGTTTCGTCCTCCGATAAAAAAACCGTGACCGTCTGCCGCGCGTTTTTTGGCGATTTGGCCTACGCTGATTAACAGCAAGGTGTAAGCGACGGCGATGCCCATAAACCAAATCCCTACGTCAGTCAAATTCCAAGCCTCCTCTTAAATATGGATAATTCCTACAGGTTTACTCTGATTATAGTAAAGGATCACCGTCGTTATTGTCAATAGCCCACAATCACTAAGTTAAAATG
>CALAME010000055.1 GCA_937925675.1 uncultured Paenibacillaceae bacterium | reverse complement strand
GTAAGGGCTCCGAAGTGCCGCCGTCGCACTCTACGTGAGTGCGTGGATTGAAATCGCGCTTCTTCGCGGTTTTTGGTCAAATCCTGTAGTCGCACTCTACGTGAGTGCGTGGATTGAAATTTCGATTGGGTCAATGATGATCAATGTCTTTTCATACATGTCGCACTCTACGTGAGTGCGTGGATTGAAATCTCGGTATTCGCGGCAACGACATATTCCAATTCTGTCGCACTCTACGTGAGTGCGTGGATTGAAATTGCCGCTCGTGATTGATGCGGTTTTTCGCCACGTGTCGCACTCTACGTGAGTGCGTGGATTGAAATAGCACGTGGTTGTGCCAGAAGTCGCTTTCGATCGTCGCACTCTACGTGAGTGCGTGGATTGAAATACACCGGGATCGACTTGGTGAAATCGCACCAGGCGTCGCACTCTACGTGAGTGCGTGGATTGAAATAAAGGGATATTGTTGAGGAAGTCGTTATTTCAGAGTCGCACTCTACGTGAGTGCGTGGATTGAAATATCCGTAAAATCACACACTCTGATGGCCGCTTGTGTCGCACTCTACGTGAGTGCGTGGATTGAAATCCCGCTGAAAGAGCACCATCATAACCAGCTTTGTCGTCGCACTCTACGTGAGTGCGTGGATTGAAATTTCCACATCAATGGAACTGAGGTGGCAATATCGGGAGTCGCACTCTACGTGAGTGCGTGGATTGAAATATGAGTCAATCGCAGATCATTTGTGATTTTTTGAAAGTCGCACTCTACGTGAGTGCGTGGATTGAAATACCCCCCTGGCAAGTTTGTAAACTCTAAAAGGTTGTCGCACTCTACGTGAGTGCGTGGATGTTGTGCATATAAAAAAGCGTAAACAGATACCACTAGCGTGCCGCAGTTTGCGGCTTCTTTTTTTGCATAAAAAAAAGCATATTCCGACAAATATTTGACAATTAAGCAGGGAATTCCCGATTTTTCGCGAATGATAATGGATGAGTGTGAAAATAGTCGTAGGGATAATGGCATATAAAAAGGAAGGATGGATTTTGTTTAGGCATATCAACGTGCTGACTCTTAGAGCAACGTTTGAAGCAATTGGCTACGGACAATTACCTCCGTATCTAGGTTCCACTATTCGAGGTGTGCTCGGGCATTGTCTGCGTGACTTTGTATGCCCGCATCCTGAAGTAAAATGTCATCTTTGTGAAATCTCCAAACAATGTGCTTATGCCCAAAATTTTTGTTCCCCGGGTCATGTAGCTGGTTCAGTCAATCCATTTGTAATACGATCCCTTACCAAAGATAAAATAAATTGGTCTCCTGGTGATACTTGTCAATTTGAAATCACATTGATTGGTAAGTCTAGCGAACAAGCTGGACTCTTTGTTGACGCTTTTCAAGAAATGCAATTCAGAGGCTGGGGGGCAAGACGCCTACCTTTTAAATTAATTCAAGTCATAGACCCGATACGTAAAACATTAATATGGCATGATGGCAAGTTGTGGTTGCGCAACTGTCAACCTGAACCCCTCATTTGTGAAGAGAGGAGAGCGAGAACTGCGGTTGTTCATTTTGAAAGCCCGGTTCGGATTTTAGTAAGTCGCAAACTCCGACAGTCGCTTTCGTTTGCCGATTTAATTCAGTCCATTACTCGCCGAATTTCATTGTTGTCCCATGCGTTCACGGGTCACAAACTCGAGTGGGATGAGGAAGCGATGCTTAGAGATGCAAACAGGATCAAAACAACCGCACAACAATGGCGTACTGTCCATTTTTCACGCTATTCGATGAACCGAGCAGATAAATTGGAACTACCAGCTATAGAAGGTTGGGCAAGGTATGAAGGAGATTTGACACCTTTTACACCGATTCTTGCAGCAGGCGAACGGTTACATGTGGGGAAAAACCCAACGATCGGATTTGGGTATTTTCAAGTCATTTATGATCAATGAGGGAAAACACTGGAGGTGACAGGAAATGAAAAAAACGGACAATGATCAAGAGAAACAAAACGCAATGATGAGAATTATGGAAAACTATTTATATATGAACACAATGATGATCAATCAAATGGAGTTAATGTCTGTACATTCTGGCCTAACCGGTGATTTCAGGGAGAAATTATGGTTGGATTTTTTTCGCCTCATTATACCGCAAAAGTATTCTTTGGCTCAGGGGGTCATTATTATCGATTCAGAAGGTAACCAATCCAAGGAAGTGGATATCGCCGTATTCGATGAGCAGTATACTCCATACGTATTCCGGTACAATTCATTAAAATTTATTCCTATTGAAGCTGTTTCTATTGTGATCTCTTGTAAAAGTAGAAAATGGAAAAAGGGAGAGTTACAAGACTGGTCAGAAAGCTTTAATCATTTATGCACCAGACGAGCAGGTGTAACAAGAACAATACATGGATTAACTACAGGTTATACGAATCCGTCTCAGACGCGGACAAGGCCGATTAAAATATTAGCGGCGATGAAATTGTATAAAAATGCTAAAAGTTTTAAAGATATGTGTCTTGAATTACAAAATCATTTTGATTTCATCATCTTAGAACAAGAAAAGAACAACAATAAACAAAGCAACGGTAATAATTATAAAATTTTTGACTTTGAAACGAGCCATAAAGAACGAACGCTTGGGGACTGGTATAGAGAGCTCAATCATGTTGGGTGTGAAAGTTCTCATTTGGATAATAAGTATGATGTCAGTATAAAAGAGAGTAATTGGAAGTCAGCCAAGGCACAAATCGACAAGGATAACCTGCTTCAATTCAAAGAACAAGAAAAAAACAAGGATAATATGCATCTTAAATTTCAAAACACGTTAAAAGACCTCGAAGTACCGGGGAACCCACTACTGACTCTCAATTTACAATTAAATCAACTATTGATGTTAATCAATAATCCGATGTTGTTTCCCCATTATGCCTACGCTAAAAAGTTCCAATCCTTGGCCAAGGAGATGAACAATTGTGACTAGCGGAGCTTACGTGTATATTGATGTTTCTCGCAAACAAGATTTTATCTATAAAGAAAATGAACTAAAATCCAGCTTATTTCGTTCTTTTATCATAAAAAGTCTAACTGAAGATTTAAGCCGGGATAAAGACTTGATGAACTTCAAACCGCAAAGCTATACCACACTCAATCAATTTCTTGCAAAATGGGAGCATCGATTTGAGTTTAGTGGAGGCGGCAACAGCATTATTTATTTCCCGAATGAAGACGACGCCAGATCTTTTGGTTACAAATATACCATTGAAGTGCTGAGAGCGTTTCCGGATTTGGAGTTATATGTGAGTTTTGTTGAAAAAACTAAGGATATTCCTGACAAGGTCATCATGAATTTGCTTCATGAAAAAGCGGATCAGTTGAAAGATCAGAGAGTGAATCAGTTTCGGCGTTGGTCATATGGTATCGAAAAGATTGATGCTACTGGAATGCCTATCCGTAAACTCAGTGATGAAGCAAAAAAGGCTCAACAAAGTGACGAAAAGAATGTTCAGCAAACTTTAATGGCACAATTGAAACGTCAGTCTAAAGTCGGGGAGAAAGTTTTTTTCACTGTAACCAACGAGTTGCAAAACTACAGAAAAAACCAGAATGATACCGATCTCGGTAAAAGTTATATCGGCATTATTAATATCGACGGTAACCAGATGGGACAAATTGTAGAACAAATAGAGAGCTTTTGGGAAATGCAAGAGTTTGGCCAATGGATTGAAAAGATTTATTTTCATGCCGTATCCGAAGCATTAAAGGAAATTGGAGATTCGGAATTACTTGTGACTCCGGTTGTTATGGCCGGAGATGACCTGTGTTTGATTACGAACGCGGAATATGCTTTGGAATTGGCCTATCAAATTGTACAAAACATTATGACCTTTTCAGATTTGTCGAAACAAGAAGAATTGGAAGAGCGTTTTAGATTTTCTCTTTTGCCATCCGTCGCAAACAAAATGAAATCGCTCGGCATCCACTACTTAAGCGCATGTGCCGGTGTGGCGATTACGCGGATTACCTATCCGTTTTATGAATCAGTGAAAGCAGCCGAAGGACTGTGTAAACAAGCTAAGGAAGCTCTTTATAAGGTAAACGTAAAAGGAAAGAACGGCACATTACCTAGCATGATGGATTGGCAGATTGTACTGGGACAAATTGATCCTGCAGAACGTTACGAGAAGATGGTCAAAAGGAAGGGTATTCATGAGCAGTTTCATATCAAGCCATTAAGGATTACGCGCCCAAATAATGAGGAGGAGAAGGACACTGAGCTAAAAAACACAATAACCGATTATTCATCTTTCTACAATTTGTTACAATGCTTGATCCGCGGTTTACATAGTGGGGAAATCAGTCATACAGTACTCGAAAAGGTTCGCCGTGCAGCTTATAACGGTCCGGAAGCTTACAGACGGCTGTTTATAACTGATCAGACGGGTCAGTTCGAGTGGATCATGAAACATGTTAGAAAACATTACCCGGATCGTAACTTGGATACTTATGCCCCCATTCTCGAAGTTGAGGAATCGCAAGGAAAGAAGATTACTTATATTTTGCATGATGTTCTTGAAATATTGCCGTACATGCGGGAATATTGGCAGGTCAAATCTGAAAGGAAAGGAGGCAGTGAACATGCGGCATTTTGATATTCGCATTCGTGTTCGGCTGTTGAGTGAAGCAATTTGGGACAGCGGTGAACAAGCTGCTAACCATGTACATACTCAAGCATTGTCCGATACAAATGGATTCGTTTATTATCATGCGAAGACGTTCAAAGGGCAGTTAAAGAAACAAGCAATATGGCTCTACCGATTGTACAAAGAAGCAGGAGAAAAAGAAACGGCCGCTCAGTTTATTGAAGCGGTAGCGGACTTGTTTGGATGGGGAAAAGAAGAAGAAAAAACGTATCAAATAGAAAACGTCAAATGGCGTACTGGAATCATGCGTCTCGGTCATTTGGAACTACCCGATGCTGTAAAGAAATATTTGCTCGGTTTGTTGCAAGAAGATATAGATAGTGAAGGTCCTCATTTCTATCATTTTTCCCCACAAGATTTGTTAGAGGCACAAACTCAGATACGGGCTATGATTCAACTTGAGAACCAGATCGTAAAAGATCGCATGTTTCGCTTGTTTCATACAGTTAAGGAAGAAATGACGTTCGAATCTCGCCTCGAGTTTGAAACACTTCCGCAGTTGTACCAGCTCAAGACATTGTTGAGGATTGTTTGTTCCCTGGAACGCTTAGGCGCTGGCGTAAATCGCGGACGGGGTAAAGTAAAAGCAACTTTGTGGATCAATGGTCAGAGCGTGAAGAACATAGATGAGTTGACACGTGTTTATTCATTAGCAAATGAAAAGATGAAACATAGCGCAGTGTCCACTACCACAGTTAACGAGGGCAATGGGCGCTATTATGTACTTGAAATTTATAACGAAGAACCGCTCAAAATTGGAGCATCTGGTAGCAAATCGAATCCATCAGAAGCATCGAGACAACATATCCCGGGATCAACTATTCGTGGAGCGATTATTGCTGAGTTGATCAAACAAGGTGTATTTACATCGGATGAACAAGGGAATCTTGCTCCTGAAGATGAGGGACTTTTGCATCATGTCCATTGTCAAAGTGGTTATGTATACAAGGATGGTCTTCTGTTTTTCCCCACACCTCAGCATTTGCGGATGAACAAACATCAGTATCGAGAGAAAAAAGCAGTAGGTGAAAATGTTAAATTATTTGATCTTGGACAAACCTCGGATAAATTAAATGGAAAAAATCAACTGCCTTGTCGTTATGTTGCCATCAGGCAAGGGGCGTTCGTTGAAGGTAAGGTAAGCACACTTTATCATTTGCACCATAATACGATCCGTAATCGGGATGAACATGAGCGAGAGAATATTTACAATTATCAAGCGATTGCCCCCGGACACACGTTTCGCGCTATTGTATATGACAGAGGACAACATGGGAATCGATTGGAAGTGGTGCTTGCGCCAAACCGTACTCAAATCTGGTATTTGGGCGGATCCCGTAGTGCAGGCTATGGCAGATGCCAGGTAACAGTATTGGGACGGTGTGATACTTATGATCAAGCAGCTGCGCTTGCTGGGTTAAGCGGACCGAGGATATTAAGCGGAAACGTTTTGATGTTGACGTGCCTTACAGATTGTTTGTTTCGCGACACTTATGGTCAACCGCAATCAGGAATTGACAAAGATACGATTGAACAATGGCTGCTAGAGTGGTTGCCTGAAACTCGGGAGAATCCGATCGGTGTTAAATCACAAGAAGTTTTTCTGCAAGCGAGCATGAGTGAAGGATACAATTCTACTTGGGGTGCTCGCTATCCAAAAGAGACAATTCTAATGGCAGGGTCAGTAATGCGTTTTGAGCTGACGCAATCCTTATCTGAAAACCAATGGTTGCGTTTGATTCAAAGGATAGAATCTGTTCCACATGGTAGCCGCACGCAAGAAGGTTTTGGCTGGTTACGGGTTAATGTTGATTATCCCTGTGAGTTATTGACGAAAGAACCCGAGGATGTGAAAAATACAGTAGAATTTGATCGAAGTGTTTCTAAAAGAACCACTGCTCTTTCCGTTGCAGACATCTCTGAAGAGGATAAGAACACGCTTGAGATTATAAAAAATGGATTAAAGCAAAGTAGATTCAATTGGCTAGAAATTATCGCTTATCGATTAAGAAAATCGTCAGAATTGCACCTATCTTCTCATTTAAAGAGGGGACACCTTTATCGGATGATCGGAAGGCTCCAAGGATGGCTAAAACAGAATGGGATTCAAAATCAATGGCTTTCCCAGGATTTTAGCGATCAACCCGTAACATTCTCTGCATACGAAAAAGATGCCGATCAATTTGCACTATGGGGTGTACATCTGGAGGATCTTATGAACTATTTAAGTGGCGAATATCATCAACACTTGCAACAAAAGGCGTCGTATTACTTGTCCGGACAAGGGAAGTTCTATTATGAAGACAATGCGGAACGGATTTTTATAGCTGAACTTTTGACAGTTGGTTTGTATATAGCTTCCCGGGAACGGAAGGGAGAATCGATAGATGATTAGTCGACAAGTGTACCGCTTTGACTTGGAGGCGAGAACCCCGCTTTATTTTGGGGGTACAGAAGCTGGAAAATTATTGACACGAGCGAACGGGCAACCTGTAGTCAGCGGTAATGCAATTGGCGGTCTATTAAGGGAATGGATGAAGAATAATAAAGATCTCCTGGGAATTGACCCTCTGGTTGTAATGGGGGACGAAGAAATGGAATCGGAAAAGCGGATTTTTCGGGAGAGCAAGATTCAAATCGATGACGGGAAAGTATGTTTACCTCATGCATATAAAAAATTCCCGGAAAAAGTAGGAGTAGCCATTGATCCCAAAACCGGTGCCCCTTTAAAAGGTCAGCAATATACTTATGAATATTTACCTGTAGGAACCAGAATAAAATTTGAAGTGTCCTGTGATCTCGGCGAATCATCGTTTGATGCAAATTTGACCAAAGAAAACTTACTGCACCTAATGTCAGCTTGGGCAGCCGCTATTGATCATGAGGAAGTAAGATGGGGAGGGAAGAAGAGTCTGCGATTTGGTGTGTGTAAGATAGTTTCCTTTGTATTGGAAGATTATGACTTTTCCTCGGCGAACGCGATCGATGCCTATTTGTTTGAACGTCGCCCCACTTCTGTGCATATTCTCAAACCGAAACCGCTAAAAGAAACAGTAACAGTTTTTAAGTTGCAGATGCAAGGCAGCTTTCCATATGGGGTATACATGGCTGATTTCGAAAACAGGTTGCCTGCCAAGCAAAGTAATGGAAAACAACAAATATCAATTCCGTCTTCCTCACTGAAGGGTTTAATCAGGTCTGAGGTCAGACGACTAGTTTTCAAAATTTTAAGCCACGCAGATTCCGTATTAGTTGAGAGAAAAGCAGAACAAATTACAAACATTCTATTCGGAGGAGCCGATCTTGCAGGGATTATTACGGTTCACGATTTACAGATTAATGGAATAGAAGTAAAAGTTATACGTTCAGTCAATCAACTCAATGATGACTTTCCCTTTTCTCCAAAATATGTTAAGATCGACCGAATTACCGGCGGAGTGGTCGAATCTCAACTGCGTCGACAGCGTGAAGTACAAGGTGACGGAAAAATAACTTTAGAGGTGCGACCCACATCCAATCAGGATCCACCATTTGACCTGGATACAATTTGGTTTCCGCTCATCTATGTCCTCAGAAGAATCGGTTCCGGGCAATTGCCCATAGGTGGTAGAACATCGATCGGATTGGGGATATTTCATGCCCATGAATTGCGAATAGAATTGCCAGGAGATAGTCCTCGTACGTTTATCGTCAATATAAACGGATACAGCGACAAAGAAACAATGGATTGGCTTCGCAGGTCATATGAACGATTCATGGAGTGGTGTTATGATGAAATGGAAATGGACTGATATATTAGCAGAGGCAGAAGAACAAAGCAAACAGGGAAACAGGAGTTTTTTCATTGCTCATCTATTGGATCGGGTCTTGCTGGGTAAAATTGGTGATAAGCAAGATTATCCGATCTTAAAGAACGCAGCTGATCAAGGCAGAATCTTGGAGCTTCATATTTTTAACCATCTAAAAGAAGTTTTTGCGGTGTGTGAAAATGATAGGGTTGTGCGCTATTCCGATTTAAAACATCGTGATGACATGGAATATATCGAATTTGAATATGAACTGGAAAATCGGTATTTCTATTCCCATCGAGATCCTGCTTTCCGATCGGTGGTAGCCCGAACCTATCTGGAGGAAAATGTTCAAAAAGACTTAATCATGCCGCGAATCAAGCAAACTGTCCTTTATGAGTTAAAGTAAATAAAAGGAGGGAAAGATAGATGAGTTTCAAACGTCCTTCCGGGAAAAAAGCATTGCTTAAAACGGTGATATTGCCATATCAGTTTATTCCGTTTAAAGAAAGAAAAAACGCTCCTCATTACTATACCCCATACATAAAGCAAATAGGCGGAGATTCCAATCAGCTGCCTCGACACGATCAATCAAAATCGAATTTAATTTCCGGTACGATAGAATATGAAATTGAGCAACATTCTCCATTAGTGCTCGAACTGCGGCAAACATGGAGAGATGGGAAGTTATCGAAAAATGAGTTGTTTTTGAGCGGAAGTCAAATTCGCGGACTTGTTCGTACTAATGCCGAAATTCTTAGCCACAGCTTTCCTGAACACGTGAATAAAAATGATTTTTATTTCCGAGACTTTGCCAATCCAGGAGCGAGGGAACATTACAAACATTTACTCGGGCTGAAGAAGAGTGAATCCAACGAGCCTGAAAAACAGATCAACAAAATTGTACGGGCCGGATTTTTAACGAAAATAGGAAAAAAATTCTATGTCGTACCAGCTCAACCCTTTGATCGTGGAGAATATTTTAAGAAGATTAAGGAACATCAGTTGAGGGAACGTTTTCCAGATCTTGATCGCAAATTTTTGTTGTTTCATTGGAAAGATAAACAACACCGGGCAGTTGATTATTTTGAATTGCCGAGAAATGAATGTTACATGCCCTATCAGTATTTTAATGAAAAACATCAATTGTACCTCTATAATTCCAGTGCAACAGATTCGAAAAATTCACATTATTTGATCAAAACACCCAATTATAAAGAGCTTCTGGAAGTCCCTGATGAATTGGTTAATCAATACAACAAAATGTTAAAAAATATGAAATTTCCACAATTGAAAAAAAACAATTCAATGAAAAAAATTTACCAGGCATTTTATAACCTTTTCGAAAAAGACGGCGAAGGAGACAAACATGAGAGGGACGGTCGGATTGTTTTTTATTTAACAGATGGAGATAAAATCGTCGCTATTGGACGAACTCCTTTCTTAAAGATTCCAACAAGGTACAATGTTCGAACGCTGTTAGATACAGGTGAGAATGTTGATTACGGCCGCTTGGACTTTGCTAGGGCGTTGTTTGGATTTGCTGAAGAAGAAGTGGAAGAAAAAATAGACACGAATGTCTCGGCATATAAATCACGAGTACGCTTTGAGCCGGTCCTTGTGAAAGGTCTATGTGAAAAGAAGCCAAAAAAATTTTTATTGCCATCTCCTTCAGCTACTGCTGAGGGTATGTATTTAAAACAAAAAACAAATGTATGCCGGTATAAGAAGATAAGGTACAGCAATATAGGTGAAGCGAATAATAGTATTGAAGATCAAGATAAACCGAATCTTAGAGGATTCAAGTACTATCTTGTTCGAAAAAAAGCTGTGACTAACACAATTAACGAGGGAAATAAAAATCAACAAATTAATACTGAAAAATATGTGTATGAAGAAGGCCTGAAAATGTCAGGTAAAATTCATTTCAATCATTTGACTTGGGATGAATTAGGATTGCTTTTACTAAGTGTTGATATTAAACATGTGTTTGAATTAGATTTAAAAGAATTAAGCGATATTCAAAAAAAGACACAACTGCGATTGTTCGAATTAATTGGTGGGGCAAAGGCATACGGTTATGGAAAAGTGCAGATCAATATCAAGCAATTGAAATTGGATCCGCAAGAAACGTCATTTGAAGCGTTGTTAGGTATGAAAAAGGTGGATGACAACCAGGAAACAATAATAAAGAAAGCAATCGAAGCCTTTATTAATAAAATGAAATCTGATTTCAATCAACACTATTTGCAAAGTGAAACATTCCAGCATTACTTGTTAAGCAAGATGGAATATGATCAGGAAAATAAAATTTTAGAATGGACAGAATGTAAAAACGGTTATGAGGACCACTGGGTTCTGGAAAATCGCCAATTTCCCTCCTTTTAATTTTTCTTATAAATTAAGCAATGGTGCGAACCCCAAGTGCACATGAATTTCCTGGGGGATTCGCACCTCGCATTCTGCAAGGGTTTTTGATGATTTTGGTGGCGAAAAGTGGGAAAATATAGTAACATTATCGTAGATTCGCACTTTTGGGCTTCGCAAGCCTTGCCACATATGGGCTTTGAAGTACTGCTGTCGCACTTCGTATGAAGTGCGTGGATTGAAATGACCAATGACCACACCAACCTTACGGTTGGAGGGCAGTCGCACTTCGTATGAAGTGCGTGGATTGAAATTTTTTGTTGTTGTTTCGCCGCAAGCTCACGCCTGCGGTCGCACTTCGTATGAAGTGCGTGGATTGAAATGGCACATTTACGTCGGTATTCGTCGGATTTCAGGTCGCACTTCGTATGAAGTGCGTGGATTGAAATCTAGACCGGAAGGCCACGATAACGTCACCCGTGAAAGTCGCACTTCGTATGAAGTGCGTGGATTGAAATTACGATTTTCTTTGAATACCGGTGATTCAACGTGGTCGCACTTCGTATGAAGTGCGTGGATTGAAATAAGAGTCTACCCAAGACCTTGTTCACGCTACCCGAGTCGCACTTCGTATGAAGTGCGTGGATTGAAATCGAAATAGCCTTGCGTTAGCTTGTCGGAAGGGTCAAGTCGCACTTCGTATGAAGTGCGTGGATTGAAATTCCACGAAACGAAAATGACGGCAATTCTGGTTGGTCGCACTTCGTATGAAGTGTGTGGATTGAAATTTTTCGGAACATTTTGCCTTCTCTCTTGATTTGTGTCGCACTCTACGTGAGTGCGTGGATTGAAATAAGAAGCAAAAAGACAGCGAGATGAGGCCATTAGATGTCGCACTCTACGTGAGTGCGTGGATTGAAATATCCGTAATGCCTCATAATCGTACGCTGTGAAATTCGTCGCACTTCGTATGAAGTGCGTGGATTGAAATACCGTTCGGGATCGGCTCCGTCCATTCGACAAAGCGTCGCACTTCGTATGAAGTGCGTGGATTGAAATATCCGTAATGCCTCATAATCGT